>CAJUNX010000014.1:0-64813 GCA_910587865.1 uncultured Roseburia sp.
ATCCTGCTTGTATGCCCGTAAATCAAGGCTTTTTTGAGATAATCAACCATTTTAATTTAAAATAAAACAAAATCATGCCGACATTATCTGTTTTGGAATGATTGAACTATATGAAAATAAAAGAAATACTTTGTATCTTCCACAGTCTGCAGAGATCGTAAATACAGAAGAAGCTTTAAAAAGATTAATGATCGGAACAAATTGCGGACCATCAGTTTGCAATAAATTATTTAAACGGTCTATGTTTGAAAATATTCAGTTTCCAGTAGGAAAAATATCAGAAGATATTGCTGTTATCTATAATATATTCGATCACGCACACCAGGTGGAATTTATAAATGAAAGTTTTTATTATTACAGACACAGGTCGAACAGTATAACCACGGCTCCATATAGTATAAAAAATCTTGTTATTGTAGATTATGCAAAAGATATGATCTGCTATATGAGAGAAAAACATCCTGCGTTAGTTGGTTATGCACAAACGTATTATGCCAATACGTTAATTAGTGTAAGTTCAAGAATTTTGGCTTTAAATAATAAAGAAAAAAAATTGTATAAGCAGAAACTATCCGAGTACAAAAAAGAACTAAGAAAATACAGAAAATTTCTCAGAACAACGACAGAAAAGATAAAATATTTATTGATAAAGACTAATATGTATGGCCTTATATTGAACACTATTGTAAAGCTTAGACGCAAATATTTTTAATGAAAGAATATGAATATTAAAAAAAACATTATTAATCAAGTAAAAATATATGATTTTATTTGCCGCATTCATCATTTTATTGATAATCGAAATTATAACAAATTGCTTTTGGATATAGAATCGATAGATTCTATTTTAGATTATGAAAGATTTAAGCAGGTGATACAACCGGTTTTTAGTCAAAAAAAACCGATTTTTCTTTATCGCTACTCACAACCATCTTATTTCTACGGCTATTATGATTCTCTTATAAATTATTCGGGAGTAGATAAAAAGGAGTTCGTTTTTCCAGTATTTTCAAATATGGAACATGGAATGGCTAATATTGATAGTAATAGGGATTTCTTTTCTCCTGATTCACTATGCTACTGTTCTCACAGTGATTATCGACGAAAAGAAATACATCAAATTGCGCCAAAAAGAATGTATTTTTCTATAGGGCCATATATCCATTATGCAGAAAAATATTATGATGAAGAAAAGGAAAGAAACTTCAAAAAATCGTTAGGAAAAACATTATTAGTATTTCCATTTCATAAGTGCGAAAATGAGCTAAATGGAAAAGGTTCAGAAAATGTTTTGATGGATATCGTATATTCTAAATATGCTAAAAAATTTGATACTATTCTTGTTTGTGCATATTGGTTTGATGTAAATGATGCAATTTTTGATAAATACAAAGAAAGGGGAGCACATATTGTTTCAGCGGGATTCAGAGGAGATTCGCATTTTATCAGGCGATTAAAAACAATAATTTCATTATGTGACGCGGCGATTATGGATGAAGTAGGAACAAACCTGGGCTTTTGCTATTATATGGGAAAAACGGTATACCTTGAGAAAAGAGAATGCCGATTTAATGACGACTTATTAAAAACAAATACCGCAAAATTTATAAAGGCATTTTATACAGACAATTTTAAATTCAGTGAAGAACAGATAAAATTACAAAAGGAGTTATATAACTATTATTGGGGAGGAGACTGCATTAAAAGTGTTGATGAAATAAAAGAGATATTGATGTGCGCAAAAGAAGTATTGAAATTGGCTGGCTATAGCATAGAAAAAGATAAAGTGGATCGTGCGACTTTAAAATATCTGTATTTTTTAAAGGAAAGCACATTATCAGATTCCAGTTTGAGATACCAGATTTTAAAAAATTCTTTAAATTAAAAGGAGAACGAGATGATTAACGGAAAAACAATTTTGATAACTGGCGGAACAGGATCATTTGGCCATCACTTTGTAGATCATGTGTTAAAGCGTTTTACACCGAATAAAATCATTATCTATAGTCGGGACGAATACAAACAATTTATAATGAGTAATGAATATAAAGAATATAAGCATATACTTCGTTTTTTTATTGGGGACGTTCGAGACGGTGAACGCCTGAAAATGGCAATGAATGGTGTTGACTATGTTATTCATGCTGCAGCATTAAAACAGGTTCCTGCGTGTGAATATAACCCCATAGAAGCAATTAAAACAAATATCAATGGTGCAATAAATGTTATTAATGCATCATTAGAAAAACATGTAAGTAAGGTAGTAGCATTAAGTACAGATAAAGCTGTAAATCCTGTAAATCTATATGGAGGCACAAAGCTGGTATCTGACAAACTGTTTTGTGCTGCTAATTCATACAGTGGTGACTATGGAACAAAATTTTCAGTAGTAAGATACGGTAATGTAGCAGGAAGCAGAGGCAGTGTGATTCCATTTTTTCAAAACATTATTAATAATGGTGGAGCAGAGCTTCCTATTACGGATAGCAGAATGACACGATTTTGGATCAGTTTGGAACAAGGAGTAGAACTTGTCATTAAAGCCTTAGAAGAAATGCATGGCGGTGAAACATTTATATCCAAAATACCCTCCTTTAAAATAACAGATTTAGCTGAAGCAATGCTTCCCGGCTGTAGGAAACCGGAAATTGGAATACGCGAAGGTGAAAAATTACATGAAGTGATGATAACGACCGAGGACTCTCCTCTCACATATGAATACGAAAAGCATTTTATTATTTATCCACATTATAACTGGTGGGGGGAGAAAAATATTATTTCTGGCGGAAAGCCTGTCTTACCGGAGTTTGAATATTGTTCCGGGACAAATACGGAATGGCTGGATGTCAGACAATTGAGAAAGAAATTAAATACGGATTTGGATTTGCATTAATCTATCATCATGAAAAATATTAACAGGATCACACTTTTAAACGTAATTAGTACTTTATTTTTACAAGGGGTATCCTTTTTCACAATTCCACTTTTTACACGCCTTTTGGGTGCAGAACAGTATGGTTTGTTTTCAGTATATAATTCAAGAGTAACAATTTTAGTCTCTATCATTGGTTTTGGCGTTGGTAGTTCGATCGGAACCGGGATTTATTATTTTGGTGAAAAATATATTGAATTTAGAAATAGCATTTTAATATTTATTATCAGTACTGGAATCGGGTTGTTGTTTGTATTAAACATAATATCGATTTATGTTTCAGGAAATACAGATTGCAACAATAATCTTACCGGAGTACTACTTTTAACTGCTTTAAGCCAAAGTATTATCAATTTTGCAAATACAGTTTTTATATATGAAAAAAAAGCAGGAGCTAATCTAATATTATCAGTTTTATTGACCCTGAGTACAGTTGGCTTTTCAATTTATTTAATATTACACTTTAATTTTGACAATCGCTATTTAGGAAGAGTATACGGTGTTATAATTCCAACATTGATATGTGCCATTATACTTTCTATTATAATGCTAAAAGGAGCACATATATGTATAAAAAGGGAATATATAAGGTATGGTCTAAGTTATGGCATTCCTATCATATTTCATAGTTTAGCTCATAATATTTTATCACAATCTGACAGGCTGATGATGGAACATATGAGTATCCCATCATCTGAAATAGGCATATATAGTTTCTTTTATACTTTTTCTTCAGTGTTAATGATTCTGATGAACACGTTGTGTAATTCATGGGTTCCTTTTTATTATGAAGATATTAACTGTGAAAAAACTTTTGAAATGAACAATAAATGTCAGAATTTATTAGAATTATTTTCTGTGCTGATAGTTGGATTTCTTTTGCTTTCCAGGGAAGTAAGCCATTGGTTTGCCAATGAAGAGTTTTGGGATGGGATGAATATTATTCCTTTCATCGTAGCAGGTATTTCTTTTACCATCATGTATCAGTTCCCAATAAGTTATGAATTATATTACAAAAAAGCAAAAGCTGTTGCTTTTGGAACAGCAGGAGCAGCAATGTTAAATATTGTTTTAAATGTTGTATTAATTCCATCAAATGGCATGTATGGTGCAGCAATATCAACTGCGATTTCTTATGGCCTACTTTTCGTTTTTCATTTCATAATTGCAAATAATATTAAAGGTAAAATATATCATTTGAAATTCGAATTCTTTTTGCCAGTAATTATTTTAGTTGGAGCCAGTTGTATTGGATTTTATTTATTAAAAGATTTCCCTGTTTTGAGATGGGCTTTAGGAATGGGGATGGGAATATGTGAAATATATCGAATAAAAAAAAGGGGCTCCGTTTTTTAACCATTAATACGTCATTATATATACTGATATTCAATTAATAATTAAGAGGAATATAGATGAATAAAAAGGCAAATTTAAACAAACTTAACAGTTTGCTGGGTCAGGGCGAAAATATTATCCAATACCTTACAAAAAATCATATGGAAGATACATCCGTCGAGGATGAGATGATCAGTTATGACCTAAGGGCTGGAGAAGATATCCGAAGATATGAGCAGAACCCTGAGTTGGAAAATCGCGTTGTAGAAAAAATTAAAAGTTATATCAAAGAAACGGGATATGATGCTGCCAGTATTGTTGAGTGTGGATCTGGAGAAGGCCTGAATTTAACCGGAATAATCAGTGATAAGGAGTGCAAATATTCATGGGCCAGGGGTGTGGATATTTCCTGGTCAAGATCATTTGTTGCTCAAAGATATTCCAGGGGAAAAATACCTGAAAACATTGATGCAGATTTTATTGTGGGAGATTTTTTTCAGCTTCCATTTAAGGATAATTCTATAGATATCGTTTATACCATGCAGGGAATCTATGGAATGGGTGGACGGGAAAAGACGTTATTAACAGAGCTATACAGAATTACAAAGGGATATCTTATTTTAATTGAACCTTCATACGAACTTGGTGGAGATAATGCAAAGAAACGTATGGAGCGTTTGGGATATGTAAAAGGGTTACCAGCAACAGCAGATGAAATGGGACTGAATGTTGTAAAATATGAGTTGTTTGGCGAAGACATTAATCCTTTAAATCCAGCGGCAGTACTAATGATAAAAAAAAATGGCGAAAACTGCTGTACAGGATCCTTTATGCTGTCCAATAACCCGGACAGATATTGAACTTATTGGTAATGCCTATTATTCAAAATATGCAATGCTTTCATATCCTGTTTTGAACGGGATAGCCTGCCTTACAAAAGAGAATGCAGTTGTAGCTTCGAAAATGAATGAAATATACATAGATCGGATTGAGGAATATGAAAAATAAAAAGTTCAAAGCTGTAGTGATCGGTATCGGAAACATCGGAATGATGTATGATTTTGACAGCCTGCGGCCCCATCCTTCTTCTCATGTTATGGGATATTGTGAAAATAATGTTTTCGAATTGACAGGAGTAGTCGAAAGTGATTCTTCCAAAGAAACGCTGTTAAGAAAATTTTCCAAAGATACATTATTCTTTAAAACTTTAGAGGAAGCCTTTACCAAAGAGGCATTCGTATCTGCAGATGTGATCAGCATATGCACACCTCCTGACACGCATTTTGAAATACTAAAGTTTTTGGCAGACCGGGATATCGGATCGATCTATTTTTGTGAAAAACCGCTTGTTAACAGTACGGAAGAAGCCAGAGAGTTAAAGAATCTCATGACAGGGAAAAGACAGGTTATTATCCCGAATATAACAAGAAGATGGAATACCGGATTAAGAAAGATTATCGATATGATACGTTCTGAACAGTTCGGAAAGCTTCTGAAGATACATGTAAGATATACAAGAGGTATATTTAACACAGGGTCACATATGTTTGATCTGATACATATGTGGACAGGAGACAGAATCAGACGTGTAAAGGTTCTGAGTGAAACACCTACTTCTGCTGTGCCGGAACGGTCTTTTTCATTTTATTTTGAACTTGGAAACAATGTAAGCGGATTTGCGGAAGCAATGGATGATCGCAACTATTACCTGTTTGAATACGACCTGTTCTTTTCAGATGGGAAAATAGAAGTAAGGGATTGTGGTGACACGGTTATTTACTATAAAACGGATCACCACCATTTATACAGTGCATTTCGGGAACTGAAACCAATCGACCAGATCAGTGGGCTGCTTTCAGACTCAGGGATGAGGAATGCAATTGCGAATATAGAAAGAAGTCTGCAGAAAACGGATGAGCCGTACTGTGCTATGGAAGATGCGATTTGTCCGCTTTATATTGCCGAGGCATTAGAAAAATCATATATTACACATGAAATGGAGGAACTGACGTATGAGTAAATGTGCAATTCTGGGCGGGAAGCCGGTCAGGGAAAAGGCTATACCATGGGTTGGAACCATGGGAAAAGAGGAGAAAGAAGCTGTACTTGAAGTTATGGATACAGGTGTTCTGTCAGATTTCCTGGCGAATTCCGGAGATAAGTTTTTAGGTGGAAGAAAAGTAAAAGAGCTGGAAGCCGCTTTTGCAGAAAGATTTCATTCTAAACATGCGATTTCCGTCAATTCAGCGACAACAGCACTGCACACAGCTGTTGCGGCTTGTGGAATCGGGCCTGGGGATGAAGTGCTGGTTTCGCCATACACTATGGTTGCATCTGCCAGCGCAATACTTATGAATGGTGGTATTCCTGTTTTCGTTGATATTGATGAAAATACATATACAATGAATCCGAGTCTTATAGAGCGCTGGATCACTCCAAGGACAAAGGCGATTCTGACCGTGAATATTTTTGGGTTTCCAGGATATTTAAAGGAAATCAGGGCAATAGCAGATAAATACGGGCTGCTGCTTATTGAGGATAATGCGCAGGCGCCGGGAGCAACAGTGAACGGGACAGAGGCAGGTACCATAGGTGATATTGGTATTTTCAGCCTTAATTATCATAAGATCATTCAGAGCGGAGAAGGTGGTGTTTTAGTCACTGATTCTGACGAGCTGGCATGGAGATGCCAGCTTATTCGTAATCATGGTGAAGTCGCGCTGGACGAGCTGAATGATATGGAAACAGCGGTGCTTGGAAACAATTACAGAATGAGTGAATTACACGCAGCAATAGGAATTGAACAGCTGAAAAAACTGGATCTGTTTCTTGAAAGCAGAAGAATGCTTGCAGCCCGGCTGTCAAAAGCCTTAAAGGAAATCAGGGGGCTGACAGGCGTGTTTCTGCCAGAAGGCTATACGCATTCTTATTATTTATACCCTATAAAATTCGACAGGAATGAGTGGAAAATAAGCAGAAAGTTGTTTGCAGATGCTGTTTCGGCAGAAGGGTTTCCTTTAGGCGTTGGATATGTGAAACCGATATATCTTATGAATCTCTACAGACATAAACATATTATAAACGAAAAATCCACTTTCCCGTTCAGTATGGTGGATAAACTGACGCAGGAATATCAGAAAGGTTTGTGTCCGGTTGTGGAAAGAATGCACTATGAGGAGCTGGTAACGGCAGATGTGTGCAGACTGCCATATACCGAAAATGATATTGATGATTTTGTCGAAGCGCTGGAAAAAGTAAGAAGTGCCCAGGACGAGTTGTCAGGGCTTGGGGACTGATGGATATGAAAATCCTGTTTACTGCCACTGATCCCGGTGGATATGATGTTATTTTTCCGGTTTACTCAAAAATGAAAAAGGAAATAAAGGAATGCCGGCTCCTGTTAATGGAGCCGGCTTCATTTAAATCGCCAGAATACAGCTGTGAGAAAAATGATTTATTACCTTTTGTGGATTCCTTTCTTCAAAAAGGAGATATCTTAGTAACAGGAACAGGATGGAAAAACGATTCGGAACGAAACGCTGTTATTTTATGCAGGGAAAAGGGAATAAAGACTGTATCTATCCTGGATTACTGGAATAATTACGTCTTGAGATTTAGGGCTCAGGATGGTACTGTGGTTTTTCCTGATTACTATTTTATGATGGATGAAACCGCAGAGAATGAGGCAGTGAAAGAAGGCGTGAACCCTTCCATCATCCGTATCGCAGGACATCCCGGACTGGATTATTTTATTCATAAAAAAATCAATCTGAGCCGGGCAGCCGGTATTGTTTTTCTGTCATCTCCTGTTTCAGAGCTTTATGGTAAAAAACTGGGCT
Source organism: uncultured Roseburia sp. (assembly GCA_910587865.1). Lineage (GTDB taxonomy): Bacteria > Bacillota > Clostridia > Lachnospirales > Lachnospiraceae > Roseburia. The sequence goes on from CAJUNX010000014.1 coordinate 8,107, forward strand.
ATACCGAGTTTGAAGCTACAGAAGATATTATAAATATATGCAGACGTATGGATATTCCATTCTCCATTAAATTTCATCCCAAAGATACCATTCAATATAAAAAACAATACAGCTGCTTTTCTGCCGAAGGCCAGATGGAAGATCTTGTCTCAAAATATAAGATCATAATCAGCACATATTCTGTGGCACTTCTTCAGTGCTGGTTAATGGGCGCATCAGTAATCAGTTACCAGCCTCATTTGAAGTCAGATGATATGTGTATTACCAATAAGCTTGGTATCACGGAAGGAATCTATACAAAAGAGGATCTGGAGCACCTGCTTAAAGATGGCAATACAGTCAGAAAGGACATAGAAGGTCCGGAATGGCTGGATGGAAATTCCACAGACAGATGTGTCAGAATGCTTACTGATATCATAGAAACAACTTATACAGAAGGGAGATAAAATATGAAATTAGCGGTAATTACAGCAAGAGGAGGAAGCAAACGCATTCCACGGAAAAATATTAAAAATTTTTGTGGTGAACCAATCATCTCATATTCCATAAAAGCAGCGCTTGAAAGCGGTTTGTTTGATGAGGTTATGGTATCAACCGATGATGAGGAGATTGCAGAAATTGCAAAACGATATGGTGCCAGCGTTCCTTTTATGAGAAGTGCAGAAACAAGTAATGATTTCGCGACTACATCCGATGTTTTAGACGAAGTAATATCTGAATATAAGAAACGCGGAAAAACATTTGAATATTTTGCGTGCATTTATCCGACGGCACCTTTTGTAACGCCCGAGAAGCTGATCAGGGCATATCAGATGCTGACAGAAAATGATACGGATTCTGTACTGCCGGTCGTACAGTTCAGTTATCCGCCACAGCGTGCGGTAATAAAAAACGGCGACTATGTTGTTTTTCAGTATATAGAAAATCGTTATACAAGAAGTCAGGATTTGGATCCAATCTATCACGACTGCGGTCAGTTTTACTTTTTCAAAACAGAAAAATTTGTGGAACAGCATGATCTTGTATTAACAAAGACTCTCCCATTCTATATTAATGAACTGGAAGTACAGGATATTGATAATATTACAGACTGGGAAATTGCTGAATTGAAATATAAGCTGATGGTTAGAAAACATGACAAATAAGAATAATACTGTATTACTAATTGGTGATACTGGAATGCTGGGGCAGGCAGTCCGGAAGCGCCTGGAAGATAACGGTGAAAATGTAATTGGAGCAAGCAGATCCAGCAAAGATTTTTCTGTTGATTTACTTGATGATAAAAATGTGGAAATATGTTTTACAGAAGCAAAACCCGGGATTGTAATCAATGCTTCGGGTCTGATCAGTATAGACGGATGCGAAAGTAATCCTGATATGGCATATCGTTTAAACGGAAGGCTGCCCGGGATTCTTGCTGACTACTGTAAAAAATATCATGCATATTTCGTGCAGGTATCAACGGATCATTATTATTCAGGCGATCACAATGGCAGGCATAAAGAAACTGATCCCATGATTCTGGTAAATGAGTATGCGAGGAGCAAGTATGCCGGAGAATGTTTTTCATTACTGTATCCGAATACCCTTGTTTTAAGAACGAATGTTATCGGATTTCGTGGAAAAGGAGCAGATACATTTATAGAATGGGTCATTCATGCAATTGAAAACGAGGATAAACTGGAATTATATGATGATTTTTATACGTCATCCATTAATTCGCCGGACTTTGCCAGAATTTTGACAGATATATTGAAGAAAAAGCCTGTCGGAATATACAATCTTGGAGCTTCCTATGTATCCAGCAAAAAGGATTTTATCATTACCCTGGCAAAGGAATTGTTTGGATTTATCCCTCCGCACACAACAGGAAGCGTCCATGATATCAGCAGGTCGAACCGGGCGGATTCGTTGGGCCTGGATACGAAAAAGATTGAGACTCTGCTGGGATACAGGATGCCGTCACTGGAAGAGACGGTACAAAGTATAAAGTCAGATTATTTAAAAAGGAAGGAACATCATGAAATATAATTCCACAATCCGTATCGGTCAGCATACAATTGATATCAGTTCACCAGTATACTTTGTAGCTGACATAGCAGCGAACCATAATGGTGATCTTTCCACAGCGAAAGAATTAATATGGCTTGCGAAGGAAGCCGGGGCAGATGCAGTAAAGTTTCAGCATTTCCTGGCAGATAAAATAGTCAGTGATTACGGGTTCAGACATTTGGGAGCCCAGTCTGGTCATCAGGCGAAATGGGAAAAAAGTGTCTATGAGACATACAAAGATGCAGAATTCAATCGTGACTGGAATGAGATTCTTGCAAAGGAAGCTGCTCAGGCAGAAATTGACTACTTTACTGCTCCTTATGATTTCGAAGCAATTGAAGCGCTAGATAAATACATTCCCGCTTATAAAATAGGATCAGGAGATGTGACGTGGATAGAATTTATTGAATTTGTGGCACAGCGGAACAAACCTGTTATGCTGGCAACCGGAGCGTCCGATATGCAGGAAGTCGAGCGGGCAGTTGATGGAGTACTGAAGTACAATCCTGATATCATACTGATGCAGTGCAATACGAACTATACAGGAGACCTGCAGAATTTCCGCTACATTAACCTGAATGTACTGAAAACTTATGCGGTTCGTTATCCCAACATGGTACTGGGACTGTCCGATCATACTCCCGGGCATGCCACAGTGCTGGGAGCGATTGCGCTGGGTGCAAGAGTAATCGAAAAACATTTTACTGCTGACAATAATCAGACCGGACCAGATCATGCTTTTTCCATGAACCCTAAAACATGGAAAGAGATGGTGGAACGTTCAAGAGAACTGGAATTCGCACTTGGTACAGGAATTAAGACAGTGGAAACAAACGAGAAGGAAACTGTCGTTCTGCAGCGGAGATCAGTCAGGGCAAAAACAGATCTGAAGGCCGGAACAGTTCTTACGGCAGATATGCTGGAGGAATTAAGGCCTGCGCCATCGGATGCCATATTTCCATATCAGAAGAATAATATAGTGGGAAAAAGGCTGATTGCTGATAAAGAAAAAGGAGATTATCTGAAGCAGTCAGAACTGGAGTGACGTACAATGCTAAAAGGGAAAATAACAGGTCTCAGAGCAGTGGAGAGGACAGATTTACCCAGACTGCTTGAGTGGAGAAATCAGCCGGAATACAGAATTTTTTTCCGGGAATACCGGGAGCTTGGTATAGAAAACCAGGAACGATGGTATATAAGTAAAGTTTTAGAGGACGAGCACACACGGATGTTTTCGATTGTGGAGTCTGAAACGGGAGAGTTAATTGGTGCATGCGGACTCTGCTATATAGACTGGCTGAATCGATGTGCAGATTTTTCAATTTATATTGGCAGGGATAATCTGTATATCGACGATGACTATGCGGTGGATGCCGGAAAGACTCTGATCGATTACGGATTTCAGGAACTGAATCTCCACAGATTGTGGTCTGAAATTTATGATATAGACGAGAAGAAAAAAAAGATGTTTGAGCAGCTCGGATTTGTGCATGAGGCGACGCATGAATCCACACACTGGACAGAAGGACGCTGGGTCAATTCATGGTATTACCGGTTACTTTCCAGTGAATCACATGCATTTAAAAACGGATAGTGCGCAGAAAGAGGAAAAATGAAAGTAGTAATTCTTGCAGGAGGATACGGTACACGGATTTCAGAAGAATCACATCTGAGACCCAAACCCATGATAGAAATAGGCGGCAAACCTCTGCTTTGGCATATTATGAAAATATACTTTTACTACGGATGTCATGACTTTATCATATGTGCCGGATACAAACAGCATGTAATCAAGGAATGGTTTGCAGATTATTTTCTGCACAATTCCGATGTTACATTCGATTTTCAGAACGGGACAGATGAAATCACAATACATGATCAGCACTGCGAGCCATGGAAGGTCACTGTGGTGGATACGGGCCTGGATACCATGACAGGCGGCCGTATCAGGCGTATACAGAAATATATCGGAAACGAAACATTTATGCTGACATATGGAGACGGAGTCTGTGATGTGGATATTAACGAACTGATAAAATTCCACCAGGCAAAAGGACGGACTGTCACAATAACAGCGGTGATTAAGGAACAGAATAAAGGCGTTCTTGAGGTGGGAAATGATGGTCTGATCCGGTCATTCAGGGAAAAGAGCACCGACGACAGCACAAGAATAAATGGTGGTTTTATGGTGCTGAATCCCCAGATTTTCGACTATATTGAAGGTGATGATACTGTTTTTGAAAAGGATCCGATGGAACAGCTGGCGGAGCGCGGGGAACTGGCAGCATACCGGCATGACGGTTTCTGGCAGTGTATGGATACCAGAAGAGAAATGGAAAAACTGGAACTGATGATACAGGAAAAACGTGCACCCTGGATGAAATGGGAAACAGATTCCGACTGAATATATATAAGCAAAGGAAGATTGAAATGTCTGACTGGAAAAACGAACAGGAAGCGAGAGAAGAGATCAGGAATCTTGTAGCGGAATATTACTACAGATTTAAAAAGAACAGAAAAGCGTTTCAGCCCGGGGATCGTATTGCATATGCATCACGTGTATTTGATGAAAAGGAGATGCAGAGTCTCACGGATGCAGTGCTCGATTTCTGGCTCACGACAGGCCGGTTCAGTGATGAGTTTGAAAAAGAGTTTGCCCGGTGGATCGGGGTAAAATATGCGCATCTTGTCAATTCCGGATCCAGCGCAAATCTGATCGCATTCAGTGTCCTGACAGCGCCTGAACTGGGAGAACGGCAGATTAAGCGCGGGGACGAGGTCATTACGGTTGCCTGCGGATTCCCGACCACGGTTGCCCCGGTTCTGCAGTATGGCGCCGTACCGGTCTTTGTGGATGTGACAATCCCACAGTATAACATTGATACGGACAGACTTGAAGAAGCATACAGCCCGAAGACAAAAGCGGTCATGATTGCCCACACACTTGGAAACCCGTTTGACCTGAAGGCAGTGAAAGCATTCTGTGAAAAATATAATCTGTGGCTGGTGGAAGATAACTGTGATGCGCTTGGTTCACAGTATACGATAGACGGGAAAACAAAATATACAGGAACATGGGGGGACATCGGTACCAGTTCCTTTTATCCGCCGCACCACATGACGATGGGGGAAGGCGGATGCGTTTATACCGATAACCCGCTTCTGCACCGGCTGATTCTCTCCTGCCGGGACTGGGGACGGGACTGTGTCTGCCCGTCTGGTGTAGACGGGATCTGCGGTCATCGCTTTGACCGGCAGCTGGGAGAGCTTCCATTCGGTTATGACCATAAATATACCTACAGTCATTTCGGGTATAATCTGAAGGTTACGGATCTGCAGGCGGCTGTCGGAGTGGAGCAGCTCAAGAAATTTCCGGAATTCGTGGAACGCCGGAGACAGAACTGGGACAGACTGCACAGAGCCCTCGAACCGTTAAAGGATAAAATCATACTTCCAGAACCCGCAGAAAACAGCCGGCCGTCATGGTTCGGCTTTTTAATTACGGTAAATGAGGACAGCGGACCGGACAGAAACAGGATTACGGAATATATCGAAAACCATAATATCCAGACAAGACTGCTGTTCAGCGGAAATCTTATCCGTCACCCGGCATTTGACCCGATCAGGGGAACCGGTGCTTACCGGGTTGCAGGCGGGCTTGATCAGACGGATTATATTATGAATCATACATTTTGGGTGGGGGTTTATCCGGGAATGACAGACGATATGCTGGATTATATGGCAGAAGTGATCACAGAGGCGGTAAAAAAGTGAAAAAGGCAATTGTATCAGGAGCAAACGGTTTTATCGGAACAGCCCTGTGCAGGGAACTGTCTGAACACGGAACAGAAACGATTGCGATCGTGAGAAATGAAAATGAAAATTATGATTCCATTGCAGGCCTGGAAAATGTACGGATTGTTTTTTCTGACCTGGCACAGTTTAAGGACCTGGATCAGGTGATACCGGACAGGGATGCTGATGTGTTTTATCATCTGGCATGGATCGGGAGTGCGGGAGATTTAAGAGGAAATACAGACATACAGCTGGACAATGTCAGATATGCCTGTGAAACGCTGCAGATGTGTAAAAGGATCGGCTGCGGACGGTTTGTATTCGCATCGAGTATTATGGAATATGAAATCATGGCGCTCATGGATACGGATGAAACACCGGGTATAAACACACTTTATTCCAGCGCCAAGCTGTCAGCAGATTTCATGCTTCGTACCCTGGCAGGACATTACGGGACTGACTATATCCGCGCCGTGATTTCCAATATTTATGGTCCGGGTGAAAAAAGTCCGAGGCTGATCAGCACGAGTCTCCGGAAAATGCTGAATCATGAACACTGTTCCTTTTCGGCGGGGGAACAGCTCTATGATTTTGTATATATAACGGATGCCGTCAGGATGTTCCGGGCGATCGGTGAAAAAGGACTCACCAACCGTACCTATTATATCGGAAGTCTGAATCCGCGTCCGCTGAAGGAATTCCTGCTGGAAATGAGAGATCAGGCAGATCCGGAGGCGGAGCCGGGACTTGGCGAAATACCCTTTACCGGAGTTTCACTGACATACAGAGAATTCGATGTGACTGCAGTAAAGAATGATACCGGTGTGATACCGGAAATCTCATTCCGGGAAGGAATAAAAAGGACACTGGAGTGGATGAAGGAGTGCGGGGAATGAACACAGGATTTGTTTTTTCACCATTACAGCCGGAGGGCGCTTTTATCATACAGAACTGCTATTCGGGTGATAACAGAGGAAGTTTTCAGAAATGTCTGGAAAAAGATATTTTCAGGGAAAACGGAATCCCTTTTGAATTAAACGAGACGTTTGTCTCTGTATCTGCAAAAAATGTAATCCGCGGGATCCATTTCCAGCTGTCCTGCCCGCAGGCAAAACTCGTTACGGTCCTGTCAGGGCGGATATGGGATGTTATCGTGGATTTAAGAATGACAGGTACAACTTACAAAAAATGGACGGCTGTCGAGCTGAGTCAGGAAAATCATAAAAGCATCTATGTTCCACGCGGATTCGGACACGGCTTTGCGGCTCTTGAGGACAACAGCACTGTGCTCTATCAGTGTGACGGAAAGTATGACAAAGAGACCGATACGGGAATCATTTTTGATGATCCAGAGATTGGAATTTCCTGGCCGGTTGATAAAGAAGCAGCCATTCACTCACAGCGGGATCTGGGTTTTTCAGGGATTGCGGAATATGAAAGAAATCCTATGCGGATATGATTTTCAGAATGACATTATACAGACAGGTTATCTTACCAGGGAAAATAAAACATGTATCATTCATCAGCAGATTATAAAGAACTGTTAAATTTTTATCGGAATAAACGCATCCTCATCACCGGCCACACCGGCTTCAAGGGTGCCTGGCTGACCAGGATCCTTTTAAATGCAGGAGCCTGTGTCTGCGGTTACGCTTCAGAGCCGCCGACGGATCCGAATCTGTTTACGATCACCGGCCTTGCAGACATCATGGCAGAAAACTCCGTCACCGGCGATATCCGTGATCTGTATCATCTGAAATCCGTTTTTGCCTCCTTCCGTCCCGACATCGTCTTCCACCTGGCTGCCCAGCCCATCGTCCGGGACAGCTACCGCGATCCGGTCGGCACCTACAGCACAAACGTGATGGGCACCGTAAACATCCTGGAATGCATCCGTCTCTCGGAACCGGGGCAGGAATTAAATGACGGCACGTGGAAAGGCGTGCAGTCTTTCCTGAATGTTACGACCGATAAGGTTTATAAAAATAATGAATGGGAATACGGCTACCGGGAAAATGATCCGCTGGACGGATTTGACCCGTATTCGAATTCCAAGAGCTGTTCCGAGCTGGTGACGCATGCCTACCGGAGCAGCTTTTTTGAGGGAAATGAACACGCGGTGAGGATTTCCACTGCCCGGGCCGGAAATGTCATCGGCGGCGGTGATTTTGCAAAGGACCGGATCATCCCGGACTGTGTCCGGGCCGTACAGCATGCTTTTCAGAACAAAGCGGACACGGCGGAGATTACCGTGCGCAATCCGTATTCCATCCGCCCGTACCAGCATGTGCTGGAGCCGCTGTTTGCGTATCTGATGATCGCAAAGGCCCAGTATGAGGACCGTACCTTTGCCGGGTATTACAATGTGGGGCCGGATGACTGTGATTGTATCACGACAGGAGAGCTCGTGGAGCTGTTCTGTGAAAAATGGAACCGTCTGTTCTCTGCAGACTGCGGTACAGATACGCAGGGAGACGGAACGCAGATATTTCCAGATGGATTTCCGCATGCCGGCTGGCGCAGTGTGGCAGAGCCGGGAGCGCCGCATGAGGCGGACTTTCTGAAGCTTGACACGTCAAGGATGAAGCGTACCTTTCACTGGAAACCACACTGGCATATGGATCAGGCGGTGGAACAGACCGTAAGGTTTTCAAAGGTATGGCTGCGGTGTGCAGAGAAAAATGATTATTCGGAAACAGCGAAGGAAATGGATCGGGAGATTGCTGAGTATATAGGAGGTATTGTCAAATAATTGATATTTTCAAGTATTTATTTTACATTCTTTTTTCTACCTATTCTTCTTGGATTATATTTTATATCAAAATCGAGCTATAGAAACTATATTTTACTTATAGCAAGTTTAGGATTTTATGCATATGGTGAACCCAAATTTGTTTCAATAATGGTATTGTTGATAATAGCAAATTATATATTTGCCATTATAATTGATAATAACAAAAATATAGTCCTGAAAAATATGTGGATGTTTTTGTCCATTTTTATTAATTTGGGAATACTATTCCTTTACAAATACTGGGACTTTACAATAAAAAATATTAATACGATCTGTCACACTGATATTCCTATTCAAAATATGACATTACCTATAGGAATTTCTTTTTTTACATTTCAGGCATTGTCCTATATCATAGATGTTTATCGTGGAAGTACAAAGGCACAAAAAAATCCCTTTTTTTTAGCATTATATATAATTTTTTTCCCACAGCTTATTGCCGGACCAATTATTCGATATAATTCTGTTGTAGAACAAATAAAACAAAGAGCTATCAGCATTGAAAAATTTGGATATGGAACGAAACGTTTTATTTGCGGTTTTGCAAAAAAAGTTATTATTGCAAATAATTTGTCTATTGTCGCGGAGCAGGTATTCTCAATATCAGATTACACAAATGTGTCTGCATTATATTTGTGGATAGGCACTTTGTGCTATTCATTACAAATATTTTATGATTTTTCGGGATACTCAGATATGGCGATAGGGCTTGGGAAAATGTTTGGTTTTGATTACGAGGAGAATTTTAATTATCCTTATACTGCCAGATCAATCACAGACTTTTGGCGTCGATGGCATATTTCGTTATCTAAATGGTTTCGTGACTATGTGTATATACCTCTTGGCGGATCAAAAAAGGGGGCATATCGGCAAATTATAAATTTACTTGTAATATGGCTGTTAACCGGAATATGGCATGGTGCAAATTTTACTTTTATCATATGGGGGCTTATATACTTTATATTTCTTATATTGGAAAAGTTTATTATAAAACCAGTTCAGAGAAATTGGGTTCTAAAAATCATTTGGCAGATTTGTACTTTATTGATTGTAAACTTTCAATGGGTAATTTTTAACTCAAAATCTGTAAAAGACGCATATTACATTATACTAGCCATGTTAGGAAAAAATACCAGCTTCTTCAGAGAAAATGATGCTCAGATATGCTTGGTGTTTCGAGAATATGGTATATTTATTTTTTTGGGAATTCTATTTGCAATGCCAATAGCAAAGAAAATATCAAAAATGATAAATACAACAGGTAAAACAGGCATATTTCTAAAATCAGTTAGTTTACCTATCGGATATATAGCAATCTTTTTTTGGGCAATGTCGTTTTTGATTTTAGGGGCACATAATCCGTTTATATATTTTAATTTTTAAGTATCAGATAGCAAGGAGAATTTAAAGTGAATAATAAACTACAATATAAATTAATAGCAGTGTTATTCATAATAATTTTATGTTTGTTTGGTATTTCCAGCGATTATAAACTAATTGACTATTATATAAATGATACACTATATAATGAATATTGGAACCCATCACTTGGAAGAAAAAATGAAACAGAATATACGGTTGTTTTTTTAGGCAAAAGATTTTTTGTCGACATAAATGGTGCTATACGTAACATGTTAAAACAACAAGAGATGAATGAAGTCTGCAAGTTAGATAATGGTCATCTGACAGCACTCATCAGCTCACCTATAAATAATGAGACGTTAAAAACTGAGGCACTAAATGTACAAAAGTTATACCTATGCTGCAAAGAAATCGGTGTTCCTTTTATTTTCATTGCTACGCCAGATAAAATTTCACCTTATGATAACAAATTGCCACAGGGAGAAACAGACTACAGTAATCTCAATACAGATGTTTTCTTACAGGAATTAAAAAAGCAGGGTGTTCCATTTATAGATTTAAGAGAAGAATTTTATAAAAATGGATTAGATCAATACAGATATTTTTCGAAAACAGATCATCACTGGAATGCATATGGAGGATATTACGGTTATTTAGAAATACAGAGGTGGCTCGATACAGAGGGAATTGTATACGATAAAATTCCTTCTGATCTAAATAATTATACTATTAACGTATATCCGCAGAAATTATTAGGATCATGGGGTCAAAGAACAGGAAAGTATTTTGCAGGTTTAGATGATTTTTATGTATTTTTGCCAAAATTTGAAACATCTGTAACAATTGAGTCCGGAACAATAACAGCATCTTATGAAGATGTTCTTATTGATTGTAATTTATTGTCCGCAAAAACACCCGGGTTTATTTATGATGGTGTTTATTGTAATACACGGGATGTAACAAATAATATGGCTAAGAATGAATCGTCCGTTTTATTAATAGGAGATTCATTCAGCAGAGTGGTAAATCCATATATAATATTATCCATAAAAAAATTTTCCTGGCGCTCAACATATCTTTCTGCAGATATAACAAGAAATTTTTTGGAATCTGGTGATTTTGATGCTATAATCTTATTGCAATCGCCTTGGAATAATCTTGGAAGAGAGGCATCATATTGCTTTTTGACACAATAACCTTTTATTGTATTGTTTCGTATGCTTTATGCCACCTTCACTCCACCCCCTCAAAGATTTCCCACAGCGTCATTTTTATCTGTGGAAATTCCCGCAGGGCCAGCTGTACATCGGCATTATAATTTCTATTATCTGCATCATCCTCCAAAATGAAACTGTTTACCAGCTTATATTCGCCATCGTTCAGGTAATAAATCTGAACACCTCTCTCCTTTGGCGAGACAATCCAGTACTCGGATACGCCGATCGCCTGATAAATATCTTTTTTCTCCGTCAGATCCCGCATTGCTGTTGCCGGACTTAATGTTTCCGCGATAAATTTGGGGATGCCGTGATAACTGCCGCCATGCATCTTTTTTCGATCACAGACAATCATCACATCCGGAATCACGTAATTATCATTCTGATCCGGCTCATAGCGCAGATCAAGATTTTCCATAAAAACAAGGCACATACTGTTCTTTAAGCCGGTTTTGATGATCGTATTAATATTATTGTTGACAATGCCATGCCTGAAATTAGCGGACGGCGACATATCGATGATCTTTCCGTTGATTTTCTCTTCTTTTCTGTCTTCCCGAATAGGCGAATTCATAGATACCTCCTGGTCAGCTGCAAAGAAACGCAGCATATTCTTTTCCCAAAGCGTTGTTATTTCACCTGAAAATCCCGTCTGCGTATTTTGCTGTTATATTCCTCATCGCAGGATTTCAGCGGCAGTATATACGGAGTCCCTTTAAATATTTTACGATATTCGCGATAGGAAATAGCAACTTCCATCGGAATTTCCTTTATCTCTTTGACTCTGAAATACTGACGGAACCGCTCCGTCATCTGAAAGGCAATTCTTAGAAATTCCTGAATCTCATCCTCCGTCATCTGCGATTTATAGCATTCATAAAATTCTTTATACAGGCTTGTCTGCTTCAATACATAGCTGAGCTTTACACCGGTACTGCTGTTTTTATAGAGGAGATCATGTCCCCTGTAAAAACGGTCAAGCGCCTGATCCTTTTTATTGCGGTTGGTCTGTATTTCATTGCAAAGCAGCATTCTGGCATACTGGGTATCAATCTGGTATGTGTCAAAATCATCCATTTTATCAGCATTTGCATAGGCATTATTTAATTGTATCCCCGCTAGATTATAATTTTTCAGATTCAGCGTAGTGATACCAAACTGAAGCCAGAAAAACGGATTATCCGTCGCGGAGGGCAGATTCTTGATACTGTCGTAGTAGGAAAATATCTCGCGTTCTTCTTCCGTGCCGGGCTGCTTCTTATTTGAAAAAATCAGCTTTATATTTGACCTTGAAATCAGGAATTTCCGCTGCATCGCATATTTTTTTATCCAGTCGTCATTCATCGAGCATTCCTGGTAGAGAAGGCCAAGCATCCGGATCATCTCATTCTTCATGGATTTCTGCTGCATCAGATACTGGGCAAAAATCGAGGAGGAAAGGATGAATCTGTGACATATTCACCCCACAGCCGGTTGATATCAAATACTTTTACAAGCTCATAGATCTCACTGTTTTTCATCTGATCCAGATCCATGATAGCGATATCATCCTCGCTGTAATGGTATTTTTCTGTCAGATCATAATAAAGATTAATGTTTATGGACGTTCTGCACGTTAATACCAGTTTCAGATTATCCGGAAAATCCCTTCCCAGGTCTTTCAGGAGTTTCATATAATACCCATAATCATCGATCAAAAGAATATTCTGCACATCCGGTATACTTTGTATCAACTGCAGATCTTCAATATAAGTATCCAGGTTTCGTACAACATATACATGATAATGTTCAATCAGACTGCTGGCAAGACACTTTAAGAAAATGCTTTTGCCATTCCCAAGCCTGGATTGCACGATCACAACTTTATTATCTGATAACAGTTGTTCCGCTTCTTCTATTCGATTTTGCCGTAACAGGCAGTAGCCGTCCTGGTGAATATATTCTTCCTGAAAGGCATCCTCGCCTTTCATCAGCAGATTGACCACATCTGCCATGGAGTAATGCGTTTCGCTATAAAAATCCGCGATACTTTTCTTTTCAAATCCCGACAACTCAAGCGGCCTTATCTGTGCCTGATATTCTGCCGATATTTTTCTGATTTCGTCTGCCAGACCGCCGGCGCCTATTGTATATAAGCTGCCGTACATCTGAATTTTGAAAGCATGATCATCGCTGATCGACGGAACATCAATGAAAATGCATTTTGCGCTTACATTCAGATTGGCAATCAGACGAACCAGCTCCTGATCATACTGCAAAGAATATCCAACAAATATAATTGCCTTTTCACGCTGCAGATCTGTTATGAACAATTCTTTCCAGGTACTTTGAAGAAAACCGTCCCGGTTATAATGATCGTCAGTAATCTTAAACTCGTCGAAAAAGCTGGATTCATTTAATCTTTTTACATACCCGTTTATGTGGATAACAGCCTGCTCCAGATTGCGTCCGGGCGCATATCTTATGTTTGTAATGGTAATACTTTCTCTTTGTATTGCCTGTTTTTTTCCGGACAATTCTACGATATTATCGTAATTGGTTGTGTAAATCCGCTTCCACGGCAGACTGGCAATCGTATCATGATCCGCGCTGGTTTCGATGCATTCCAGCTCGCCTTTTAAAAAATTGATAAATACGGACAACTCTTTTTTACAGGTGTTATCATAAATATACCGGGACGCAGATATCGTCAGGTTATCAGATTCAGGAATTCCAAGGTCCCGACAAATAGCATGTGAAAGACCGGAACCGATTTTTAAATCGCCTCCATTTTTATTTTTTCCGCCGAACGAAAACCCTGATCCTAAGAATAAAATTGCCTCACCGTCAATTGCATACTGTATCGCTTCTTGTAATTTCATCGTTTTCCTCATTTTTGTATTACAAACATAGTTCACAAGCGAACTGCGTTCGTATTCACTTTGTTGTACCAGTCATGTTTGACGTTTGTATTCGCTTTATTGCGCCTGTCAGGTTTGTGGATACCGCGCAGACACAAACCCGGGATAGAACATTTTTCTCCTTATCGTATATCATACAATCTGATATATCATCATAATCATGTATGAATGATATTTATTGAATTATACCACGGATTTTGGTTTATATCTATTCGTTCTCACAAAATTTTATGCTCAATATAAAAAAATCATCGCTTTACAAGCAGGGGAAAACAAGCTACAATAGTAATTATAACTACTATATCTGATTACTCAGAAGGAAGGTGACCCGCCTGGACAACATTGACATTCTTTTCCGATGTGATGGCAATTCTGACATTGGATCCGGACATATCATGCGATGTATCTCGATTGCGGACGCAGCTCTTGCGTCTGGCAGATCCTGTGCATTTCTCACCGCATCGGATGATTTTTTCCATGTGATTACACAGCACGGCCATATGTGCCGGGTATTACAGAGCAATTACCGCAATATGGAATCAGATGCCGGGGACACCAGACGCGCCATTCGGAATCTGGAACCCAAAACACTGTTTGTGGATTCCTATTACGTGACGGCAGGCTATCTGTCCTCCCTTCGGGAGCTTTGTCATACCGCAGATATCACACTGGTATATATTGATGACATTCTCGCATTTCCTTACTGCTGTGATGTGCTGGTCAATTACAATATCTACGGTCCGGATAAAGAAACGGACTATCAGCGAATTTATGAGGATTCTGGCATGAAAACGCCGCGGCTTCTTTTGGGTCCGGTTTATGCACCGCTGAGAGCAGAGTTTCAGAATCTTCCGCCGCGCAGTACAGAAAGAAACGTCCGCAATATTCTCGTTTCCACCGGAGGTGCAGACGCCGGCCATGTCGGACTTCATCTGATCCGTGAAATCATTCGCCGCGGCGAACAGCTGTCTCAGCTGCAGTTTCAGTTCATTGTCGGTTCCGTAAATGAAGACGCACCGGACATCCGGGAGCTCGCGCATGGTGTCTCCAACATCACGCTTCACTCTGATGTGAAAAATATGTCGAAGCTGATGTGCGCATGCGATCTTGCCGTCAGCGCTGCGGGCTCAACGCTTTATGAGCTCTGTGCCACTCAGACTCCGGCAGTGACATATATACTGGCGGATAATCAAATCCCGGGGGCGGAAGGGTTTGAGCGACATGGTGTTTTAAAAAACTGCGGTGACGTGAGAACCTGCGGCGGAGAAGTGCTGGCCCAAAGACTGATCGGGGAAGTGACGGATCTGGCCGGCCGGTTTCATAAGCGCATCGAAATTTCTCAAAAACAACGCGATATGGTTGACGGAATGGGTGCACTGCGAATGATAGAGGCTCTGCGATAACACAACATTTTATTTACTACACTTTTCGTAAAATAATCTTTACATTTTATTGGAAATACGCTACAATAGTAAGTGAAACAGGTTAACCTTTCACTTTTACAAAGGACAAAAGAGTATGGAGACATGGGAGTACGTGGAGATGGACAATATGCCGAAGACCTCCTGCCAGCTGTTGAATATTTTATGGGCGGAGAATCGGGCACTGACGCTGGACGAACTGACCCGGCTGGTCAATTCGAATTATTCTGTCCGGTGGTCGAAGCAGGATATCTTTCTTTTCCTGCGCCAGCTGCTGATCGGAGACTACGCCGAGAAGAAAAGGCGTGGTTTTAAGGTGTACTATGTTGCTTTGGGCAGCGATTATGAGCTGTAACAGCAAAACGGCTGTTATATTCGCTCTGCAGGCGTATACAACAGCCGTTTTGGGATATTTTGTCTTATTCTGTGAGCGGATATACAGCAGACCTGTTTCAAATGTCCATATCATTTCTAACCATCAATAATTATATCCTGTTAACCCCTTTTTATAATTCATAAGCACTACTATAATATATATGTAGCTTTACACCCGATTGTTATAAAATGGAGTAGCGTATGTCACACAGTAAAAAACCATCATTTGAAAATGTCGACTATTATCTGGATCTCGCTTTAAACATCGCATACTACAGGCGGCTTGCAGGCTATACTCAGGTGATGCTTGCAGAAAAAGCGCAGATCACGCAGCCGTACCTCGGCTCGCTTGAATCCGTCAACAATCCCAAGCACTGTTCGCTTGAAGTATTGTTTAATCTTGCACGCGCATTGAACATTCAGCCGTATCAGCTGTTAAAGCCGCTTGCGGAGGAAAAAGAAGCTTCGTCGGAACAGGAGCAGGGAGAAGGGGCAGACACAGAGAAAGTCTGACAACAGAAACTGCCAGGAATATGTCTGAGTAGCCCGCCTATCGGGTATGGCAGAAAAGTCAAACGGGATAGCTGTATCAGCCCAAAGTGGTCTGATATCATGCTATCCCGTTTGACGCTGAAGTCGGACATGCCTGCTTCTTACCCCATATCGGCAGGCGGATCGGATTCATCATCGGCTATCATACATACAAAATCCGGACATTCATATCTCTGATTCACAGCCGAGTGCCGCATAGTATGTCTTAAACCCCCGCCGACGCTTCTCCGCATAGTCGCCGATCAGCAGCTGCCGCAGAAAGAGAAATACATCCTGCTTGGGCCAGTCACTTGAAAAGTTGGCATTCAGCAGTTCGGTCAGCTCTTCCAAAGTCAGAGCCCGATTCTCCGCCCATAAAATATTCAGCAGCTGGCAGGAGGTCTTTGGCATATTGTCCATCTCCACGTACTCCCATGTCTCCATAATTTTTTATCCTTTGTAACGATGCTTTATGAATAGATTACATTTATCATTTTAACACGATTTCGGAGGAAAGTAAAGAAAGGATTTAAAATGTAGTAAAAACGCAGCCTGACGTTTCGCGCTGATACTGCTTTCTGACACTGAGAGATGCGGAAAAACAAACGGCAGATATCGGAACATGTTTCGAATATCATGCGTTGGGCTCAAAAGGATTTGCCCTGCATCCAGAGTGAAGTTGTCTCTGTGAATATTTTTAAGAACAAAATTACATTTGAAGGTTTTCGCGAAGGAATAAAAAAACGCACGGATATCGGTAGAAACACAGATACCCGTGCGCTGCAGGCTGTTATGACAAATCCGAGCTGTCTTTTCTCCAGACAAACCGGTTTACCACATTTACATATGACTGGATGATCTTTATCACTTTTGTGCTGACGTTTACATCCGTATAATCAGGAACCGGGATTCCGTAATCCCCGGCTTCATTTAAGGAAACCGCAAGCTCCACGGCCTGCAGCAGCTCTGTCGTGCCGATCCCGGACAGGATGAAGCATGCCTTATCCAGCGCCTCCGGACGCTCCGTCGAGGTGCGGATGCACACAGCCGGGAAAGGCATTCCCTCCGAGGTAAAATACGAGCTTTCCTCCGGCAGTGTCCCGGAATCGGAAACCACACAGTATGCATGTACCTGCAGACAGTTGTAATCATGGAAACCCAGCGGCTCATGCGCGATGACATGCCTGTCCAGACGAAATTTTCCGTCTGCCTCCATCTGTTCCAGACGTTTTCTGCTTCTCGGATGGCAGGAGTAGAGCACCGGCATGCCGCAGCTTTCCGCCATCGCGTTGATCGCGGTAAACAGGGAGAGGAAATTTTTTTCCGTGTCGATATTTTCCTCACGGTGGGCGGAGAGCAGGATATACCTGCCTTTTTCGATTTTTACACCGGTCCCGTCGGTGAGACGGCTGTGGATGTCCGAGGCCAGGATCCGCGGCAGATTAT
The DNA here is from genome assembly GCA_910587865.1 of uncultured Roseburia sp. Classification (GTDB taxonomy): domain Bacteria; phylum Bacillota; class Clostridia; order Lachnospirales; family Lachnospiraceae; genus Roseburia. The sequence continues at coordinate 26,000 of CAJUNX010000014.1, forward strand.
TTTTTAACACTTCGGCCATGGGGGAGCCGGTCACATAGGTCCGCTCCCGGGGAAGTCCGCATTCCGCCAGATACCGTCTCGCGTGTTCGGAGTAGGCGAGGTTGACGTCCGAGATGATGTCCACGATCCTCCGGTTGGTCTCCTCCGGCAGGCATTCGTCTTTGCACCGGTTTCCGGCCTCCATGTGAAAAACCGGTATGTGCAGGCGTTTCGCCCCGATGACGGAAAGGCAGGAGTTTGTGTCCCCCAGCACCAGAAGGGCGTCCGGCACGACGGCTGCCATCAGCTTATAGCTGGCGGAAATGATGTTTCCCATGGTGGCCCCCAGGTCATCTCCCACAGCGTCCAGATATACGTCCGGATCCGCAAGGCCCAGGTCGCGGAAGAAAATACCGTTTAAGTTATAGTCATAGTTCTGCCCGGTGTGGCAGAGAATCGTGTCAAAGTATGTTCTGCATTTCGTGATGACGGCCGAGAGGCGGATGATCTCCGGGCGGGTGCCCGCGATGATCAGAAGCTTTATGCGGCCGTTGTTTTTCCATGTGATTCCGGTAAAATCTGTGTTCATCGTAACCTGCTTTCTGTCACTGTGTTTCTTTCGGGAATACTTCCTGCCTCATGATCTGCAGACCGACAGCCTCTTTGGGTCAGTCCCTGATTGCAGCGCTTCCCTGTTCCTCTGTGCCGGACAGCTGCCCGTCAGCGCCTGGCAGCATACCACGGCTGTCCTCCCGTGCCTGGCAGCGTCCACCTGATTCTTTTCAGAGCCATTCCTGCAACATATCACAGCTGCCCGCCAAGGCGCCCGGCAGCATACCATGGCTGTCCTCCCGTGCCTGGCAGCGTCCACCTGATTCTTTTCAGAGCCATTCCTGCAACATATCACAGCTGCCCGCCAAGGCGCCCGGCAGCATACTATGGCTGTCCTCCCGTGCCGCCAGGGCGGGTATTCTTTGCGGCTGTCCGTCTGTTCCCGTCAGGGCGGGTGCGCCGGCACATTTATGCCTCCGGTGTCACCCTCTCGTAAAACGTATCCGGATGCTCCGCGTCAAACGGCTCATTCGCCCACATCACGGTCACGAGGTTTTCCGTTTCCGACAGGTTCGTGATGCTGTGGGCGTACCCGGGCAGCATCTGCACAGCGCGCATCTGTTCCCCGGTCACCTCAAACCCGATGACGGGGTATTCCTTCCCGGTCGACGGATCCTTCCCGATCCTGCGCTCCCGGATCAGCCCGTGTCCGGCGACCACGATAAAGATTTCCCACTTGCTGTTGTGCCAGTGCTCCCCGCGTACATTTCCCGGCCTTGCAATGTTGATGCTGACCTGGCCGCAGGATTCTGTTTTTAACAGTTCCGTGAATACGCCGCGGCTGTCCACCTTCATGTCAAGCGGCCAGGAAACGGCTCCTGCCGGAAGGTACGAAAGATATGTGCTGTACAGCTTTTTTTCGAAACTGTTCTCCGGAATCTGCGGCATGATGAGCGTCTGCGGCATGGATTTAAAACGAAGAAGAAGATCCACGATTTCACCGAGGGTGGCATGATGGGTGACGGGGACGTGGCAGTATACAGCCGGTCTGGGATACTTCGTGCCGGGTGCCGGCGTGTCCGCTATGCGTGATCCGCTTTCTGCGTCTGTCGGAATGTCTGCCATGCGTGATCCGTTTTCTATATCTGTCGAAATGTCTGCCATGCGTGATCCGTTTTCTCCGTCTGCCGGAATGTCTGCCATACATACCCCGTTCCCGCCGTGCAGGCCCGGAGCCGGCGGCATCGCGGGAGAATCGCCGGACACCCTGCTTTCAGACGGATCCGGACAGCCGTGCGCCTTCCCCTCCAGCGCATCCAGCAGTTCTTCCACCAGATCATCAATGTAAACCAGCTCCAGCTCCGTACTCCTGTCATTTACCGTATAGGGCAGATCATTTGCCACGGCATGGCAGAAGGTCGCTACCGCGGAATTATAGTTCGGGCGGCACCATTTGCCGAACAGATTCGGGAACCGGTAGATGAGCACCGGTGCCCCGGTGTCCGCACCATACCGGATCAGAAGCTCCTCGCCGGCCAGCTTTGATTTTCCGTATTCCGAACCCGCGAAGCGGCCTGTGAGGGATGCCTGGACGGAGCTTGCGAGCATGACCGGGCAGGTGTTGCGGTATTTTTTTAAGGTATCCAGAAGAACGGACGTGAATCCGAAATTCCCCTTCATAAAGTCCGAAGGATCCTCCGGACGGTTGACGCCTGCCAGATGAAAAACAAAGTCGCAGTGCGCGCATGCCTCCTCCAGGAGGGAGGGCGGGCTATCCGTGTCGTATTCGTAAATGGTTGTAATGGTCAGATCCGGCCTGGTGCGGTTTTTGCCGTCGCGGATGTTTTTTATGTTTTCCACGAGGTTGCGGCCCGCAAAGCCGGCGGAGCCGGTAATCAGTATGTTCATCGGAGTACTCCTGTATGTTCCAGCTGTTCCCTCACATAATCCGTTGTCAGGATCTTTTTTACGGTGTCGTCCACATCAAGCAGTGTGGTGCTGTGGCTTGTATACGCCTCGTCCGCCTCTGTCGTGACCTGCCCGTTCACAAAATATTTATCATAGTTTAAGTCCCGGTTGTCCGCGGAAACCCGGTAGTAGTTCCCCATGTCTTCGGAGCGAAGACGTTCCTCCCTGGTCATCAGCGTCTCGTAAAGCTTTTCACCGTGTCTTGTCCCGATCACCCGTGTGCCGGTGTCGCCGAACAGACGCTGTACTGCCTCCGCAAGCACGCCGATCGTCGAGGCATCCGCCTTCTGGATGAACAGGTCGCCCGGATTCGCATGCTCAAAGGCAAACTGCACCAGATCGACCGCCTCGTCAAGGTTCATTAAGAACCGGGTCATGTCCGGGTTGGTGACCGTGACCGGCTGACCGCTTCTGATCTGATCAATGAATAGCGGAATCACCGAACCGCGGGAACACATGACATTGCCGTACCTGGTACAGCAGATGACCGTCCCGCCGCGCTCTGCGGCAACCCGCGCGTTTGCCCGCACCACGTGCTCCATCATGGCCTTGGAGGTTCCCATGGCGTTGATCGGGTAGGCAGCCTTGTCCGTGGACAGGCAGACGACTTTTTTCACCCCGGCCTCAATCGCGGCGTGGAGGACGTTGTTGGTTCCCTCCACGTTTGTCATGACCGCCTCCATGGGGAAAAATTCACAGCTCGGCACCTGCTTTAAGGCTGCGGCGTGAAAAATAAAATCCACACCCGGCATTGCATCGCGCACCGACTGTGGATCCCTGACGTTTCCGATATAAAATTTTACCTTGTTTGCATGTTCCGGGTGGTTTGCCTGGAGATCATGACGCATGTCGTCCTGCTTTTTCTCATCACGGGAAAAGATGCGGATCTCCCCGATGTCGGTGGCAAGGAAGTGCTTTAAGACGGTGTGGCCGAAGGAGCCGGTGCCGCCGGTGATTAATAACGTGGAATCTTTGAAATTGCTCATGGAGTGCTCCTTATATTCTTTAAAAAAATTTAATACCCAAAATCTATATTTATTTTTCAAGCCTGCCCCTGTATCTCTCATGTTCCATCTTCTCTATTCTGCAGTTCACCGGCATTTCGATCAAATGGCAGGATAACCATCCTGCCGCCTGTGCAAGGAGAACTGTTAACAGCATTCCTCTGACGGACATCAGCCAGCCCCTGTTTTCGGATGGAATGAACAGGTAAAGTGTTAATAATACACGGTGCCAGATATAAACATCAAAAGAAACTCCGGCCCAGTCCGACCAGAACTGCCGGGACACTGCTTTGGAAAACCATTCTGAATGGCAGATCGTAATCACGGCAGGCCACAGAAGAAACACAACAATAAAGTCCATATTAGCAGATCCGTATCCCGCCGATATCATTACACCTGCAAGCAGCAGTCAGGAAAGCAGCTGGATCCCTGTTCTTTTTATATTCACATGTTTCCATATTTCCTTTATCACAATTCCCAGGAAAAATGACATGTATCCGCGTGCCGTGTAACTGTTCAGAAACGGGAGCTCTGTTCCGTATGTCACAATCCCCATGCCCGCAAAGATGACCGCTGCATAGAAGTAATATACATTTACCCCCCCCCCATAGATTTTTTCCGAGCCATGTTACAAAATACAGCACGATATAACACCACATCAGAACACTGATGTACCAGACAGGATTATTCAGCATCGGATTCGATGTAGCCCAGCCCGCCTGAATGCCCAGACAGGCAGATACCATTCCCCACAGATCAAATGGTATATTGTAAAGCCACTCGTGATGGATGAAATAATAAACGAGCTTCAGAACCGAAAATACTATTACACTGAGTGCATTTAACGGAAGCAGACGTTTGGCCCGCCTGTACAGATATGCCGGAAATGTTATGACTTCCCCTATTGCCGGTATCCATCCTGACGCACACATCCCGCTGATGATATAAAACAGTTCCACCAAATATCCGAAATAAAATCTGCCTCCGAAAAAATTTATCATGGGCCAGCCCCATCGAACCTCCAGCGCCTGCTGGAAATGATGGCAGCGATCAGAATCGTCGCAGCTACCTTAAGAAAATCGAACGACACATCACGCTTATCATGTCCTGTTTTATTTTTTAACACTCTTTACCCGCCTCATTTCGTACCGTAAATCCAAACATGATCACCAGTCCCGCATTTACTGTCATATACAGCAGTGCAGCCCCTGTCAGTCCGCCTTTCTGGCATATCATTCTGCCAAAAGTGAGGGCAAATGCCGCCGCTCCTCCGTATCCGGCCGCAATCATATTCTGTTTACCCAGTATTGTCAGCGGTATATTCAGATACGCGGCCAGCGCATACAGGCTGCCGCCGGCCAGTATAATGGTAAATTCAGAATAATATCCATTCAGATTCATATGATAGATCAGCGACAGTAATGGCAGACCTGCCCAGAGAGAAACCAGAAGCACGATAAGCGCAGTGGCAAGAATAAAAATGGCCTGTTTTTTTACCCTGCTTTTAAATTTGGGGATCAGTCCGGTATCCCATAAGTCACCCAGTTCTTTGACAAATGGCTGATAAACAAACTGGCTGGCCAGTGTCACCATAAAGACAGGCAGCATGATATATCCCAGTATCGCCTGCGTATCCCCATCCATATACAGGTCCGTTATATATTTCGGCATATTCCCTACATACATAGCCAGAGTTGATCCCAGGAAAAGCGGAAAACATTTACGCATAAGATAACTTATAGAATCTGTATTTTTCCGTTCTTCTGCTTTTTCCCATATCAGTTCTTTTTCAGAAGCCAGCATGCAGATCCCTGTTAACAGCGAAACCGCTATACCGGATAACAGGGAAGCCTGTATGGAATCCCTACAGATAATACCGATGCATATCAGCGCGGTTACTGCCATCTGCCGGAGCGCCATGATCCTGGCTCCCGTTCCAAAATGACCTGCCTGCTGCAGTCTCCCGAGGAAAACATCCTCCAGGGCATCCGTCTCCTTTAAAACCACGATCAGAAAAATAATCTGGCATTTATGAGAGTCATAGCGGCCGCCCATATAAAAAAAAGAAAGAAACAGAACCGCTATGAATAACGCTGCACTTACCGAAAGAATTCTTCCTTTCAGATAATTCTGAAAACTTACCTTTCCGCTATTGTCAGTCGCCTGAAAATTCCGCACACCATACTTTCCGGCTGTCAGGAAAAGGTTTCCAATGGCATAGGCGATTGTAAGAATCCCGGCTTCACCCGTACCATATTCCCTGGAAATAAATACAAGAAGTATCGCTGCCTGACCGGCGCTTAACCCGCTTCCGATGATATTCCATATAACAGCCGCAGCGCTTTTATTCCCTGACATTTTCATGCATAGCCATACCGCCTGGCTTCTTCAAAATTTATCAGATCATTACGGATCTGTTCCGTAATATTTTCCGGAAGCTGCCTTTTTTCCCTTTTCTCATTTTTATTTCTGAAAACGCTGTACGGGTCATCCACGGTTTTGTTCTGCGACTCATATATAAAATATTCTGTCTGTTCTTTGTATGGAATACCGGAATAATCAAACAGCTCCTTCACCCGTTTCACAGGATCCTTCAGAAGCTCTTCATACTTCATAATTTTTACCCGGTCAGGATATTTTTTTTCCAATACTTCAATAATTTTGATGTATTCTTTCCATTTGTGATAACCAAAATAACGTTCCGGAAGAAGTTCATTTCTTGACGGGGCAAAATACCACTCTTTCTGTATGTCCAGAGACGGATCAAACTCGCGTGGTGCGTTCCAGTAGGAAGAAATGACATCCACCGGATTCCTTACAAGTGCAATGATCTTTAAATTGTCATCCATCTCCAGAAGCACAGGCATCATATAATGAAACATTACCTCCTTAAATACCATTGTTTCCGGGTTTTCCGCCTTTTCCTCAAATACAGGATACACCCCGTCCCTTTTTCGGTCCGCCTGCTCCAGATACGGATCCCCGGATAAATACAGATCTTCAAAAAACTTTTTTATTTCCCCGCTGGCTGAACGCACATGTATTCTGTCCCTGAACGCCCAGGAGTAAAAGGGCTGCATACGGTACAGTACATCCGGGGCACTGTCAAAAATCTGACCTGTCCATGATGTCCCGGATCTCGGTGTTCCGATAATGCCCACTATATTTTTATACATCGTTCTCATTCCCTTTCAGATATCTGTTTTTTTCTACATGCCGGATTACGTACTGGGGCGAAGCATTCATACAGATATAAATCCGCCCGATATACTCCCCGATCAGTCCCAGCACAACCAGGATAACGCCTCCCAGAAAAAGCATCAGAGCCATTAAGGATGTCCATCCCGTAACCACTGTGACATTCCGTATTCTTCTGAAAAGCAGGTATATTCCATATATGATCCCGCCGAATGAACTGCACATTCCAAGGGCAATTGCAACCCGTAATGGTTTTACCGAAAAACCGGTCAGTCCGTCCAGCCAGAATGCGACAAGTTTTCTTAAGGTATAACCGCTTTTCCCGATTTGACGTCTCCGCTCCTCCATCGGAACACCCAGAATATTCTGTGTCGCGCGCAGCATCAGACCATGAAGATACGGGTACGGGTTCCTGTACTGCATCATTTCCCGGACAATAAATATCTTTATGGCATAAAAATTGCTTAACTGCAGATTTTTCGGCTTGTCAAGCAGCCAGTGAAACATGACGGAATTCATCCGGCTTCCCATATTACGGAACAGACTCTGCTTCTTTTTCCCGTACTGGGCCATCACTATATCATATCCGTCCTCAATGCCGTCCACCAGCTTCCACAGCTCCTGTACCGGACACTGTCCATCATCATCCAGGCATACAACAATTTCACCGCTGACCATGGAAAACCCGGCCATAACAGCCGACTGCTTTCCGGCATTTTTTGCCAGATCAATGATTGTAATCCGGTTGTCCTTTTTCTGTTCATATATCAGAACCTCATATACACGGTCAGGAGACGAATCGTTAACGGCCACTATCTCATAATCATATGTTTCGCTGTCTTTCATCACGCTGCGTATTTCATCAAGAACTCCGGTAATTGTATTCTCACTTCTGTAGCATGGAATGACAAAACTGATCCTTTTTTTCATTTCAACCTCAGGCGGTACGTTTATTTTATTGATAAAAGTTCAGCCATCCTCTGCGGGATGGCGAATCATGCTCGCATGAATGAGCACATGTTACAGAGGATGGCTGAACTTTTAGGAAAAAAAATTCCTGACGGCATCTGACACTTCGTAAACAGCATCCCCCATATTATAGTAGAGAGGAAGCCGCACAAGCCGTTCGCTTTCTTTTGTCGTATAAATATCATCACCACAAAACCTGCCATACCTGCACCCGGCAGGAGAGGAATGCAGCGGTATATAATGAAAAACGGCACTGATTCCTTTTTCCTTTAAACTGGATATCAGTGCTGTTCTTTCATGTATGTCCTTTACTTTGATATAAAAAATATGGGCATTATGCTCACACTCATCAGGTATATGGGGAACTTCGATCCGTCCCTTCTGTGCCAGGGGAGCCAGTTCCTGCATGTAAATATTCCAGGACTTCATTCTGTCCTTTATGATAAGGTCGATGGATTCAAGCTGTCCCAAAAGATATGCGGCATTCAGCTCACTTGGCAGATAGGACGAGCCGATATCAGCCCATGTGTATTTATCAATTTCGCCCCGAAAGAATTTACTCCTGTCTGTTCCTTTTTCACGGATGATTTCTGCACGCTCAAAGTTCTTACTATCCCGGAGAAAAATGGCTCCTCCTTCTCCCATGGAGACATTTTTTGTTTCATGAAAACTCAGACATCCGAAATTTCCCAGTGTTCCCAACGGTCTCCCTTTATACCGGGATGTGATGGCCTGTGCGGCATCCTCAATTACCTGAAGGCGATACGTCTCTGCAAGATTCATGATCGTATCCATCTCACAGGATACGCCTGCATAATGAACTGGAACAATTGCTTTTGTATGTTCCGTTATCGCAGCTTCGATCTGCCTTTCATCGATATTCATGGTATCAGGACGAATATCGATAAACACGATTCGGGAGCCCCTGATGACAAATGCGTTTGCAGTGGAAACAAACGTAAAAGAAGGCATGATGACCTCATCGCCTTCTTTTATGTCTGCCAGGATTGCCGCCATTTCAAGAGCAGATGTGCCGGATGTGGTGAGCAGTGCTTTTCCGCAACCGGTACTGGCTTCCAGCCAGTCGGAACATTTTTTTGTAAATGCACCGTCACCGCAGATTTTGTGTGAATGTATTGCAGTACTGATATGACCGAGTTCCGTCCCAAGATACGGAGGGCGGTTAAATGGTATTTTAATTGCACTCAACGATTTCATATCCTTCTTTCGTTACATGAATGATTTTTTCTTTCCCCATTTCGCGGGCTTTTTCAAGGGCTTCGTCAAAAGACAGTTTTCCATTATGAAAACTCTTTAATCCATAAGCCCCTCCTACCTCTTTCCCTGTAAAAATATAATACTTTCTGTTATGATAATAGGAGGCATTGATGGCACCAATTCCAGTTAATGCAGGATATACATATAATTTAGAGATATCGTAAAAAAAAAGTTCTTCTGATTTAGCATCTGGTTCCAGGTAAAATGTATATAATTCAGGGCTATCTCCTGCCATTTCCCGAATATTCATTAATTCATCGTAAAATCCTGTTTTTCTATCATCTATAATCAAATTTCCTTTTTGAAATATAGTTATACATACATTACTTCCGATTATTACACACCACAAAGTAATCATAACGAGAAATAAAAACCTTCCTTTATGAATACGATTTATGATTTTGCTTATATAATCTTTTCCACAAAGCATAATTATTGCGGGGGTTTCCACAAAATATGAAAAGTAAACGGCGCTTCCCCCATTTATAACCAACATTGCACCTGGAAGAAATGCACACAAACTGATAATAATAATTTCTTCTATCCAAATAGTTTTCATATTTTTAACATCCGTAAAATCATATCGGTGATATTTTATTTCAAAAATAATGAATAATATACCCAGTATTGACAATAACAGATAATGTCCCGCAATACCTAATGTGCCAGTGCAATAATCACTAATAGCAAATAAACGAAACTGTTTTTTTATATTAGGCTGAATACTCGCTCCATTATTAAATAATTTTAAACATATAAGAAAACTCAAACCATAAAAAATATTAAGTATCCAATATTTTATACTTTTCATTTTCATGCGAAAAAAATAATATAAAACGGAAATTGTAAAAAGCATACCGATAGATATCTTTGCCCATGATATCAAAAAAATCATGGAAGGTATTCCAACGATAAAAAGAAAGTACTTATACGCTTTTTTATGCTCAGTTTTAATATTTAACAATAATATTGCATAAAATATAAAGGCTAACGTATTTCCTATAAGATATGATTCACTGGCAATGTAATCATATTTCCATACTCCATATTTATCTAATACACTATGAAAAAATAATCCTATATTGAAAAAAGCTATTATCAGCAAATCAGATATGTTTAATTCGAAACTATCGCCTAAGAATACTTTTTTTGCAGAAAATACAGCAATTATTTGTGCAAAAAGATAAATTGGGAGAAAAACAATTGGAAATATATAATTATACGCAATAAAAGCAGGAATAGAAAGTAACCTTGCAAATATACTCATCAGCAGATGGCTGAATGTATGATAATGGAGATAAGTTTCATCATTAATAAGTGCACTTGGATATGACCGTCTAAAACTTTCCGCAATCGTGCTATGATATAAAGTATCTTTATGTTGAATTCCATTATTTATCCTGGCTATAGGTGACAAGGACAAACAATCTATTCCCCATATTGTAAAGGCAAAATAAAATGCTATAACAAATGCTATAATAACAAAAATTATATTTATAAGTAGAAGCTGTTTTTGTTCACTTGCGGAAAGGAATAGATTTATTTTTTGTTGTGACCACAATACTTTTATGGCAATAGTAATCCACAAAAATAGCACAAAACAGGCAAAAGGAATTATCTTATTTTTATAGGGACTGTCCGTTACAAATAAACCATAGAAAAGGAAAGTTGTTAACACTGCGGATACTATAACGGGCAGAATAATGATATATCTTAGACCGTATTTCATAATTGAGACCCTTTCTACTATTTTAAATGGCCGCTCGCAATAAGACAAAACTCTCCGCCATTTTAAATCCGGCATTGCTTCCCCGGTATCTTCCCAGTGCCCTCAGCGCTTCTGCACTCCGTGGATGCGGATATTCTGTACTTTCAGTCCGGTAACATGCCATTCCGCGGATCTTCGCCTCCAGCGTATCACTCACATCGACATAGACATTTGGTGTAAACGGCTCCGTATAATTAAAATTCCACTCCGTGGAGCTTGGGGTTTCAAACGCATAAATCTGTTTCACACAGTAATTTCCGACCGGCCTGCACGCAGTCAGAACCGCTTCGCACGTCAGCCTGTGGTCGATATTCAGATCCCCGTGATGATGGGTAAAGATGGTATCCGGTTTATATTTTTCCACATAGTTACTGACGGTTTTTATAATATCCAGCACATCCATACTGTCCATGCGGTTATCCGGGAAACCGCAGAAATCAATACCGGAATAGCCGATTTCTGCCGCAGCCCTCCGCGCATCCTCCTGCAGGGCCAGCAGTTCCGAATGATTCGTTTCAGCACGGCTTTCCCCTCGCGATGTCAGTCCCTCCGCCAGAATAAGCGCATGGGCTGTTGCTCCTTCATTCACAAACCGCCGTACCGTGCCTCCGACACCAAGCAGCTCATCATCCGGATGGGCCGCTATGACAAGAATATTTTTCAGATTCATTTTTATCTCCGGATCATTATTTTTCTTTTCGCAATTCTTTCATTAAAGCGGGACACATTGCAATCATGATAAACAGAAAGGGCAGGGACGCAGCAATGGATGCTGTCTGCAGAGGTTTGAGACTTCCGACTGACAGTAAGACATATGCTATTGCCGCCTCTATAACCGCCCATATCACCTTTTTGTATACAGGAGGATTAATATTTCCCTCTGATGTCATCATGCTTAAGGCATAGGTCGCCGAGTCTGCCGATGTTATAAAAAAGACTGCAAGAAGCAGCACAATGAGCAGAGAGATAATCTTACTCAGCGGGTACTCGCTGAAGACGATAAATACCGCCGTTTCTGGTGACAGGATCAGCTCTTTTATACTGTCCAGATTCCAGGATGATGTTGTGCTGAGCGCGATTGTCCCGAAAACCGACAGCCATATAACCGTAAACACAGTCGGAATGACAACAACACCTGTGATAAACTCCCGGATGGTTCTTCCCCTGGATATCCTGGCAATAAACATGCCGACAAAAGGTGTCCATGCGATAAACCACGCGTAATAGAACACCCGCCAGTTCATGATCCAGCTGTTGTCACCGAACGAACTGATCATCAGCGAGTCACCGACAAAATTCTGAATATGCTGTCCGGTTCCGTTTACAAGTGTATTAAATATGGACATTTTCGGACCGACTGTAAACGTGAGTATCAGCAGTGCAAACGCAATCACGGTATTTAAACTCGAAAGCAGCTTAATACCTCTGTTTACCCCGCTTATCGCACTTAAAAGGAATACAATCGTTATAATAACGATGACTGTAAGCCAGGTTCTGTCAGAATTCGGAATATCAAACAGGAAACTGAGTCCCCCGCATATCTGTGAGACACCAAGTCCCAGTGATGTTGCAACGCCTGCAAAGGAAACCACTACGGAAAAAATATCCACAGCCCTGCCAAATACTCCGTCTGAAGTGTGACTGCCGGCAAGCGGGGAAAGCAGGCTGCTGATCAGCGCCTTTTTCCCTTTCCGGAACTGGAAATACGCGATGCCAAGGCCGACCAGGGCAAAGCATACCCACTGTGTTATACCCCAGTGAAGAAAGCATGTACGGATGGAAAAGTTTGCAGCTTCCACGGTGCCCGCCTCAATTCCTTCAGGGGGAGATGCATAATGCGACAGCGGTTCTGCTATGCTCCAGAATACAAGGCCGATGCCCGTTCCGCCGCAGAACAGCATGGCATACCAGTGGAAATTACTGTACTCGGGTTTGGCATCATCACCCCCGAGTCTGATATTCCCGTATTTTCCGGCGGCTAGGAATGCCAGGAAAATACACAAAAAGAAAATAAATGCTATATAAAGCCATCCGAACCAGCTGCTGACCCACATCATTACTGCCGCAGATATATCACCTAACTGCTCTGGTTTCAGATACCCGTATATAATAACGATCAGTGCAGTAAATATCGAAACCACAAACACTGTATTTTTTTTCATCCACTTCATCTCTAACCCAGCTTTCTCCAGTTCCGGACCATTTCATAAAACGGTTCGGGATCATCCGCATCCAAGTAAAACGGACAGTCTGTCATTTTAAAATCGATTAACCAGTCCGCAGGGCTTATCCGCCCTTCCTCCACCCGTTTTGCATAATCGATCGGCTCGACCATGGCCGTATAGTGGTCAGGTACCGGTCTGTACCATCCCTCACTGATTTCACCGGACAGCATGGCTTCTGCCCATAAAACCGGTATCGGCATACCCAGCTTTGCCGCGATATAGCTCCAGGTGGAATTTCTGAAGTTGATCTCCGTAAAGTAATATGTTCCGTCTTCATCTATAAGGAATTCTATAGAAAAAATCCCTTCAAATCCGATTTCCGACAGCATTCCTGTTAATGCCTGTTTCATTTTTTTATCCGTAAACGGATAAACAGTCATATACGGACTGTAATAGCCTCTTATTGTGTAATTATATATGGATACTGTCGGTACAAACATTTTTTTCCCGCGGTTTATGGAGAAACCATCCAGACAGTACTCGTTCTTTTTTTCTATAAATCTCTGCAGTAATACCAGGGGACTCTTTATGTTTTTATATGCTTCCTTCAGTTCGTCTCTGTTACTGCATATATGCACATCTGCTTTCCATCCTCCGATGTTTGGAGATATGGATTTTGTGATGACCGGATATTCTGTGTTGTCTGGAATGTCACCATTTTTCACCACAGTGGTTTTGAGCACGTTCAGACCATGTTTTTCCGCAAGGTCAAGAATGGCCTTTTTATCCATGTATTTTGTAATCTGTCCGGTACTACCAGCATTGAAAAAAATAAAGTCCTTTTTCAGTTCTTCATAATGCTCATCCAGAAGACTCTGGATATCGTCATCCGTTGTTATCACAAAAGGTTTTTCCTTCTGTCCGGAAAACCGCTCTGTCAGTACGCTGTATGCTTCCCGGATATCTGCCACGCAGATGTTTTCTTTCACATATCTGCTTTTTGATGCAACTTCGGATTTGCCTCTGACAGCGATATAAACCGGATGAATGCCCGCCATTCCCAGTGACCGGATGGCTCCCAGGGGATTATAATGTTCTTCCCCGATAATGATAAATAAGTGATTCCGTATCATGTTCATGTCTCCGTATGCTGTGTCATTTATGTCTTCTTTTATAATATCCCGGCTTCACCACCGCCGGATTCCCAACGATCAGGCTGTACGGCGGGTACTCGCCCGCCCTGACAGCTGTACCGGCCCCCACCACACTGTGGTGTCCGATATGGGCACCTCCGCCAATAAAACAATGTGTGCCGATGTAAACATTATGTTCAATTATGATATCCCGTTTCTCAATTTCATCGGTAAGTCCGATACACCTTTTATGTGAATCCGAACAGTTGATCGAGACAAACGACGCGATATCACAGTTATCCCCAATGAATACCCGGGCGCCCTTCGCATAGATTTCACTCATCCCGCCGATATAAACGTTTTCTCCGATTTCGGGTTCGCCGCCGATCCAGACAAGCGGGTGAAACCTGTTTGCCGGGATATCCGTCAGTTCTGAAAAGTTTTTCTGAAATTCATCCCTCGTCATCGATATCCTCCCATGTCAGCCTGACTCCGGCCCGAATATCACACCCAGCCTTTCTTCCCAGTATGTTTTTCAGGTTTATGGCGCCAAGACCTGTCCCCGGACGTAACAGCACAAGATTTTTCTCATTCAGGATTTCACCGGCTGCAATATCGCATGCCGCGGTAATGCTTCTGTGCATCACAAGCCTCTGCTCCTGTTCCGTCTCCGTCGGCTGAAGATCCGGCTGTCCCAGCATCAGACAGGCAGTCCGTATTTCCTTTCCCCACTCCTCCAGTTCGACCGGGTCAGCCGAAAACCAGTGGTCCGGGCCAGGAAGACCGTGATCCAGTGTAAAATGCTTTTCAAATACACGGGCGCCGCAGGCCGCTGCGACGACAGCCGCCGTACCGCCCCGGGTATGATCCGAAAATCCGGGAATGACTTCCGGATACTTCCGTGAGATCGTGAAAAGCTTTTTCGCATTCACATCCTGCGGCGGTGTGGGGTATTCGGAGGTGCACAGCATCAGACAGACCGGATGGCCTTCTTTTACCTTAAGTACCTTCAGTGTTTCCGTTATTTCTTCTTCCGTCGCCATACCGCACGATACAATCATCGGAAGTCCGTATTTTTCATATTTATCCAGCAGAGGGTAATTTACAAAATCATCCGAACCGACCTTGACGGCATCCACCCCGATCCGGCAGAGCAGTTCCAGCCCTTCGATGCCGGATACGGTGGAAAGAAATACCATGTCCTGTGCCACGCAGTAATCCCGCAGTTCCTTCCATTCGTTTTCTGTAAATTCGGTACGTTTAAACATATCGTACTGGGACTCGGTTACTTCCTTTCCCTGTGACCAGTATGTATACAGCTCGGATCTGTCCTGTATGAATTCCTCTGTCCGGAATGTCTGGAATTTTACCGCATCCGCACCGGCATTCTTTGCCGCAAGGATCATCTTTTTCGCCAGTGTGATATCACCGTTGTGGTTAATTCCGGCCTCTGCAATAAGAAAGGACTCACCATCTTTTCCAATTGTCTTATTCCCGATTTTAAATGTCTCTGGTATCATATCAGACCTTTCATAAATCTGTATTTCAGTTCAGCCAGCTTCCAGTCTGTTTCATTATCAATGTCCTGTACTTCCGTTTCCGATACAAAAAACGGTTTTGTATGATTATTCAGGAAATCGTCATTGTTTAAAAATTCCTCTGTTTTTATCCAGTAAAACTGTCCACAGTCATGATACAATACCGGCAGATCCTGTGATCTGGAATTCATCCCGTCTGTATCAACCGGCTGCAGATAACCTTTGGATGACAGCTTCATACCTCTCTGAGGCGGAAATGAAAATGGCACCATCGGAATCACATTATATACGTCATGATCCTGCAGCATCTGATAGCTGTCCTGCAGCTTTTCTGCTGTAACAAACGGGGCAGTAGGGTATATACAGCAGAACTCATTAAAAATCACATCTTTCGCCCTGTATATTTTTATCACTTCTTTCAGCACATCTGTGGTGCTTGAATAATCATCAGATGTTTCCTTACTGCGCATAAATGGTACTGTTGCACCATACTGCTTTGCAATATCGGCAATCTGCACACTATCTGTCGATACCATCACCTCATCAAATAATCCGCTTTCAAGCGCAGCTTCAATGCTGTAGGCAATAATCGGTTTTCCGCAGAATTCACGGATATTTTTTCCTGGGATACGTTTGGATCCTCCACGGGCTGTTATAAATGCATAAGGCTTTTTTGTCTTCATTGACTGTAATTCTCCACAATTTTTGTTACAGCATGTATTACATCTTCCACATCCAAATCGGTCAGTTTCGGATAAAGTGGAATGCTCATAATGCCTTCATATATTTTCTCTGCATTTGGACACAGACCTTTTTTGTATCCCAGGTGATGGTAATACGGAAACCAGTACACAGGAACATAGTGCACCTGGCACTGGATATTTTCCGCACTCATGGCATCAAAAAACTGACGCCTGGTGCACGTCAGTTTCGTCAGATCCAATCTTATAATATATAAATGCCGGCAGGTGTCGGATTCGGGAATTTCTTTCTGAAGGATAAGTTCGGGTATACTGTCAAAAGCAGTATTATATCTGTTTACAATTTCCTTTCGACGTTCCCTGAACTGTTTCAGCTTTGACAGCTGACTGAGCAAAAGTGCCGCCTGAAAATCTGTCAGACGGTAATTATATCCAAGACCAATCTGTTCATAATACCAGTCCCCTTCATGCGGCGCCTCATCCATTTCTTCCTCATCATGTGTAATCCCGTGTGTATGGGCAAGAAGCAGCTTTTTATACAGTTCTTTATCACTGGTCGTTACAGCGCCCCCTTCACCGGATGTGACTGTTTTCACCGGATGAAAAGAAAAACATGTCAGATCCGCCAGACTTCCCACCGGCTGTCCGTCATACTCTGTTCCGATGGAGTGGGCTGCATCTTCGATAAATATCAGCTTATGCCTTGTACAGATATCACGTATTTCCCTGATTTTTACTGCCTGTCCGGTAAAATCTACAGCGATAACCGCTTTTGTTTTTTCTGTAATATGCGCTTCGATGCTGATCGGGTCAATATTGTAAGTTTCTGGATCAACGTCCGCAAATACCGGGGTGCCGCCGCAGTAAAGAACACAGTTAGCAGATGCCGCAAAGGTCAGCGGAGTAGTAATAACCTCGTCTCCCGGACCAATACCTGCCGCGATGCAGGCACAGTGAAGAGCTGCAGTGCCGTTTGAGACGGCGACAGCATATCGGGCTCCAGTAAGATCTGCTAAATACTGCTCCAGCTCTTTTACCTTGGGACCACATGTAATATAATTGCTTTTTAATACATCTCCAACCGCTTTTATATCATCTTCATCAATCCACTGTCTTCCATAATATATCGTTTCATTTCGTACAGGCATTCCTCCATTAATAGCAGCAATTTCCATATAATCCTCCCTGAATAACTAATTAAAATATTACAGTATACCAAACAGCATAATCATTCATATCTCATATAAAAATATGCTTTTGTTATTTACTGTCGTTTTTCACCGACTTATTCATATCCAAAAACATCAATATTTGATGTTTGTATTTATAAATTACTACTAACAAAACAATGACATAACACACAACAATCATATATCTGACTAACTTTAACGAGTACAATAAATTAATACCTGCTGTATATGTAGTCATAAAAATCAGCACACTCTTTATTAATTTAACTGGGTATATATTTCCTAATTTCAACCTATATACTAAAAACATATGTATAAACAGCAGTATCATATAGCTACCCAAAGTTGTATACGCTGCTGCCAAATAACCAAATACAGGAAGTAATATCATATTCAGAATATAATTTGATAATGCCGCTATAGTACTGGCTATTGCCATCCCTATAGTCTTCTTGTTAAATTGTTCCACATTGACATACATTGTATATATAAACTGGCATATACAACCAAAAGATATTGGTGGCATTACATATAAGGCAGCCTGATATTTGTTCCCTCCCATCACATACAACAGTTCAGGGGTAATTAACATAAGGCCACACGAGATATATACAAAAACTCCTATATATTTTTCAGATACTTTTCTAATTTCCTCATAATTGTGTTCGTGTAATTTTGACCCCAGCCATGGTACAAACGCTGAATTAATTGAAGTCATTAGAATCGTAATAACCGCGCCACAGCTGTAAGCAACAGAATATAAAGCATTTTCTCTCGACCCACATATTTTTGTAATCATAATTCTGTCCATTGAATTCAAAACTGTCATAGAAAGAATATGCGGAACATATGGTAAACAGACAGGAAGTGCATAACGCCAATATTTTACTTTGTTTTTTTCGCCGTTGTAAAGAAGTACTATACTCAGCAAAATTCCAATAAATATAGTCGGTAATGAATTCCCGATGATTCTTCCCCAAAGTTTGTCTTCCATCAGTATAACAAGTATAACTGAAATAACTGCAGTAGATAGTGCAATAAAAAGACTGGTAATAACTGTAACCTTATATTTATAAAGAAATCTCTCTTTGGCTTGAAACATTTCAATGATCGAAGCGAAAAGCAAATATACAATCATTATATTTAAACATCGTAACTCTATCCCTGTAAATTGGGTAAAGACATTTGAAAATACATTAATTATAATGAGCCATCCAAAAGAAATAATACTATTAAAAACTAATAATGAAGAAACATATTCATCAAACTTATCTTTAAAATCAAAACGAGCACTAACAAATGTTGACACAAGTTGCAAAGAAACAAATACATTAAATGTACTTTCCCAGGATATGTAATTATTGAATAAACCATACTGCTCCTGTGTAAACAGTCTTGTAAAAATTGGTGTTGAAAGAAACCCAATACCTTTTATAATAAAATTCGCAGCTGTATACCACATCCCCGATTTTAAGGCTTTTATGTTTGTATCCATCTACTAATTCCTTATTCGTTAAATTTATGTTCCAAAAATCAGCATCCAGCCACGACCTTTAGATCCTTTAAATCAAATCATAAAGTTCAGATATTGTTTCGGGAAAATAAACTATTTTATCAAATTTTTTTATAAACTCTTTTACTACTCTCCTCATACCCAAATTTTTAAATTCCTTATTATGAAGGAGAATTTTGCCCAAACTAATTGTTTTGATACCATATAGAGAGTTAGCAACATACAAACAAGATGATATTGTTCCAATTATTACTTTTGGCGTATGCTCCATGTTTCCTATTATCATTTCAAGAGATATACTATTATTGCTCTCAAAAACATTTCCAATGTTTCTATAAATATTTATGTTGCGTTCTCTTGGATGAGGTTTTATAAAATAATCAACATGTCTTGATTTAAGAAAGTCACATATGTCCTTAACAAGATTATATTCTGCCATTTTAGAATCAATATCTATCCTGGAAAATTCAATCAAAAAAAAAGCATTATCGCATATAACATCTTTGATATTATTCAGCTTGTCAACTATTTGTTTTCTTTTTCTGATTTCTTTACAATACAATTCCTTAATCATATGATTGACCTGCCTTCTATTATTTTTATCAAGCAGTGTTATCTCTCTCGTCTGAATTATTCTATCCTCAAACCAAATAAGACTACTCTTAATTACTCCAAAGATGAAAGATTTATAATAATCTCCACATAATTTGTTGTATAGATATGTTTTCTCCAGTCCTTTTTTCAGATAGTTTCCCACTCCGTCTTCAATAATAATCCATTTTAGCCTACTGTTTTTATTATATAAATTCAAAAATGTATACCAGGTATACGAAATAGTTATGGAGACAAAATACAAATCTTCATGTTTAAAACTACTTAAATATTTGAATATATTTAATCTGTAGTAATTTATATTTTTATCCAGTTTATTTTCATATTCTATATAATCAATATTTTCAGCAAAATGAGAAAATTGAAATGATAAATAATTATCTGTAAGCATTAAAATAATTCCATTTAATAATTTACCCTCTTTTTGAAGAATTTCAATTATTACATCAATACCTATTGCTTGAAAATTTGAAGCACAAAGGGCAATGAAATTGATCTGTTCTCTTGATTGTAAATATTTTAATAAATCACCTTGTGTAGAAAGTTTCATTACATCTTTCATATTAACCCTTTTCTCATTCAAAATAAAAATTTATAAGATTTTATAAATGCATTTTTGCCCTAAATACTTCTTTCATATTTTGAATACTTGCCGGCAACATTTCTAAAAAAGTGAATCCTCTAAGATCATATCGATATTTTGATTTTTTTAGTCTGTTTCTGCATTTTATCTTTGTATCATACAAATAAATTCCTGTTCCGGGGACATTATGTATAACATTGTTTTCAATAGGTCGCAGTTGTAGTCCATACTTTTTTTTAAGAGCATAATTCAAATTTTTTGTTGTTAAAATATAACGACGATGGTACTGCCTGTTAGGGGTTGCATTCAAATCTATTAAAACTGAATCCTGTGATAAACCAAACAAACTTACCGTATCTAATATAGGTTCAAAAAAAATATCGTATTTTATTAAAGCTTCAATTGGTTTAAAATGATATACCTTTTCTTTGCACTCCCACAGCATTACCTGATGATCCGTGTTAATGCTGTTATTATGTTCCCCTACTTCAGAGAAATTAGTTGTCATTGAAAATATAGGAATAATGTAATAAAGATTATTTTCAACAATATAGGAAACAAAATATTTCCCCCAGGACTGCTCAGACCAACGACTGATTCTCCTTGGCGCGTTCTCAATTATATTAATTTCCTGATGGTTTTCCATCCAGGTTCGAAATTTTTTCCATGCTTTTTTATGCCAGCATTGCCCCCATGTAATGGAGAACTGGCCAGCAAATACATCTGAATCTCCAATTCTTTTTTGAAAAGGACAAAATGCATAGCCATTCCATTCATGAGAATATAATCCGATTCCAGCAACTCGCTCTTCATTTTGGTAATAATTTAATGCCTGAACGGTATAGTTGTAAAAATCTGTTGATACAAATAAATCATCCTCAAGAATAATTACAGCATCATACTGATCTGTCAAATCACCACATTGAAGAACATGTTTTTTAAGACCTTGCCGTACATCGTATTTTCTTATTATCTTATCTCCATATTCCCATTTAAACTTTTCAACAATATCAATAATTTCTTCCTGTATATCACTTTTATCAATACTGATAACTAGTGATATACCTGTATATCCCTCATAGCATGCACAACTAAGGGATTGCAAAAGTCTCTGTAATGACCTTGGACGATTATATGTAACAATAACTATTGCAGGAATAATCATAACAGTCTCCTTTTAATAAAATATGACATATCAAGCCTTGGCCAAAACACCCTGTTTTTGCTGCAAACTTTCTGATAGGTCATATAGATATTTTTGTAATAATGCTTAGCTAAAATACGATTTTTCTTACTAACTGCATAAATTGAACCAAACGGAAAAGCAAAATCATCGACCTGAATATTTAATTTTTTCTCTAACGTTTCTTTCGATAAAAAAAACTCTTTAGAAGAAGAGTCATCATTCATTTCACGAAATATGGCATGGCTAACAGAATGAGATCCTATGGTACAAAGCGGCTCCTGTGACAGTAAGGATAAATCATCCCATGTAAGATATCCTTCTTCTCCGACGTAATTGACGGTGATAAAAATGGTAAATGGAATATTGTATTTTTTCATAATTGGTAAAACAAGCGTAATAATACTTTTAAACCCATCATCAAAGGTGATCATTACAGATGACTTATACTTCGTAAAATCATTAACCGTTCTGATAAATTTTCTTCCATTTTCTATACAGTACTTAATATATTCCTCAAAATCACAAGTTGTCACCGAGAAATCATCAAATTTTTCTGTTATGCAATCATCTATATTATTACTATTTACGATATCGTGAAACATAGCAATATAGGAAACTTTTTTAAATTTCATCAGAAAACAAGTAATTATTCTATTTATAATTATGCAAAAAGCATTTATTATAGATATAAACATTTATTTGTTTTAACTCTTTCGCTGCTTCTAATAGTTTGATATAAATATACAGAACAACTATGCGGTCCTTTTTTAACAACACTGTAAAAAAACTGATTATTCCAAACCTTGCTTTTAAATTAACTTTATCGGAATATTTATCCGTTAGTTTTATCTTCTGATATATTTCTACAAAGTCTTTATACGATTTCCATCGATTTAATAAAGACCCAAAATACATTTCTGTCATAGAATATGAAAATTCTTCCTGTTTCTCATCCCATAATATATTTTTTTCCAAAACTTCTTTTAAATACTCCCGGGTAACTGTTATCGTTTCGATTGAACCCGGACGATAAAAATTTTTATTTTGCGTAGAACCTAATGTATAATTATAACAATAATACTCATCTGTTTTTGTAATTATTTTTTTCACATATTGTAAATAGTCTAAAATAAATCCTAAATCTTCATTATACTTAAATTTATCAGAAAAACGAATATTATTCTTTTTTATAATTTTCGTATTATATAATTTGTTTCCAATACAGCTAAGCCATTGTACCGGATAAGCATCATATAGTAATTTTAATAACTCTCTACTACTATATACCCCCTCATCAACATTAACGGATTCTCTAATAATTTTCCTGTTTCTTTTCCTGTAATAGCCAAATATAGCAAGATCAGCATCTGCATTTTTTACTTCTTCGTATACATTTGCAATTGTCTCAGCAGCGATTTCATCATCTGCATCTAAATATAGAAGCCACTCACCTGTGCAATAATTAATTCCTGTATTTCGTGCATTACTTTGACCTGTGTTCTTTTCAAGCAAAATATATTTCACTTTCTCACAAATACAATTTTTTATGACTTTATCAGAATTATCAGTTGATCCGTCATTAATAACTATAATCTCAATATTTGTATATTTTTGTGCGAATACACTTTCCAAACATCGTTTTATGTATTTTTCAGCGTTATAAACGGGAATTATAACTGATATTATTGGATTCATATTTTCTCTTTTCTTTCACCTAAAAATTGTATAATAGTTATTTTTCAGCCACCCTGCCTGCATAACAGCAAACATAAAACAAAGGACAATTTTCAAACTTTTTTTATTTCCTTGATATTTTTCTAAAATACTAGAAAAAGCGAGCATAACAAAAATAATCAAAAAATATGAAAATCTATTCAGCATTTCTATTTTACTACTCCATATAATTATTGTCCCATATAAAACACAACCCAAATAAATGATTTTGTCTTTTACCACATTCATATTAAAATATTTCCTAAAAAAGAAAATTAAAAATAAAACTAATATATTTTTTAATATATAACCCAAACTTATACCGGAATTTAAGTTGACAAGGACATCTTTATATGTGTTTCCATATAAAATAGTACTTGCACCAATAGCTATACTATCAATTTTATATAAAAATCCTATTGCTACTATCCCCCATATTATTACTGGCAAGCTCTTACTTTTTACACGTATTTTTGTTAGAAAATATAGTGGTAACATAATAAGCGCAGATTTGTGAACAGATGCCGCGATTAATACTGCCCCAATATAGGCAAACGGTTTTTTTAAAAAAAGAAATTTTGTGGATAAAGCAAAAATGCTTCCGGCAAGTAACTGAGTGCTTAGATTAAATCCATTATAAAAAAAGCCCAATGAGAAAAAGATTCCCAATGAAACCCATTCGGATTCCGTTGTTTTCGATAACGCTATAAAATAAAACAGAATTGTCAGAAGCCCAATAAACAACATAAAAATATAAAATTTGTCCGTAAACGTCACAATAATTTTATTTAAAAGCAAGTACAATTTTTCAATATTACTTGATAAAAATATTGATTTTAAACTCCAACCCGGAGCTAAATCAAACCACAATTTATAGCCTTGATAATCCGTTGTAAAATCTCCCCTTAAACCGTACTCGAGAGTTAATACAGTAATCCAAAAAACAGAAAAAGGAACCGTTTTGCTTAATGTAATAGGGAAATTTCCTATATTAATCTTTATAAATCCTCGTTTTTGATTTACAAAGAATCCTGTCATAATAAGCAATATTAAATTTATCAAATATATATTCATACGCTTCTCAATTTCCTATTCACAAAAACTTATTACGAAATATTCATCCACTCATTTATCTTCCCGATATAATTGTGATAGTCAAACCTTCCCCTGTTTACCTTCTGCAAGACCGGTACAGTTTCCAATACTTTTCTGATGCTTTTCAGATCTGCGGAGTCAAGAATAATCCCATTTCCCTTTTCTGTATATTTCAACAGATCACTGGTATCATTTGATATCACAGGTGTTCCGCAGCTGATCGCTTCCACAAATTTTGTCGGGAATCCGGCCATGGCCACCCGGGACCGGTCTCTGAAAAAACAGCTGTAATTTGCTTTTTTTACATATTCCAGTACTTCCCGGTGCGAAATCCGACCATGAAACTTTATATTATCATTACGGTTCACAATATCCTCATGTCCCGAATACAGTTTAAGATACTCGTCTTTTGTAATGCCAATAACATCCAGCCGGTAAGATCGGTTCAGTCCCCCGACTGCCCTGATCAGATAGTCGATCCTGTCCTTTCTGCCAGGGGCACCGGCATATACAAGTCTTAATACCCGTTTATCTTTTTCATATTTATTGATCCATTTTTCCTCATTCAGATCTGTCAGCGGCGGAATTCGTATCACATTTTTACACTTTTTATAATATCGTTTCAGATAACTGCTGATTACAATCAGACCATCCAGACGTTTATGAATAATACGCATCCGGAAAAATTCATCCAACCCCTTAATGACATTAACGGGAAATCTCCTTCCCGCCACCGAATACCACTCCGTGTTATCAGCAATACAGAGTATATTTCTCCTTTTACAAAATCTTCTGATTTTTTCCAATGATATCGCGGAAAGATCATAGCATATTACTGCATTAATGTCTCCGATGTAATCTAATACTTCAATATAAGGCCTGATATCAAACAGATATCCGACCCATGCTTTACTGTTTCCCGGGTAAACACGTGAATAACATTCAAACCCCTGAACTTCTTTTTTTGTCGTCCGTATATTACACAAATCCTGCGATGTTTTACTACCCCGGTCTGCTCCCACAAAATATACACGATTATTGCATTCACGCAGAGCTTTGGCTATTCCAAGTACACGATGAGCCGCTGCATCCTTATCCGGAAGTTCAAAGCTGCCGATATAAAGCACATTTTTATCTCTCATTTAAGTTTCGTTACTTCCTCATACCACTTCTCAAACACAAACAACGCCCAGATCTCCGACTTCCGGTTTCTTTTCCCCGTCAGATGTTCCTGTATGATCCGCTCCACATATTTCCCGGACAGAATCCCCTGCCCCTGAATCCTTCCAGCATTCAGCACATCCAGCATCTCTTTCTTCATCTCATTCCGAAACCAGTGATCCAGCGGGATCCCGAACCCTGATTTCGGCAGTTTCGTATATCCTTTTGGCAAAAGCGGCAAAAACGCATCCTTTAAGATCCGTTTTTTATTTCTTCCTTTCAGCTTGTACGCATCCGGAAGTGAAAACGCAAACTGCACGATATCATTTGCCAGCATCGGGGTACGTGTCTCCAGGGAATTCAGCATTGCCATCCGGTCCACCTTGGCAAGCATGTCCCCCTCCAGCACAAGATGCAGATCGGTGTACTGGGTTTTCCGCAGATCTGTCCCGTTCATCCGGTTGTAGTACTCCCGGATCCGGCTCTCCCCGGAGTTCTCATTCCATCCTTCCTGAAACAGCTTCCGGCAGTCCTCCTCCTTAAATCCCAGCTGCATCGTATTTTTCCGTTTGGAAAAGATATCCGTATACGCACTGCTCACCAGCTTGTTTACCTTCCTGGAAAACGCTGTCGTGTCCGGCAGCAGCTCCATGACCGGTTCGATCAGCAGCTTTCTCGTGCCGTTCGGCAGCTTCAGATAAATCCTGCTGTAATAATCGATCAGATATTTTTCATAACCAAGGAAACATTCATCGCCCGCATCCCCGGTCAGCACCACCTTCACTTCTCTGGACGCATACTCCGACACCAGATACTCCGGCAATGCGGAGGAATCGGCAAAGGGCTCATCCATGGAAGAAATGACCCGGTCCATGATCTCCATCGCATCCCGGTGATGCATGATACATGCATGATGCTCCGAACCGATATGCGCCGCCATCAGCGCCGCATTTCTGCTCTCATCATAATCGGCTTCCTCAAATCCGATTGTAAAGGTCTTTATCGGGCGTTCTGAATTCCTGGCCATCAGCGCCGCTATAATTCCGGAATCAAGTCCGCCGCTTAAAAACGCCCCGTATGGCACGTCACAGTTCATCCGCTCCTTTACCGAACGGTTCAGCCTGCGCCGCAGTTCACTGACTGCTTCCTCATAGGAGAATCCGGCACAGTCCTCATCCACCGTCAGCTCCCAGTATGTTTCCTCTGACATCCGGCCATCTTTTCCAATCGTCAGATAATGACCCGGCAGCAGTTTTTTCACATCCTTAAAAATTGTGAGGGGCGCCGGTATATACGTATACCGGAAGTAAAAACTGAGTGCTTCGGAAGAGATTTCTTTCGGGATAAGATCCGTGGCCAGCATGCTTTTCAGTTCCGATGCAAACAGAAAAAGGGAATTATTTCTGTAAAAATAAAGGGGTTTTTCCCCCATCCTGTCCCTGGCCAGTATCAGAATTTCCTTTTTTCTGTCATAAACTGCAAGGGCAAACATCCCGTCCAGCATTGCAAAGCACTGTCCGCCGTACTCCTCATAAAGATGAACAATCACCTCCGTATCGGATGCAGTGGCAAAACAGTGGCCCCTGTGTATCAGTTCCTGTCTTAATTTTTTATAATTATAGATTTCCCCGTTAAATACTGCCGCCAGCGTATGGTCTTCGTTATATACCGGCTGGTCCCCTGTGGAAAGGTCAATGATGGAAAGCCGGCGCATCCCCATACAGCACCACTCCCCGTCATAGATCCCCTCCGCATCCGGCCCGCGGTGAATGATCTCTTCATTCATCCGACAGACAAGGTTATGCCTCTCCTCTGATGTATACCGGTTTTTAAAATCAAGAAGTCCGTTAATCCCGCACATTTACAGATTCTCCCTGTACCACGCAATCGCTGCCTTTATTCCCCGCTCAAAATCCCATTCCGGCTCATAGTTAAGCAGCTTCCGCGCCTTAGATATATCCGCATTGGAGTGCTTAATATCCCCGGCACGGTCCGGTCCGAACCGCGGCTCCGGCCTGTTCCCGGATGCATCTTTAATCTCCAGCGCATCTGCCAGTCCGTAATAGATATCCAGCAGATATTCGCGTCCGCCGTATGCGATGTTGTATGCCTCGCCGGCCGCCTCATGCCCGGCAAGACACGCTTTCAGATTTGCCTCAATCACATTTTCAATATACGTAAAATCCCGGCTCTGTCGGCCGTCTCCGTTGATTGTCGGGATTTCCCCGTTCAGCAGCTGACGGATAAATTTCGGAATTACCGCGGCATATGCGCCCTCCGGGTCCTGTCTGCGGCCAAACACGTTGAAATACCGGAGTCCGTACGTATCCAGCCCGTAATGCCTCGTATACTGTTTTGCCCATTCCTCATCCGCCCGCTTGGATACGGCATAGGGCGAGAGAAGATTTCCCTCCCGTCCCTCGGTCTTCGGCAGCACCGGCTCATCCCCGTAGACACTCGAGCTGCTGGCATAGACAAATTTTTTTACCCCGTTCTGCCTGGCAGCCTCCAGCATGTTCAGCGTCCCGGTGATATTGTTTGCACAGTAAAAAAGGGGCATCTCAATGCTCCTCGGCACGGATCCCCATGCAGCCTGATGGAGGACATAATCCGCTCCCCGGCAGGTTTCCATACAGGTCTGTAAATCCTGAATGTCACCTTTTACAAATTCATAATCCGGATTTCCTGCAAACAGATCAGTGTTGGCCTGCTTCCCCGTGGAGAGATCATCCAGGCAGCGCACCCGGTATCCCAGCTTTAAAACCGCCTCGCACAGATTACTCCCGATAAATCCGGCTCCGCCTGTCACAAGAAACAGGCTTCCTTCCGGAAATTTCACATTCTGATATCCCATCTATAATCTCCAGTAGCTGTACCCGGCTGTCTCATATTCCCTCCGGTCAAGCAGTCCCTTGACATCAAGCAGAACTTTTGTTCCCTCCCCGTACAGCCTGTCCATATCCTCCATGTTATAATCCGTGAATTCCCTATGCGCTACGGCCAGGATCACGGCATCCATGCCGCGGATACTGCCTGCATCCGCAAACGTGATACCGTAAAGCCGTTCTGCTTCCCCGGTATCCGCCTGCGGGTCGGCAATCACCGGCTCAATCCCGTATTCCCTCAGCTCGTTTACAATATCAGTCACTTTCGTGTTCCTGGTATCCGGACAGTTTTCCTTAAAGGTAAACCCGAGCACCGCAACCTTTGCATTCCTGACGTTTTTATCCGCCGCAATCAGCTTCTTCACACAGTTTTCCGCCACATATTTTCCCATGTCATCGTTGATCCGGCGGCCGGACAGAATGATCTGACTGTGATATCCGAGCATTTCCGCCCGGTATGTCAGATAATACGGATCGACACCGATACAGTGTCCCCCGACCAGCCCGGGCTGGAAATTCAAAAAATTCCACTTGGTTCCGGCGGCTTCCAGCACAGCTTTTGTATCAATGCCCATCCGGTTGAAAATAATGGACAGTTCATTCATAAACGCAATATTAATATCACGCTGCGAATTTTCAATCACCTTTGCAGCTTCCGCAACCTGTATACTTTCCGCCCGGTGCACTCCGGCATCCACCACCAGCTCATAGACCTTTGCGACCACGTCCAGGGTTTCCTCATCCATGCCGCTGACGATTTTTTTTATCGTCTCCAGCCGGTGCACCTTATCTCCCGGGTTGATCCGTTCCGGGCTGTACCCGATCTTAAAATCCACCCCGCATTTCAGGCCGGATTCCTGTTCCAGAACCGGCACACATACCTCCTCCGTCACCCCTGGATAGACCGTGGATTCAAACACGACAACGGATCCTTTTGTCAGGTTCCGGCCAAGGATCCGGCCGGCCCCTTCCACAGGGGAAAGATCCGGCGTATGGTCATCATTCACAGGCGTTGGTACTGCCACGATATGAAATTTTGCCTCCCGCAGTCTGGATTCATCTGCTGTAAACTGAACCTCAGTGTTTTGTATCACCTCATCTCCGACCTCATTCGTCGGATCTTTTCCAGACCGGTACAGCTCCACTTTCTGCTCATTTAAATCAAAGCCGATCACATCAATTTTTCTGGCAAATGCCACTGCAATCGGCATTCCGACATACCCGAGTCCGATTACGGACAGTTTTTCTTCGTGCCGGATCAGTTTCTCATAAAGTTCCTCAGTCATTTTTCTGCGTTCCTGTAACCTTTTTTATTTCCTTCATATATGCTTCCACAACGATCTGACGGTCAAATTCCTGCTCCATTTTCCTGCGGCCTTTTCTTCCCATCTGTACCTTTTTGTCATAAGGAAGATTTATAAATTTCTCAATCGCCCTGACCAGGTCAGCCGGATCCTGCGGCCGGAATCCGATACCAGATATTCCATCTTCAAACGTCTCCCTGCATCCTGCCACACTGCTGGCTAGAACCGGCCGTCCTGTCGCCGCCGCTTCCAGCAGCACATTTGACATCCCCTCGTGGTAGGACGGATGGATAACGGCATGGGATTCCTTTAAAAACGGATGAATGTCATCCTGCTGTCCGATGTATTCGATAATGCCTTTCTTTACCGCATTCTGAATTTTCTCCTGATAATCCTCATCAAAAAACCCGATCACCCGGAATATCACATCCGGGTATTTCTTTTTTACGTTCTCCGCGGCTGCCAGAAGCTCATCCGTCCCTTTATCCTTCATGATACGGCCGACAGTTGAAAAGATCAGTTTATCGCTGTCTTCCGGATATTCCTCATAGCAGTGCTGCTTTAAGTTCACGCCTGACCCGGGAAGCAGTCTGCATCTGTTCCGTGGAACAATCTGCCGGGTAGTCATGTATGCGAGATTTTCTTTATTCTGAAAAAAGACTGTCTGTGCCTTCCGCAGACCCAGACGATACAGACTCAGCGTGACAGCCTGAAGGATCCCGCCGTTTTCAACTGCGGTGCCGAGACCGGTAATATTGGCAATAAACGGAATCTTTTTTACTCCGGCCGCTATTCCGCCATAGATATTGGGTTTTATTGTATATGTCAGCACCATATCCGGCTTTATTTTTCCAAGAAGCCATATATAGTAACGAATCAGTTGCAAATCCTGTAGTGGATTCATTCCCCTGCGTTCCAAATATTTGTTGGGAAGTACCCTGCATCCGATTTCTTTCAGTTCCTGCAAAAATTCCGTATCCGGAACGGATATAGATACCCTGTATTTACGGCGGATCATTCCCTCCAGCAGTTCCTGACGAAACCGATAAAGACCGAGTGAATAGTTCGCCAAAATCAGTATTTTCGTCAATTCATTCTCCTCGCAGGTATGCCTGCATAAGTGCCTGCCATAACTATATTTTTTATTACCACAGCCCCTGCTCCGATCATACATTCCCCGCAGACTGTCACATTATTACTCACCACAGCTCCTGCTCCGATCCAGGTATGCTTTCCGGTATGCACTGTCCCCGCGAGGTGACTTCCGACTGATATATGGCAGTAATCCTCCACCACACAGTCATGATCCACGGAAGCCGCCGTATTGATGATACATCCTTTTCCTATGATGGCATCTGCATTAATAACCGCACCGGCCATAACCGCAGAACCATTTCCTATCACCGCACTTTCGCTGATTACCGCATCAGGATGTACCAGTGTGG
Source organism: uncultured Roseburia sp. (assembly GCA_910587865.1). Lineage (GTDB taxonomy): Bacteria > Bacillota > Clostridia > Lachnospirales > Lachnospiraceae > Roseburia. The sequence goes on from CAJUNX010000014.1 coordinate 56,940, forward strand.
TGATCTCCCCGCCGGCTTCCTCCAGTTTCCTCATGATCCGTTCTCTGATATTGCTGTTTCCGATTGCAATAAAAAAAGATGCCGTTCCAATATATTTGCCAAAATCAGCAACTGTACCGATGATCGGGTGCCTCCCGCAAAACGAAAGGTTTCTGTCATCATCCAGAAACAGGATTTCCTCATATCCGCACTGTACTGCAATTTCCGCACATACTTTTCCATGCCCCGATGCGCCAATGATTACAAGCTTTTTGTGTTCCATATATTATGCTTCCGTTACAAATTCTAAAGTCTGTCCTCTGAAAAACTCTTGTGACTGTTCTCTGTATCATTCCCCGTAAACGTTTCCATGGTCGCCGATGTCCCCGAACTGATCCCGTCCTTTTTCACAACGGCTGCCACTGTCTGGAACAGTATCTTAAGATCCCCTGCAAACGTGATGTGCCTTACATACCTCACATCATCCTCAAATTTCTCCTCCCAGGACAGCGCATTCCGCCCGGACACCTGTGCCAGCCCGGTCAGTCCCGGTCTCACGTCATGCCGGTGCCGCTGCGCCTCGCTGTAACGGGGCAGGTATTCCGGCAGCAGCGGTCTGGGACCCGCCAGCGACATATCCCCTTTTAAAATATTAAAAAGCTCCGGCAGCTCATCCAGGCTGGTACTCCTTAGTAACTTTCCAAACCGCGTCAGCCGCTGTTCATCCGGAAGCAGCTCCCCGTCTTCCCCACACGCATCCGTCATCGTCCGAAACTTGTAAATCTTAAAAATCCTTTCCTGCCCGGTCACCGGATTCTTCCTGCCCGGTCTCTCCTGTACGAACAGCACCGGCGAGCCGAGTTTTGCCCGCACCAGTAATGCCGTCGCGCCGAGAACCGGTGAGAGCAGCACCAGCGCCGTTCCTGAGATCAGGATATCCAGCGGTCGTTTGAAGACTGCTTCATACGGACCGAACGGGACATGACGTCCCGCTGTTTTGGCCTCGTTCTTTTTTTTCTTTGTTATAAAATAAACACCGGCCCCTGCCGATGCTCCGATAACTGCAGAAAGTATCACTCCCGCTGACTTTTTCATGTGTCCTTCATTCCCTTAACTGAAACTCCCGTGAAACCTCCGGTTCTAATTTTCAAACGCGCTGTCAGAACAGCTCTGGCGGGAAACACCGCCCGTCCCGCACACAGCCGTCATCGCTTACCCGAAGCATCTCCTGATAATCTCAATCACCCGGTCCTGTTCCTCCGGCGACATCTTGTGATCCGACGGCAGGCACAGCCCCCTTGCAAAAAGATCCGCCCCGGCATCACATCCGTTTTCCCTACTGATATACGCATTGCTGTTTCCACGCATGGAACCCGATCTCCCGACAAATCCGTTGTTTTTATAGATGCTCTGCATGTGCATCGGTTTCCACAGAGGACGTCCCTCCGCGCCAAAGCTGGCGAGCGCATTTAACATCTCCGTCGGACAGCTTTTTCCACGCTCCGGCCGCCACATGGCTTCCCGCTCAGAGCGCTGCGTCTCACACATGGCCTCACGGTCAACCAGCAGGCAGGAAAGCCAGAAATTCGGCACACTGTCCGTTTCATTCCACGGATTCAGCGTGACCGGCAGACCGGCAAGCCCTTCCCGGTATCTGTGGTAGATCTCCGTTTTTCTCGCGATATGTTCCTCCAGGTGTTCCATCTGTCCGCGGGCAATTCCTGCAATGATGTTGCTCATCCGGTAGTTATACCCGAGCTCCTCGTGCTGATACCACGGGGCAGCCTCCCTGGCCTGGGTCGACCACTTCCGCACCTTCTCCGCGTCATACCGGCTGTCCGTCAGGAACATCCCGCCCGAACTCCCGGTGATGATCTTGTTCCCGTTAAAGCTGATCACCGCATAATCGCCGAAATTTCCCGTCTGTACGCCCTTATAGGATGCGCCGAAGCTCTCCGCGGCGTCCTCCACCAGCAGCGCGCCGTGCGCCCGGCAGATTCCTTTTATCTCATCAATCTGCCCCGGAGTCCCGTAGAGATGCGCCAGTACCACCAGCTTTACATCCGGGTAGATTTCAAACGCTCTTTCAAGGCTCTCCGGATCCATGTTCCAGGTATCGTACTCGGTGTCGATAAACACCGGTTCGCCACCCTCGTATACCACGGGATTTACCGTGGCGTCAAACGTCATATCCGAGCAGAACACCCGTTTCCCGAGCAGGCTTCCTCCCGGACCGAGCCCTGCCGGCGTGGAAATGCCGGTGCTGCTTCCGTAGAGCCGTTCCGCTGCCAGTTTGACCGACAGATGAAGCGCCGCCGTCCCGGACGAGAGCGCAACGGCATGACGGATTCCTGTCTTTTCCGCCACCGCCGCCTCCAGTGCGTCCACATTTTCCCCCGCGGTCGTCACCCAGTTGGCGCGGAACGCGTCATGTATATACTGCAGTTCCTCCTCATGCATGGTGGGGGAGGAAAGCCACAGCTTTTTCTCAAACGGAATGATATCTGAAAATCTCTGATCTGATCTGAAATCGTACATATTTTTCTCTTTAAAACCCTCTGCCCTCACTGCACGGATATTCCAACAATTGATACACGGATAGAATTTTATCAAAAAAAAGGACGGCCCTTCTAGCCGTCCCTGTTCCCTGTCTTCCTCCTATATTTCTTCCCCGTTTCCGAGTTCTTTCAAAATCTCGTCCTCCTCCGTCGAATCTGCCGACAGCCTGTCCTCCGCTGTAAACAGTCCGTCCACAGAGAGATGATGCACCGTAACCCCCGTCATCACAGAAAAGCAGATTACAAACACACCGGCAATCAGCGCCAGTATCCATCTCTTTGGTACGGTCTTAACCGGATAGGATACCTCCGGTTTTACCGGACGCGGATTCTGATAAAACTGATACCGCGGTCCATTCCACTGATTCTGCGGCATCCCTGGCGGCATAAAACCATATCCGTACGGAACCGGCGGATATCCGGGAGTCTGTCTGGCCCCGTCCAGTCGGCCGGCAATATTCCCGCTCCCGGGCAGGCCCGGATGAACCGCATTTCCTCCTGACGGCTCTCTGCCGGCCGGATAACCCGCACCTGCCGCATTTCCTCCCGCCCTGACTCCCCAGTTCCCTCCTGCCGGATATCCCATACCTCCGCTACCGGGCAGGCCCGGATGAACCGCACCCGTCCCAATCCCGTATCCGGCTCCTGCGGCACCGCCTCCGGAAACATAACCATTCGCCATCGCTACCGGCTGGCCGGTCCCGTTCCACCCGAAAGAATTCTGCGGGATCGACCAGATCCGCCGCTCGAGCGGTATATAAGTCTCCCCCGGTATGCGCCCCTGAATCATCGTAAAACCAATGTGATAAAAATATGATGCCGCGGACACCGGTGTCACATTGATTGTCACCCGTTCCCGCCCGAGCACATTCGCCGCATAAGCACTCATGGCATTCACCAGCTGCAGACCGATGCGTCTTCTGACATAATGCGGCCGGACATAAAGCATTGTGATCTGGCCGCTGTTTCGGATTGCGCCGACTGCGCAGAGAAAACCATTTTCAAACGCCCCCCACAGAAACAGGCTTCTGCCGCTCATCTCCTGCCACAGCTGTTCCGGGCGCACATACTGGTAAAACCAGTCCGCCTCCTGCTGTATTCTGATAAAGGGGCGCACACCGGCCTCAAATACCTCATGTGCAGCAAATACCGCCTGCTGCAGCTCGTTTCCATACAATAAGCGAATCTCCATCGTAGCGCATCGTCCTTTCCCTCTCAAGCCTTACTGCTATCATACCACCTTTCCGGAAAACCCGCCATAACTTTCGAAAAACTTAAAAATCTCTGCAAAAAACGCTATTCCTCCTCATCCTTTGCCCAGCCATACGCATATTTCACCGCTTTATTCCAGCCCTTCCGCTTTGCCGTGCGGTCGGCGGCTTCCATCCGGGGCTCAAAAATCCGGTCCAGCTTCTGATTGCTGACAACATCCTCCTTGTCTTTCCAGTAACCGACCGCTAGTCCTGCCAGATACGCGGCTCCGATTGCCGTCGTCTCAATGCACTCCGGACGTTTTACCGGTGCGTCGATCATATCCGCCTGAAACTGCATCAGAAAATTATTTGCGCTTGCGCCGCCGTCCACCTTTAAGGCTCGAAGCTCCACCCCGGCGTCCGCACGCATTGCATCGATAACATCGCACACCTGAAGTGCAATCGATTCCAGTGTTGCCCGGATAATATGATTTTTATTTGTCCCTCTTGTGATGCCGACGATCGTCCCTCTCGCATACTGATCCCAGTGCGGCGCTCCGAGCCCGGTAAACGCCGGCACGACATAGCATCCATGCGTCCCGTGCACCTTGCCCGCCATATACTCGGAATCCGGCGCGGAATCGATCAGCTTCATATTGTCACGCAGCCACTGAATCGCGGCACCGGCTACAAAGATAGAGCCCTCAAGCGCATAATTCACTTTGCCGTCCAGCCCCCAGGCAATCGTCGTCACAAGTCCGTTTTTTGAAAAAACCGGCTTTTCCCCGGTATTCATCAGAAGGAAACAGCCTGTTCCGTATGTATTCTTTGCATCCCCCGCATGAAAACAGGTCTGTCCGAACAGCGCCGCCTGCTGATCTCCCGCAGCTCCCCCGATCGGAATCTCACCCCCCAGAAACGCCGAATCCGCGTACCCGTAAATCTGACTCGAGGGTACCGGCTCCGGAAGCATACACGCCGGGATTCCAAGTTCCTCCAGAATATCCGGATCCCAGCACAGATCGTTGATATTAAACAGCATCGTCCGGGATGCATTCGAATAATCGGTCACATGCACGGCGCCCTTTGTAAACTTCCAGATCAGCCAGGTCTCCACCGTGCCGAACAAAAGCTCTCCCTTCACTGCGCGTTCCCTGGCTCCTTCCACGTGATCAAGAATCCATTTTACCTTTGTCGCGGAAAAATAAGCGTCAATGATGAGTCCTGTCTTCTGACGGTATGTCTCTTCAAGCCCTTTTTCCTTGAGCGCATCCGCGATATCCGATGTTCTCCGGCACTGCCACACGATCGCGTTACAGACCGGCTCTCCGGTCTTTTTATCCCAGATGATCACCGTCTCGCGCTGATTTGTGATCCCGATCGCCGCGATATCCGACGCCGACGCCCGGATCATATTCATCGCCTCCACCGCCACGCCGAGCATCGTCGACCAGATTTCGTTCGCATCATGCTCCACCCAGCCCGGATTCGGAAAATACTGCCGGAATTCTTTTTGCGCCATTGAGCAGATCTCGCCCTTCTCATTAAACAGTATACAGCGGTTGCTGGTTGTCCCTGCATCCAGTGCCATCACATACTTTGCCATGCCATTTCCTCCTTCATTGTGCCCGTCTGTCCGCCATTGCTTTGTCTGATCTTCGGAACCTGTTCCAGAATAAGATAAAAACCGTCACTCTGCCCTCCGATTCACCCTTTCCTCTGCGCTTTTTCTCCGCAGGGCATAAAAAAACGGAGACATGAGGTCACACGCCTGTGAACGCCGTCACAGGATCCGATCTGCTCTCCACTCTCCGGTTCCGTCGATATCGTATTTAAATACATTATAACATGTACTGCCGGAAACGCAAGCAGAATTTCATAAAAATCACCATAAATTCACGGTATTACAAATGATTTTTATGAATTCTGCCCTACGCTTTTCACATTAGCTTGCTCACCGCGAGCGCGACAAACAACACGCCTCCGACCCACGATAAATCTCTCTTTTTATACTGCGTGAGTTTTCTTCCGGCAAAAACTCCTGCCTGTACCGCAAAAAAACTTAAAGCAAAATTTAACAATATGGTCTGCCAGATACGGATCCCGAGAAACGCTGCTCCCAGTCCTCCGAAAAATCCGTCCAGCGACATCGCCAGCGCAAAAAAAACGCCCTCCGCCACCGACATATTCGAAGATTTATCCTGATCCGCGATCACCGGATTTCGATAAATGCTTAAAATCAGATGAATCTGTGAAAATGTAATCCTGACCCGTTTGCACAAAAACGTATGCTTTTTGATATAAACCCTGATCCCGTACTCCGCGAGCTTAAACACCCCCACTGCAAGCAGTACGGAAAAACACAGCAGTACCGTATAGCGTTCCTTTATCACGCCGTCCAGCAGATTTCCTGCCGCAAGCGATAAAAACAGCACTCCGCTGCAGATTGCGCTGATGCAGAGTGCCGTCATCTTTCCGATCCTGATCTGTTCCGCCCCGCAGGCCACACATGCCAGAAACACGTCAACCGAGAGCGCAACAATCAATAAAACAGTCTGCACATTTTTCTCCTCAAAAATGCTTCTTCTGTTCTATTTTATTCCTTTCCTCCCAATTGGTTCGCCGCTCATTATATCCGGGCTTTTCCGGCACACATCCTTGTACTGCCTTTCGCATCATCTTTCACGTTACCTCCCGCCCAGAAGATAATCCAGCAGCTCATGACCCTTTTCGATCCGTCGCCCCGCCGCTTCCGCTTCCCGCTCATTATAATGCCGGCTCTCCGCATCTTCCCCGCCATATGGCCGTGTACTGTCGTAAAGCAGATACGGCACATCATCCGCAGAATGCGTCCGGATCTCAATCGGTGTCGGGTGGTCCGGCAGGATCACCATGCGAAACTCCTCCCCCGCCGCCTCAAGTCCCTCCACAATCGGGCGAATGATCCGCTCGTCGAGACGCTCGATCGCCGTGATTTTCTTCTCCACACTCCCCTGGTGGCCCATCTCGTCCGGCCCCTCCAGGTGCACATAGACAAAATCACAGCCGTCCTTCGTCAGCACATCCACAGCTGCCTGTGCTTTTCCCTCATAATTCGTATCAAGACCGCCGTTTGCGCCCTCCACCGCGATCACCTTCATCGAGGTGCCGACCGCGATTCCTTTCAGGAGATCCACTGCGGAGATCATAGCTCCCTTTTTGTGTGCCCGCTCCTCAAACGGATAGAGCGAAGGCTTTGTGCCAGCTCCCCAGAACCAGCACGAATTCGCCGGACACTCCCCCCGCTTTTTTCGCTCCAGATTCACCGGATGATTCACGAGAATCTCATAGCTGCGTTTCATCATATCCAAAAGCGCCTGATCCTTTGGCAGCTTATCCCCGATCTTCTGCCCTAAAATATCATGCGGCGGTACCAGATCCGGCACCGGTCCATTCTCCCAAATCAGACAGTGGCGATAGCTCGTTCCCACGTAAAAATGAAAACGCTCACTCTCCAGCTCTTTTTTAACCGCCGCCAAAAGAACAGCCGCCTCCTCTGTGCTGATCTCGTCAGCACTGTGGTCCAGGATCGTGCGGTCCTCATACCGTTCTTCCTCCTCCGAAAGCGTCACGATATTGCACCGGAGTGCGACATCCGTCTCCTTCATCGGCACACCGATCGAGAGTGCTTCTAACGAAGAACGGCCCGAATAAAATATCGTGGGATCATAACCGAGCACGGACAGATTCGCCGTATCGCTGCCCGGCTTCATGCCGTCGGGAATCGTGTGAACCATGCCGATCTCCCCCTTTACTGCCAGCGCATCCATCATCGGCGTTTTCGCATATTCCAGCGGTGTCTTCCCGCCCAGACTCCCGATCGGGCGGTCCGCCATGCCATCGCCCAGTATCACTACATATTTCATATCCCGTGTCTCCCCTTCCATTCAGCAGCACATATCCATATCATCATCTGCACCTGTCATGCCGCGTCCGCCGGACGCGCCGTTTTCCTTCCGACGGCCTCACCTTCCGGACGCCTCCAGCCCATTCCCGGTCGCGCCGCTTTCCTTCCGACGGCCTCGCCTTCCGGACGCCTCCAGCCCATTCCCGGACGCGCCGTTTTCCTTCCGACGGCCTCACCTTCCGGACGCCTCCAGCCCAT
>CAJUNX010000014.1:64913-80592 GCA_910587865.1 uncultured Roseburia sp.
TCCCGGTCGCGCCGTTTTCCTTCCGACGGCCTTACGCCATACGGATCATCTGCAGCACGTTTCCGAGTTCCGCCGCCTTTTGCTCATACTGCCCCTCGCTCATGCACGCTGTGATAAACCCGAGTTCTCCGCTCACGCCCTCTGCCGTCACATACTCCACGCCGCCGAACACTGCTTCCACGGCTTCCTTTGGCGCAGTCGTACGTACAAAATACTGTTTTGTCATCTTTTTATAATCGGTCAGCTCTAATTTCTTTGAGCTCCACTCCACCGCAATATTGGTGTCCAGATGCTTTGCCATCTCCACGACATCCGCCACAACCGCGCTCGCGGTCGGGAGTTTTCCTGCCCCGCTTCCGTAAAACATCGCATCCCCGAGCACATTTCCATGTACGAAGACCGCGTTAAACACATCATTTACGCTGTAGAGCGGATGCGACGGAGGAAGAAGATGCGGAGCCACCAGCGCCGCATAGCCATCCCCGTCTTTTTTGCTGACCGCAAGCAGTTTGATCGCGCGGCCCATCGCCTTCGCATAACGAATATCAGCCGCACTGATTCCGGTGATTCCCTCGGTATAAATATCCTCAAAATCCACCTGCTGCCCACACACCAGGGAGGTTAAAATCGCAATTTTCCGGCAGGCGTCATACCCTTCTATATCCGCCGTGGGGTCTTTTTCCGCATAGCCCTTTGCCTGTGCGTCCCGCAAAACATCATCAAATTCGAGTCCTTCCTCCGTCATTTTTGTCATCATATAGTTCGTCGTCCCGTTGACGATACCGGTAATCTCCTCGATCTCGTCCGCGGTCAGACAGGTATTTAAGGAGCGGATAATCGGAATGCCACCGCCGACGCTCGCCTCGAACATGAAATTCACGTTTTTCTCCTTCGCGACCGCGATCAGCTCCGCTCCCTTTGCCGCCACCAGGGCCTTATTCGAGGTCGTGACATGCTTCCCCGCCTCTAACATCGCCCGGACAAATGTATAAGCCGGCTCCACACCGCCCATCGTCTCCACGACGATCGCCACCTCCGGATCGTCCGCAATCACACGGTAATCATGCACCAGAAGCTCCTGCACCGGATCCCCCGGAAAATCCCTGAGATCCAGCACATACTTCAGCGCGATCTCATCGCCGGCACGCTTCGCAATGCTGTCCCTGTTAATCTTTAAAACCTCCGCCACACCGGAACCGATCGTCCCGTATCCCATCACTGCTATCCTTATCATATCTTTACAACTCCTCCATTCCAAGAATCTTAACATAATGAATCCCCGGCTGCTCCTCGATATGCTTCACCATCTCCGTCATATCGCCGGTCTGCGGCAGCACATCCACAGAGAGCGTCAGAGACGCAATCCCGTTGATCGGGATACTCTGATGAATCGTCAGAATATTTGCATGGAAATCTGCTACCGTTTTTAACACCACTGACAGCAGGCCGGGCTCGTCATCTAACTGGATGACCATTGTGATCGTCTTTCCCTTCGCCGTCTCATGAAACGGAAAAATATCATCCTTGTACTTATAAAAGGAACTCCGGCTGATCCCGACATACTCCGTCGCTTCCTGCACCGATTCGATCCGCTTCGAATCCAGAAGCCGCTTTGCCTCCACAACGCGCAGCAGCACATCCGGCACCGCCTTTTCCTTTAATACGTAATACTGTCCCTTTTCTTTCATGCCGCTCTGTTTCCTCTTTTCCTTGTGTCTGGCCGGTAAGGAAGCTCCCGGTATTCCTTCTCACACCGACAGCTGTCCTCACCTGAAAGATAATAACACAAAGAGGCTGCCATCGCAACCTCTTTTCAAAACTTACACACAGCAGTCGGCACGGGAACGGAACCCCCGGGATCAGAACGAACGGCTTCCTCCTCCGTGTGTCCTCCCGCTGCTGCTCGTATGCGTGCTGCTGCGCCCCGTATCTGCGGATGTACGTGTGCTGCTACTGCTATTGCTATTGTCCGTCTGGGAGCTGGTCTGCACCCGGCGCTGTGTTATTGTCTCACTCTCGCATTTGTCCTCTTTCACCCTCAGATGAATCCGCCGTCGCAATTGGAACATTTCAAACCGGCTGCCGCCATCTGTACCTCCTGTTCCATAACAGAAAACGGATTTGCCCGCAGCCGCGGACAGATCCGTTTTCTACCCTGTCAAAAGCTTCTGCCGCCGCCTCCGTGGCTGCGTCCGCTGCTGCTCGTATGCGTGCTGCTGCGCCCGGCGCTGCTGTGTCCGCCGCCCGACGTCTCCCTTGGAATCCGCCGGTGCGTCAGCGTCTGATTGATAAACCGGTCCTCCCGCACCCTGAGGTCAAGATGTCCGTTCCCACGGAAATCATAGTGGAAGGTCGGCGATTTCAGCCGGTATTTTCCCACCACGGACAGCCAGACAATCACGCTGCACAAAATGCCAAGCGCAAGGGCAATCAAAAATTCGACAAATGTAATGCTCCGATAACGCGAAACTTTTCCCGTCTCGGTATCATAATTATACTGACCATTCGGTATCCCGTCCTCGTAATACCGTTCCACACCGTCAAGCATCACAGACAGACATGCCTTGTATTCCCCGTCCGTGATCTCCTCGTATGCGTCATCAAGAATCCGCTCGATCCGCTCATCCGTCAGGTAGCGGATCGCGATCCCGCAGGTAGATATGTATATCTGCCGGTTATCCATGTCGATGACAACCGCCACGCCGTCCTCCTGCTCCGGGGAATGCTCGTCAAAGAAATCATCTGCAAACGCCATCGTCGACTTCCCGCCGGTATCCGATGTCGTCACCGCAAAAATATTCCATCCGCTTGCTTCCTTCAAAGCAAGAATCTGCTCCTCAACCGCCTTTTGTTCACTCTGTGTTAAAAGCCCGGCATCATCATAGACATTCCGCCCGTCTGCACTCTCCTCCGCCGCACAAACGGTGACGCTTCCCAGGGTGACGATCAGCAAAAACACAAAAAAGAACGCTCTGATTCTTCTTCTCATATGAAAAATCCTCCGATCAGCCCGAGTATAAACGTCAGAAGACCGGCAATCCCGCTGACGAGCGCAAGCTTTTTCCGATCCACCGGCAGTTCCCCGCAGACCCGGCCATTCTGTCCGTTCATGGAGTAATAATAGATCTTTCCGTTTCTCCCGCGATATGTAATCGTCCACACCGGAAGCAGCACATAGGACCAGTTTTCCCGCTTCGGACGAAAATCCGAACGCTGCATGGTAACGGAATTAAATCCTGTGACCGTGTCGCGCAGCATCTTCTGCGCACTTTCGCGCATCTCTCCCTGCATCTTTCCGGCCACCTCCGTCTGGCGGATATCCCGGCATTCCGCCAGAAAGCCTGACAGATATCCCATGTGGAATTCCTTCATTCGCTGGAAATCATACGGAAGTACCCCGGCTGCCAGCTTCGCGTTTGCCTTGCGCAGGGCATTTTCCGGCAGGTTTCGGAGGGAAATATCCCCCTCGCGGCGGACGGCATAATGCTTTGTCTCCGTATATTCGATATCCCCTGTCCGCCACACACGGATATTGCGCGCGGTACCGTCCATCCGTCCCTCCAGCTCGACATCGTAAAGCCAGTACGGAAAATAGACACCTGACATGCGCTCGATCTGCTTTTTCTGAAAAAAGGCACGCGGGACAAACTTCTTCGCCGAGACATAATCCAAAAATCTAGTCTCCGCCTCCTGACGCGTCACCTCAAACGGAATGACCCGGTTCGGCAGAAGCTCTCCCGAGAGCCGCCCTCCGATCACGACAGGATTGTGGCAGTAATAGCAGAACGTTGCCGCCGTCGTCCTGTCGGTTATGATCTCGGCTCCGCAGGACGGACAGGTGTAGATTACCGCCTCCTCCTGCTGCGTCTCATCTCCCGGCGCACCGGCAGCTCTCCCGTCCGCACCGCCCGTTGTCCCTGCACTGCCGCCGGTCATTCTTCTGGTCCTGTCGCTGCCGCCAGCCATACTGCTCCCCGGCGCATCGTTTTTTTCCCCTGCACTGGCAGGTTTCATCGCATCAAGTTCCGGCTGGGAAAAAAGAGAGGCGCAGTACTCGCATTTATACTTCTGGGTAGACGGATCAAAAATCAGCTCTCCATCACAATTTGGGCATTTAAAACTGATAACCGCCATGTTTTTCCTCATTTCTGCGGCGCCGGCTCACAGCGCCGCTCATCCATTCTCTGCTCTGCACGCTTTTGTCCTCCTGCCAAAGCCGCACGGCGCGCTAAGCTCTCGGCTTTCCGCAGTCGCTGCAGAATTTTCCGGTATTTACCGCCCCGCACTCACACGTCCACTCCGCTTTGGGCGCCGGTTTCCCGCACTCACTGCAGAATTTCCCGGTATTTACCGCCCCGCACTCACATGTCCAGCCGATCCTCGGCGCGGGCGCCGGTTTCCCGCACTCACTGCAGAACTTTCCGGTATTTACCGCCCCGCATTCACACGTCCAGCCGCCGGCCGTACCCGCGGACTGCTGCGTTCCCGCGGCCGTCATCCCCGGATTCATGCCGCCGGCTGCCGGTCCCGGCTGGCCCATCCCCGCCATATCGCCCGGCGTCTGCAGGGATCCAAGCCCCGAGAGCGTTCCGTTTAAGGTATTCATGCCCATGCCGACACCCATGAATGCATTCATCGCACCGCCCGTATTCGATCCGGCATCGCGGATGCCCTGCGTGACATTCTTTACCGCCATCCCGCGCAGGACGTTAAAGTCCGTTCCGAGCATAGCGCCCTCGTTTCGCATATTGATCAGCTTCTGCGATTCCTCGTCATAGGAGACACTCGCGATACCCACGGCCTGAATCTCCATCCCGCGCATCTGGTTCCACTCCTCGTCGAGCACATCCGCCATGTACTTTCCGAGCTCCCTGGCCTTTGAAGCCACATAAGAAATCCGCGTCCCGTCCGCAGACATCTGATTGATCGAGGACCCCAGCGCCTCTAAAAACTCCGACATATACTGGTCGTTGATCGACTCGATATCCACCCTGTCACGGTTTCTCGGAATTACCTCCGCGTAAAACTGAAGCGGATTCGTAATTTTCACCGAATAGGTCCCGTGCGCGCGCAGAAAAAGCTCCGCGTTGTAAAAGCTGTCAAAATAATTGATCGGGTTGCGGGTTCCGAATTTGATCCCCTTGATCTCCTGGAGATTGATAAAGAATACCTTCTGGACCGTCGGCGTCTGTCCGCCGTATTTGATGCGGTTAAACGCTTCCTTTAACGTATCGCCGAACTGACCGTTAAACAGAGAAGGCATGGAGGAATTGTCCACTTTATAATACCCCGGCTCCGCCGTGTAATCGACGACCTTTCCGCCGTCCACTAACATCATAAACTGATTGTCATAGACATGGATGATCGAGCCGTTGCTGACCGTATCATTCGTTCCCTTTACATTCTGGCCTCTGCGGATCAGTACGCCGTTTGTAAATACGGTCCGCTCCCCCATGTCATTTGCCTCATAAACCTCCAGCCACTGATCGGCAAAGCCGCCGGCTGTCGCCTGTCCCAATGCGCGAATAATTCCCATGGTGCTCCTCCTCGTCTTTAAATCCGGTGGTAATCCACCTCATAATACCGATGAAATGTCCACACCCTGCGATTGACCGGCGTGACAGCCAGCCCGCAGTATTCGCACTTCATCGCACCGAGACTGGTAATGGGCGCCCCGCAGTTCGGGCAGGTGGTGCCCACCGCAGTTCCTGCCCCGATTTTCTTTTCATCCTGTATGTATACCAGCTCCGTGTTATATTTTGTCTGCCGTTTTCTCTCCTTCTCCCCCTCTGTGACGACGCCGTCCTTCTCCTTATAATGGATATGTTCGACCGCACTCTGAAAAGTGATCGTACAGGTACCGTTCTTTTTCTGATAGTTCGCAATCTCCGTCTGGTGAATCCGGATCTGCGTATAGACCTCCCGCACCCCGGCCGCCCGGTTATCCGCGATCTGATTCTCCACCTGGGAGCGCAGATTTTTCCCGTCATCGGAAATCCGCCCGACGTCCCCTGCCGTCACCGCAGAAAGCGCGGCAACAAGCAGGTTCTCCGCCAGCTTGCGGAATTCATCCAAATGAAAATCCGGAAAATCTTTTGCAATCTGCGGCGCAAAAATCCGGGTCATCGCAGAGACGGATTTCGGTGTCTCGGCCAGCACATCCGCCTGGCGGCTGATCCCGTCGGCAAGTGACTTTGTGCCGAACGCCGCCATGGAAATCTGCTCGATTTTATGTTTTATCACAACATATCCCGCAAAACCGCCGCCGAGAACTACCACCGCAACGATCAGGCCCGCGACCCATCCGCTACTCATCGTCTCCCCCCGCCGCTTTCGGGCAGCCTAAGGAGAGCCATTTTAAATATCCGTTCATAAACAGATCAATCTTCCCGTCCATCACACTGTCCACGTTTCCGGTCTCCACACCGGTCCTGTGATCCTTCACCATCGTGTATGGCTGCATGACATAAGAGCGGATCTGATTGCCCCAGCCGATCTCCGTCACCTCGCCGCGGATTCCGGCTGCCTTCTCTGCATTCTCCTGCTGCTTTAACAGATACAGCTTTGCCTTTAACATCTGCATCGCCTTATCTTTATTCTGAAACTGGGAGCGCTCGTTCTGACACTGCACGACGATCCCTGTCGGCAGGTGCGTGATACGGATCGCGGAGGAAGTCTTGTTGATATGCTGCCCTCCTGCACCGCTTGAGCGATACGTATCAATCCGGAGCTCATCGTCGTTGATCTCAACGTCGAGATCCTCCTTGATATCCGGCATGACGTCGCAGGACACAAAAGACGTCTGTCGTTTTCCGGCCGCATTAAACGGCGAAATGCGCACCAGCCGGTGCACGCCTTTTTCCGACTTTAAATATCCGTAAGCATTCTCTCCGTTGACCTGGAAGGTCACAGACTTGATGCCGGCCTCCTCCCCGTCAAGAGAATCGAGTACCTCCACGGAAAATCCCCTGTCGGCCGCCCACCTTGTAAACATCCGGTAGAGCATCGCCGCCCAGTCGCAGGATTCCGTTCCGCCCGCCCCGGCATGTAACGAAACGATCGCATTGTCCGCATCGTACTCGCCCGAGAGCAGTGTCTTGATGCGGATCCCCTCATAGGTGGCCTCAAACTCCGCAAGTGTTTCTTCGATCTCCGGGATCAGTGTGGCATCATTTTCCTCGTAGCCCATCTCAAGAAGCGTCTCGATATCCTCAAACTGCGTCTTTAAGGCCGCGTACGTCGCCACGTCGTCCTTCATGCTCTTTAACTCTTTCATTTTTTTCTGAGACGTCTCCGGATCCTCCCAGAAATCCGGCGCCTCCATTTCCCGCTCTAACTCCTGGATTCGCTGCTCTTTTCTTACCAGGTCAAAGTGAATCCCTCACTTCCCGCAGCGGATCCCTGTAAGAATTCAGGGTTACCTTGATTTGATCAAGTTCTACCACAGTATCACCTCTTTCTTTTTCTAAGACTCATGTTGTTTGCAGAAACTTTCATTCCTATTCTAAAGGAAAACCTCACATTTCGCAATGTTTAATTCAAAAGTTCAGCCATGCTTCGCAAAATGGGCGAATCATACTTGTATGAATGAGCACTTTCTGCGAAGCATGAGCGTTACTTTTTTTTAGACAAATGCATCACCAGCTTACGGCACAGATACAGTGCCAAAAGGCCGAGAGCAGCCCCGACCGTATCGATACACACATCGCCAAACTGCCCGGAACGCCCCGGAACCACGAGCTGATGCATCTCATCCGTGGCGGCATAAAACGCCGTAATCCCCAGTGAAAGCCAGTAGCTGCGCCGGCAGAACCCCAGATATCCGGCCAGAAAAAAACAGCACAGCCAGCTCATAACCGCATATTCGGTCATGTGTGCGCATTTGCGGAGCGGATGGTCGATTTTCTCCGCGAACCGCTCCATCTGTGTCTCTTCAAGCTCCAGGTGAAGCATCCGGTCAGCCGTCTCCACCATCCGGTACGCAATCGTCCCGCTGATTTTGCCCGATGCGGCCGCCGGCTGCGCGGAGAACAGAAAAATCACGGTCATCCACCCCGCCAGCAGAATCCCTGTTATCATTCGGTAAATCCATATTTTCATTTTTTATCTCCGGCGCCGTTTAACACCTCAAGCGCCTTTTGTATCTGATTATCATACTGCATGTCATATTCCTCTCCGTCTGGATCCAGATATTCATAGACGAGTTCAATATCCGGCTCGATCCCGACTTCGTGAATGTAATTTCCGTTCGGAGTAAAATATTTCGCCGTCGTCAGCTTCACCGCATCCCCGTCCGAAAGCGGGAACACGGTCTGAACTATCCCTTTCCCGAAGGTCTTTGTTCCGATTAAGGTACCGTATTCATAATCCTTGATCGCCCCTGCAAAAATCTCCGACGCACTCGCGCTCTCCCCGTTGATTAAAACCACGATCGGAAGACTGACAAATCGCTCCGCATCCGACCGGTATTCATTGCGGTTGCCGTTTTTATCCTCGATATAGACGAGCAGTCCCTCCGGCAGAATCTGATCCAGAATCTCAACCACGGAATCCACCAGCCCTCCCCCGTTGTAGCGAAGGTCGATCATAAGCTTCTCCATCCCCTGTGTTTCCAGGTCGGTGTACGCGGCAGCAAACTGCTCGGCCGTCGCCTTCTCAAACGATTCGATCCGGATATAGCCGATCCCGTTTTCAAGCATCTGATGATCGACGCTCGGCAGCGTCACGTTTGCCCGCTCCACGTCAAAGGACAGATACTCATCCGTCTCTCTGCGGTAAACCTCCAGATGGACCGTAGTTCCCTCCTCGCCCCGGATCAGAAGTACCAGTTCGGTGACATTCATGGAATTCGCCTCTGTATTGTCCACTGAGAGAATGACATCCCCCTCCAGAAGTCCTGCGGTATCCGAAGGCGTTCCCTCGTATACCTTCTTGACAGAGACCTCCATTGTGTCTTTATCCTGCTGCAGTCCGGCGCCGATCCCGTAATAATTTCCCGTCAGCCCCACCTGTGTCTGCTGGTATACTTCCGCAGTGTAATACTCACTGTAGCGATCGCCGATCCCTGCGAGAAATCCCTCATAGATCCCGTTTCGCAGCTCCTCCGGGTCCGTCTCGTCGTAGTAGTACGTATTGATATAGGCATCCAGCTCGCTGATCTTTGCCACCGCCTCGTCCGTCAGGATCGGTCCGCTTCCCCGAACCGCGCTTTTATCGATAAACCTTAACCTGGTGTCCGTGAGCGTGCAGAACACTCCCAACGCAATCATCCCCGTCAGAACGGTTCCCGCGATCCCCGTCAGGATGCCCGCTCCCATACTGCCGTTTCTTCGCCGTCCCGGTACTGCTGCCGGATCTCTTTCGTCCTGTTCCCTTATCATATCCTTTTGTCCGTCCATCTATGCCCTCTTTTCCTGTCCTGCTCTTATTTCTGACTGCTCCAAAGTCCGGCCTTTCCTGACCGCTCCCGCTCTTTGACCCCTTCCGCGTTTCCGGCCTTCACAGTGCTTGCGCCATGCATCGGCCGCTCCTCCCTTTCCTGACCGCTTCAAAGCCCGGACCGCTCCCCCGGATACGAAAGTTCCCTGTCCGCAGACAGGGAACTTTCACACCAACCGGCGGACTCCGCCGGATCTCAGCTGCCCAAATATCCCCACGGGCTGACGTAACTGCCGTTTAAGGAGACCCCGAAATGAAGATGCGGCGCTGTGGAAATACCTGTGTTTCCCACCCTCGCAATCACCTGTCCCGCGCTCACCTGCTGCCCCGGAGATACCAGAAGCTCCGACGCATGCATATATACGCTGTACAGTCCGCCGCCGTGATCAATCATCACATAATTGCCGGCCGCGCTGCTGCTGGTCGCCGCACGCACGGTTCCGTCCGCCGCGGCCACGATATCCGCCCCGTGCGCCGCTCCGATGTCAATTCCCTGGTGGTACGAGGATGCTCCCGAAGTCGGTGCGGTTCTCGGTCCATAGTTGCTCGTGATCCTGGTGCTGGACGGACAGGGCCACAGAAACGCCCCGCCGCTGTAAGGATTATCCACGATTCCGGCGGCCGCCTTCTCCGCCTCCGCACGCTTGATCGCGGCGATCAGCTCCTCCTGCGCCTGAATCTCCGCTTCATAATAATCGGCTTCGCTCTGCGCATCCGCAATATCATCCGCAAGCCCTGCAAGCTCATCTTCCTTCTGACGCATCAGGGCCGCAACCGTCGCCTTTTCGTTCTCCACGGATTCCTTTAAGACCTGCAGTTCCTCGTACTCCTGCTCCAGCGATGCTTCCAGATCCGTGATCATCTGCACGGTCTGTTCATATTCCGTAAGCTTTTGTCTGTCATAGCTCTGAATCTGCGAGATATATTCCGCCGCGTTTAAAAGCTCCGGCAGGCTCTGCGCGGAAAGCAGGATCTCCAGATAGGACGAATCGCCGTTCTCATACATAAAACGAATCCGCTCCTTCATATCCTCATACTGCTGCGCCTCGCGCTGCTTTGCCGCCTCGAGCTCCTCCTGCGCCGCTACGATATCCTCGCTTTTCTGGGTCAGCTGATTCTCAAGCTCCGAAATCCGCGCGGAGATATTGATCAGCTGCCGGTTCAACTCCGCCACCTTATCCTGGATATCCCCCTGTGACTCCTTTAAATCCTTAATCGTCTGTTGTGCCGCCGCCAGTTCCCGTTCAAGCGCGTCTTTTTCCTCCTGCGCCTTCTTCAGCGAATCGGATGCCGAGTCCTTTCCGTTTCCCTTCCCGGACGACTGAGTTCCCTTTCCCTTCTGACTGTCTGCGGCTCCCTGCGATCCCGCATCGGATCCGTCCTTAGAACCGGCATTTCCGGATAATGCTTCTGATTTTCCGTTATCCTGGGACGCCGATACTGCCTGCAGCGAGATCCCCGTGCCCATCAGAACCACGAGCACCATCGCTATCATTCTATGTAATAATCTGTTCTTCATTCCAATCCTATACCTTCAGATGCTTGCGGATTGTAATCCGACTGCCGATAAATCCGATTCCGACGCCCAAAACCAGCGCCACCGGTACCAGCTTGTCAAACACCGCCTCCACACTTAAAAATCTCAGCATGCTGCTGATAAAATTAAATTTCTCACCGATGTAAAGGATAATCTTCCCATACAGCATATAAAGAATCCACAGCGGAATCAGCGCGCCGATCAGTCCGATCACAATCCCTTCCACGACAAACGGCGCACGGACAAAATAATCCGTCGCACCGATCAGCTTCATGATCCCGATCTCCTCTTTCCGCACCGAGATGCCGACCGTGATCGTATTGCTGATCAGAAAGACCGATACCCCCAAAAGAATCAGAATAATACCGGCGGAGACATAACCGATCAGACTGTTAAAATCCGTCAGCATTTTAGCCACCTCCACCGACTGTTTGACCCTGCGCACTCCGTCTACGGACTCCAGAAACGTCACCAGCGCAGGCTGCATCGACACATCATTCATGTACACCGCGTAACTCGCGGAATTTGCAAGCGGGTTGTCTGTGCCAAAGCTTGCCGCCGCAGCCTCGTCCCCCTCAAAATAAATATCTTTAAAATAATTCCACGCATCCTCCGGGGACGTATATTCATAGCGGGATACCTCCACACGCGCGTCGATCAGCTCTCCGATCTCCTCAATCCTCTGCTCGGAAATTCCCGGTTCAAACAGCACCGTCACCGCCACGCCCGACTCGGCGTCTTTTACCATGGACTGAAAATTTATCACAATCATGTAAAACAGACCGAAGAGAAAAATACAGGCCGTCATCGTGGCAATGGATGCCAGTGAAAACATTTTATTTTTCCAGATATTTACGATACCCTGCTTTATCGTATAAAAAAACGTACTAATCCTCATAGAAGCCATCTCCTCCGTCGTCCGTATCATCATCCCCGGACAGATCGTCATCGATATCCCAGGAGGTATCCCGATATTCCTCATCCGTGTCGGTGTCATCCACGATAACCCCTTTTCGCATGGTGATCACACGCCGGTTCATCTGTTTTACAATATTGATGTTATGCGTAACAACCACAACCGTGGTTCCATGTTCATTAATCTCCTCCATCAGCCGCATAATCTCCCAGGCGTTCGTATCGTCGAGATTCCCGGTAGGCTCATCCGCCAGCAGGATCTTCGGCTTGTTGATCAGCGCGCGCGCAATCGCCACCCTCTGCTGCTCCCCGCCCGAGAGCTGCCCGGGATATGAACGGTATTTGGCCGCAAGCCCTACCATGGAGAGAATCGTCGGCACATTCTTGCGGATCGATCTGCCCGACTCCCCGATCACCTTCTGAGCAAACGCCACATTATCATAGATATTTCTGTCTTTTAACAGTCGGAAATCCTGAAACACCACGCCGATATTGCGCCGGAATTTCGGGATCTGCCTTCTTCGTATTTTGTTTAACTTCCTGCCGTTGATGGTGATAACGCCCTCCGAGGGTTCCAGTTCCTTCAACAGCAGTTTGATCAGCGTTGACTTGCCGGATCCGCTGTCCCCGACAACAAATACAAATTCTCCCTCCTTTATATTCAGGCTCACGTCGTTCAACGCGGGAATCCCCGCGGAATAAGACTTGCTGACATGCTCCAGCTTTATCATACTTTCCCTCGTTTCTATCTTTACCGGTTCAACATATCAGTCTATCCGACGATATGTTTTGTTGCAACAAATTCTGACGATCTTCATAAAATATTAATAATCAAGTGACTCCATGTACTTCATGTACTTTACCACCATCAGCGCAATCTTAAAGGTAATCGCATCCTCAAACACACGCAGATCAAGACCCGTGTACTTCTGAAGCTTGTCGAGACGGTACACCAGCGTATTCCGGTGAATGTAAAGCTGTCTCGAGGTCTCCGACACATTCAGGCTGTTCTCGAAAAATTTATTGATGGTCGTGAGCGTCTCCTCGTCAAAATCATCCGGCGATTTTCCGTCAAAGATCTCTTTGATAAACATCCGGCAGAGCGGAATCGGAAGCTGATAGATCAGACGGCCGATCCCGAGCGTGGAATATGCAACCACATCCCGCTCCGCAAAAAAGATCCTGCCGACATCAAGCGCCATCCGGGCCTCCTTATAGGACCGGGACACCTCCTTGATCTCGTTGACAATCGTACCGTACGCCACATGTGCGTCGGCGTCCGGGTCGGACCGGAACAGATTCACGATCATCTCCGCCGTGCGCCCCAGATCCTCATAGGACTCGTTTTCCAGCACCTCCCTGACGACAATGATATTCTTCTCGTCCACCGCAGTGACAAAATCCCTGGTCTTTCCGCTGAAAATACCGCGAATCCTCTCCAGCTCATTTCCGTCTTTGTCGCGGTTCGTCTCCACGATATAGACGACTCTGCGGACCTCGGTATCAATGTGCAGCTTTTTGGCGCGGTTATAGATGTCCACGAGAAGAAGATTATCCAAAAGAAGATTTTTGATAAAATTATCCTTGTCAAACCTCTCCTTATACGCGATCAGAAGGTTCTGGATCTGAAAGCTTGCAAGCTTTCCCACCATATACACATCATCGCTGTCTCCGCTCGCAAGAAGAATGTACTCGATCTGATGCTCGTCAAATACTTTAAAAAACTGATATCCGCTCACCACCTGGCTGTCTGCCGGCGACTCGACAAACGCCTGCGCAGGCTCCACATACTGTTCCGCTTCGGGAAATGTCGCGGCGAGCACCTTGCCCTCCGCATCGATGATACACAGATCGACTCTGGTGATAGCCTTCAACCCGTCAATTGTATTCTGAAGTATCTGATTTGAAATCATAAGCTCCGCTCCTTCTCATCCTGTTTCTCCTGAAACCGGTCTGGTCAAATTCATCAATCTGCCCCGAACCATAAATACCTAGAATATATTTTAATGCAAATCATCAAAAAAGAAAAGAGGAAATGCTTAAAATTTATGCATTTCCTCTCCGTTTTCCCCTGCGTATTCCAAAAACCCTTCCCCGAGCACTTCCCTGGCATCCGAAACGATCACAAATGCCTTCGAATCCGCCTCGGCAACGATCTCCTTTACCCTGACAATCTCCTTTTTCGACACGACACAGTACAGCATCCATTTTTCCGTTCCCGAGTACATCCCCTTTGCCAGAAGTCCGGTCACGCCGCGGTCAAGCTCGCCCAAAATCTTTTGCGCCACCTCTTCATAACGGTCCGTGATGATAAACGCGGCCTTGGAAAATTTAAATCCCTCCATCAGGGCGTCAGAAACCTTGCTCATAATAAAAATCGCCACGATTGCATACAGTGCTGCGCGCATTCCGAAAACAAAGCACCCCAGCAGCACAATCCCTCCGTCCAGCAGCTGAATCAGCTGCACGATGGAATAATGGCGCAGATAATGCTGGATCAGCGTTGCCATCAGATCCGTTCCCCCGGTCGCAGCCTTTGCCAGCAGCACCAGCCCCATTCCCGCTCCGCCGATCAGTCCCCCGAACACGGCCGCCAGAATAAAGTCGCCCTCCGTCAGATCCATGGAGGGAATCACATACAGCCATGCCGAGAGCAGAAACGTACCGAGCAGTGTCCGTCTGATATAATCCCGCCCTTTGATCCGTAACGCGGCAATAAATACCGGAATATTCAGCAGAAGGTTTGTCAGCCACAGCGGAACACCGCCGGGAATGACTGTCCCTGTCACCTCTTTTACGATAATCGCCAGACCGGTAAACCCTCCCGTCACCAGACGGACCGGGTCAAACACACACTGGATGCTGACCGCGATCAGCCCGGTCCCGATCACAATCAGAACATAATCCAGCCACCCGGGTTTCTGATATAACACATTCTGCATCAACGTACCTCTTGATTCTCCTCCTCCGGTCTGACGGCCCCGTATCTGCTCATACAGTTTCTGAGCCGCCCGAGATACATCAGACTCTTAAAAAAGCCGCGGACGCGATGCGGGTCCCGGTACATCCCCTGGCTTCCGAGCCCGTACCAGATCGCCGCATTCATCTTCGTCTTATGCTCCCAGAAAAAATGCTCCTGCAGCGGCGTCGGCAGCACCGACACCACCACATCCGGTATCATACCGTTCATCTCGTTAATGACCGCATCCGGATCGCTCAAACTGTTTTCCACCGCGTATCCGCCCACGATCGACAGTTTGGGATACTGCGCCAGAAGCTCCTTTTCCGCTTCCCGTACCTCCTCCTCCGTTCCCCCGAGCAGAAACACCTTTTTTTTATTGCGCTCGATGCGTTTAAAAAATTCAACCGAAAAATCATCCGCTTCCGTCTCCCGGATCCGCTGCATGGTATGAATCCTCGCAGCCTGCATAATCTCCTTCTCACCGATGACGGACAGGTCCAGGGATGAAATCACATCCCGCACGACAGGATCATTCTCCGACGCAAGCAGCGTCTGAACGGAAATCCGCCCGATGGCGCTTAACGCATCGCCGCTCATATAATTCTCGACCTGCCGGATCGCTTCCCGAACGGTATAGTTATCCAGCCGGATTCCCAGAATATCAATCTTTTTTATCATAACACTCCCATATTCATTTCCACTGCATCCAGAAAATATACGCATTCAGTATAGCAAAGCTCTTCCGTTTTTTCAAGATTCTTCCGTCTCACATCACGACAAACGCATGAATGTTTACTCCCACTCAAATCCTAAATTGCGGATTTTTA
>CAJUNX010000015.1:0-12107 GCA_910587865.1 uncultured Roseburia sp.
ATTGCGACAATTACACGGCCACGGTAAACGGAACCGCTTATGAATTGACGCAACGGGAATTTGAAGTGTTGAAAGAACTGCTCACGAATCAAGGCCGTATTCTGACCCGGCAAAATCTTTTAGATAAGCTATGGCGGTATGATTTTTATGGGGACGAACGTGTAGTTGATACGCACATCAAAAACTTGCGGAAGAAGCTGGGGATTGAATTTATTCAGACAATCAGAGGAGTGGGATATAAAATTGATAAAGAAAATTAAAAGCAGTCTATTTGCTAAAGTGTTTTTAATTACATCAATTATGCTGTTATTTGTATCGCTGTTAGTGTTCGGTCTGCTGGCATGGCTGATGCCACAGACCTATTCTAACAGGCTAAATACAATTTTAGATGAGCGGACACAAGAATTTATTGCGGAACTGGAACAAGTGTCGTTTTCAGAAAGTGGGGGCTTGTTCGACCAGTTTATTGCGAATACAGGAATCAATTCAGTTGAGTTATACAACAGTGGCGGTGGTTGGGTTACATTACCCACAAAAGCATTTGACGATGAACGGGAGGGGAATATCGCACAAACGACAGTCACTGGCCTTGGTGAAATCTCTCCCGTTTTATCAAACCAATACTATTTT
This sequence comes from uncultured Roseburia sp., assembly GCA_910587865.1. Taxonomy (GTDB): domain Bacteria; phylum Bacillota; class Clostridia; order Lachnospirales; family Lachnospiraceae; genus Roseburia. Next base: position 631 of record CAJUNX010000015.1, read on the forward strand.
TCTTTTTCTGATTGTAGTGACCGTTATACTCTCGTTGTCTATGGTGAGGCAGAACAAATTTCGGAACTACAACAATCCTTTATCCGCATTTTTCCGATTATCCTGCTATTAGTATTGGCGATTGCCCTTGTCGTATCCTGGCTGTACTCTCATATGATTACAAAGCCCGTACTGGAAATCAGCCGCATATCCGAAAAAATGTCTGACTTGCAGTTGGATTGGGCGGTTGATGAACAACGGACTGATGAATTGGGAACGCTGGGGAAAAGCCTGCATAGGCTATCTCGCAATCTTTCAGCCGCTCTGTCTGATTTGCAAAACGCAAACAGAAAACTTGAAGCCGATATTGAGCATGAAAAGGAATTAGAACAGGCCCGCACAAATTTCTTTTCGGCGGTTTCACACGAGCTGAAAACGCCTGTCACCATTATAAAAGGCCAGTTAGAGGGGATGTTGCTCGGCATCGGGGCCTACAAAGACCGTGAGAAATATTTGACAAGATCGCTGGAAATTGCGAATACCCTTGAAACAATGGTGCAGGAGATATTGACAATCTCCCGGCTGGAAACTGTGGGGGCAGATTTCAAAAAAGACTGTCTGGATTGTGTTCAGATTATCAAATCCTATTTAAGTGAAACCGAAGATATCATTGCGGGAAAGGACTTGCAAATACATCTCGATGCTCCACCATCCGCTCTTATAGCCGGAAACAAACTGCTGATGGAGAAAGTGTTTTCAAATCTGATAGGGAATGCAATCAAGTATTCCCCGCAGGGAGTCTCTATTTATATATCTGTCCACACAGAACATGGACAGATAAAATTTTCTGTTGAAAACATGGGAACACATATTCCGGAGAATAGTATTCCTAAATTATTTGATGCGTTTTATCGTGTGGAGCAATCCAGAAGCCGTAAAACTGGCGGGAGCGGGTTAGGACTGTATATGGTGCAGGAGATACTACACCAGCATGAAAGCGAATGTACGGTCTGCAATACACAGGCCGGGGTAAAGTTTTCTTTTACAATCTGACAGACGCAGGAAAGCGGCGGGTGATTGCTCCGCCGCTTTTCAACTACACATAAATCACAAACGAATCCCAAACGTATCACAAAAAAGGGTGGTATTCTTTCGGTATACGCAAAGAAAGGATGGTGTTTTTCAATGAACACAAAGAAACTACTCGCCTTAGCCCTCGGAGGGGTACTGCTTGCGGGATGCCTGGCTGGGTGCAATACCACAGCTGCATTCCAAGGCGGAACCTCTCAACGCGAAACGACTTCCCCGCCGATGACGGAGGAATCCGAGCAGACTATCGTTGCGTTTGCTGAAGGCAACGGTTCCTCCGCCGAAATTTCCTATGAAGAATTGTTCAAACCCTATGCGCAGTTTGGCCTGACATACGATGCCAGCAAAAACGAACTGACATACAATGGGAAAGCGGTACGGTGGTTTGAGGACTACTATACCGTGGAGGACGGGATACAGGCCGGAAACGACTTTTTCAACGAAAATGGTGTGGTTGATGTATATGCTGTCCGTGACCTCACCAGCATTGTTCGCGCCGAAGATGGTTCTTTCGACCCTGGCGGAAAGCTGACGGGTGTAAAGGAGTTTTCGGCGGAAGAATTTGCCGCCCGTGACATCGAGGCAATCAAAAATCCGCCGCCCGCCGTTGCCTTAGCTGGTGACCCGCCCTCTGCAAAGGAACTTGAAGATATGGCAAAGGAATACGAGGCGTTTGGCGTTACCTATGACATCAAAAATGACCGGTGGTACTTCAACGGTGAAAAGGTTCGGTTTTTCCGGGATGTGCTGACCTCCAATGGCGAGGGATTGACCAGTGGAAAATTCAAGGGTTCAATGCGCGTTTTGGGGAGCGCAGACGGAACCGTTGACATTTATACCGTCCGTGACTTTGCCCACCCTGATGCCTCCGGGAATGGAACGCTGACGGGCATTGAGAAATACAGTCAGGCGGAATTTGACGAGCACACGCAGAGAGAGGAACAAGCAAGTTCTGGCTTCTGTACTGTAGAGTAACGACTGCCGCACGATGACAAAAGAAAAAAACGTCATACAGTAGAGCATATCATACAGCGTCAGAGCGTATAGAAACCAGTCTATGCGCTCTATTTTTATGTAAAGGAGCAGAGAATATGGCAGAAACCAAAAACGAGCAACAGCCCCCACAGTTTCAAGTGGTGCTTGCAAGGGAAGGATTACTGACAACGGATGCCGGGCTTCTCCAGCCATCCTTAATGTAAAAAAACGGAGCCGGCAATAAACCGGCTCCATCTGTTACACTGTCTTAATGATTACATCATTCCCATTCCGCCTGCGCCGCCTGCCGGCATTGCCGGAGCATCTTCTTTGATATTCGCAACCACGGACTCGGTGGTGAGCAGCGTGGATGCTACAGATGTCGCATTCTGTAAAGCGGTTCTCGTCACCTTCACCGGATCGAGGATTCCCTGCTCTACCATATCGACATAGCCCTCGGTGATCGCATTGAAGCCGACACCCGGATTGGACTCTTTTACCTTATTGATGATGACTGCGCCCTCTAAACCGGCGTTCACCGCAATATAGTATAACGGGGACTCAAGCGCTTTTAAGATCACCTTCGCACCTGTCTTCTCGTCGCCCTCTAACGTCTCTGCAAGCTTTGCCACTTCCTTTGCAGCGTGGATATAAGCGGAACCGCCTCCTGCGATGATACCCTCTTCCACAGCGGCTCTCGTCGCGTTTAACGCATCCTCCATGCGCAGCTTCGCTTCCTTCATCTCGGTCTCTGTCGCAGCGCCGACACGGATCACAGCCACACCGCCGGCAAGCTTCGCAAGACGCTCCTGCAGCTTCTCCTTGTCGAATTCGGAGGTCGTCTCCTCGATCTGCGCACGGATCTGGCTGATTCTGCTCGTGATCGCATCCTTCGCACCTGCGCCGTCCACGATCACGGTGTTCTCCTTCTGAACCTTCACGGACTTCGCGCGTCCTAACTGATCCATCGTGACATCCTTAAGCTCAAGTCCAAGCTCGGAGCTGATCACCTGCCCGCCGGTTAAGATCGCGATATCCTCAAGCATCGCTTTTCTTCTGTCGCCGTAGCCCGGAGCCTTCACTGCAACCACATTGAAGGTACCGCGGAGCTTGTTGACGATTAAGGTCGTTAACGCCTCGCCCTCGATATCCTCGGCGATGATTAAGAGTCTTGCGCCGCTCTGTACCACCTGCTCTAAGAGCGGAAGGATCTCCTGGATATTGGAAAGCTTCTTGTCGGTGATCAGGATATACGGATCGTCAAGCACTGCCTCCATCTTATCCATATCGGTGCACATATATGCGGAAATATAACCGCGGTCGAACTGCATACCTTCCACAAGATCAAGCTCGGTCTGCATGGTCTTCGACTCCTCGATCGTGATAACGCCGTCGTTGGAAACCTTCTCCATCGCGTCCGCAACCATGTTTCCGACTTCCTCGTCGCCTGCGGAGATCGCGGCTACCTTCGCGATCTGATCCTTGCCGTTTACCTTCGAGGACATCGCAAGAATCGCCTCAACCGCTTTGTCCGTCGCTTTCTTCATGCCGCGGCGGAGAATGATCGGGTTCGCGCCTGCCTCTAAGTTCTTCATTCCCTCGTGTACCATCGCCTGTGCGAGTACCGTAGCGGTCGTCGTACCGTCGCCGGCCACGTCATTTGTCTTCGTCGCCACTTCCTTCACGAGCTGCGCGCCCATGTTCTCGAATGCATCCTCAAGCTCGATCTCCTTTGCGATCGTCACGCCGTCGTTCGTGATGAGCGGTGTGCCGTAGGACTTGTCGAGCACGACGTTTCTTCCCTTCGGTCCAAGCGTCACGCTGACCGTGTTCGCCAGCTTGTCAACGCCGGCTCCAAGTGCTGCTCTGGCTTCTGTTCCGTATTTGATTTCCTTTGCCATGATAATCTACCTCTTTCTATTCTGATCTGTTCTGTTTCTGTCACGTCCGTCTCTCTCGGACCATACGCCTGTGCGGCCTGCACCCCGCCGGCGCTTACTCTACAACTGCAAGGATATCGTTCTGCTTTACGATGATATACTCCTCGCCGTCCAGCTTCACCTCAGTGCCGGCATATTTGGAATAGATCACCTTCTGTCCCGCCTTCACCTGCATCGTCACCTCTTTGCCGTCCACCATGCCGCCCGGACCTACTGCGATGACTTCCGCTTCCTGCGGCTTCTCCTGTGCGCTGCTGGTGAGGATAATACCGGATTTGGTCGTCTCCTCCGCCGCACACTGCTTTAATACTACTCTGTCGCTCAATGGTACTAATTTCATGTTACACGCCTCCTGTTTATTCTGCTTTGTGAAACTGTTCTTGTTTGTTATTAGCACTCATTTGGTTTGAGTGCTAACCGATAGTGTTATAATAGATATTTGCTACTGAATCTGCAACCGTCTATATTCCGGCTGTTTTCTATATTTTCCCATCAAATATATATTTTTCTTTCTTTTTCTCACTTATTCATATTTTCTTTGATTTTTTTTGATTTTATATTTTTTTTAGAATTCATCTTCACATTTTTCCGAACCGCATCGTTGCCCGCTTTCCACAATAGTTTCAGTGCACGGGAAAACAGCTCTTTTGTCTCTTCCGGCAGACTGTCCCGCGCCTTTAAAAGCTCCTGCACCGTCTTCCATCTGCTGTGGTAAAAATCGTCGACCGTCCGGATCCCCGCCTCGTCAAGCATGGTAAACGCAGCATCCACGATCTGTTCCCGCTGCGTTTTGTCAAGCTCGGAAAGCCATTTTTTCATCGCTTCATCGAGGAGGATACTCCGCTGCGCCACCGCGGAAGCACGCAGAAATCCGGCGCCGAGCACCTCCCAGGACATCGCATCGTGCTGCCCGATCCCGCTGTTTGCGCTTTTTACCACCTCGTACTCCTCCTCATGCTCTAAGATCATCCCGACAATACCTGACTCCGGCAGGATCGTGTGGATCCTCGGCAGCATCTCCCGGTGCTCCGCGCTCTCTAACATCTCGCGGCCGAATCCCGGCCCGTCGTTGCTGTAGACCGCCGCGATCTTCTCTCTCACCTGCTGTCTGCACTTTACGGCGGCATAGACCGAGAGATTGCCTCCTTTTGAGTGCCCGCCGACACGCACCGTCCCCTCATCCGGACCTATCATGCGGTTTAGATAATCCACTGCCTTTAGCTGCCCCGGCGTCTCGGAGAGAAAGCCCATATTAAAGTTTTCTCTCCATCCTACGATCGTATTATCCGTCCCGGAAAACGCCACAAACAGACTTTCGTCGGAAAGCCGGACACAGACCACGGAAAACTGCGACTGCTCTTCGTCGCTGATGTCGTTGACATAGCCGGACAGCCGCGCCTCCCCGAAACGCTCCGATGCCGCCGCCTTTTGCATCACAAATGCCGCTGATTTTGTCATCGACACATGCGACAGAATCTCCTCCTCCGTGTGCCGGCTCCAGAACAGCTCCGACGCTTCCCTCAGGCTGATCTCCCTCCCCTTCTCATCGGGCCCCGGAACAATCCCGTCAAACTCCACATAGACTAACTGTGCCAGAATCAGATTGTCCACCTCGTTAAACCCGGAAGCCGCGAAGGAAAGATCCCCGCGCCAGTCCAGGTAATCCATCATATTTGCCATCGCTTTCCTCCTCAGATCAGGCCGTAGTGCTTCAGCCCGTTTGCGATCCCGTCCTCTTCCATCGCCGTCGTCACAAATTCCGCCGTACGCTTCGCCTCGTCGCACCCGTTTCCCATCGCGATGCCATGCGCCACATAGGAAAGCATCGCGAGATCATTCGCGCTGTCTCCGAACGCGTAGGTATCCTCCCACGCAATCCCCAGCTTCTCACAGACCCGCCGGATCCCGGTTGCCTTTGAATGCCCCTTCGGCCCCACCTCCGCGAGCCAGTCATTGTGAATGATGACGTCAAACAGCCCGCCGAACGCCTTCACTGCCTCCTCCATCCGGTTTCCCTTTAAGTCCAGGCTGAATTTGTTGATCTCAAAGGAATCGCAGCCCGTGATCTCCTTCACGTTCTCCCCGATCTCCCGGCGCAGCGTCACGACATAGGGATCCTCCTTAAAATCGTCCAGATCCACATAAATATAACGCGGCCCTTCGAGCACTGCCATCATATGCATCCGCCCGATGACCGCAAGCGCCTCCTTCACCTCCTCCTCAGACATCAGCCGCTCAAACAGCGTCTCCCCGTGGAAATCAATATCCGTGCCGCAGGATGCCACAATCCCGTCAAACCCGATCCCCAAAAGCCGGCTGTTGCAGATATTCGCCCTGCTCCTGCCGCTGCAGAGAAATGCAAAATGTCCCGCCTCCCGCAGTGCACGAACGGCCTTCACCGTGCTCTCCGGGATCTTCTGGTCGTCATCCCAGATCGTTCCGTCTATGTCAAAAAATACCGCTTTCTTCATATGAATCTCCATTCCAGGGCCAAACCGGCCGATGCTTCCCGCTGCGGTGGAACTACCGCCCGCTTCTCTGACATAAGAGAAGAGATAAACCCTCCCTTCGGATGCGCTTATCTCTTCTCCCTGATCCCTGTTCTTCTGCCGGTATCCGTGCATCTGCTGCGCTGCACAGACTGCCGTTTCTATCCTGTCTCTCTCTTTCCGTCACTCGCGGTGCATCGAAAAGCTCTCCATATCGTAATTCTTCAGATTCTCCAGGATACCGCGCTCATCCGCCTGTGAGATCAGAGCGTCACGGTCTTTCCGTGAGGAAATCTGGTCGTTGAATGCGCTCGGCCCGCCGACACAGCCGCCGTCGCAGACCATACCCTCGATAAAGTCCTCCGGAAGCCTTGCCACCTTAAGCAGCAGCAGCGCTTTTTTGCATTCCTGCGCGCCGTTTGCGCGGCACACCTTCGCGTAGATCTCGTCCCCGGATTCCTTTAAGCTCTCGAGCACAGCCGCCGTCACGCCGCCCGAATTGGCAAACCGCTTGCCGAAGGTGGACGCGATCTGGTCATCGTTCTCGCACGGCTTCAGCACGATATCCTTCGCCTTCATAATCGCACGGATCTCGCTGTAAGTCAGCACATAGTCCGCATTGCCCGGGATCTGCTGATCCACAACCTCAGACTTCTTCGCGAGACACGGACCGATAAAGACCGTGACTGCCTCCGGATCCCTGGCCTTGATCAGACGGGAAACCGCACACATCGGGGAAACCGTCGTCGACACGCAGTCCGCAAGCTCCGGATAGTGCTTGCGCACCATATTCACAAACGCCGGACAGCAGGACGTCACCTTTTTCTTTCCTTCCTTATAGGCCTCTGCCCATTCCTCCGCCTCATAGGCCGCCGTCATATCGCCGCCTAATCCCACGTCGTAGAAATCGGTAAAGCCAAGCTCCTTCATGGCCTTCTTCCAGCTCGCCATCGTGATATCCGCTCCGAACTGTCCCTCGGTCGCCGGCGCTGCCATCGCATAGACAGGCTTTCCGGACTTTAACGCCTCAATCACATCCACGATAAAGGTCTTCGATCCGATCGCTCCGAACGGACAGCTGTGGATACATTTGCCGCAGCTGATGCACTTGTTCCGGTCAATCACAGAGATACCGCGGTCATCGTATGTAATCGCATCCACCGGGCAGCTGTATTTGCATGGTCTCTTCAGATGCGCGATCGCATTGTACGGACATGCCTGCGCACATTTGCCGCACTCCTTGCACTTCGACGCATCGATATGCGAGCGATGCCGTCCCGACTCGATCGCTCCGAATTTACAGGCATTGATACATGCTTTTCCGATACAGTTCTGGCAGTTCTCGGTTACGGTGTAACTGGAAATCGGACAGTCCTCACATGCGGAACTGAGCACCTGAATGATATTGCCGTCATCCACCGGTCCGGGCGCTTTGCCCTCCGCCAGGCGGACTCTCTGCCGGATGATCTCACGCTCTTTGTAGATACAACAGCGGAACTGCGGTGTCGGCCCGGGAATCAGCTCCAATGCGATATGGTCCCGCTTCGCGTCCAACTCTCCCGCAAACGCAAGCTTCGCCACTTCGTAGAGCACATCGTGTTTGATTCGAATCACATTTCCATCAGCATACATCGTGTTTACCTCGCTCTTTTCTTGTGGTTTTTGAGTATGAAATCCCCTGATGTCTCTGGTGCCTGTTTTATCCTGCATAAAGCACACGCTCTTCCATTCACCGGGACCGGGTTTTCTATCATAAATTATAAAGATTCCTGGAAGAATTTCAAGTGCTTTGCGTGTTTTTCTTCGGATACAGTGACATTTTCGCTGCAAAACGGAACCGGTTCACGCGTCAATCTTCTTTTTGATCTGAGGCACCGTAAATCCCGGCCGCTGCTCTACATGTTCACGTTTCATGACTGTGCTCCTCCCGACGCACGGCGCCCAGGCGCCTTAAGACTCTCCTTCGGATAACGCGTCTGCGCCGCGCGGACGGCCGCGGTCAGCCCGAAGATGTTGACAAACGGCAGGCGGAACAGCTGTCTTATAGAGATTGACAGGCGACACAGGAACGCTTTGAACGGCTCACAGAGGATATGACGCAGGCGCAGGATATCACAAACAGTTACAATCAGAACATGCCTTAGAATGGATACAGCACAAATTCTTGACAAATACATCGAGACTCGATATAATGTATGTCGAGGCTCGATATATCGAAGTGGAATAGTGAGGATGCCTATGAATAGTAAAATAAAAAGAATTTATGTACCTATGACAGAAACCGGCTTTTACATTTTATTCTGTCTCCAGCAACCCCAGCATGGCTACGGAATTAGTCAGCAGGTCAGGCAAATGACAGGCGGAGAGTTAATCATTAGTGCAGGAACAATGTACGGAACGCTTTCTAAAATGGAAAAAGATGGCTTAATTGTTTTTGAGAGAGAGGAAGAAAAAAGAAAACTTTATCGAATTACCGAACTCGGAAAAGAGATCTTACATCTTGAGATTAAACGCATAGAGCGATTGTATAAGAATAGCAAAGGAGAGGAAAACAATGAATAACAAAAAAACTGTAATACGCTTTTTTACCATTGCAGATTATGAAGAAGAAGAAATCTGGCTGCATAATCAGCATATGAATGGCTGGAGACTGGTAAAAATGATTCTCCCTTGTTTCTTTCTTTTCGAAAAGTGTACGCCAGCGGAAACAGCATACCGACTGGATTATAAAAACAATTCGGAAACCAGTAACTATTTCCAGATTTTTAGAGATTACGGTTGGGAATATATTGGTCGTTGTGCCGGATGGCTGTATTTTCGCAAACCGTTAACAGAGATGGATTCCGAGCGTGATGGCGAAATATTTTCCGATAACGAATCAAGAATAGATATGATCGACCATGTAGTAAAAACTCGTTTTCTTCCAATTTTAATCATCTTTCTATGCTGCGTTCTTCCGAATTTTATAAGAAGCATAGAAACCAATGACCCATTTACAACCGTGTTCACCGTGTTCTTTGCAATCATGACCCTGCTATATATTTATCTGATTGTTTATTGTAGTTTGAAATTGCGAAAGTTATGGAAAAAATATAGAAATGATTAAAATACATGTTTATGACGTCAGGGGCAAACGGTCATGTGTTTCACGTCTGCGTGAAACACATGACTTTGTGACCCGCCAAACATAAGAAAGCAGCCATTTTCCGCAGAAAAATCTTCCGTAAAGATCTTTTGTCCCGTTTTATTCTCTCACCGCATCCACGTCTCCGACAGGCGCTTTGCCATATAGTGCGACACATTAAAGTTGCGGAGCGTGATATCGTTTATCTCCCGATCGTTTCTTTCCAGATAAAAATCCAGCCAGATCCGCTCCGCGGCTCCCCCGTACGGATCATTTCTGTCAGATTCCGCCGGCTGCTCCCGCCGGCTGTCTGTATCCTGCACGTCCGCCCCCCCCCACCCGAATTCTCTTCCGTCTGCAGCGCTTCCGGATGTTTCCTCAGATACGCATCGATCGCCGGCGCGGCGTCCGTGGAGAGCGTGTAGATATAAGCGTAATCCACAACCTTATTCCCGCTGCCCGACGCATCCACCTGCGACAGGTTATAGGACGCGATAAAATAATCCACATGTGAAAAGGAAAACGCCAGGTACACCACACTCACCGCCACGATCCCGTAGCGGAACAGCGGAAACTGCGGCTTTACAATCAGACACATCACTCCCGTCATCAGAAGCGCGATCAGAAGCAGCGCGACCAGCACAAAAATCCGAAGGAAGGTCAGCTGGTAAGCTCCGATGTAGAGCAGCATCCGATAGGCGCTCGACGCCGTCATGACGAGCGTACACCCGGAAATCACAAACAGGATTACATTTAACAGCCCGCTTTCCCGGAAGTATTTTTTTACCGCAAGCACAAGGATCAGATTGAGCACGCACACATACAGCAGCTGAAAAAAACCCCTCCTCGCATACTGCGCACAGGTCACGCCCTCCGGGAGCTGCATATTTCCCAAAAACAAATACACCACCTGGATCACACAGAATACCAGATACAGAAGCGCAATCATAGCTGTCACCGTGATCGCGATCACCGGTTCCCCCGTCCGGTGCTCCTTCACCGTCACCTTCCCTGCGTGTTCCCGGACAAAACGCACCCCGCAGTACGAGGAAAAAAATCCAAACAGCAGCATAAATGTGATGCCGAACACCTTTTCCGGGATCAGAAACGTCGAGAAGAAACGTTCCAGAAAATCCGCAAACACCAGATCCGCGGAGGCCAGCAGGATACCGAGAACGAGCAGACACGGCACTGCGATCCCGATTCCGGCCGCCACATACCAGCCTGCCCCGGCACTCCCGTCATTCTTTTCCTTTCGCTTCTTAATATATGCTTTCCCGTCCGTAAACGGCCGAAACATGCTGCCGACGGCACCGCACACGGCAGTCCCGATTTCCAGCAGATATTTTCCGAAATCCCACTCCGCATCATTTCCGAAATTGTGCAAAAGCAGTGCGACGGCCAGCAGAAAGATCGCCGCGTAATTCAGCCACAGGATCCACTGATTCCCGGTCAGAACATTCGAGAGGCAAAGCAGCAGCATCACTGCCGCCACAAAGATGCTGTCCCGCTTCCAGCGGATATCGGATATCCGGAATACATAATACGTATATCCAAGCAGTGCGGGAGCCCACAGCGCCACCGTGATCCCCGCCATATTCTTATACAGGCAGAATGTGTAAATCAGGGTGTAGATCAGGCTGGCGGATGCAAGCTTCCCGAACAGTTTCCCGCCGATCTGGCGCTGGCGTTCCTCTTCCCTGCGCCGCAGTTCCTCCTCCTGACGATATCGCTCCATGGGCGATATGACGCCTGACTCCGGCGGCATCCCGCCCGGCGCACTCCCGCCCGACATATTTTCCACTCCCGGCGGCATCCCGCCCGGCGCATTTCCCACTCCCGGCGGCATCCCGCCCGGCGCATTTCCCATTCCCGGCGGCA
>CAJUNX010000015.1:12207-15744 GCA_910587865.1 uncultured Roseburia sp.
GCATTTCCCACTCCCGGCGGCATCCCGCCCGGCGCATTTCCCATTCCCGGCGGCAGAAGCCCCGGATCATACATTCTCTTTTCTTCCATTTTTCCTCCATATCGGAGCGCTTTGCAAGGCCGCGAGTCAGAGATCCGATCCGGCTCTGCGATTCCGGGTTTGTGGCTCCGGCACAAACCCGCGGTTGAAACATCAGCACATCAGTCGTCAGACTGATCGCTCACACTTCTCCCTCCTCATCCGGCACGTACTCCAAAAGATCCCCCGGCTGGCAGGAAAGTACCCGACAGATTTTATTTAACGTGTCCAGCCTGATCGCTTTTGCTTTTCCTTTTTTTAAGATAGAGATATTGGCCAGCGTAATCCCCACCCGCTCCGACAGTTCCGTCACACTCATCTTGCGCTTCGCAAGCATCACATCCACATTGATCACAATCGACATTCGTCTCCTCCTCAGATCGTCAGTTCATTTTCCTGCCGCATCTCATATGACTTATACACCAGGTGTGACAGCGCCGCGGAGAGCACTGCTGCCACGATACAGATAAACGCGATCAGAATCATAAAAATGCCAAACGCCGGACCCAGGCAGTGCACGACTGCCAGAAACACCACGCCGGCAAACCACACCGCCGCCATCAGCGCTGCAAGCCGGCTGATCACCGCAAAGGATTTTGCATTTTCCGCCGAAAACGAGTTGTCCCGGCCGATCTCCACGCATACCCTCCAGAACTGCCATAAAATGGCGTAGCAGATCACCCCGATCCCCCATCCGTAAATCATGCCCGGCCAGAGCAGCCAGGCCGCCTGCGGATACATCCCCGCAATATCACGGGCCATCACCGGCATCACGACACAGAAAAAGAAAAGCCCCGCAGCCCCCGTCAGAATCGTGATCGTTTTCAGCCACTTTGAAACCTCCGTCTGCTTCATGCATTCTTCCTCACTTTCCTTCCTTAATTATCCTGTTTTCTTATTATACCCCCATTTCCCACAAAAAACAATCATTATTTATCGAATTGCAATAAATAATGATTGTTTTTCATGCAGTCCATCCTGTCCAAAACAGCCGGACCATTCGACTGGCAGCCGCTTTCAAAAAAACGGCAGGCGCAGCTGGCCGTTGCGAAAGCTCTCCTGTTTCGCCGCATGCACGATATCCTCCGGCCGTGCCCTTCCGATCAGAAACGGCGACGCGGGATCGTGCTGCGCGCGGTTTTCTGCCACGGTGCGGCTGTCGTAGTTGGCATAACAATACAGACACCCGTGTCCGCAGGTATTATAGACACCGATATCATTTCCGAGCAGACAGGCACATTCCGCCCGCGCCCTGACGCGCGCCGGAATCGTAAGCGACTCTCCCAGCGCGTGCTCTAACGTCTCCTTTGTCAGACAGCCGCCTGTGTCTGCGCCGAAACCGGCAGGCGCCTCCCCTTCCGCACAGGTTTTGATGCGGATCCCGAAACGACGGCCGGTATTTACAAATGAAGTCAGCAGCTCTCTGCGCTCCTTTGCAGTCACGCTTTTTACGCCCTTAAAATTCCGCAGCGTTTTTTCGTACAGATCAATAAAGCTGACCACACAGACATTAACGCTTCCGGAAAGCTGCTCCGCCATCCGCGCAAATGCCGTTTTGTGAAACTCCAGAGAATATCGTCCCATGATAAATACCGGATCATAACGCCAGCACACCTCACGCTTCGGCATCAGACGCGCAAGCGCTCTGACATCGGCAATCACCTGCACGGGATCCGGCACATGCGGTTCGATCTCTTCCCCGTACGGCGTGATCGTCACAAACCAGTACTGCCCGAATGCGTCAATCCCGGCGATCTGTGCCAGCATCGGCCGGGGATTTTTGGTACAAAACACGATGCAGTCCACCACCGCCGGATCGAGCCGGTATACGGTGACCTGCTCCGGAAAATAAGGATTGCGCACGCAGACCGTTCCCTCCCGGATGCGGCGGTAAAACCACTCGGAAAAATATGCCGGAATATCGGTGCGGTTTCCCGTATTCAGAATCATTGCATCCCTCCGTCCATCAGAAAAACATATCCTTCAGATACCGGTCGGCAAATCCCGGATGCGTCGCAAGATGAATCTCTTTCGCGTGTTTCACAATCCGGTCAAACGCCTTCCCGGCGTCCTCCTCCGTCAGAAAACGCTCCGCCCCCTTTAAGGAGCTGTTGCCGGCCGCCGTCACACGCCCCGCAAATTCATCCGGAAACAGGCCGATTCGAACCGCATTTTCAATCTTCATGTCATATCCGAAGCCGCCGGCCAGAAAAATATGCATTTCCTCTTCCCCGGCGCCTTCCCCCCGTCCGGCCTGATACTCTTTTCGCAGGGTCTCGATGCCGGCCCTTATCGCCGCCTTGCCCATCTGCACCTGGCGGATATCCTGCTGCGTCAGACGGATCCGCTCTCCCGCCACGGGAAACCCCGTCTCAAACCACGGATCTTTCAGCGTGCCGTTCTCATCGATCAGCCCCTCTCTCACCAGCTCGCTCACCGCATCGATAATACCGGTTCCGCAGAGTCCCGCCGGCCGCTCTCCCCCGATGGTCTCGCAGCTCACCCGGTATCCGTCCGCCTCCGTCTCCCATCTGCCGTCACGCCCGCAGACATCTGGGGTCTCCCTCTTCTGCGGATTGCTCCTCTCCTCCGGTATCGCTTTCACGCCCATCTCTTTAAAACCCGCTTTCACGTTCCTCTCTTCAGAGCCCGCTTTCTCGTTCCTCCTCCTGAAGCTTGCTTTCACGCCCATCTCTTCCGGGCCCGCTTTCTCGTTCCTCTCTTCAGAGCCCGCTTTCACGCCCATCTCCTCCGGCCCCGCTTTCACGCCCATCCTCCTGAGGCTCACATGCGTGACCGCGCCCGGAATTCCCGGCATCCCGCAGGAAATGCCGCCGCCCTCAAAGACCGGACCGGCCGCGGCGGAAGTCACGAGAAACCCCTCGCGTCCTCCCAGCGCCATTTCCCCATTCGTGCCGATGTCAAGAAGCAGCGCCGGGCCGGTCTCCTCCTCCAGTGATCCGGCATAAATACCGGCCACAAGATCCGCGCCCGCAAACACGGAAATGCCCGGCAGAATCACACACTCCGCGGGCAGCCAGGACAGGCCGGGCAGATCCGCACACCTACCTCTCCACAGAGAGAGATCCGACGCCGTAAACGGCGCTCTGCCGAGTGTCTCGCAGGAGAGACCCCGCAGAAGATGGCACATCGTGGTATTCCCCGCAACCGCCATCCGCGTGATCCGTTCTGCCGGTACGCCGGCGGACGCCGTCAGTTCCCCTGCCATGCGTGAGAGATCCGAGCAGATCAGTTCGCGCAGATGCTCCCCCCGCCCCTCGTTCGCAGCCTGTATCCGTGAAATCACATCCGCACCGTACATGCGCTGATGGTTGACCGAGGTCACGACCGCGCGCCGGATCCCCCCGGATCCCCCCGGATCCAGGGGCAGTTCCAGGAGAGACATGGCGATCGTCGTCGTCCCGATATCCACCGCGATACCATATGCGCTGCCCGCCT
>CAJUNX010000015.1:15844-20895 GCA_910587865.1 uncultured Roseburia sp.
GCCCTTCCGGCATACCGCCTCCCTGTTCCGACGCGCTGCCCGCCAGTCTCTCCTGTCCTTCCGGCTCGCCCTTTCTCTGCTCCGACGCACTATGCACCCGCCTTTTCTGCCCTTCCGGCATACCGCCTCCCTGTTCCGACGCGCTGCCCGCCAGTCTCTCCTGCCCTTCCGGCTCGCCCTTTCTCTGCTCCGACGCCAGCGCGCGCATCCGCTCCGTTTTCTTTGTGAAAAGCACCACACGGCTGTCCTCCTGCGGAACGGACGCACAGGCTAACCGGATCCCGCCCCTCAGTTCCTCCTCCTTCAGCACGCGCCGCTCCTTTTCCGACGGCTCTGGCGCACCGCCCTCATAACGCACCCTGCACCCGCCGCAGCTTCCTTTTCCGCCGCAGGGCGCATCGATAAAAATCCGGTTCTCTTTTAAAAGCGCAAGCAGCGTCCGCTTTCCCTCCGCCCGAAGTTCTCCGATACACGCACCGCTCTCTTCCTGATACAGCTTTATCATCCGCTCTCCTCCCGTCTGACTTCCCTCTTTTGGCCCGATATTCCGCCTTTTTCTTATATGATTCCCGCAAAACAGTTATAATTCTAATGATACCGCTTTGTACCGTGCGGTCAAGCAAAAAATGATTGGAGGGATTCTCATGAAATTTATTTCCTGGAATGTCAACGGCCTGCGCGCGTGCATGCAGAAAGGATTTATGGATTACGTTACGTCCGAAGACGCCGATATCTTCTGTATTCAGGAATCCAAGCTGCAGGAAGGTCAGATTCAGCTCGATCTTCCCGGCTATTATCAGTACTGGAATTACGCCGTGAAAAAAGGCTACTCGGGCACTGCTGTTTTCACAAAAAGGGAGCCGCTGTCTGTCTCCCGCGGAATCGGCGTACAGGAGCACGATCAGGAGGGCCGTGTGATCACACTCGAATACGAACATTTTTATTTGGTCACCTGCTATACGCCAAATTCACAGAATGAGTTAAAACGCCTGGATTACCGCATGAAGTGGGAGGATGATTTTCTCGTTTATCTAAAAAAGCTCGATGCGCATAAGCCGCTGATTCTCTGCGGCGACTTAAACGTTGCACACCGTGAGATCGATCTGAAAAATCCGAAGACCAACCGGAAGAACGCCGGCTTTACCGATGAGGAGCGCGGAAAAATGACGGCACTATTAGATGCCGGTTTTATCGACACCTTCCGTCTGTTTTACCCGGATACCACAGACATCTACTCCTGGTGGTCCTACCGGTTCCACGCGCGCGAAAAAAACGCAGGCTGGCGGATCGATTACTTTATCGCCTCGGCCGCGTTAAAAGAGCGTCTCATCGACGCCGTGATCCGCACCGATGTTACCGGTTCCGACCACTGCCCGGTCGGACTTTTGGCTGACCTCTGATCCGGGCCCGCCGGGTGTTCTGCTCCCGAACCGGACGCAGTCCGGCTGACCTCTGATCCGGGCCCGCCAAGTGTTCTGCTCCTGAACGCATGCAAAACGCACTGCGGGCCGCAGTCCGTCATCCCGCCTTTGTCTCTCAAAGGGCAGAACACCGGACTGCGGCCCGTTTTATCTGTTTCCGTCACCACAGTCTTCTGTCTTTTCTGACACGCTGTCTTTTCCCGTCACGATAAAATCTCGTCAAGCGTCTCAAACAATTTTACAACGTCAATCGGCTTCGCGATATGTCCGTTCATCCCGCACCGCAGCGCTTCCTGCCGGTCCTCCTCAAATGCATTGGCCGTCATCGCGATAATCGGGATCTTAGCGAGTTTCTGATCCGGCAGCCGGCGGATCTCGCGGGTCGCCTCGTAACCGTTCATGACTGGCATCTGAACGTCCATAAGCACCAGCTTATAAAATCCCGGTTCCGATTTCCGCAGCATTTCCAGTGCAATCTGACCATTCCCGGCTACGTCCGTAGTAAATCCTGCATCCCCGAGAATTGCCACGGCGATCTCCTGATTCAGCTCGATATCTTCCGCGAGCAGAATATGACCGGTATGATGCACCATCGGCTCTCCGTCTGTTTTCTTCTTCCCTTCCGCCGTATCCTGCTGCGAACCGGATTGCTGATTCAGACGAAAACTAAAGGAAACGATAAACTCCGTCCCTTTTCCCTGCTCACTCTCCACCTCGATCGAGCCATGCATCATATCCACGATGTTTTTCGTGATCGCCATCCCGAGTCCTGTTCCCTGGATCCCGCTTGCAGTCGCATTCTTCTCCCGCTCAAACGGCTCAAAAATACGTGTTACAAACTCCTTGCTCATGCCGATCCCGTTGTCGCTGATCCGGAATTCGTAATTGCCGTAACCGGCCGCCGCGCCTGATTTCTCCGTAAGCTGCAGACGGATCGTACCGCCGTCCTCCGTATATTTGACCGAATTTCCCAGCAGGTTCAGAAGCACCTGATTGAGCCGCAGAACATCACAGAAAATATCATCGCTGCGGACATCCGACTCGACCAGCAGCGTCTGCTGCTTCGCGCTGATATCCGCCTGCAGAATATTATGCAGCTCGCCGATGAGCTCCGTGAGTGTACAGGGTTTCTCCTCAAGGTGCATCCGCCCGCTCTCAATCCGGCTCATATCCAGAACATCATTGATCAGATTCAGCAGATGATTCCCCGATGTGATAATCTTGCTCAGATACTCCGTCACCTGCTCCTTCTCGTCGATATGCGCAATGGCCAGAGAAGTAAATCCGACGATGGCGTTCATCGGCGTGCGGATATCATGCGACATGTTAGAGAGGAACTCGCTTTTTGCCCTGCTTGCCTTGTTCGCCTGAAACAGCGCGTCCTCAAGCATGCTTTTCTTTTCCATCTCACTGCGCATCTCCTCATCCACACTGTGGATACCGAGTACCAGTCCGTGTCCCTTATCCTTTGCACCGGTGCCGACCAGCTTCATCTGAAAATATTTCACTCCGTCGTCGAGCACCGTCCGGTAATTGATAAAAATCAGCGACCGCTCCAAAAGCTCCTGCTGTACCCGTTCCAGCGTCGCCACCTGCCGCAGCAGCTTCCTGTCCTCCTCGTACACAAATTCCTCTATGTACCGCTCCATGCCTGTCTCAAACGTGTTCTCCCCCTCGAAGGCCGAGCCGAACATACGACCGTTCTCATCGTCATTCCGGAGCACAGAACCCTTCCCGGTCCCCAGATCAAAAAAACAGACAAAGCTGTAGTCGATCGTCAGCGCGTGTACCAGCTCGATCTGACGCATCTCTTTTTCTTTCTCCTCCTGCTTCTGATCCGTACAGTCGAGAAGAAAACGCTGATAGAACAGCTCTCCGTCTTCCATCAAAAGCTTTACATTGCCCATGACGTGCAGCATGTCCCCGTTTTTGTGCTGCACGCGGTATTCCACACTGACGCTGTCGCCTTCTTTTCTGAGCTGATGAATACTCTCCTTAAGCCTGGGTTTATCCTCCGAAAAGACGGAATCCGCCACCGTATCAAACCCGGCTTCCATCAGCTCCTCCACCGACTCGTAGCCGAGAATCCGAAGCGCCGCCCGGTTGATGCTGATCACACGCGTCCCGTCGATCGTATGGCGCATTACACCGCAGTCAATCGTCGTAAAAATCGTCTCATGGGTGCGGTTTTTATTGATGATCTCCTGCTCATACGCACGCTCCTGCGTCACGTCGATCGCCACACCCACAGTTCCCATGACACTGCCGTCGATATCGTAAAGCGGCGACTTGTAGGTAGTGAGCGTCCGCATCCCCGTCCCGGCCTTTATGATCTCCTCCGACACAAAGGTTTTTTGTTTTCGCATCACCTCATTCTCGGACTCAATGCAGGCGGGATCATCCTCCTCAACATCCCAGATATACGCATGCCCGCGGCCTTCCACCTGCTCCTTTGTCTTATTTACCGTCCGGCAGAAGCTGTCATTGACCTTCTCATGAATGCCGTTTTTGTCCTTATACCAGATCAGATTGGGCACATTATTGATCGTGGCATCCAGAAAATGGCTGGTCTGCCAGAAATCCTGTTTCATTTTATATCCCTGCTGCCACCGGTTCAGACGAAACCTGAATTCCTCCTCCGTCTCCGGCAGCACCCACAGATCCTCCGCCTCCGGCAGCGCGTCGGATAATTCCGGAATCTGTCTTTTTTCCGCCAGGAGAATCAGCTGCGAGCCCTTTTTCCGTTCCGAAATCAGCGCATTCAGAAAGCCGGCCGCCTGCCCGGCCTTAAGACCTCCGGTATTGGCAAAAATCACATCCGCCCCAGACGACAGCTCCACCTCCGGCGCTGCGCTCTCCAAAAACTCATGGGTAAAAAATTCCAGCGGGGTAAGCGCTTTTATCTGTTCAAACGCCCTGCACATCTCTCCTGCAAGATAAAAAAGAATATGACATCGATACATGTCCCTGATCTCCCTGTGTGAATATATTCTGTCCTGTCCATTTTAGCAAGCCCGCGGGCTTTCGTCAACAGAATAACGGTTACTTTGCCGGCAGAAACAGCCGTTTTGTCAGCATGACCAGATTCACAGCATCTGCGCACTGCCCGGCAGGGCCCCCTCCTCTAATATCGATGTGCAGTGCGGGCAGCGCACCGCCTCAATCGCAATCTGACTGCGGCAGTAAGGACATGTTTTCGTCGTCTCCGGTTTCTTTTCTTCTTTCCGAATCAGGCGTGCGGTGATCTTGTTCATCACTTTTATCAGGATAAAAATCACAAACGCGGTAATCAGAAAATTAACGACAGCCGTCATAAAATTACCGTAGCAGAGCACCGGCGCATTCTCCCCGCTGCCGAGCGTCACCTTCAGATTTGAAAAATCCGTTCCCCCGAAAATCCCAAGGATCGGCGTTAAAATATCCTGGTTTAATGAGGTGACAATCGATGTAAACGCTCCTCCGACGATCACACCGACCGCCATATCCATCACATTGCCGCGCATGATAAATTTCCTGAATTCTCCGATCAGTCCTTTTCCCCTACCCATCTTTTCTTTCCGTATCCTTTCCAATTCAGTCATTTCGATTCCACAGGCACATCCGTCCCTCCGGCAGCAGATTTTATTCCTC
>CAJUNX010000015.1:20995-78140 GCA_910587865.1 uncultured Roseburia sp.
CGGCACATCCGTTCCTCTGGCTGTCAGCTTCCGTCCCTCCGGCACATCCGTTCCTCTGGCTGTCAGCTTCCGTCCCTCCGGCACATCCGTTCCTTTGGCTGTCAGCTTCCGTCCCTCCGGCACATCCGTTCCTTTGGCTGTCAGCTTCCGTCCCTCCGGCACATCCATTCCTCCGGCAGCAGACGAAGACGCATCGCCCAGGGCGGCACTGCCGCCTCGTCATATTCCTCCAGAAATAAAAACGCTGTTTTATACTCCGGCCGGCGCTTTGGATAAATCCCCTTCCCGTCCGTAAAATACAGCAGTCCGGCCAGATTTCTGATCTGCCCCTGCTCCATCAGTCCGTCCACATAAGAAAATGCCGGCCGAAAATCCGTGCCTCCTCCTCCGCAGAGCCGAAACGCTTCAAAAAACCGGTCCAGCTCCCGTCTGCCCCGAATCCTTGTATCGCTGCGCACCTGATTGTCGCACTGCAGTATCCGGATCACGGAGCTCTCCGAAAAACTGCCGCTCTGTGTCAGAATATCCGCCGTCTCCTTCAGGAACCCGCTGACAAGCGCTCCGCTGGTCGAGTCACTCGTGTCGATGACGATCACAAACTCCCGGATGCGGTGCACCTCGCGGCTCTCAAGCGGCTCAATCAGCGGCAGATTCCGATACAGCAGAAGGCCGTAATAATAGTAATTCAGATCAAATTCGTCCATATCGCAGTGCAGCTCTTCCTGCAGTACGGCAAATTTCCGCAGAAAATCCCGATAGCTTCGTCTGCTTTTCTGTACGGAGAGATTTTCCAAAAGCTGCGCTTCCCCTTCGTCCGGATCCCTGCCTCTCTCTTCCTGGAGCAGTCTGGTCTGTCTCGCGATATGCTCCCACTTTTTCTGCGCCTCCCCGGGCCCCTGCATGGCGGATCCGTCCTTTTGCTGCGGCCAGTATCTGTGATCATCCGTGTAAAATTCCTGCTGCAGGGAAAGGAGAATGCCGGCTCCTCCCTCCTCCCCGGTGATGTCCTCAAGCATCCGGTAAATCACCGCCGCGGACACCCCCGTTTTCTGCGCTTTCAGACGCTCATACATCTGCCGTCGCTGCCAGCTTAAGATCCGCTTTGTACAGGGTTTTCCCAGTCCGTCAATCACGTATTCCACCGCGATGTCACAGGCGGTATTCCACAACTGCCGGTCTCTGTTTCCGCCGATCCACAGATGCGAAAAGATGCAGTGCAGCACCGCGTGCAGGTATGCCCGGCTTAAAAACTGCTCATTCTGCCGGAAAACACGCAGCATCTGTTCCGTGGAAAAACAGATTCTCTTCCCGTCCGTCGCAAAGGTTCGCACCGCTCCGTCCGCCTGCGGTGTCAGCGCAAAAAGCGCAATGCCGAAAAACCTCAGCTCCACATACAGCCCGTCCCGGATCCAGTTCAGAATCCTGCCTGACATCTCTTCTTCCCATTCTCCCTGTGTCTGTATGTGCGCCATCCTCCGTCCTTTCTGTCTCACAGTCACTGTCGTTTTCTACCGGCCGGCCCGCGGTCAGTGCCTCTCTCTGTCACTGTCTCTCTGAACCGGTTGTCTCACAGTCACTGTCGTTTTCTACCGGCCGGCCCGCGGTCAGTGCCTCTCTCTGTCACTGTCTCTCTGAACCGGTTGTCTCACGGTCACTGTCGTTTTCTACCGGCTCTCCCGCGGTCAGTCCTTCTCTAACCCCGGCCCTCCCGCGGTCAGCGCCTCTTTGTCTTCCTGCGGGCCGGCGTATCCCTGCCCGTTTTTCTGGCCGGCCTCTCTCTGCCCGCATTCTTTATCGACATCTCCTGATCCCTGGACGACGCAAACAGTGAAATGCTAAGCAGGATCCCGCACATGCCAAGGATCACCGTGATCCAGATAAGCACGGATCTGCCGCTGTGCTCTCCTGCAGCCGCGCCGTCCGCCGTTCCTCCGTCCGCGGCGGCATCCGGCGCCGTCTCCCCGAAAGCTGCAGCCGCCACCGTCACGGTGCACGCATCACTCCTGATCTGTTTTGCTCCCACGCCCTCCGCGCTCGACGTGACCTCCAGCAGATAGGAACCGGCATCCGCTTCGGTAACCGACGCGATCGAAAGCGTCTTCTGTGTCTGCTCCGAAAGCCTCACCCCGTCTTTGTACCACTGATAGGTATCGGTTCCGCCGGACGCACCGACCTGCGGGTCGATGATCAGCGTTTGTCCGGATATCACTTCAATCTCGGACGCCTGCAGAAGAATCGACACCGGCAGAAGCGCCGTCAGACCCGACTGCTGTGTTCCCGCGCCCGCTGTCGCAGACGTATCCTTCTTCGCCCCCGGACTTCCCTCGCCCACCTTCTTTGCAATCGTAGTCCCGGAGGAAGAGAGCTTCTTCGACACATTGCTCTGATTTTTCGAAGTCTGATTCTGTGCCGGATCCCCCGTGATAACAGCTCCCGCCACCGGCGTCTGAACCGTTCCTGTCACCGGTGTCTGAACCGTCCCCGTCACCGGCGGCGGCGTGCTTCCCCCCGGCTGTTCTGCTACCGCCGGCGGTGTCTGTGCATTTCCTCCGGCATCCGTGTTCCCTTCGGTCTGTCCTCCCGTCGGGGTATCTCCCTGCGTTTCCTCGGTCTGCCCTCCTGTCGGGGTATCTCCCTGCGTTTCCCCTGTCTGTCCTCCCGTCGGGGTATCTCCCTGCGTTCCGTCTTCCGCCGGAGGATTCTGCTCCGGTGCCGGCGGATAGTTCACCGTCGCTTTTCCGCTGATCACGGGAACGACAGCCGTCTCTCCTCTGTCCTTCTCTTTTTCCAGCACGGTCTCCGCGACAAATTTGGCCTCGAGCACGTTCGCCCCTTCCGCCAGATCTTCGTAGCGGATCTGAAGAGACATCGTCTTCTGATCGGTGACGGACCGGCTCTCTCCGGCCATGTCGATCTGCTCGATGACATACCCGTCCTTTGCCTCCACCGTCACGGTCTTCTCCTCTCCCTCCGCTAACGTGAGGACCGGATCACCGGCGATTGATCCGCCCGCCGTGGAAGACAAAATCACACTCCGCTCATACGGACGCTTCGTCCCGTCATCTTTTACGGCGACAATTGCAAACGGGCTGAATGATTTGCAGGTTAAAACAAGTCCGTACTTCGTGACGACACAGTCAATCTCCTCCACCTCAGTCATCCCGCCGTTTTTTGTGATAAAATGATACGCCTTGTATGTCACGCCCGCATCTTCCGGCCCGTACCCCTCCGGGAATCCCACCGAGAGCCGCACGCCTCCTCCGGAAGCCATAACTTTTTTATTACAGTATAACAGTTCTATATTATAAGTCTCACTTTTTAAAATCTCCTGATCCTTATATTTATCCCCGATCATATTCTCCATCTGGGCGGACTGTGATTCTCCGGGCTTTGTCGCAACCAGTGCGATCCGCTGCTCAACCAGATCTTTTACCGGCTGTCCGTCTTCCGTCACCCAGCCCGCCGCCGAGAGATCCGATCCCGCAATCACTGTGGGCCTGCCAAACATATTCCAGTAATACCCTTGTGAGCGGTACGCACAGATCGCGCTTTTCATCTTCACAAAATAAGTAAACGGCGCGGGTTCCCTGAGCGTCTTTTCGCCGATCATACCGGTCAGCTGAAAATCATAGGTGATATAATTATCCGCAAACATGTTGCTCGGGGTAAAATCAAAGCTCACCGTATCCCCGCTCCAGCTGAAATTCTCAATCTTACTGTTTTTCACTGCCGAGGTGTTATTCGCAACATACAGCGTAATTCCCGGATCCGCCAGCCCGCTTTCCTTCAGCGGTTCCGAAAATGTTGCATCGATGTGATACTTCTGTCCCGCATACATCCTCGCGTTATAAACCGGCGAGCGTTTTATCGCGGCCGGAGCCGGCACGTAATTGCCGTTTTTATTTTCCACTTTTCCGGAAAGGGCGATAAACATCAGCGGATCACCGTGGAAAATCCAGTTTTTCATATTTTCCATCGTGTCATACAAACTTCCCGCCGGTGCGAGCTCCGTCACCGCAAACTCCACAAACTGACTGCTTGAGAGCGGAAGTACGATACAGTCGTCAAACTCCGGCACCGCAAACGGCTTTGGATCCATATAAGTCCAGTCACTGACCTCATATTCCGTCATGCCGGGATAGCGCGTATATGTTCTCCCCACGATATATTTTCCCTGTTCCGCTGCTTTATGGTAGCCCATTCCGTTGTAGGAAACACGAAAGATCCCCGTCTCGACCTCAAATTCATTTCCGTCCCGGTATTCCACCACAAGTCCGTTATCGCTCGAGAGCACTTTATATTCTCCTCCGCTCCCGGAAAGCTGCGGATATGTAAACTCAAAACCGGCCGGCGACATGATCCCGCCCGGATTGTGATGAATCCCGAGAATCTGATCCCCCGCCAGAAGATACCGGTCCGAAACGCCGCTCTCCCGATCGTCCATGGTGGCATCCACCCCGTACCATTCCCCGCTGATCTGCACATAATTCCACATGTGAAGCTCCGACTGATGTTCCGATATCTGGTACATCCCCTGCACGAGCACACACGGAATCCCCAGCCGGTCAAGCACGCATTTTACGGCTCTCGCATATCCCTCGCACAGACTCTCGCCCTTCACCAGCGCACCGTATACCGTTGCGATATGTCCTGCATTTCCCGGTGTACAGTCGTCCTCCAACCGGTATACCGTTCCCTGCGTCACCTGGTCATGCACATATTTTACCACCATCTCCTCGCGGCTTTTTCCGTCCGATGCCGACACGGATGCCGCAGCGTCCGTCAATTTTTTTAGCTTTTCTTCAAATTCGGCCACCGCAGCCTTCACATCCGTCTCGCTCTCAAATCCTTCGAGGAAATAGTCTTCCGCCCGTCCGGTTCCCAGGTACGCCTGATAACCGCCCGAAGCCGTCGTCGTCACCCGCAGGGAGAGACTGGAAAAATCGACATAAAACACCTCCGGGTAATCCGCGTAAAAAGCGTCCCGCGCCGCGCCGAGCGACAGCAAAAGCTCCTGCGACCCGTCCGCATAGGCCGCAAGCTGCTCCTGCGTCACATACCCGCCGGCCACAAGATCCAGACTCTCCACTCCCGTCTGAAAGGTCCCGTCCTCATACATCTGATACATCGCATCGTAAAACTGCTTCGCCTCCGCGCCGAGCTGCTTTCCGAAATACAGATAATGCTGCCCGTCCTCCTTCGCCGCGTATGTCTTCTCCGCCGGCCATACAA
Organism: uncultured Roseburia sp.; assembly: GCA_910587865.1. Lineage (GTDB taxonomy): Bacteria > Bacillota > Clostridia > Lachnospirales > Lachnospiraceae > Roseburia. The sequence goes on from CAJUNX010000015.1 coordinate 26,228, forward strand.
ACGCCGGCATTACGGCCAGAAGCAGTGCAAGAACCGCCGCTGTCAGCCTCTTTTCCATTCGTCTTTTCATAACGTTTCCGCCTCTTTTCCATCGTATCTTTCTGTCTACTGCGATAGTACCATACAAAAAGATTCCACGTCAAGTACTCCGGCCCCGCCATTGCGTTTCTTTGCAGGCACGCGGATACCCCTGCTCAGAAAGTATTGAACTGCCGGACATAATCTGCTATAATCCTCTCGTATTTATCACAGCAGACCTTGTATTTACAGATGACGCTTTACGCGGATCTGTGGATGCGCTTTAACAGAAACGAGGTATTTATGGGAGGATATTTTGGCGTCGCATCAAAAAGCGACTGTGTGTTTGATCTGTTTTACGGTGTCGACTATCACTCGCATCTGGGTACGCGCCGCGCGGGACTGGCGGTCTACAGCGAGGAGAACGGATTTGACAAAGCGATACACAACATCGAGAATTCCCCGTTCCGCACGAAGTTTTCCTCGGAGGCAAATACGATGCACGGCACGCTCGGCATCGGCTGCATCTCCGATTTTGAGTCGCAGCCTGTTCTGGTGCGTTCTCATCACGGCACCTTCGCGATCACGGCAATCGGCAAAATCAATAATATAGAAGAAATCGCAGCGCGTATCATCGGCGATCACGTCCATTTCTTCGAGATGAGAAACGGTGAGATCAACCCGACCGAACTTGTCGCCGCGATCATCAGTCAGAAGGAGAATTTTATTGACGGGATCCGCTACGCGCAGGAGCTGATCGACGGCTCCATGAGCATGCTGATCCTGACCCCGAAGGGAATCTACGCGGCCAGAGACCGTATGGGCAGAACCCCTGTCGTGGTCGGAAAAAAGGAGGATGGCTACTGCGCCAGCTTTGAAAGTTTTGCCTACCTCAATCTCGGCTATACCGACTACAAAGAGCTTGGGCCCGGCGAGATCGCCGTTCTGACCGCTGACAGTATGACGACGCTTGTCGCTCCCGGAAATGAGATGAAGATCTGCGCGTTTTTATGGATCTACTACGGGTATCCGTCTTCTTCCTACGAGGGGGCAAATGTCGAGGAGGTCCGCTACCGCTGCGGGGAGCTTCTGGCAAAACGCGACCACGCTGCGCCGGATATCGTGGCCGGCGTTCCGGATTCCGGCACCGCCCATGCGATCGGCTATGCGAACGAATCCGGTTTTCCGTTTTCCCGGCCGTTTATCAAATATACGCCGACCTGGCCGCGCTCTTTTATGCCGACCCATCAGAGCAAACGCGACCTGATCGCAAAGATGAAGCTGATCCCGGTGCACGACCTAATCGACGGCAAGAGTCTGCTCTTAATCGACGACTCTCTCGTGCGCGGAACGCAGCTGCGCGAGACGACGGAGTTTCTCTATCAGAGCGGTGCAAAAGAAGTCCATATCCGCCTGGGATGCCCGCCGCTGCTTTTCGGCTGTAAATACTTAAACTTCTCCCGCTCCTCATCGGAGATGGAGCTGATCACACGACGGATCATAAAGGAGCTCGAGGGCGCGGAGCCCGACGAGGACACGCTGCGCGAGTACGCGGACCCGGACGGCGAAAAGTATCACGCGATGATTGCACGGCTTGAGGAACAGCAGCATTTTACCTCGCTGCGCTACCACCGTCTCGACGATATGATCGAGGCGATCGGCATCGATCCGTCAAAGCTGTGCACCTACTGCTGGAGCGGACGGGAGTAGGATGCCGCCGTTCCGTTTCGCGGTCAGACCGGGCGCCGGCGTTCCCGCCTCATAGACGGATGCCGGGACGGAAACCGGCGTTCCAACCCGAATAAATGATTTCAGACATAAGGGGCTGCTGCAAAATCCGGTGATTCCACATATATTGTGTGTATACACCATTTTGCAGCAGCCCCTTCAAATCTCAGATATCAGCAGGTCGCCCCGCCCTTTAAATGCTTCTGGGCCGCGATATTCTCCTGTTTTCTCGCTAACAGATCGTCGGCGAGAAGCTGTCTCTGGACTTCCTCAAATCCGATGCGCGCCACCGTATCCGCAAACCGCTCCCCGGTGATTCCCTGCTCGCGGAAGAGAAGGATCGCTTTTTCCACGATCGAGAGCACCTCTTCTTTGTCGGTAAACACCTTCTCGAGGTAACGTCCCTGCGCCACTTTCTTTCCCCAGCGGCCGCCGATATAGACGCGGTAGCCGTCGATGAAGTTCTCCGTCACGCCGAACGGACATTTGCCTTTGCAGCGCCCGCAGTGGTTGCACGCCTCCTCGTCAATCACAAGCTTCCCGTCCGGGATCGCCGCCACCCCGATCGGGCAGTTCTGCTCCACCTGGCAGACCCTGCAGCCGCGGCATTTCTCCATATCCGGCTGAGGAACGCGCTGACCGATGATTCCCAAATCATTTAAGTCCGGTTTCACACAGTTGTTCGGGCAGCCGCCCACCGCAATTTTAAACTTGTGCGGCAGCTTCACCGACGCGTAGCCGTGGAAGAAACGCTCGTGAATCTCCTCCGACAGCCCGAAGGTGTCGATCAGGCCGTACTGGCAGGTCGTTCCCTTACAGGAGACGACCGGGCGCACCTTCGATCCGGTTCCGCCTGTCTCAAGTCCGGCCTCGAGCAGATATTCCCGCATCGGCTCGATGTTCTCAAACGGAACGCCCTGGATCTCCATCGTCAGACGGGAGGTCATCGTCACCTCGCCGCTTCCGAAACGCTCCGCGGCCTCCGCGATCGCACGCGTCTCCTCCGCCGTGATTTTTCCGTTGCGCGTGATCACGCGTCCGTTGAACTTATCCGGCGTGCGCTTATCCTTTAAGAATCCAAGCGCTTTTACGCGGGTCTCCTCCTCCTTCGACACGCCGCTCTCTGCACCGCTCACGCGTACGTCGTTAAAGAAGGTCGCGCCCTCTAACACCACGGTGTTCCGGTAACCGAAATGGCGCAGCCGGTTCTGCAGGAAGTAGCCCCTCTTGCCCTTCGCACAGACGAGCAGAAGCTTTTCGTCCTTTCCGATTCCCGGCAGCTCTCCGTTTACGTTCGCAAGCTCTATGTATTCCGCCCCGCGGATCGTCGGCGCCGGCGCCACGTCAAGCACACGGTACCCCTCCGCCTTTCCGGCCGCATATTCCGCCGGCGTCATGCTCTTTAAATCACCGTTTAATTTATTCAGCAGCACGTACACGGCCTGCACAAAAGGATGGATCGCCGTAGAGAACGGCGGCGCGTAGGCAAAATCCGCGTTTTCAAAATCCTCCAGTCTGGCTCCCAGGCTGATGCCCGTCACCGCGATATCGACCATTTTATCCACCGCACCCGGGCCGAATACCTGCATGCCGAGCAGTCTGTGATTCTTTTTATCCGCAATCAGCTTTGTCGCAAAAAATGAGGCGTCCGGGTAATAATGCGCTTTATCGTCCGTCACCGCAAGCACGGTCTCCACCTCATAGCCCGCCTCCCCGGCCTGCAGCTCTGTCAGTCCAGTGCGCCCGCAGTTAAGACCCGGCAGCTTCACGACACCGGTGCCGAGAACACCCGGATATTCCTTCTGTCCGCCGGCGAGAATCTGTGCGAGCGTGCGGCCCTCCAGATTCGCGGAAGATCCCATCGGCGACCACTGCGGCCGGCCGGTAATGCGGCTTTTCACCTGTACACAGTCACCCGCAGCGTAAACGTCCGGCAGATTCGTGCGCATCTGCGCATCCACCACGACGGTTCCGCGGTTTAATTCGATCCCGCTGTCCGCGAGGAAATCCGTATTCGGACAGATGCCGGCCGCCATCACGACAAGCCCGCAGGAGAGCATACCGGCGGTCGTCTTAATCCCGGTGACCTGCCCGTCTCCCGTGATTTCCTCCGCCTTTGTCCCCGTGATCACACGGATGCCCTGCTTTAAGAGGTGGCGCTTTCCGTAAGCCGCCATCTCCGGATCCAGGATATTCGGCAGGATCTGCGGCGCAAAATCGATCACCGTCACGGAAACGCCCTTCTGCTGCAGATTTTCCGCCATCTCAAGCCCGATAAATCCCGCGCCGACGACCACGGCCTTTTTCACGCCGTTTTCTCCCACGTACGCGCGCACTCCGACGGCGTCCTCCGGTGTCCGGATCGTAAATACGCCCTGTTTGTCCATTCCGGCCACGGGCGGCACGGCCGGGGAAGCCCCCGTCGCGATCACCAGCTTATCATAGTCAAACGATTCCTCCGCACCGGTCGTGACGTCCTTCACCCGCACGGTCTTCTCCTGTGCATTTACGGCAACCGCTTCCTTCCCGGTGTACACCTCCACCCCGGTGAGCGCCGCATATTTTTCGGGCGTATTTACGATCAGCTCCTCCGGCGTCTCGATCATCCCTCCGACATAATACGGAAGTCCGCATCCCGCATAGGAAATATCCTTCCCTTTTGAGATCAGAACCACCTGCGCGCTCCGATCCTCCCGTTTTAACTTTGCCGCCGTTTTTGTGCCGGCCGCAACGCCTCCGATTACAAGTACCTTCATGTAGCCCCTCCTTTAATATATTCGTCAATGCCATCCGCAATCCCCGATACCATTTTTCCCTGATATTCCGGATCCTGCATGTGCGTATCCTCTGTCGGATTTGTCATATAACCCATCTCAAGAATCGCAACCGGCACCTCACACCAGTTAATCCCCGTCATGTCATTCCGCCTTGAAACATATTCCCGTTTACACCCGGTCGCAGCGGTATAGGAGTCCAGAATACACTCTGCGAGCCGGAAGGAGCGCTCAATGACACCGGCATCCATATACGGGTTGTCCTCCGCCGGGCAGATTGTCTGAGCCCCGTTTGCCGCACTGCTTTCCGCTCCGTTTGCGTGCAGACGCACAAATACATCCGCCTCCAGATCATTTGCCGTCCGGCTGCGCCCGGCATTGCTGATATCCACCTCCTGGCTCTTTCGCACCTGGATCACCGTATAGCCTCTCTGCTCTAATTCTTCCTCAAGAAGCAGCGCGATCTGCAGGGTAAGTTCGGATTCCGGCATGCCGCTCGCCACGCCAGAAGTCCCTCCCGCCACCTTCATCTTCTGCTCCGATGCGCCCGGGCCGATCGGTTCCTTCCCGGTATTCGCCTTCGCCTGATGCCCCGCGTCGATCACAATCACCGGGCGTTCGTACAGATTTTGGTCAAATGCTTCCGTCTTTGCAAGATAATCGCAGCCGACATACCCGGTCTTCCCCTCGCAGCTCACCTGCCACCAGCCGCCTTCCTCCGAGAGAATCGTGACGAGACTTCCCTTTTTCAGGTAATCCGCCCCGCCCCCGCCCGGCGTCTGCCAGAGCGGCGCGTTGTGCGTTAAGATCTGACCGGTGTTCCCGGACGTTTCCCTGCCGTCTGACGTTTCTTCACCGGAATCCTCCGCTGCGGCCGGCTCTCCCGTTTCCGGCTCTTCCAAAGGAACAGACTCCCCTTCGTTCTCCCGGCCGCCGGAATCCTCCGCTGCGGCCGGCTCTCCCGAACCGTCCGGTCTTCCTTCGCCTGGCGGCGCATCCGGATCTTCCGCCCGAAATGACGCATCCGGGTTCATCCCGGCCTTCCTCCCCGGAATCAGCCTGACGATAACGACCGCACAGACCACTGTCAGCAGCAGCAGTCCGCAGACCGCGATATATTTTGTACGCATCCTCTTCACCGGACTCCTCTCCTCTCTCTGACCGAAAAAAACAGTATCCCTGCAGCCGCTGCCGCAAGCAGAACATATCCCGCCCGATCCGAAACAGACACACAGGTCACAAGGATCGTATTCATCCATATCCTGTCCGCGCCGTTATCCGCCAGGACTCCGATTCCCGCTGTCCCCGGCGCGATTCCGCTGACCGTCAGCACGGAACCGTCAAGCCGCCCGGTGAATATCGCATTTCCTTCTGGCTGCGTCAGCGTATAGGTAACCGGCCCGCCGGACGGACTCACAAAATACCCGTCCAGCTCCAGCGATACGGTCTGGCCGCATCGGACGATGATCTGATTTAACGACCTGGTCCGGACCACCGGCTCCGTCGCTTCTACGGCCGGATCGTCTTTTGTCCGCTCTGTGTCCTCTGCATCAATGTAATAAGACACCGGCTCTTTTTGTCCCGTCGTACCGCAGCCTGAAAAACCGGCCAGTGCAGCAACAGAGAAAAGCCACAGACACAGCATCCTCCCCGCTCTCTTCACCAAATCCCTTCTCTCCTCCTGTAAATTCCGCATCTGTATCTGGATCTTGTTCCTTCCGACCGAAAAACCGCCCGGTGACAACAAGATATGCTGTTTTCTATTATGGATCTGTCCGCCCCGCCTGTCAAGGAATATCGTCCTCTTTTTTGTTCAGGCACATCCGCAAAGTTTGTCAGCCGCAAGGGAAAATCATTTACAACAGCTTCCTTCTGTTATTCATATAAACTGTCAATCAGATGGTCAACCATAAAATCAAAGGTTTCCATATGATTGTGCGGAAGAATATCCTTATTTTTGATATTCATAATGAAAGAGTAAATAACCGACATCGCCAGATCCGCATCAACCCTGAAGTTCAAATACGGCCGTCTAAAAAAAGCTGCCGGCTCATGCGATTGGATTCCTCGATTTTCTTTGTCTGTTCCTCTGATAACTTATTCATCAGAATTGTAAAATCCGTACTGTCCGAATCGTAAGGAAAATTTTTTTATCATATTCCCGATATATGAGCTTTCGTGCTTCCGCAACACCATATTTGTCTTTGTGTTGTTCGATTACCTCCGATGCCGCACTGCAGATCTGTTCCTGCACGGTAAAAATGAAAAGTCAAGTAGTTTACATAAAATCCCTGATGTTTCGTTGTCCTCATCCTGATATGGTACTAAAAAATCGCCACCCGATTGTAAGTGACGATTTCTGAAAGTTTTTTTGTTATCGAATGAGCCAGCTATAATCCTTACGGCAGTCTAAAATATAGTCGATATACACCGTATCGTCCTGGATTTGGTAAAGAATAAGATACTGCTTTTCAATAAACATTTTGTGATATTTATTTGGTGTAATATATGGTTCCTCAAAAAACGGAAAACGCTGCGGCATCCGGCAGAGGGAACGCATAGCGTTCATAATTTCTTTCTTTTTTGCCACTGCTGCTTCTTTATTTACCTGCGCCATAAAACGGATGTGTGTTCCCAGCATTCGTTTCGCCCTGTCGGAAACAATGACTTTGTATTTCTTACTCTCTGCCATACGCTACACCTCTGCAATCATATCATCAAGGTAAGCATCCAGTTCATCAAGCGTACATCCGGCTCTGCCTGCCATTCTGTCTTCCTCAACCGACAGGAGTTCTTCACGGAGGTTTAGCATTTTTTCCCTGCGGTTATAAGTTTCAATATCCATAACGACTAAATCTCCCTCGCCGTTCTTGGTAAGGAAAATCGGCTCTGCGGTCTTTCTGCACATATCGGCAATCTCGTTGTAATTCTGGCGGATTGCTGCAGATGGACGAATATTCATAACATAACCTCCTCGTGTTTATCAGATAGCAGTATTCTATCCATATTATACCCGTTTCATACAATGAAGTCAATACGCACAGAAAAAATCACAATAGATTATATTTTGCCGGCCAGATAATTCCAGTCTCATAGAAATGACTTCCTGAAATCCGGCGGTGCGGGAGCAGAATCCTTTGGGATTTCTTCCGTACCTGACAAATCCGGCCCGTTCATACATAGAAACCACTCTTTCGTTTTCAGCGACTACATTAAGTTCAGGCTGGCTGTATCCCGCCGTTCTGGCACATTCGATACACGACGTCCAGATAATCTGTTTCACTGTGTGTCAGATTGAAATGATCCACTACAGACTGACCATCACGCTCTGTCCCATTCCTCAGACAACATTCCATGCCATTTTTTAATGTTATGATGTTGGGGTCAAAAGCATCTGACCCCATGATGCCTTCGGATTTCTGCGTGTTTCACACTCTCGAAATCCGAAAAACATTCGAAATCCGCTCATTTTCCTGTGGAAAATAGCTGCTTTCTCATGTTTGGCGGGTCACAAAGTCATGCTTTTTCACGCAGGCGTGAAACACATGACCTTTTGACCCTGGCATCATATTATTGTTTTGTTGTATCTCATGGCTCCCCTTTACTGACAGCTTCCCTCATATTTACTCGATCGGAAGATTGTGCCGTTTCAAAAATGAGAGCTTATGTTTTCATTCTGTCAGAAAAGATTCCCGCTAAAAATCCTCGAATTCATATCGCTGCTTTCTCCCGGCAAAGCAGGCCCGCTTCAGCGCAAGAAGCTGCGCCGTGCCCTCCGCCCAGCCGAGACGCGACGCACCGGCAAGAGCCTCGTCCAGCGTGGATGCATCCGCAAGCCCGTTTTCGCACAGATAACGCACCGGTCCCGTCTCCCGCTCTTTTACCGCCATCGCACAGATACATCGCGCATGTTCGCCTGCATATGTCTGATACATCCGCTCCGCTTCCGGTGAGAGCCCTGCCGGATATAAAAGCCGGTTCATCGCCAGACGGCAGAGCGTCTGCTCCGTTTCCCCGTCGCAGGCCCGCGGGAAAATCCGGTCATACTGCCCGAAATCGAGTATCCCCTCCGCAAAGCACTGCCTGGCGCGAAACCCTTCGCCCTCAATCTTTCTGCCGAACAGATGCGCCGGGGCAATCTCGTCGTAGCTCTCATAATATTCCGTAAAGAGAATCTTCGCCTCACATCCGGCGCCGTCCGTCCCCAGAAACACTGCCGTGATCTCTGCGGAAAGCTGCGCTAACATCTGACGCAGACCGGAAGGTTCCCCGCTCCCGTAGCGCACACGGATCTCGCGCAGCTTTCCGCAGTTCATAAACGCGTCGCTTCCGATCCCGGAAAGCTCTGCGCCGCATGTAATCTCCCGCAGTAAGGTACACTGATAACACATGAGGTTTCCCGCCTTCTGCACGGAATCCGGCAATGTGAGACGTTCGATGTAGCTGCCGCAAAGTTCCCGCAGGGCCGGGCCGCCCTCTTCCTTCTCCTTTGGCTGCCCGGCCCTGACGGCCGGCGGCGTTTTCCCTGATGACGGACTCTCTTCCTCCCCGGTACGCCGCAGCTCATCCGGTGATCCGTCTTCCGAATGAACGACAGACGCCTCCGCAGCCTCACGGTTTTCCGGCGGCGTTTTTCCTGATGACAGACTCTCTTCCTCCCCGGTACGCCGCAGCTCATCCGGCGATCCGCCTTCCGAACGGACGACAGATATCTCTGTGACTTCACATTTTTCCCACAGAGCCGCAGAACGGCTCATGCGCTCCGATGCGGCAAAGCAGTATGCGCCGATTTCCGTCACCGGAAGTCCGGCAATTCGTTCCGGTATCACCACCTCCGGGGTCGTTCCGAACGCCCGAAGAAGGCGTACTCCGCCCGCAGACGTGTGTTCCCAGTAAAATCTGTATCGCTCCACCGCCATCCTCCTTTTTGTTTCCCGCCGTATTCCGTCACCGACCCGACAGCTGCGTCATCCCTCCGGTCAGGATTCCGGTATTCGCCTGATAGATCGCGTCAAACCCGTCCATGGGCAGCGGATTGACTCCGAGTCCCGCCTCAATCGTATACCCCGGCCGGTTATAATCCTGAATAAACCAGTCCTTATAGCCTGCATTTCCGGATTCCGCGGGCGTAGTCTCCACCATATAACCGCTCACTTCCCCGAAATACTGCGCAATCTCATACGAGTGCTCCGGTTCATAGTCGCGATATTTCCAGTAAATCACTTCCCCCTGCGTGTGATACGCCAGGATCAGGGCAAAATCATGTTCCTGTGTAAAACGGTACATCGCCGCGCTCTCCGGCGCGGACAGCGGCCCCGTCCCCACATAGTCCCGCGGCGCAGGGCTGTCAAATCCGAGCGCGAACTTGATCTCTTTCGCCGTCTCCCAGCCCGCCGGAAACTGCAGATTTAAATCCGTCCCCTCAATGTTCGCTTTCCAGCCCGCCGGAAACGGGATCGCAAAATACTGCTGCCCGATCCGTTTCGCCTGCCGGTAGTAGCTCCCGGTCGTCAGATACCCGTTGACGAGATCCACCCCGTCCGGATTCACCATCGGGATCAGGTACAGCCGGTACGTCTCATAGAGCTCCCTTGCGGAAACCCCGTAAATCTCTCCTCCGGAAGCGTACGCTTCTGCAAACTCTTCCGCGAATTTTAACAGGATCGGCGTGGTGATACTCTCGTTCGCGTGAAACGACGCATTATAGCACACTTCCGTTTTCCCGGTTCCGATCTGTAAATACGGGATCTCCCTCCCCATCACACTCCTGCCGATGCTGCCGCGCAGTAAAAACGGATAGCGTGCCGCCAGCCCCTCCGCCACGTAGCAGGTGAGAACCGACGTGTAGGGCACCTCCGTTGACACCAGCGGAACATCAAACAGACGGATTCCGCCGTCCTCTGTCTGTTCATAGCCTTTCAGATACGGAATCAGCCGCTCCCATGCAGCCGTATCCGCCTCGCAGATATTCTCTCTCCCGAGGAAACGCCCGAGCGCCGCGCAGGTCCCCTCCCCGAAAATTCCGTCCAGCGCCAGCGGATAGCCCGCGCGGGAAAGCGCCAGCTGCAGATAACGGACTGTGATTCCGCTGTCCCCCAAATATAAATTTCTCAATAAAGCCTCATTTCTCCGGCGAAGGGGGCGGGGCTGCCGGCTCTTACGGTCTCCCCGCCCCCTCGCCGCGCATATGTTCTCACACCTATGATATGCCGGATCCCGGGACCGGGTTACCCGCAGCCGGCGCGGCGCAGGCCGGGTTTCCCGCGCTAATCCGCAGAATCTTCCGACGGCGCGGCATATTTCTTACTCTGCAGCTTCCACAGCTGCTTTCCCGGACGACGGCGCAAACCAGTTTTCCCGCGCAAACCCGCAGAATCTGCCGGCGCCGCGGCATATTCCTTACTCTGCCACTTCCACAGCTGCTTTCCCGGACGACGGCATCCTGATCACGGGATCCGCGCCGTCCATCCGGCAGTCCGCGCCGCCTGCATCCGTCACGTCTCCCGCGTGCACCAGCACGACCGTCACGTCCTTCCCGCCGTCCGTTCTGATCTCGTAACGGTTTCCCGTCCGCCGCACCGAGGCGGTCAGCACCTTCCTGGCATCTTTATTGTACACGCAGGTGAATGCCTCCTCCCCGTCTCCCAGCGCATAGACACGCAGTGACACGCCGTCCTCATAGTCGTACACCGGGCCGTCGTCCCGCGCGCCCACCGCGACGATGCTCCCCGCGCGCACATACAGGGGAATGCTTAAGTAATCGTGTTTCTCGCGGTACCATCTGCCTCCCGCTTTTACCTCGCCGGAAATCAGGGAGGTCCATGTCCCGTCCGGCAGGTAATACTCCGCGATTCCCTCCTCGTTAAAGATCGGCGCGACGAGCAGCGAATCGCCGAGCATGTACTGATTCGCCAGGTACGCGCAGTTTTTATCCTCCGTAAATTCGAGCGCCATGCTCCGCATCATCGGAACGCCGGTCTGTGAGGTCTCCACCGCATTCCGGTACAGATACGGCATCAGAGATGCTTTTAACCTGGTAAAATAACGCACAACCTCCACTGACTCCTCGTCGTATACCCACGGGACGCGGTAGGAATTCGACCCGTGCAGCCTCGAGTGTGTGGAAAGCAGGCCGAACGCGCACCAGCGCTTGTAGACATCCGGCGTGGACTGGCTCTCAAATCCCCCGATATCGTGGCTCCAGAAGCCAAAGCCCGAACTCGTCAGCGACAGACCGCCGCGCAGACTCTCCTCCATGGACTCATAATCCGCATTGCAGTCGCCGCCCCAGTGCACCGGGAATTTCTGTCCGCCTGCCGTCGCGGAGCGCGCAAAGAGAACTGCCTCTTTCTCGCCCTTTTTCTTTTTTATCACCTCATATACGGTTTTATTGTAAAGGTATGTATAGTAGTTGTGCATTTTTACGGGATCGGAGCCGTCATAATATACGACATCCGTCGGTATTCTCTCGCCGAAATCCGTCTTAAAGCAGTCGACGCCCATATCCATCAGCGCCTCTAATTTTCCGGCATACCACTCCCTGGCCGCAGGGTTGGTAAAGTCCACGATCGCCAGTCCCGGCTCCCACATATCCCACTGCCACACGTCGCCGTTTCGGCGTTTTAAGAAATATCCGCCTTCCATTCCCTCCTTAAAAATCGGGGCTTCCTGTCCGACATAGCTGTTGATCCAGACACAGATCTTAAGCCCTTTCGCTTTCAGCCGCGTCAGCATCCCCTTCGGATCCGGGAAAACACGCTCGTCCCAGGCAAAGCTGCACAGATGAAACTCCTTCATCCAGAAGCAGTCGAAATGGAACACCGCCAGCGGGATCTGCCGCTCCGCCATCCCGTCCACAAACGAGCTGACCGTCTTCTCGTCGTAATCCGTCGTAAAGGAGGTCGAGAGCCAGAGACCGAACGTCCAGGGCGCCGGGAGCGCAGGCTTTCCGGTGATGTCCGTGTAGCGCGTCAGCACTTCCTTCATCGTCGGTCCGTTGATCAGAAAATAATCCAGGCTCTCACCGGGCACGGAAAATCCGACCTTTGTCACGACCTCGGAGCCCACCTCAAACGAAACGCACTCCGGGTGATTGACAAACACGCCGTATCCCTTATCCGACAGATAAAACGGGATATTTTTATACGACTGTTCCGACGCCGTCCCCCCGTCCTCATTCCAGATATCCACGCTCTGTCCGTTTTTCACAAACGGGCCGAAACGCTCTCCGAGCCCGTAAATATGCTCTCCGACCGAGAGGGAGAGCTGCTCGCTCATATATGCGTTCTGTTTTCCGCTGTCATAGGCAAATCCCGTAAAGTCCGTCTTCATGTATGCCAGGTCAAACCTTCCGCTCTCGGTAATCCGCTCCTGCCCGCGCCAGAACACAAACATCCCGTTTTCCTTACTGATCTCCATACGAAGCGTCCCGCTTTTTATGGTCAGAAGCTCCTCGCCCTCCTCCGCTGACAGATTCCCGGCCGTTCCTTCCGTGATCTCAAATTCCGGCGCTTTTTTCTGTACGCCCATGTGGTGGACGGTCTGGATCCGCAGCACCTCCGGGAAGGGCGCCGTGATGCGGATCGTTAAGTTTACCCCCATTAACGTCGCCCCGCGGTCCGGCACCTTTGTGGTCGGCGCACAGAGCGTCACCTCATCCGCGCCGGTTTTCACATCGTAAATCTGCTGCGGCGAAAAACGCGCGCACCCTTCTTTTAATAACCAGAATCCGTTGCTGAATTTCATACTGCAGTTACCCCCTTTTTATGTATATTTGTGATGTTTCCCGATTTGTATCACCGCCACGCCGCAGCCCGGCAGTGTCAGTACCTCTCCTTTTTTCACCTCACATCCCGACAAAAGCTCCGTTCCCGCCTCCTGTGCGCTGACCTGCCGCTCATCCTTCGCGTGATTGAGCAGAAACAGAAAACGTTCTGCCGCATTCTCCCGCACGGCCGCCTCCACGTCCTCTGGCGTATCCGCCACGGGTGAAAGTCCCGCACGGCCTGCGATCTCCCCGGCAAACTCCCGGTAGAACTGTGCGTCGGAACGCGCCGCCACATAGTACGCCGTCCCTTTTCCGTATGTGTGCTCTGTCAGAACCGGCATCCCGGCATAAAAATCCTCCTCGTAGGATGCCAGAACCTCTGCCCCCTCCGGGTGCAGCAGATCGCATAACAGCGTCGCCTCATGCCGTTTCCCCTTCCAGGTAAAATGGTTTTTCACACCCTCCGGCAGCGCGTCGCTCTCCTCGACCCAGATCCCCAGAAGATCTCTCAGTTCTCCCGGATAACCCCCGGTTTTTACCAGATCATGCTCGTCCACATAGCCGCTGAAAAACGTCGTCACGAAAATGCCTCCGTCCGCCGTATATCGTTCCAGCTTTCCGGCAAGCCCCGGTTTTACCATATAAAGCACCGGCGCGGCGATCACGCCGTACCCCGCAAAATCATCCTCTGCCCCGATGAAATCCACGGAGATATTATGTTCCCGAAACGCCGAATAGTACCGCTCGATCTCATCCAGATAGCGCAGCAGACAGCTCGGCCCGGCCGAGTATTCGATCCCCCACCAGTTCTCCCAGTCAAAGAAAATCGCCGCCTGCTTCGGGCTTTCTGCGCCTAAGAATGCGCCGCCCAGACGCTCTAATTCTCCCCCGAGCTCCGCCACCTCGCGAAAGACCCGGGTGTTTTCATTTCCGACATGGTCGATCACCGCACCGTGATATTTTTCACATGCTCCGATGCTTCTGCGCATCTGAAAAAACATGACCGAATCCGCGCCGTGCGCCACTGCCTGGTAGCTCCAGAGACGCATCACCCCGGGACGCTTTAAGGCATTGTACGGCTGCCAGTTTGTCACGCTCGGCGTCTGCTCCATCAAAAGGAAGGGCCGCCCTCCTTTTATGCCGCGCATCAGGTCGTGGCGCATCGCGATCTGCGCCGGGGAATCCCCGTTCGAGGGATAGCTGTCCCAGGAAACGACATCCATATCCGCCGCCCACTTCTGATAATCTAACGGTTTATAAAACCCCATCAGGTTTGTCGTCACAGGAAGATCCGGCGTGTATTTTTTTACCGCCTCATATTCCAGGCAAAAACACTCCTGAATGCTCTCGGAATTAAACCTCCGGTAGTCCAGCGAGATCCCCTGGAACATCGTGCACTCCTCCCCGAAATGCTCGCTTAAGTAGTTCGGCAGTACGATCTCGTCCCAGTCGTAAAAGGTATGCCCCCAGAATGCGGTATTCCACGCGCGGTTTACCGCATCGATCGTCCCGTAGCGCCTCTTAAGCCACCTGCGGAACGCGCGCCCGCAGTTCTCACAATAGCATTCCCCGCCGTATTCGTTGGAGATATGCCAGGCCACGAGATTGTCGTAAGAGCCGTACCGCTCTGCCAACTTTTCCGCCAGGCGCACCGCATAGTTCCGGTAAACGGCGCTGTTCGGACAGGAATTGTGCCGCCCGCCGAACCTGCGGCGCATGCCGTTTGCCTCTGTCCGCAGGATTTCCGGATATTTCCTGGCCATCCAGGCCGGATGTGCGCCGGTCGAGGTCGCCAGCACGACCTTTAACCCATGCTCCCTCACCGTCTCCATAATCCGGTCGAGCTTTTCAAAACAGTAGGTGTCCTCGTCCGGCTGTAAGGCCGCCCAGGAAAAGACGTTCAGCGTCACCGTGTCGATGTGCGCCAGGGAAAAAAGGCGCATGTCCTCCTCCCAGACAGACTCGTCCCACTGCTCCGGGTTGTAATCCCCTCCGAATGCGATTTTGTCCTGATTCCACACTTTTTCGTACATGATTCTGACTTCCTCTCTCTTTGTCAATCGCGCCCCGCGGCACACAAAACCCGCCCTGCGCCTCCTTCCGCCGTTTCTGATTTTTAGTATATCCGTTTCCATCGGCAAAGTCAAACACCTTACTTTTGTCTTCACATGGTATCTGAGAGCCCGCCGGCCCGCAAAAAACGGGCCCGCCCGGATACGCTCCGGACCAGCCCGCTCTCACTGATACTGTCTCTATCTGTCTTTCTTTTTCCTGATGCCAAGTCCCGCAAGCCCGCAGAGAGATGCCAGCGCCGTCCATACATACGGCATGATCGGCGTATTGTCACCGGTAGCAGGATTCCCTGTCCGGCTGGCAGCTGTATGTTTCTCCACGTCCGGCACATTCCCGGCCTGGCCGGCAGATGCATTTCCGGGGACGGTGAACGCGCTATTCGCCGTCTTCCAGCCCACGGCGATCGGGGACAGGCCGTACACCCGGAATGTGATGCCGCCGTCCGTCTTTGTCACCGTCGGATATTCCACGTCTCCCGCGCGAAAGCCGTTCATATCCTCCGTAAACATATGGGCCACGGAAAAATCATGGCTGTCTTTTCCCGTGCCGGCCGGATACGGCAGTGTAACCACCAGGCCCTCTGACGGGAAATCCTCTTTCGTTGCCTTCCTCCAGCCCAGACCGTTTTCATTGATCAGAAGCTCCACATCATAAACCGCTATATTCTCCTGCGTCAGACCGCCCGTCTTTTCCATAAGCTTTAACGTGATCTCTTTTATGATCTTTTCCGGCGTGTTTAAGCGCTCGATCGTCAAAAACGCATCCGGCACTTTGGTAACCGTGCCGATATTCAGACTCACCTCCGTATCATCGGTGATGCGGATATTCCCCGTAATCTCCGGCAGCGCCGCCGGCAGGATATAATTGTCCTTCCCTGCCCCCTGAAGAACCGCCTTGTTCTGATCATTCTTCCAGGACAGCGTCACCCTCTGGCTTCCTTCCTGCACCGTCCCGTAGACGCCGGCGAGCAGATCGGCCGGGCACTGAAACTGCACGGTCTGCTGATCCGCGTCCAGGATACCCGCCAGCTTCAGCTCTCCGAAAAGAGTCGCCTTCCGGTCTGTAATCAGATCCAGCCGGTCTCCCGCCTTTAAGGCGCTCACGTCCCATGTCAGCGCCTTCGGAGAAATCGTCAGCGTATATCTGCTCCTCGCCTCCATATAATCCGTCGTCTCGGAAGCGACGGCAGTAATCATAACGCTGCCGGCTTTCCTGATCGTCACCTCGCCCGTATCCGGATCCACCGACGCCACCGAAGGATCCGAGCTTCTGTAGCTGACAGTGGCCCCGCTCTCCTGCCCTTTGGCCGTCACGGTAAAGGCAGCGTCGCCATACGTAGCGGTCCGTGTCCCTTCGGCAAAGGCAAAATTCTTCTGCTCCTCCTGATCCAGCCCGATCTTTATGGTCTCTATCAGCTTATGAGCCTTCGGATCATATATCTCCAGCGTGAGCTTTCTCCCCTCCGCCAGAAGACCTGTCACAATCCATCCGGCATCGCTCTCATACTGATACACCTTCTCCGGCGCCGCACCCTTAGACGGATCATAAGAGTAGACCGCATTTCCCACATTAAAGTACAAAACGCCCTTCGTACAGGAAAGCCTGGAAAAGCTCATCTGATACATGGGCCATCCGTTCTCTACGAAAAACTCCGCTACTTCCGTCTCCGTTCCGTTTCCGTCCTTTTTGACCAGCGCTGCGCCGGTGTAGATATCTCCGGTTGGAGTAGCGGTCGTCTTACCCTTAAGGTAATACGAATTACCGCCCACCGCGTAAATAGCGGACTCCTTTTCAGGAGCAGTCTTGTGCCAGGAATTGTCATAGCTCGTATCCGTGCATGTAATCGCATTCGCATCCCATCTGCGCTTTTCGTCTTTGCTTTCCATCGCGGCATCACTGAGCAGAAAAAATTCATGCCTGACATAACCTGTCCCGCCGACCTGACTGGCGGCCGTCGTATCATCATATGTAAGATCCGCATGATACCAGCTGCCATTCAGCTTCACATAATTCCATATATGGTTCATCGACTTACTTCTGCAATAGCCCACCTCAATGCCGGCTTTGTTCAAAAGAGCTGCATATGCCTGCGTATATCCCTCGCAGACTCCGATCCCGTTTACCAGGGCTTCGTATGCATTTCTCTTTTCAATCCCCAGATTATTATTCGCATTCTGGTCGTATACCATGTGCTGCACCAGATAGTCATGCAGTGCGGTCGCCTTCTGCTCAGGGGTCATTGTGCTGTCAATGACCTCCGCAAATACCTTGTCGATCGCAGCCCTGTACTCCGCAACGTGACTTTGATTGTAGGCCGGATTGTAGGTAAACCGACACTTCACAACCATACCGCCCTGTGTCTCATATGTACAGTCCCACATATAGAACAAATCCGGATTATCTTCCGCCACAGACGGCCATATCTCGTTCCACTGTTCTAATGTAAGATGATATGAGGACAAATCCACCTCCGCATCCCAGTTCACCATCGCCGCTGTCATGGCCGCCCTCGCAGCCTCTATCTCTGCGTCCGTTGCAGCCAGAGACACCGACGGTTCCGCATAAACGTCCGCCGGCTCATTCCCGTCGTCCGCCTGTTCTCCCTGCCAATCTGCGGCGTCTGCAGACTCCTCCGGCTTCACAGACTCCCCGTCGGTCGCATCTTTATTTTCAGACGAATCCTCCGGTTCCTCATCGCCGCCGGCTGAGGGAAGGCTCCCGTCAGACGGATCCTCCGGTTCTTCATCGCCGCCGGCTGAGGGGATGCTCCCGTCAGACGGTTCTTCCTCGTCCGCTTTCTTGTCTGCGGCATCGTCCTGCGGTCCGGCTTCCTCTCCATCCGCAGCGCCATTGTTTTCCTCCGGCCATTCCGCCGCGCCGGCCTCATTTTCCTCCGCCGCAGCACCGCTGCACGCCGCAAAATCCGCTGCGCATACCATACATCCGCCTTCTCCCGGATCCGCCGTGCACAAATCCGTACATACGCATACCGGATCGGCACCTTCTCCTGCCCCATCGCTCTTCGTATCAGAGGACGCGTCCCCTGTCACGGCATCCGGCGCAGCCGCAGTGATCTGCAGATGATCCATCATTCCGCAAAGGAACCCCAGCATAAGAAAAAATAGCAGTGTCCTCTTGCCCCGTTTCTTCCATTTGTTCATTTTCCTTCTCCTGTCTGCATAATGCTCCCTATCGTCCATACGAGAGGGAATATCATTATACCTTGTTTTGAGAAGTTCGTCTACCCCCTATATATTCTCTGTTTCTTCCTGTTTTTACCAGCAGGGACCCGCTCTGTCCGCATCATACTATACACATTTACCAAAAAACTCCGCCGCGGTCCGCAAAACGACAGAAAACGCCGGCGGCATTTATGAAACCATCTCCCCGTTCAGCCGGACCGTCTCCCCGTTCAGCCGGACCGTCCAGCCGCTTAATTCAAACGGCAGATCAAGGGTATAGCTCCATCCCCGGGGCAGCATAAGCCGCATGTCAAATTCGTGCGTCTCCTCATCCGCCGACCAGCAAAGCGAAATCATCCCTTCCGCGCACCGTGCCGTGCCGCGCGCCCAGCGAAGCCGGCAGGGATGCGGCGCGATCCGCACGGTTTTCGTCCGCTGCAGCGGGGCGCCAAGCCCGAGGACATGACTGGTCAGAAGCGCCCCCGTCACCCCGTTCGCGCCGTGACAGCCCGAAAACGCCGCATAGTTTTCATACAGCGTGCCGGAGCCCTCCGCCAGCTGCGGCAGATAAAGCTCCTTCCACTCCTTTACCAGCGCGTCGAGCTTTCCCAGCCGCGCCAGCACGTCAAACCGGATAATCTGACCGATAAAGACATTTGCCCTGCCGACATTCGGATCCGCACGGTACTTTGGCGCAACGCCCATCGTATTGACAAACCGCCGTATATAGGCGTCATCCGTTCCGTGAAATCCGCTCCACAGCTCCAGCGCAGCTCCGCTTTCCGTCAGACATTCCCCCCGTTTCAGCTTTCCGTTTACAAATGTCGCAGAATCTCCCCCGCCTTCGAACAGCCCGGCCGTATCATCCATCGACTCGATCACGCTGCGCATCTCATCCGCCGCTGCCCTCCAGTCCGCTCTCCCGTACAGCGCCGACATCTTTTCCAGCACGCAGACCGCCAGGCAGTTATTCGGCACGGAGATCGGCGAGAGGCAGAAGCTTTTGTTCGAGAGCGACCAGTCCACAAACTGATTCTTCAGCCCCTCGATCAGACCGCTCTCCCCCCGAAGCGACAGCAGCCCCTCCACAAACCGCTCCACGCGTGCGCGGCACTGCGCGATGAACGCCTCGTCGCCGGAGCGGTCATAGTAGTCCGAGAGCTCCGTCAAAAGCCAGTACGACCAGTTCGCAATCCCCGGATCCCCGGCATCCTTCTTGCTGCCCGGATACACCTCCGGGAAAAATCCGTGCCACATCTCATCCGCATCTGTCAGCATGAAGTTCTCGATAAAATCCTTTTCGACCGCAAGATCGCCGAACAGCTGCCATGCTCCTGCCGCCGTGAACTGTGAATCGCACAGCCAGCCACCGCGCTCCCGCTGGGGACAATCCATAAAAATATCCAGCGTATTCAGCCGAAGCGTCCGTCTCGCCGCGTCGTAGATCCGGTTTAACTCCCCGTCGCTGCACAAAAAAACGCCGGCATGCTCATCCGGATAGCTGTCGTCGATCAGACAGGGCGCGGACAGCCGCACTTCGCCCTCCGTGCGGAAAATCAGCTTCACAAACCGCGTCAGCTTTGGCTCAAAAGTGATCAGATGATACGAGCCCTGCGCGAGATGATACCGGGTCACATAGCTGTTTGACCGGAGGGATCCGTAAAAATGCAGATGGTCGGAATTGATCACATCCAGCGTGCACTCCCGCTCCGTCTCCACATAAATCTCCAGAAATCCCAGCTCCGAGGTGTCCCTCTGAAACAAAAGCGCGGCAGGCGCCTCACCCGGCACGACGCAGAAGCGCTCCTCTCCCGACGCGCCGCAGAAGCGTTCCTTCCCTGCCGCCCCGTCCCGTTCCCTGCGAAGCTGCCCGGTAAACGGCGCATCCTGCTCCTTCCTGAGCCCTTCCAGAAAGCAGTTTTCCTTTGGGATCATCTCATACCACTCACGGTTAAAAAGACGGGCCAGCCCGAGCACGGCGCCGCTCTCCCCTCCTTCAGACGGCACCATATCGGTGATCTCCGACAGCTGCTCCACCGGGATCCTTTTATAAGAAGGGTAAGGCGCACG
The DNA here is from genome assembly GCA_910587865.1 of uncultured Roseburia sp. Lineage (GTDB taxonomy): Bacteria > Bacillota > Clostridia > Lachnospirales > Lachnospiraceae > Roseburia. The sequence continues at coordinate 46,840 of CAJUNX010000015.1, forward strand.
GCGCTTTAAGTACGTAACGCTCTCCTCCACGGCGACAGGCGTCCGCCAGTCCGTCCCCGCGCCATGCCGCCAGGCATCGCTCTTTTCATCCAGGTCATAATATTCCACGATCCCGCGGCTGTGGCTCATGGTCTCCGCCAAAGCGCGCCTCATCCGAAGCGGCCTGCAGCGCCAGACGCCGTCGCCGGTCGTCCTCTCCGCCCCCGGCGCGGCAGCCGTCCCAGCTTTCCCGCACGACGGCTCGACGGCCCCGGTCGTCCTCCCTGCCCCCGGCGCGGCAGCCATCCCCGCTTTCCCAGATGACGGCTCGACAGCCCCGGTCGCCGCCAGCACCTCTCCGCCGTCATCCGTCAGCTCCGCTGTGAGCATTCCGGGCTCCAGCGTGCAGTCATTGCTGTAGTTTCCCGGCTTTGCATAGGCCGCGACCTCGATCGCCACATCCACGCTGCCCGACACTGCAACCGAAAGCTCATCCACACGGGCGCAGTGTTTCGCCGTGCGCGCCGGCCCGCTCGCCGCCATCTCTCCGTTTATGTACAAACGGTAATACGACCGTGCCGCCACCGCGGCGTGCATCGTCCAGTCCCCGTTTCGGATGATCCTGCAGTAAAATCCCGCGAACTGATTATACTCCTTCGCTTCTTCCCCGATCCATACCGCCTTTGCTCTCTGAAACCGATCCATTGATGTCAACCTCCGTTTTTTCTCCGTACGCCTGCTTATACCGGCTCGGCGTCATGCCATGATATTTTTTAAACACCTTCGTAAAGTAACAGTAATTGCTGTAGCCGGACAGCACCGCAGCGTGGCTGATGCTGATCCCGGGCTGCTTTATAATCTCCGACGCATAAAGCATTTTTGCGTTTGTCATATATTCTACCGGCGTCATATTTTCGTATTTTTTAAAAATACGGTACAGGTAGTCCGCGGAAATGAACACCTGCCTCGCCAGCTTTTCCACGGTCAGCTCCTCCTCAAAATGCTCCCAGATATATTTTTTTACGGTTTCGACCACTTTTTTCGCATCCGGAATATTCTCCTCATCCGAGAGCACCTGTTCCTTTAAACCGTTTAACTGCTGCTTCCCATACTCCTGATACCGATGCTTCTGCTCCTGTTCCCGCACGGTCTCCGCCGCCTTGATGAGAATATCGGTAAGCTCATCGTACGGGATCGGTTTGAGCAGATAATCCATGCCCTTAAGCTTCATCGCCCTGCGCGCAAAATCGAATTCCTCGTGGCAGGTCAGAAACATACATTCGGTCCGAAGCTTCTGCTCCCTGACCCACTCCAGAAGCTTTAATCCGCTCTCACCGGGCATCTCGATATCACAGAGCATGATCTCCGGCCGCTCCGTCAGAAGAAGCTCCTTCGCCTCCGCGGCGTCCGTCGCGGTCAGCACCTTTTCAAAGGACGCCTGCTCCCAGTCCACGCCCTTTAAAATCCCCCGAATCGTCACAATCTCATCGTCAACCAAAAGTAGTTTCATCGCAAGCCTCCCTGATACACGGCAGCTCCATCCACACCTGCGTCCCTTCACCAGGATGCGAGGTGATGGAAAAGCGTATGTCCTCCCCATAAAACAGCCGGATCCGGCGCAGGCAGTTGTAAACGCCTACATGTGTCTCGCCGTCGTGGACAAACGGTCTGCCTTTTTTTAATTCCCTTAGCATTTCTTCCTCCATCCCCGCACCGTCGTCACAGATCGAGATCTGCAGCCGCTCCCCCTGCCTGCGGAGAATCACAAGGATTTCCGTCTGTGTTTTTCTCAGTGCGTATTTCACGCTGTTCTCCACAAAATTCTGAATGATTAGTGGCGGGATCCTCTCATCCAGCAGGGAATCCTCAACGTCGTAGACCACATAAAATTTATCCGGATATCGGATTTTCTGCACCTCCACATAGCTTTTCACAAAGTCAAGCTCCTGCGCCACGGTCACCAGCTCGTCCGTATTTTTCAGTGAATAGCGGAAATATTTCACAAGATTCATCGTAAAGGACTGGATGCTCTGATACTCCCCGATCTCCGCCAGCCCGTAAATCGTATTTAACGTGTTTAAAAGCAGATGCGGATTGATCTGCAGCTGGAGGTTGATCAGCTGCGCTTTCTGATTTTCCAGCTCCATCCGGTAATTGCTGATTTCCAGGTGATAGATCTGATCCATCAGCTCGTTAAACACCTCCTCCATCTCCGCCGTCTCCCTCGTGCCGCCGCAGTCCGTGATGCGAAGCTCCGTCTCGCCGGCCTTGATCCGCTTCATCGTCCCCGACATCCGCAGCAGAGGCGACACCAGCCTGCGCCGCAGCAGAAACAGGGACAATAAAATCACCAGGACGCCTCCTGCCACATTGGCGAAAAGCACCGTCACACGCAGCGGCACGCCTCTGCTGATATAACGGTCCGGCACCCGGATCGACAGCACGATCTTTGTCTCACCGGGGCAGGCTGTCAGCACACAGCCTCCCTCTTCCGGCTCCCGGACGGCGCCGTGCTGTTCTGAGACGGTGCCGTGCTGCTGACCGGCGGTTCCTTCCCCGCCGTCCCAAAGCGGCGCCGCCGTCATCTTAAATTCCGACATCCCGTTCCAGCCGTCGGAAAGTGACGAGAGCTCCACAAGCGCCCCCATATAAAAGACGGAGGTTTCCAGCCCCAGATGCAGATAATCCGTCCCGCCGATCCGCTGCATCGTCCAGTCCTCCGCCGGCGCCGATTTGCCCCAGCCGCGCACGATAAGGCTCTCCTCATACGGGATATTGTTTGCGGCAAAAATATTTTCACCGGTGTGTTTTACATAACACCAGTATGCGGTCACGGTTCCGAAACCTTTTGCATGTACATTTCCTTCCATCTCGCGCAGCAGTCGCACCTTCGCCAGCTCATAGTTTTTATCACCCCGCTCAAACGCCAAATCCACCCACTGCTGATCGGATAAGATGCGCAGCATATATTCCTTTGTGCCCTCCAGCCAGCCCTCCGCCTGCTCCGTGTAATGTTCCAGCGCATCCTGCTGTGTCGCGACAATCGTCTCTCTCACATAGTGATATACGCTGACATAGCTGAAAAGTCCGAGCAGATTCACCGGTATCATCACATATAATATAATTTTCACTACAATCGTCTGTATCGATCCTGCCTTCCGCTTTTCCATGTCCGCTCCGTTTAACAATATTCGCCATGATATGAAACAAACACTCCCATGTTTCGCGGCCACCCCTATGATAAACAGACCGCTGCGGGATGCAGCGGTCTGCCCGAAATGCCTGTGTTACTGTGCCGCGAGCCACGCGTCAAACTGTTCCTGATTCGCCTCCACCAGACGGTTCATCCCCGCCGCGTCCAGCGCCTCGATAAATTCCTGGTAGGTGGCGTCCAGATCCGCTGCCATGCCGTACTCCAGCGTCGTCACATACTGGCTGATCACGGAGGAGATGGCCGCCATCTCCGTCTGATATTCCGACGAATTAAACGTATATCCCAGCGCCACGGACGGATGCTTCAGCGCGTTTGCCGTGTAGGCGTCGCTGTCCGAATAGAAGGAATCCTTATTCGGCTCAAACATGTACATATTACGCTTATCGCCATAGATGCCAAGCACATTGTTGTACGGTGTGTTTGTCCCGTCGATGCCCTCCGGATAGGAGACGATCATGGAATCGCCGTTTTTCACATAATGCTTTCCTTCCACCCCGTTCATCAGAAGATTCACCACCTCGGAGCCGTCATACATCAGATTTAAAAATTCCGCCGCTTTCTGCGGATTCTGACTGGTCGAGCTGACGCACCAGCGCAGCTGGTCATACGTATTGGTTGTCAGGAAGGTCGGACGGATATTCAGCTGTACCATCTCATAATTGGTGTTGGCTTCCTGATTATCCTTATTTCCGGGCGTGTCATCCCCCAGCATAAAACCGGCGCACCGTCCCGCCTTAACCCAGTCTCCCGGCTGATCGTTTGTCGTCGCCGCGTCCGCCGAGAGATATCCGGCCTCCTGCCAGCGCCGCATCCAGGTCAGATACTCATAATATTCCTCCGACTCATAGAGATTTTCTATCGTCGTATTTCCAGATACCGGATCCATCAGCACACCGGCCCAGCCGCCCTGGACTCCCAGCGTGTCGTACGGGATAAACTGATAGGCAAACGTATTATTCTTAATGCCTGCCGCCGCGATCGTGATCAGATCCGGGTACGTTTCCTTCACCTGCGCAAAGATGGCATCCAGATCCTCATAAGTATAGAGATCTTTCTCCTCATAGTCAATGGAATCCATGATATCTTTTCGCACGTAAAACGCTTTTCCTTCTCCGAGAGACGGGTTGACCACCGGAACGGCATAGACCCTGTTGTCATACATGCCGCCCACATACAGGCCGCGCTCCCCATCCACCGCGGTCGGCGCCGGCAGCAGATCCATATAATCCGTGAGCTCCAGGATCTTGCCCTCGTTTACATACGTCCCGAGATCCATCTGAAACATTATGAGAAGATCCACTTTCTCGCCGGAGGACGCCCACAGGTTATACTGCGATGCGAGATTGCTTAACGGCACCGGCTTGAACTTCACCGTACAGCCGATCTTCTCCATGGTCACTTTACTCAGCTCTTCCTCCACCAGTCCGAGATCCTGCGGATCCGACCCCAGCGTCACATAGGCCATCACAACCTCGTAGGGCTCCCCGTCCTGCGCCTGATCTCCTGCGTCCCCTGCACCGCCCTGGCTGTCCGCGTCCCCTGCGCTGCCCTGGCTCTCCGTCCCGTTTCCCGCTCCGGCCGCATTTCCCGCGGAAGCGCCTCCTGCATCCTTTCCGCCGCACCCGGCGAGCGCCCCGATGGTCATCACTGCTGTCAGCGCCAGCGCTGCCAGTCTTGTTCCTCTTTTTTTCATGAAATCCTCCTTTTCCTGCTGTTTTCGTGCGGACACAGACCGTTCCGCCGCAATCACACGTTACCCGGGACACTTCCTGATATTTTTTCACGGCATCCCGTATATCCCCTCATCAGCCCTTCACCGCGCCGATGGTGATACCTTTCACAAAATATTTCTGAAAAAACGGATAGGCGATTAAAATCGGCAGGATCGCCACCACAGCGATCGCCATCCGCATGGTCGTGGTCGGGATCGAAGCCGTCCCGTTAAGCATCTGCCCCATCTGCGCGCTGTTGCTCGCGAGAAACTGCGCACTCTCATTGATCTGGTTTAGCACCAGCTGGATCGTGTAGAGGGAGCCGTCCTCCACATAGTATAACCCGTTTGTCCACTCGTTCCAGTAGCCGATGGCGCTCATCAGCCCGATGGTCGCCAGGATCGGTTTTGACAGCGGCAGCACGATGGAATAAAAGGTCTTAAATTCCCCCGCGCCGTCGATCTTCGCGCTCTCGATCAGTGATTCCGGCACGCTGGTCTGAAAATAATTTTTGATCAGGATGATATTGAACGCACTGATCAGCATATTCGGCAGGATCAGCGCCCACAGCGTATCCTTGATGTGAAAATACCTGGTCCACACAAAGTAGGAAGCCACGAGCCCGCCCCGGAAGAGCATGGTAAAGACCACATAAAAGTTAAAAAACCGCTTTCCCAAGATATCCCTGGTGAGCCCGTAGGCCAGCAGTGTCGTAAAGATCAGGCACAGCGTCGTCCCCAGTACAGTCACGACAATCGTAATCATATATGCATGGCCGATCTGGGACCATTCCCCCGCGAGATACTGATACGCGCCAAGCCCCCATTTTTCCGGGAAAAAGGTAAAGCCGTTCCGGATCGCGGTCTCCTCCTCCGTAAAGGACGCGATGGTCAGAAGCAGAAACGGCAGCAGGGCCAGCAGGGTCAGCGTCATCAAAACCACATGGGCGATCCCCTGCATCACATAATCGCTCCGGTATAATTTCACACTGGTTGTCTCATTATTTTTCGCCACGGTATCACCCTCCCTCTAAAACAGCGCGCTGTCTTTTTCATATTTCCGCACGATGGCATTTGCCGAAAGCACCAGCGCAAAGCCTACAACCGACTGCAGTACCGACGCCGCGGAGGACATGGAGATATTTCCCAGTTTCATCAGAGCGTTGTACACATAGGTGTCGATCGTCTGCGTCGCCGGGTACAAAAGCCCCTGATTTTTCGGGATCTGATAAAACAGTCCGAAATCGGACGCCATGATATTTCCGACACTCATGATAAACAGTGTGATCACGGTGGGCTTTAACAGCGGCAGCGTGATGTTCGTGATCTGTTTCCATTTGCCGGCTCCGTCCAGCCTGGCCGCCTCATAGTACTCCTGGCTGATTCCCACAATCCCGGAGTAATAGATGATCATGTTAAAACCGATCGATTTCCACAGATTTACAAATACCAGGATAAACGGCCAGTATTTTACCTCCTGATACCAGAGAACCGGGGACAAATGCAACGATTTTAACATCGTGTTAAAAAATCCGGTCTCATTTCCCAGCATCGCGAACGCAAGATAGCTCACGACCACCCAGCTCATTAAGTACGGCAGCAGGATCAGGCTTTGGTACATGGATCTGAACAGCTTTTTTGATACCTCATTCAGAAGAATCGCCACCGCGATCGCGCACACGGTTCCCAGCACAATAAACACTACATTGTAAAGGATCGTGTTGCGCAGCATGACAAACGCGTCCTTCGACTGGAAGAGGAACCGGAAATTCTCCATCCCCGCCCAGGGGCTCTTCCACAGGCCGACCTGCCAGTTCACTTTTTTAAATGCAATCACAATCCCGAACATCGGCAGATAGTTGTTGCAGAACAGATACAGCACTCCAGGCAGCATCATCAGATAGATGGGAATGCTCCTGATCAGACGCTTTCTGACCTTTTTCATGTGGACCTCCTTTGTTTTCCTTCCTTTGATAAGAGGATGTCAGGGACAAAGAGCATCTGCCAGAAATCCGTGGATTTCATTGGGCTCAGATTCTTTTTCCCGTGCATCGCAACATAATTATATCGTGAGGATCTGGTGAACGTATAGAAGAGAACCGGATTCTGATTTGCATTATTCTGGATAAATGGATAAAAAAATGCCGGGATCAGATGAACCGGCCCGGGAAAACATCATATGACTAAACCGCAGAATGATACAGGAAAAAACGGATATCCGTATGCACCTTTCTGTCTGACAAAGGCTGTCTCGGTCTGACGACCTGTGAGGCGAATCTGCGCAGCTTGGAGGCGAAGGTCGCTGGCCGCTATGACGGCGTTTATGTGTCGTACGGCCCCGGCGATTCACCGAAGGAACTGGTCGCAGGCGCCATTGATCTGTGCGGAAAAATCAAGGCCGCGACAGTGGACAATGCGCCCTGCGAATCCCGCGGCCGGAAGGGTCTGCTCGCGATGGCTTACCTGCCGGGCGGGATGCGCCCGGACGGCGGTATCGGAAATATTGTCTATGATCCGGACCGGATCTGCGAATAGTCCTGCGCTATTTTTTCACCTCTGCTTTTATCAGCAGCATCATGGGACGGCGAAGTTCGTCCGTCATTCCGGGAAGATCCATCATTTCCTCCGGCGGCTTCGCCTCCTCCACTGCTTTTAACTCAAATCCGGCGTCAAGCAGTCCCATCAGAATCTGCGTGAGCGTATGGTGCTGTTTTACCACATCGCACCCGAGAAAATGTGTACTCCTCTCCCCCGGCTTAAAGTAGTCGTCAACCGGCCAGTACCTCGGCGTCCCGTCCTCTGCATAGATCCAGTCCTGCCCCACCCCCGCGGTGAACACCGGGTGTTCGATATTAAAGACAAAGACGCCGCCCGGCTTTAATGTCCGGAATACGTTGCGAAACACGCCCTTCAGATCCCCGATGTAGTGCAGCGCCAGATTCGAGACGACACAGTCCCACGCATTCTCTGGATACTCATATTCTTCTATGCCGCAGAGACGGTATGTGATCCTCTGATCCGCGTTCCGCTGCTTTGCTTCTTCGATCATTTTTCTGCTGATATCAATCCCCAGCACCTCTGCCGCTCCCTGTCCGGCCGCATACCGGCAGTGCCAGCCGTATCCGCATCCGAGATCAAGCACATGTTTTCCCAAAAGCGGCGGAAACATGGGTTTTAGCTGATGCCATTCCCCCGCTGCGGTCAGTCCGTCCCTGCTCCTTGGCATCTTTGCGTATTGTTCAAAGAAAGCTTCGTTGTCGTACCCGTTTTGCATGATGATCTCCTTTCTGCATTCCCTGGCGGAATGTCCCTGTTTTTCCCCTTTGTCAGGTCATAGCTCTCCCCGATCATCCGCCGGATATCTTTTTCCGGCACCGTACCGTCCAGGATGATCGAATTCCAGTGCTTTTTATCCATATGATACGCCGGGATCACCGATGCGAACGCCTCCCGCCAGAAATCACGCCATTGGGGATCGCATTTCACATTGATCCAGACAGCGCCGTCCTTCTCATAAATAAACGCAAAACTTTTTTTCGACTTTTTATGACGGATCACACACCAGTTCGGATCGTGAAACGGATAGTCCTCCCAGACCTCCGGGTACGTCAGACAGTATGCGATCGCCTCTTTTTTCTCTCTCATAGAAATCTCCATTCCGAAGCGATTTATCGCGCAGGAACGCAAGTCGAATATCAGATTCGACTTTGCGATCCAAATTTGTGACGCTTCGGCACAAATTTACCTGTGAAAATCAGCCATCAGGATGATTTTTCACAGTAATGCCTCTGCCTCCATCCGAATCGTCACGCAGCGTTTTTTTCACATCCGCACAGCGCGGTCCCGGGCGCGGTATACGGATCCCGCCCTCAGACCTTCGTGTGATACGCATATCCCCGCAGCCGCCCGCTGTACGGCCATATCCAGATCTCCAGATAATACTCGCCGTCTTTGCTGTAGATCACGCCGCTGCCATCGGGGCTCTCCCCGTCCATACGGACGGTCCCCACCGTAAGCTTTGACGGATCTTCGATGCCAAGCTCTTCCAGATAACGCTCCGCGCTGCTTATCAGCTCCTCCCGTCCGACCAGCTCTCCCTGTCCGTACTCCGCTTCTCTCTCATCCACGCTGCTTAGCAGCAGACGGATCTCTCCCGTCACCGCATTGATCTCGAATGAATAGCTTCGCATCTTAAAACCGGGCTCCGGGGTGTCTCCGTTGACAGAATTCATCATATACCCGTACCAGGTATCCGTCCTGTCTTTTCTGTTTGCCGCATTCTGCAGCATCATCGTCAGATACATCTCACTGTAATCCACATCGTCCCCAAAGACGCGGTAAATCTCCCGCAGCCCCAGCATCCCGGCTTCCTCCATGGTCAGCTCATTCTCGGACCAGGTCCCCATGATCCCCTGTCCGGTAATGTTCGGATCCCCTTTTCCGGCGGGTCCCAGCGCATAGTAGTCATCCCAGGTTAAGATCGGCACCGACGCATAGGGCATGCCGGTATCATCAGCCGGACTGACGGTTTCGTCCGATGTCTCTTCGCTGTCCGCCAGAACCTCTCCGATGACATCCGCCATTCTTTCCGTTCCGTCCGCACCGGGCCGTTTTGTCTGTTCGGTGTGATTGCCCTGCCGTCTGGCATATACATTCATGCCCAGAAGCAGCAGGACGACGCTCGCCATACAGATCACGCCGGCCAGAAGAACGATGCCCGCCCTGCCGTTTCTTTCCTTTTTTTCTGATTGTTTCTTCTCTTCACTCATATGGTTTTCCTTTCTGTCATGCGTTCTGACACATATCATTTTTTACGGGATGATAATCCTGCGCTCTCCGCATCAGGCTCCCTCCCGACCGTTACATGACAGATGATACCCCACATGGGTTACCCTTCTTTTACCGGCATGTTAGGAAGTTGTAAAAATCATTTTTTCGGCGGCGCCCCGGGCAGCTCCACCGTGACCCGCGTCCCCTCGCCCGGCCGTGACGCAAAGGTCATCGTCCCGCCATAGCGCTTCACGATCATCTCCGCGACCGATAAACCCAGCCCGGCTCCTCCCGCCGCACGGCTCCTGGCGCGGTCTGCCCGGTAAAACGGTTCCGTGATCCGGCCAAGCTCCTCCTCGTCCATCCCGACGCCCTGATCCTCCACCGTAAACACCACGGTCCGGCTTATGGTATCCCCCTGCTCACCGGCCGTTTCCGCTGCCGGGCTGTCTGCCCTCTGAGCCGGACAGCCGTCTCCCCGATGCAGCGCGTCGCCCGCCCGAAGGGCCGTCCGGGCCTTCTCACCATGTTCTCTCACACAGCCTCTCCACCAGACCGTCCCGCCACGGCTGCTGGCCCGCACCGCATTTTCCAGCAGATTGCGAAACAGATTGATGAGCAGCTCCTCCTCCCCGCGCACCTGCTTTGCCTGCATTTCACAGCAGAGTGTGATCTCCTTTTCCCTGCATTCTGCCTCCAGCAGGTTTTTCACCTGCCCGGTCAGAGACTGTATATTCACAATAGTGGTTATACTGTCTTCACACTGATACAGACGCATGGAGAGCATGAGTTCCCCCATCCGCTGCAGACGCATGCTCTCGCTCATAATATAGGAAAGCCCCTCGCAGCGCTCCTCCTCCGAGGTTTTCGCGCGCAGCAGATACTCCGCGTAGCCGTAGATTGCGGTCAGGGGCGTGCGCAGCTCATGCGCCATATTGTCCGTCAGCTGCTGTTTTTTTCGGCTCTCCTCCCGAAGCGCCGCCATCTGACGCGCGATCTCTTCCGACATGCGGCTGACATTTCCCGCAAGCGCCGCGATCTCGTCCCTCCCGCGGCATGTGATCTGCCGTCCGTAATTCCCTGCCGCGATCTGCGCCACCTCCTCGTTTAACTCTCCCAGCGGCCGGAGCAGTATTTTTAACAGAATATAAAGCAGCGGACAGAGAAGCAGCGACATCAGAAGACTGATCCCGGCAAAGGTCCATCTGACACTGCTCCAAAGCGCCTCAAAGTCTTTTAATTCTTTTTCGCACGTCAGCACATACGATCCGTACGGCCCCGCGAGCGTCCGCTCCACCAGAACGGTCATCGCACCGCGCTCCAGACGGGTTTCGATCCGGTCCTGCCCTCCCTGCTCCTGTCTCTTTAAGCGGATCCGGCAGTCCATTCCGTCATAATAATTCTGATAGCCCTGCACCAGCGTATCGATGATCCCGTCCTCAAAACGCCCGTTTTTCTCCAAAATGGAAAAATCATGCTCCAGGTTCTGCGCGAGAAAATAGCATTCCGTCTTCGCCTGCTCCTGCTCCGCGGTCAGATTGTGCCGAAACAGAAAACCGGCCGCCAGAAGCAGGCCGGTATTTAACATCAGTAAAAATACGATCAGAGTCGACAGATATAGTTTCTGCCAGATTTTCATCGGCTCCCTCCTGTTTTCACGGCGGTCACAGCTTACAGCTCCAGCCGGTATCCGAGCTTGTAAACCGTTTTGATCTGCTGCTCGAGCCCCAGCTTTTTCCGGAGCTTCGTGATGTGCACATCCACGGTTCTCGTATCTCCCATGTAGTCAAAGCCCCAGGCAAGCGTGAGCAGCTTTTCCCTGGAAAGGGCGATATTGCGGTTTTTTATGAGCACGGACAGCAGCTCAAATTCCTGCCTGGTCAGTCCGGCCTCCTTCCCCGCCACCGTGGCGGTCTGCGCGTCCAGATCGATCACGGTCTGCCCGATCCGGATGCGGCTGCCCAGCTTTTTCGTCTTCTCCAGCACCAGATTGACCCGCGCGATCAGCTCGAGCATCTCGAACGGTTTTGTCAGGTAGTCCCATGCCCCAGAGGTCAGCCCGGTCAGCTTGTCCGCGATGCCGTCCCGCGCCGTCAGAAAAATCACCGGCGTCTCCCCTGTATCACGCATCAGTTCAAAGCCGTCCACGTGCGGCAGCAGCACATCCAGAAGGATCAGATCATACGAGGCGCCGGAGCGCAGGTGCTCCCGCGCCTGCGCCCCGTCGTACAGCTGCACGCACTCATGTCCCGCCAGCCCGAGATTCTGGCGGATCAGCCGGTTGATCGGCTCCTCATCCTCCACAATCAATAGTTTCGCCATCTTATTCCGTCACCGTTATGATAATCTGCTGATAGTGCACCAGTCTGTGATGTCCTCCCGCCTGCGCTTTTGCGATCACATGAATCCGATCCCCGCTCTTCGCATCCGCCGGGACCGTGATCTTTACGGCGTCTTCCGATGCATCAGGCGCCGCGTTCTCTGCACATGCGCTGCCGGCTTCTTTATAGATCCTCCATGACAGCTCCACGCCGGTGTGATCCGGATCCGTCACATCCGCGTGCAGCGTGAGCGTCGTTCCCGCCGGGGCGGAAACATCAAGTCCCTCCCGGATCATGAGACCCGGCGCGTGCTCACAGACTTCCGGCGCATCGCCTGCCGCCCACGCGACTCTCGCCGCGAAATCCCTCTGGATATCCGCCACATAGTTCCACATGGATTCCTGCAGGCTCTCGTTTCCGTCGCGGTCTAAGTATACGTCCTTACACACATCCCACAGGTTCAGCTGTTCTCCTTTGGAATTAAAGGCATCGTCCTTCCTCTGATATCTGCCCGCCATCCCGCCGTAGGAAAAGTCCTCCAGCGTCCGAAAGCCCCAGTCAAACAGGGCGAAATAGGTCGGCGAATCCCCCTCCGACAGGAAATCATACTGCTCGGGAGGCGTGAAACCGAACCTGGCGCCAAACCACTCCGTCGCGATATTCGGATTGGACCCGAACTGCGATTCCGGAGCCTCGCCCTCGTAATACGTTCCGTCCAGCCAGGTGCAGTAGCCGCCGGCCAGCGCGCTTTCCTTTCTTAAAATCTCAGACTTCATAAAGGCAGCCCGCAGGGTATCCCTGCTCTCCCCCTCCGGCATGCAGAACCACGCATATGCGTAGCTCTGCATCTGCAGGGTCTTGATAAACGGAATCTGCGGCCACTCCTCGGCGATGTAGGAGCGGTACGTGCCGTCCTGCTCCCCGCAGGCTGTCAGAACTACTTTGTGCGTAATCTTCTCATGCAGTGCTTCCCAGCCCTCCGTGCCTTCGTATTCCTGCTGAATATCCATCAGGGCTCTCGCCACCGTATTCGTGCCGCCCCATATCTGGATATATAATTTGCGGTCGTCGTCATCCAGGATACAGTCCCTGATCAGGTCAGACCCCTCTGTGCTGTGCTCCGTCTCGCCCTCGTATCCGATGTTTCCGACCTTCACCAGCGACCTCAGATGCTCCGGATCCGGATAGCCTTTTGCATGTCTGCACAGGTTCGGATAATCCTTCGCGTAATCGTCCACAACCTTATACATCCACTCCGTTCCCGGCCAGCGGTACGGCCGGTCAAACGGCGCCTGCTCCTCCCATTCAAAATCCCCGCCATCCGGCTGCTCCGTACGCACCGCCCCCGGCACACCGATCCAGTGGAACTTTGAGGACGTCTGCACGATCCCCAGAAGCTCCACCTCATTGGCGTAAAACAAAAAATGCCGGAGCGAATTCTGGTCGTCGACCTCCGCGTCCTGTGTGATGACGGTTCTTACTTTTTCCATGTTGTGATACCTCCTTTGTCGTATTGAAAAATATGAAATCATCTCCGGCTTCATCTGCAACTTTGCGATATCCTTCCGCACATCCCGGGGATGACTTTTAATACCCTCTTTTTTTCAGGTCATGCACCAGCTGCACGTAAAATTCCCTTACGTCAAACCCGTCAAAATTCTCCCGGTTCATATCGATCATATCCCCGTGGGAAATCCCCCGCTTCCCGCCTGCCGTGAGAAACCGGTAGCTTTCGCCCCACGGAAATGACGGCTCCCCGACCAGCCCGTCGTTTACCCCGTCAAAATAGTGCACCAGCCGGCAGGTAAAATTCAGCGGAAACCGCCCGTTTCCTGCAGTCGTGAGCTTCGACCCGGTGCTCTGATACCAGACGCCCGGCGTATCCGGCACCTCCTCATTAAAACGCCTGCACGCCTCCGCGGTGAGGTCGCGTACCGCCGCGAGAAAATCCGGATTCGTATCCCCGAGCCTGCGCAGCGCCGCATTGTAGGTCGCGGCGACCATCTCCTGCTGCTTTGCCGGGATCTTCCCGAGCAGATAATCCGCGAATTCGCATCCGCGGTGCGGCGTGTTGATCGTGGTTAAGGAAGCCACCATGGAATCCGCGCCGAGCCTGGCGAGCGCATAGCGGCTGTCCAGCCCGCCCTTTGAATGCGCGATGATATTTACCTTTTCACAGCCCGTCTCCTTTGTGATCTGCCGGATGCGCGCGGTAAGCTCTTCGGCGCTGCCGGACACCGGCGCCGCGGACTGGTGGTTGCCGTAATAGATCACGGCGCCGTTCTTTTCCAGTTCCTTCGGAATCCTGCCCCAGTAATTCAGATATCGGAAATCCCGGAAAAAGACGCCGTGCACGAGCAACAGGGGATACCTTGTGGCGCAGATGCGCTCCCCGCTCCGCTTCTCATTTAACAGCAGCTTCTCATGCTCAAAGGCAACCTCCGCTTCCGCCGTCCGGATCAGAATCCCAAGCACGATCAGATGCGCGACGGGGATTAGTCCGCAGACAATCCCGATCACGCGCCAGCGGATCCCCAGCTGTTCCGATGTCAGATAAATACGGATGATGCCGTTCCAGAACACGGCCGATTCCACCAGCACGGCGATCATCGTATTCGCAATCCACCGCCCGGGCATCTGTGTGAGTGTGCCGCACGGCAGATACCCCAGCCAGCCGGCGACAGAATAAAGAACCGAGACAGCTGTCGAAAGCAGAAACAGGCGCAGCAGCACACAGCCGTTCGCGCAGGCGCACAGCCGTTTTCCTGTCCGAATGGCCGACACATCCGGGGACGGCTTCGTCTCCGCCGCCGCAAGATACTGCCTGGCGCCGCCTGCATCCCGCGGCACGGCTCTGCCGGCGTGCGGCCGGCTCTGCTTTAGCAGGCGCGCGTTCATCCCCGAAGGCGCCGCACTGATCCACAAAAAGGCCGGAATCAGCAGCAGAAAAAGAAACGGATGCCCGGTCATGACGGACAGCGTGCAGCTGTTCGCCAGCATCACGATCACCGCAGCCTCCCCCGCGTGCACCAACAGACGCAGGAGCTTTTTTCCAGTTGATATCCTTCGTATATATGCCGGCATGATGTGCCTCCTTAACCTCACTCCTTTCATTATAGCATTTCCTTCCCGCAAAAACTATGATAAAATAAAATTTCGGGATAACTTCGGGACAAATCGTCCGAAATACCGGTTCCATACGCTGCTGCAACCGCCGGTTGACACATTGCAAAGCGCCGGTTCATGGTATGCCACGACAGATACTGATACACTGATTTCACAGACAGCGGAGGCCGGGCTTCACCGGCCATCCTTACTGTCAGCAGAATGAAACCAGGAGGAGAATAACATGATCTTTGCAGACAAACTTATCACACTCCGCAAGAAAAGCGGATGGTCACAGGAAGAACTCGCAGAACAGATGAACGTTTCGAGACAGTCGGTCTCGAAATGGGAAGGAGCGCAGTCCATACCGGATC
Organism: uncultured Roseburia sp.; assembly: GCA_910587865.1. Lineage (GTDB taxonomy): Bacteria > Bacillota > Clostridia > Lachnospirales > Lachnospiraceae > Roseburia. The sequence goes on from CAJUNX010000015.1 coordinate 62,314, forward strand.
TTGGGAAAATGCTTCGTCTCTCTGAATTATTTAACGTCAGTCTGGATTATCTGCTCAAGGACGAAATCGAGGAGACGGATGCCGTCAGCCCGGCTGAGGAACCCGCAGCGCTCCGCCACGTTTCCATGGAGGATGCGAATGCATTTCTTCAGGCAAAGGCTGCCACCGCAAAAGCCATCGCGTTTGCGACCAGCCTGTGCATCCTCTCTCCCGTCTGCCTGCTTACACTCGGCGCGATCAGTGAACAGCCGGGATCCGCCGTATCCGAAAATGCAGCATGCGGGATCGGAATGATCGTCCTGTTCGCATTCGTCGCGTCCGCCGTCGCTGTCTTTCTCACCTGCGGCAGCCGGACCTCCGTCTACGAATACCTGGAAAACGAGCCGATTGAGACCGCGTACGGCGTCACCGGAATGGTGCGGGAACGCCAGGCTCAGTATCGCGATACTTACATGAAAAACAACCTCATCGGGACCTGTCTGTGCATCCTCGGCGTGGTTCCCCTGTTTTTCGGTCTCATCATCAATGAGGATAATGACCTGCTGCTCGTCTCAATGCTCTGTCTGATGTTCGTCATCATCAGCATCGGCGTTAACTGTTTCGTCCGCGTCGGCGTCATCTGGTCATCGTTCGAAAAGCTGCTGCAGGAAGGCGACTATACGAGGGAGAAAAAGAAGCATCAGGCCGCCGCCACCGCGATTGCCACGACCTACTGGTGCACGGCTGTCGCAATCTATCTGGGAATCAGCCTGGCTGCGAACAACTGGCACATAAGCTGGGTGGTCTGGCCGGTTGCCGGCGTTCTCTATCCGGCTGTGATTGCGATCTTTCATGCTTTATATAAAAACAAAAAAGACTGATCCAATACGGAACAGATCTCACAAAGCGCGGTGTGAGCCGTTGATCCGGAGAGCGGGAAAGCATATCGCCGATTTTCAGTAATTTCCCCCTTCCCGCTTTCCGGCACTGCGGAAGACTCATCCGATATAAGTACCACTTTCTCTGCCGTCGACTGTGATACGGTACGGATATCCATCTACAATACTGCGGATCAGAGCCACAAGCTCCTCATCCGCTTCTTCCTTTTCCTGATCCGTATATGGGAGATAAGAATTATCCGCAAGGTATATTCCAAGCAGACATTTTGCCCATACGCACGCGAGCAGATATCTTCCATATAGAAAACTCACATGCTGACCATCCCGACAGAGCGACAGTCCTTTGTTCTGCACACAAAACGGCGTTTCCAGCCGCGCTCGCTGCAACACGTCCCCACAGGGAATCATGGGCAGATTATACTTCAACGACATCTCGCAGTAGCATGCCGAAAGCCGCCGGTACATCTCCTGCTGACTTCGGTGATACCTCCAAAATGCCGGCTGCGGACTGTTAATCTCATATGCCCAGGTCTCATGAAGCCTGATCTTCGCCCCCGGCACCCTTTCTCTCAAATAGCCAAGTATATTTTCCAGGAATGGCTCATACGAATCCTTCCAGCCGCTGTCGGCGCTACACTGCTGTGTCACAATATAATCCCAGCTTCTCTCCTTTAAGACCTCTTCAATGGATACATACCTCTCCGTAATCGCACCATTTTCCTGATACTGATACAAAGCCTCTCCACTGATCATATTCTGCCAGTGCTGTTCCAGGGAACAGCCTCCGATGTAAAGATTTACTATATATGTCCCAATTCCTGCCGCTTCTGCAATCTGATGCAGATAGCAGGTCGCATCCTCTGAAAAACTGTTTCCGATTGCCAGTATTGTCACCATGTCTTTCTCTCCCTTTATCTGATTTCCGCTGCTGTCTATGCCTTAGTCCCTGACAGCGCAATTCCTTCCACAAAATTTTTTTGAAAAATTATAAAAATAAGTATCATTGGCATTGCCGCCATAACGCCGCCTGCCATCAGCTCCGGATACTGCGTATCATTCTGTCCGATCAGATTCGCCAGTCCTGCTGTCAGTGTCATCTTCTTCATGTCCACATTAATGACAAGCGGCCACATCAGATCTTTCCACACTGCAATTCCACGCAGGATACACACGGACACAATCGGCGCTTTCATCAGCGGCATCAGAATCTGAAAATAGATCTGAAAATAACTGCACCCGTCTATCTTTGCCGCCTCGTCCAGTTCCTTCGGCAGTGTCATAAAAAACTGCCTCAGCATAAACAGTGTCAGAATATTAAAAATCCGTGGCAGCCACAACGCTGTTATCGTATTGTTCATATGCCAGGAAACTATAATATTATAATGCGGAATTGTAAAGATCTGTCCCGGAATCATCATCATGCTCAAGCAGAGCACAAACAGCACATTTCTCCCTGCAAACCGCAGTCTGGCAAACGCATATGCCGCCAGCGAGCAGACAATAATCTGTCCTGCCAGTGTAAAAACCATAACGATAATTGTATTCAGATAAAAGGATAACACCGGAAACCTCTCCCAGACAGACGAATAGTTCTTCAGCTGCAGAACCTGCGGAAAAATCGTCGGTGGAATCCGAATACTCTCTTCATACGTTTTCAGCGAGGTCAGAATCATCCACAGAAACGGTCCGATTGTCGTACACGCAACCAGAATCAGTACCAGATGATTAAGCCATCTGTATTTATCTCTCATCCTCTCCCTCCTCAGTCGTAATTCACCCATGTGTTCTGTAACTTCATCTGAAACAGTGTAATCACAAGTATGATAACAAACAGAATAATCGAAACTGCCGCTCCATAGCCCTGATTGTACTTCACAAATGATTCTTCATAATACATCACAACAATACTCCTGGCCCCCTTCATCCCCATACTGCTAATCGGAATCATCATATAGATCAGATCAAAAATCTGAAAAAATCCAATGATCTGCATGATCAGAACCATAAACGTCGTTGGAGAGAGCAACGGCAGTGTAATACTGAAAAATCTATGCAATGCCGACGCCCCATCCATCTGTGCAGCCTCATAATACGATCTGCTGATCCCCTGCAGGCCCGCAAGAAAAATAATCAGCGGCTGGCCGATACTGCTCCATATTACAACGATACAAACCGTAAACAATGATACGCCCGGGTCTGTAATCCACGCCACCGATTCCCTCCCCACTGCATGCAAAAACAGATTTACCAGACCGAATTCATAATTGAATATCCATTTCCACACCAAAGCAACCGCCACCGGCATCGTAACAATCGGCAGTACAATCAGTGTACGATAGATACCTCTTCCTCTGATCTTCGTATCCAGCAAAACTGCCAAAACCAGTGCGCTGACCACAATCACTGGTACGCAGATCACAACATACAAAAATGTATTTTTCAGAGCGGAATAAAATTCCGGCTTCTGAAACAATGTGATATAATTTTTCAATCCAACAAACTCTGGTGTTCCAAAGCTGCTCTTATCCGTAAAACTGAACAGAATATTCATTCCAAATGCGTAGATATAAAAGATCAGAATTCCAAACATCATCGGTGTAAGAAACAGATATGCTGCTCTTCGCTCTTTTCTCTCTAACAAACCCGTCTTTCTTTTTTTCACTCCTGATACCCTCCAGAAGAAAGGCTGCAGTCCTGCCCGGTTCTGCAGCCTTTCCATAACGACAGCAGTCCTGCCCGACAATTGTCAATGCTTTACATACCACTCCTCCAGCGCGTTATTATTCAGCTCGTCGAGCTTTTTAAGTCCTTCTTCGATTGTGATGGACCCTGCAAAAATCTCACCGAATATGGCATTTTCCTCCGAATTCACCTTATCACGCACCGGAATCAGCTGAATGGGAATCGTATGCTCTAACTGCTTTTGAAATGCGCTGACATCAACATTCTCAAAGCCTGCTGCATAATACTGCTGGACCTTAACATTTGCCGGTATATCAGCCCCGTCCTCCGCGAGCATCCGGCCGGCCTCCTCCCCTCCGAGATACTTCAGAAACCTCCAGGATGCTTCCTTATGTTTACCCTGGGAATTCATTCCATATCCCATAATTGCAGGAACATAGCAGTTATTTTCCAAAGACGGCATCGTGATCAGTTCAAGGTCATCTGCTATTGAGGATTCATTGATCTTCTTCGCATTATTCTGTGTCGTATATGTCATGCACGCCTTTCCCGATAGAAGCAGATCGATCGGGCTGTTCTCCTGTATAATTGTTGCGCCCGGGCAGACTCCCTCTTCAATCAGTCCATACAAATCCTCGAAAGCGGCGACGGTTTTCTCATTATAAAAATTACCATTCCGCATTTCCTCATCTAAAAATGATCCGCCCGCCTGATAGACATAGGACCTGATAAAACTATTTTGGTCGGTCACCGGCAGCACTACGCCATACTCACTTCCCCCCGCAGCCTCTATCCGGCTGTCCAGATCTCTTGCCGTCTCTTTCAGTTCCTCCCATGTCCAGCCTTCTTTGGGCATACTGACACCGTATTTTTCAAATAGTGCCTTATTATAAATCACCGCGCACGAATCCACTCCCTTTGGAATCGCGTACAGACTTCCCTCATAATAAAATGCATCCGTCACAGCCTCAAGCCACTGCGAGGAATCCACACCATCCCGGACAATATAGTCATCCAGCGGCTCTAAAACTCCTGCATCCGCATACTTCGGGGCATAAGTGTTAATCCAGAATGTATCCGGAGCCTGATTCGCCCCCGCGGATGCATCAAATTTGGTCCAGTACTGCCAGCATCATTCCTGCCAGTAATATTGCAATCCTTTTTTTCATCATATCTTTTATCCTTCCTTACTTTTTTGCAAATTTCGAACGCTGAACCTCTCAATCAGATGATAGGGAATATAGTCATCATATTTGTCAATGCTTTCCCCGTCTGCAAGTGCAATCGCAATTGTCACCTGCCGCCACGCTTTCACATCAATTGGCTGCCGGATTGTTGTCAGACCGATTTCCTCCGCAAACGGAATGTCATCAAATCCTGCCACCGAGACATCTTCTGGTATTTTTAAACCTCTCTGCATCATACAGATCATAAAACGCATCGCCAGCATATCATACTCACAAAACCAGACAGTCGGAAAGTCCGTACCGATTTCCAGCTTTTTGAGCCTGTCAAACGTATCCTCCTCCACCGGCTCACAGATCACATACTCCGGTCTCACACGAAGCCCGTTCTTCTGCATTGCCGCGAGAAAACCGCTTTTCCTGAGACTTAACCGCGTACCGGGAAACAGGCATCCTATACGAGTATGCCCTTTCGCGATCAGATATTCCGTCATATCAAACGCCCCCTGAAATTCATCCACTGTTGTACGAATAAATTTCCCTTTTGTATTCTTCATACACATATTCGGAAAGATAATAGGAATCCCGCAGTCTTCCGTAAATTTTCTGACTACTTCTTTCTCCCCCTCTGTAAAATAAACCATGGAAATAACGGAATCCACACATCGCTCCTTCATAATCAGAAGTACTTCCCGCAGTTTTTCAATACTTCCATATGTGGAAAATACAATCGCATGATACCCCCGCTCTAACGCGCATTCCTCCATCAGTGCAAGCTGCGATGCCTGAAACTGATTCGCAATATTTGTCAGAACAATCCCGATCAGATGCGCCCTTCTGCTGATCATCTGCCTGGCAATGGCATTCGGCGTATAATCATACTTTCTGACCGCTTCCATCACCCTGCTTTGCAGCTCAGGGCTGACAGGTTTGGAATGATTGATCACTCTGGACACTGTCGAGACGGACACACCGCTGATTTTTGCTATAAATCTGATATCGACCACAACAGACCTCTTTCATGAAAAATGGAAAACGTTTTCTTGTCTGATTTTATTATATAGGAAAACGTTTTCCGATCAATTAGACAGATTTCACAATTTTACAAATCTGCAGACAATATATTTTTTTGAAAAAAATTTTTTATGTGTGCATTAAAACAATCTTTAAACCGCAGGGTCATTTTCTGTGAAAACAGGATCTCCCCCTGACCCGGCTGGATAAGCCGCATGGAAAAAGCCGGATTGGAGCATTATCCCAAAAAGGATGCTCCTCTAACCATTCCGCCTGCGAAAGGCTGTCTGGCAAAAGCCAAATCCCTGCAAACTTCCGGGAACACTTTACACCCCGGAAAATATCCATTATAATAATAACAGCAGCAGGATACCATATCATAACGGCAAATTAAGAAGGTGGTGATTGTATGGGAATGAGCGACGAGCAGTTTGAAGTGTACAATGCATTAATTAATTTTGTCGATGAACTGATCGACCGGGAAACGGACGAAAAGGAAAAAGAGAAACTAAAGCTTCGCAAGAAAAACATTCTTGCAAACAACAAAGAAATAAACTGATCTTTCACCGAAAAAGCCGGGGCTTAAGCCCCGGCTTTTCACACTCCTCTGGCTGTGGATCTGGTACGCAGCAGTACGGCAGGACGCAGTATTTATTCCTCTTCCCTCTGCCGCAGGATCCCGTGCGCCTCCCGGATCACACCGCCGGCGAGAAGATGCCGCTTCATCTCTCTCTGCAGCGTGGTGCGTTCGGGCAGCGACGCGTAATCGTCCGTACCGGTCCCATACACCCACCTGATGCATTCCGTGCCCGGCTCACCCTCGTCCGTGATCTCAAAGCGGTTCTGAAACCGGATGATATTACTGTCCTCTCCCAGCATTCCCTTCAGCTGGCGGTCCAGAATCCAGGAATGGCCGTGATACTCCGCCTGCCCGGTTTCCGGAAAATATTTCGCGAAAAAACGCCCTGCAGATGAGAGCGACTGCGAGACGGCATCCGGGGACAAATCGGTGCCCGAGGGGATGTGGAGCTCGATCCCCTTTTTCTGATCCGTCTCTGCGATCTCGTATTCCAGCGCGCCGATGCAAAACAGGCATCCGCCCACCTGACGCACGGTCCACCACTCTCTGTCAAAGCAGAACCTGCCGGTCATCCGGTACGTCTCACCGATAAACCGCGGATAGCATTTCATCGTGTCAAAATAAATCCCGTCGTCAATCCCCTTTTCCCTGTAAAAATCATACAGATCCGCCGACGCTTTCAACATGCAGGCCAGCACCTTGATGTGATCTTCATCTTCTTTTAATATCGTCTGCAGTTCTTTTAAGGCATTCTGCCTGCTCTCCTGCCCCTGAAATCCTTTCAGCAGATCATCAACCGCCTGAAAGTCAAATCCTGCCGCAAATTCCAGAACGCGGCATCTTATTTCAGGCTGTAAGTTTATGCCGCTGCACAGTTCTGTGATATCCATTTTGTATCGCTCCTCTTTCCGTCCGTGCGGGATCCTCCACCGGAAAAGGAAAAAATTTATTCTGTTATAAATGTTTCCATATTCAGGACCGTATCGTAAAATCTGCTCCATGCCTCCCACAGATCATCAATCGCCTGTGTGGTATCGTCGATCAGCCCGTCCTCCGCCTCTAATGCATCAATATTTTCATATACGTTCTTTACCGTGCCGATCGAGTCAGTCGTCGAACGATACAGATCCTCCGTTTTCAGTGCCAGATCGGAGGTATCAATACCCGCGATCTCCCCCCATAACGAACAGAACAAATTTCGCATGCTTATACTGTTCTTCCATTCTTGCCTGATATTCGGCCGCTTTTTCACATAATTCGATCGCATTCTCAAGGCTCTCTATTCTGCTTTCCAGCTCGTCCCTCTCGGCAACGACACTGTCGTATTCCTCCTGCGGAACAGTCGGTTCTCCACAGCCGCTCAGAACAAAGCAGCACGCCAGCAGCAACAGAATTGTTTTTTTCATAAGTCCCCTCCCTGTATCCAGTATGATAATAAGGTTGGGGTCAAAAGCATCTGCCCCCATGATGCCTTCGGATTTCTGCGTGTTTCACACTCTCGAAATCCGAAAAACATTCGAAATCCGCTCATTTTCCTGTGGAAAATAGCTGCTTTCTCATGTTTGGCGGGTCACAAAGTCATGCTTTTCACGCAGACGTGAAACACATGACCTTTTGACCCTGGCATCATAATAACAGTATAGCATAAATACAAAGATCAGAAAAGGCCAGACTTTAGCTGCATTCTATTCTGTCACACACCCGCTTTTTCACTTTGCCGCAGTCTCTCCAGCACCACCGCTGTTACAAAAACACTTGACCTCTACAATCCGGCTTTGCTCATGCTCTGAGTCACACCAGCGGATTCACAGAATTCCACAAATGCTTTTGATGTGTACTGGCTTCCCTGGTCGCTGTGCAGGATCAGCTCTTTCCTGGAACCCGGCTGTGAATCCAAAGCCTTTTGCAAGGTGCGGACTGCAGGATCGCTGGTGATGCGCCGATCTGTAATGCCGGCCACCACGCTGCGGTCATGGAGGTCTATGATGGTGCAGTTATAGCGGACATCCCCGTTTTTCAGGAACAGATATGTGAAATCTGTGCACCATTTTGGGTTGATTTTCTCAGCAGTGAAGTTCTGTTTCAGCTTGTTTTCAAATACTTTGTGGGGCTTCCCGGGCTTTGTGCCTGGTTTCCCGGGGCGGACGATAGAGCGCAGGCCCAACTCCTTATTCATATATTTATGGACAGTCGTGCGGCTGTAGCGGCACCCTCTGCGTTCCAGATAAGCCGTCATACTGCGGTAACCGTCCACACCATTATGGCTGTGGCAGATATCCCGGATCTGCTCCTGAACCTCTGCTTTTTGGGTATAATAATCCGCCTTCCGGTGTTTCCGGTAGTTATAATAAGCATTCGGGCAGATCCCCAGGCGCTTCAGCAGCCAGCGGATTCCGAATTCCTTTTGGTGCTGGTCAAGGAATCGATAAGCCTCTAATCGATTTCCTTCGCAAAGAATGCCGCTGCTTTTTTTAAGAAGAGCTTTTCCTTTTTGGCCTCTTCCAGCTCCTTACGCAGGCGGAGGTTCTCTTTCATAAGTTTCATTTCATTTGGGGCATCAGGATTGGCCTGGGCTTTTATCTGGCATTCTTTGCTGAATTCACTGCACCACTTGGAGATACTGGCTTTAGATACACCATACTCTGCGGTGATGCTTTTGTAGGTTCGTCCTTCCTCCTCATGGAGGCGGACAATCTTCTTTTTAAATTCGGGAGTGTAGTTTTGTGACATAATGAGTACCTCTTTCCTTGTGATTTTGATTATATCTCATTAGCCACTCCCGTTACAACTTTATTATAGCATATCAATATCACATGCAGGAGGAAAAGTCACTCTGCCTGACATTCGTTATCCCTCCTCCTGTCCCGGCATTTCCTGTTTTCTTTTGTCGGCTCTGTCTGCGGGAACCGATCTGCCGCCGTCATCGCGCGCCCTCCACTCCGCCGGCGCCATGCCAGTCTCCCGCTCGAACAGCCGGTAAAAAAACGTCGTATTCTCGTACCCGACCCGGCCCGCGATCTCCTTTACCGGGAGCGCGGTCTGTTCTAAGAGCTCCTTCCCTTCCTCCATGCATTCCCCGCACAGCCGGTCAGTCTCCTGCGGCCTTCCGTGCCCCGTGAAAGCACGATGCGGCACTCCCGGTTCCTTCCCCTCCATGCATTCCCCGCACAGCCGGTCAGTCTCCTGCGATCTTCCGCTCCCCATGAAAGCACGATGCGGCACTCCCGGTTCCTTCCCCTCCATGCACTCCCCGCACAGCCGGTCGGTCTCCTGCGGCCTTCCGTTCCCGTGCGCCTGCAGATGCCCTTCTCCCAGATAAAACGCCCGGACTGCCGCTGTCCGCTCCGAGATATCCGCAAAATACGAACTTTTAGAATAGATTTCCCCCATCCTCTTCATGTCATTTACCAGCGGCTCATAGCCTGCAATTTCTACTTCGCCCATTCTTTCTCCAATTCCCGCACCGGTGGCGCAGGTTTTATATATCCGACTTCTCACAAATATTTTCAATCATGACCTGGTTATTCCTCCCCTGGCGGATGAAACACCAGCAAATCCTGTATCTCACACCCCAGCACCGTACACAACTTGCACAGCACATACACATCCAGCCGCGTAATGCTGTTCGTGCAGTAATTATCTATCTGTTTCCAGTTCATTTCTGCCTTGTGCGACAGCTTGTTCTTGCTCAGCCCTTTTTTCTTCAGCAGTTCATCCAGCCGAATTTCCAAATATCCGTAATCTTCGTCCACGTTCCCACCTCTGCATTTCCCATATTTATTTCATGCCTGCAGCTCCATTCTATATTTATTGCAGAAACCTGCTAACCCTAAATAAATATTAGAATACTAAACACAGAAACATACATTCTTTTCTCTTCCAGCCAGAAGATATTTCCTGTATTGACATTTCTCATACCCAGTGCTATACTGTAAATAACCAATTAACAAAAAGGTTAAAAGCTGTGAAGGAGGTGTTCTCTTTGTTAGAAGTGTCCGGCCTGTCTTTTCATTATCAGCCCCATGTACCTGTGCTGACCGATCTTACTTTTTCCGTATCAGATGGAGAAATCGTTGGCCTGTCAGGGAAAAACGGAGTTGGGAAAACGACAGCCTTAAAGCTGATTCTAGGGTTGCTGCCGCTTGAAAAAGGCTCTGTCTGCCTTGGTAACTGTTCGCTGTATCTGCATCCCATGCAATACAGGAAACAAATGAACTATGTTTCTGACAGCCACGATATATACAACAATCTTACGGGAAAGGAATATTTGAATTTTATAGCGGATATGTACGAAGTACCTTCTGAAACAAGAGGTAAAAATTATACTCCTCTAATAGAAGCGTTTCAGGTTGAAAAATATCTGAACAGCCCTGTTAAAAAATTATCTCATGGGACAAAGCAGAAAATTGCTATTATAGCATCCCTGGTTAATGATCCCCTGCTCTGGGTGTTAGATGAGCCAGTGACGGGACTGGATGTAGAAGCTGTTCAGGTCTTAAAGGAATTGATCAGATCCAGAGCAGCCTGCGGAAAATCTGTTCTGTTTTCCTCTCACATATTGGAAATCTGTGAGAATCTGTGTGATAAAATTATTATCATGCAGGCCGGAACGATTAAGAAAACAATCGAGCTTCGAGATCATCCTTCCTGTATTTCTTTGGAGGATATCTATTTGGAGGTGGTTAAAGATGTACCGATGGAAAAAGATTTTTCAATTAAGCAAAACAATATGTAAGATCAATTTCAGCTTTCTGAATTTTCGGTATAAATTAAAAGAACGCCCTGATACCTGTTTTATTGTGCTGACCTGCTTTGTTTTAAGTATTGCAGGCGTGTTCTGTTACTACTATTTTCAAATGCTTGGGCAGCTTTATGACGGACTTTCCGTGCTGGGGCTGGAAGCTTTGTTTTGTCAGCTTGCACTGTTTGCAGTGGCGATAATACTCTCGATAGCGGGCGCCTTCCTGCTGATAAATGTTTTCTGCTGTTCAAAGGATATTGAACACCTGCTGCTGTTTCCAGTGAGGCCATGTGACATTTTTACAGGTAAGTACATTACAGTAATCCTGTTTTGCTATGGGATTGAAATTTTACTGCTGCTTCCAGTGTGTATCATCCAAACGCAATACATGGGAGACAGTTCTGCGATAATGACATATATCTCTGCGGCAGCGATACTTCCTCATATTGTTGTGTTCCCTCTGGCGGTTCTTGTGACAATATGCTTAAAAATTTCCATGCTTCTGAAACGTATGAGGACACTGCTGGCAGTTGCAGGAATCATAGTGTATTTTGCAGGCGGCGTGATCGGCATTCTGATATCAAAAGATCCATTCCCGTTCTATCATCCGTATATCGGTTTTCATCCCGGATTAAAGCTGCTCTGCATCATATCTGTCGCTGTGTTTACCGGCGGATACTACTATCTGAGTCATCTTGTGATCGGAAAGAACTATGCCATTTATGATAAAGAGAGACGGATTCACTTAAAGGCCATGAAATACAGCTCGTCGTCAAAGCTGAAAAGCTATTTTAAGAAAGAGTATCAGACTTTTTTCCGTAATCCGGTATATGTAATAAACGGATTGTTTGGGATCTTTATTACCCCCTTTTTACTGCCGCTGTCTTTCCGGATCAGTGCAGCCGCAGAGAGTATAGAACAAATAAGAGCCCTGGTATCAGCTCCGGAATTTTCCTTTTATGCGATACTGTTTGCGCTTGCGGTCATTGTACTTACATCTGCAATCAATGTAGTGGCTTCATGCAGTTTTTCCAGAGAGGGCGCATGTTTCTGGATAGCAAAGATCATTCCGTATTCATTAAAACAACAGGCGTTTGTGAAAGCCCTGTTTTCTACAAGCGTCTCAATGATGGGGATTATCATAAACTGCCTGATATTCAGTTTTTACTTTAACTATGGTTTTATTCAGATTGGAGTAATCGCTCTCATTGGCATATTATTTGCAGCGTTGTGGAACCTGATCGGAGTATTTATCGACATGAAACGTCCAAAATTGGATTGGACAAATGAAACAGAAGCGATCAAGCAAAATGTTAATGTGTTTTTGTCTGTTTTGTTTTGTATCGCAATTTCAACAGGGTATTTCTCTGCGGTAGCAAAAATGCTTCAGAACGGATTCACTGCCAGAGGCATTATAACCTTTCTGTTGTGCAGTGTATGTATTCTGATTTTACTTGTGTGTAAAGGAATTGCGTCTCATCAGGAGTAATCTTTCAAAATATGTCAATCAAAAGGAGGAAAAAGCTATGAGTAAGAAGAACATGATCCCTGCGGTGTTTTTGACCGGAACCTTTGTCATCTTGTTTGCGGCAACATGTTTCCTTCCAGACAAGATACCCTTTCATTTTGATGTGAATGGAGAAGCTGGCTGGTATGCAAGTAAGTATTTTCTCCTGCTGCTTACACCTGTTCCGTATCTGATTTACCATCAATTTACATACAGGAAAAAATGAATGCAGTATGATGCGGAAAGGAGATTTGTTTAGATGACGACTGTATTCAAAGCCCTGTCTGATGATACCAGACGACAGATCCTGAAGCTGCTCGCAAATGGTGATATGACGGCGAAGGAAATTTCTGAAAACTTTACGATTTCAAAGCCTGCCATATCAAAACACCTTGATATTTTGAAGGAAGCAGGGTTAGTGACAGGCGAACGGACGGGAATGTCCGTCACTTATTCCCTTAATGCTTCTGTATTGCAAACAACGTTAGGCGCATTTCTGGAGTTTTTTGATACAAATAAATCGACAGGAAAAGAGGGAAACGAGAATGAAACTATATAGAAGCCTGAATATCATATTCCTGATAATATTCATTACAGGGACAGCCTTATGCTTTAAATACCTTCCCGGCGAAATACCTTTGTTTATGCAAAGCCCTCCCCGCTGGGTTTTTATTGGAATTTGTTTTGTTATTTTGCTTGCATTAGCGATTGCAGCCTTTTTTCCTCACAAAATCTCCAAAAACGACAATGACGTGAGAAATCATATTACTCTGACTGTAATTAACCTCTTTGGACTTGGGCTGTTTCTTTTCTATTTTGTCACAATAGCTAAGTATTGCGGTTTGCAAATGAATTACCTGAAAGGCATTGCGCTTATCGTGGGGGGCTTAATGGTATTAGTCGGAAATTTTTTACCGCAAATGCCTTATCGCAGCCGGATTGGGTTTAAATTGCCCTGGATTCTAAAAGATAAACTATGCTGGCAAAAAACACACAGATTTGCCGGGTACACGGCAGTTCCTTTTGGGCTTATTCAGTGTCTGCTTACTTTGTTTGCATCAAACAGCAATCTTGTATTTTTGCCGGGAATTGGTATCTGGATTATCATTGTGTGTATTTATTCATTGGTTACTTTTTATCAGAACAGAGAAGATTCCGGTAAGTATAACTCCTCAGATTTTTCGTGATTTTCCTCAGACCTGAATTGACAGATTCTGCGGCATCGAAAAAAGAAAGGGCTGTCGCAGCAGCCCCTTCTTTTTTCCGCCCTTCATATTTTTTCGCTTCTCCCACATCCGCTCAGATCAGCAGATACACCAGCGTTAAAATCAGTCCCACGCAGGCCATAAACAGTCCGAACGAGAGGCTCCGCCCGATAATCCTGCCGTTCTCCGCCAGATCCTCATGCATCATCGCCAGCTTATGATTATAATTCGTCTTCTGATGAAACACGAGGGCCAGGTTGTCGAGAAACGTTCCCACCGCGTGGGTCAGCCAGGTCCCCTGCTCCAGCTCATGCGGGATCGGGCTGTCCTTATAGAGCGTTCTGCGCAGAAGCACCACGATGCCGTCCAGAAGCCGATCCAAAAATCTGCACACGACTCCGCCGACAAACGGCAGTACCGCAAGCAGCAGCGGGCGGTACACCAGGTTTTCAAGATCCAGCCACGCCGGCCAGCGGTCCGCATAGGCGCGCGTCCGCTCCTCCTGCCGCATCAGCACGGTCCGCACGATCCCGAAATAGACCGCCGCGCCGATCGCGAGCGAGATCAGCGCACCCTTTATATTTCCGAAGGAAAAATAGGCGATCCGCTCTCCCGCCTCCTGGCAGTCGAAAAATCCCGCGCTCATCTCTGCCAGAGGATCCATAAAGATATGCGGCATCAGCCCGAACAGCACGATAAACGCCGCGCTGCCCGCCAGCGCGATCTTACTGCGCAGCGTCATATACTCCGTATCCGCATCGTATGCTTCCTGCACCTTCGCGTCCGCGTTTTTCTCCGCAAAGACCGCGACAAACAGCTTCGTCATATAGGCGACGGTCAGCCCTCCGCTGATTAAAAACAGCCACTCCGCCATACCGGCCCACGTTTCCCCTGCCAGAAACTCTGTCAGAGCGGATCCTGTCACGGACACTGCGCCCTCCCCCAGCAGCTTTCGGTATTCCACAATCGACTCGTGCAGCAGCGTCTTGCTGATATAGCCCGAGCCTCCCGGCACACCGCAGATCCCGAGCGCTCCCAGCAGAAAGACCGCCTTTAAAAACGGCTTTTTACGCCCGAAACCGCGGATCTCATTGATATTCAGCTTATGGATCCGCATATAGACCGCGCCGGCCGCAAGAAACAACACCAGCTTAAACAGGGAGTGGTTTACCATATGGAGCAGCGTCCCGCGCGCCGCCAAAGCATGCTCCTCCCCCAGCAGCGGGATCAGCCCGACCCCGGTCAGGATAAACCCGATCTGAGAGACCGAGGAGCATGCGAGCGTCCGTTTTATATTCACCGAAAAGACCGCGAGCACAGCGCCGGCCACCATCGTGGCCACTCCCAGAAACAGCACCAGCGCCCCCCACTTCCCGTCACAGGCAAACAGCGCGACCGTCGCCGCTATCACACCGAAGACCCCCGTCTTTGTCAGAATACCGGAGAGCAGCGCCGAGGCCGGGGCCGGGGCCACCGGATGCGCCTTCGGAAGCCAGATGTGCAGCGGGAAGGCGCCCGCTTTCGCCCCGAATCCGAACAGCAGGCATCCGCCCGCCGCATACAGCTGTGTCATCGGAGCGATCCCCGCGGCCGCTCCCCCATTCGCTGCCGGCATGGCCGCGCCCGTCTCCCGCAGAGCCGCCGCAGCCGCGGGAAGCTCCGCAAAGGCAAGCGTGCCGAACAGATCATACAGCAGAAACAGCCCCATCAGCATCACCAGTCCGCCCGTCACCGCGACCGCAAGATACGTCGCCGCACTGCCAAGCGCCTCTTTGCTCTCGTCGTGCGCAACCCACACATAGGAGGTAAACGACATGATCTCAAAGAAAAGAAACGTCGTGTACAGATCCGCCGACAAAAACACGCCGACCGTCGCCCCGAGCGTCAGCAGCATGAAAAAATAATACCGGTTCCGGTTGCGGTAATGCCCGAAATATTCCCGTGAAAACAGCCCGGTCATCATCCACATAAATGACGCCACGAGACAGTAGAGCCCGCGAAACCCGTCCAGGATAAAATGAAGGCCCATCCCGAAG
>CAJUNX010000016.1:0-30059 GCA_910587865.1 uncultured Roseburia sp.
CTCTCCGCTGGTCGCCCGGACAATCGTTTCATAGGGCAAAAGGTTCGGATTCCCCCTTTCTCCCACATGGGGCGGTGCATGTTTTACAGTTGATTCATTTTCTTTACCTACTCCTTTCGAATTTAGGCGCAAAGCTTATGTATAGCTGTGTTGCTATCCTGTTTAATATAACACATATATCTTGACACCTTTTGTCAAGGTTTATTTTTCTTATAAATTTCCTGTGCCTGTGCAGCCAAAACAGCTTTCAAATATGCCGGCTCAATGATTTCAACCTGCGCCCCAAATGAGAGTAGATAACCAATAAGCCATTTATCAACAGGCATTTCAGCACTGGCAATTAAATCACCGTTTTTTTGATATTCAATCTGTGTTTCGTCAAATTCATCATAAACACGGTATGCCATTTCTTTTGAAAACAAAAGGACTATCCGTGAGCATATCTTTTGTAAATCATTGTTTTGTTCCGGGTATGGTCTTGGTATAAATGTATTCTCTAATACTTCCAACTCTAATATGCGGTTCAATTTGAATATCCGAAAATCCTGCTGTTTCATGCAGAACGCTTTCAAATACCATTCTTTTGACTTGTAAGATAGTTTTAATGGCTGAATGATTCGTGTGCTTCTTTCGCTCTTGGTATTTTCATAAACTATCTTTATTTCTTTGCACTGAATTACTGCTGTTTTTAATATTTCAAATTTTGAGTTATCAAAAGCACATTTTCCCCACGGTGAAAAATCTACTTCAAGCCAATTTCTTGTATTTACGTTGAAAAGTGCCGATAATTTTGTTAGGATTTCTTTTCCGTCAATATAACCTGTAGCCAATATACTTTGTATGGCTGTCAAAACTTCCTGCTTTTCCTTTTCGGATAATATTGCCCTGTCCAGAATAAAGTCCTGCAATAAGTATATCCCGCCATTTCTTCCTGTTTCGGCATAGATTGGAATACCTGCGCTGCTTAAGGCTTCCACGTCACGGTAAATTGTCCTTGAGGAAACTTCAAATTCAGCTGCTAATTCAGGAGCCGTAGCGTGTCCTTTGTCTAAAAGATAATATAAAATTTTGAATAAACGGCTATCTGACATTATTTCACCTCCCATTTAAGAATACCATAAAACTCTTGATATAGCTTGACAAATGCCCATTGTTTGGTACGGATCTGTATTGTAACAAGTTTTGTATCCATATCAAATCCTCCTTGTATTTGTGATAAAAAGTTGGTTGCAAACTTTTTACACTTTACTAACATTATCTCATAAAGAAAGATAATTGGAAGTTGACGAGTTATTTACCATGTACCCAAAAAAGACGTATGGTTTACAATTTACTGTTCCATGCGCCTCTACGCTGTTTTACTGATATTAAATTGTTTCTCCAATTATGCTAACTGCATTGATTGGCGTTCTGACTCTTTAACTATATCAAGGGATAATTCCGTAGCTTCTGCTATTTCCTCTAAAGTCATTTTACCTAACTTTATTAAATGAACCGCCGTTCTTTTTGCTTTATTTTGTTCCGCCTTTTGTGCCGCTTCATTCCTCATATCTTCCATAATTTTACACATAGCCGCTACTCTTTTCTCGTCTTGCTTAAAATATCGTGCTTTTTTAGCAAGCGCTTCATAATTCATATCATCGGGGTTAGTGCATGAAAAATCGTGCATCAGCTTACCAACTTCATCATTGCCCCTATATTTCCCATTAACATATATGATATGCGAACCGTCACCAAACAATTCCTTTCCTTCGTTGGTTTCCACATACCGTTGTATATGATATATGGCTTGATTTTTTTCCATAACATCATTCTCTGTAATAAAAATTACATAGCTGTCGGGAATATCTTCCGTATCATCTCCGGGTTTTAATATGTGTGCATCTAATAAGCTACTGTTGTGTCTTGCCCTTTTTGCGCCTGCTCCTGCATCTTTTCTTTGAATTTCAACATCAAACTCTTGTTTGGTGCTGTCAACCGCATGGACATCTAAAATAGCCGAACGTCCTTGCAAATTCTTCAATGGTTCTTGTGTACTGACCGATTTAACTGTTATATCCCCCGCCCTAAAATAATCCGCAGTATCAGCTCCACACCCTCAAAATTATCTGCAAGGCAGACTGTCATAAAATCATCGTCCATATATCGGAGTGATTTCAGACGTTCTAAGTCCTGTTGATGTGTCTGCTCCGTTGTATTCAAAAATATCACTTTCCTCCACTGCTTTTATTATACATTAGACAATACCCTTTGAAAACTGAGTTTTCCATAGAATTTTCTCAATTTTCTATATGCTCTGACGCTGTGTAACTTATTCAGTCACGATTGTACTAATGGTTGTTTAGGCAACTGAGAAGTTGTCAGCCTAAAACTTCCATAACTTTTTCAAATTTATCTTGATAGTATTGTTTGCTTTCAGCAGATAGTTTTTGAAAACTTCTCGTCAACGTGTCTTTTACAAATGTCTTGCCTTCTTCAATTCCCATACCTTTTTGAACATAGGCTAAATATAAGAGACTCGGCACACTATCAAAGTGTGAGATTGCATCAGCATCGGCAACACATAATTCTTCAAGGGTGATTTTCTCCGAACGGATACTACCTCTGTGATTTCTGATACATTTTTGTACCAATGAAATCCTTTTGTCATCATAATCATATTCTTTTAGAATAAGATGTGCCATTTCTGCCCCATGGATATGGTGAAGTTCATAAAGATTGTAATCTGTAATAGAAGCAATATCGTGCAGCCAAGCCGCAATCATGACAATTTCCTTATCTGCGCCGTATTTTTCTGCCAGAATTTCTGCATTGTTAACAACTTCAACAATGTGATAATATATGCCTATTCCAAACTTATTCGTTTGTTTTTGGCATCTATCATATATTTCATGCTGCAAATTCTCTAAAATATCTTCCCGCATAGTTTCTCCTCTGCAAACACCGATTTCTACTTCTAACAGAATACCACAGTCACATTCATATTTCTATACAATTTTCATTAAATTTCTTCCTCCCTCCGTTTCGTTTTGTTCTGTTGCCGATTATGCTGTCGGCTCTCGTTCTGAAACTCCCTTTCAAGGTTCTTTTTGCTGTAGCTGATTACCTCTGTATGCGCTAATTCTGTGGTGGTCCTGGTCTGCACTTTACCGATACTGTCATGCTCAGACTGCAAAGACTGTATCTCGGCTTTCCACTGTTTCGGCGTTATCTTCTCGCCATTCTGTAAAAGGCTCTGCATACGCTCCTTTAATTCGGGGTACTTCGATAAGCTGTCCTTATGCTCCTTATCGTATTTCATTTTCGCAAATCCTTTGAGTGACTGGCTCTCCTTATAGGTGGCTTGGATTGGCGCAAAGAGGGCATACATTTTTGACAGTTCCTTTAATCGGTTTAGTTTCTGCCCCTTTGAAAGATGTACCGTTTCCAACTCTTGGTATCTCTGTTCCTTATCCGCTGTGAATTTCGCAAGGCTCTCAAAGCTGTCTATCTTCCTTGTCGTGATGAATTTCTCCGCATTGTCGGCTGACTGCAAGGCGGTTCTGTCGGATATTCTTCTTAGGTGCTTTCCGCTGACAATCGGCAAGTCTAATCTGCCTTTGCGCTCCCTTACTTTTGCAATCATCTCCATGACTTCACTCTTCACGCTGACCGCCGTATTTTTAATCTGCGTACTTTTGTACGTTGCGTACTTTTGTACGTTGCGTACTGTGCGCTGTGAAGTTCCTGCTTAGCAGGCATGAGCATTTCTTTTGCCTGTTCCAACAACAGATTGTTCTTGATGATTACAATGTTTTACGCATTTTGTCATAATTGGAGTATTGTACTTTGTGAAACGAAATCCAAACTTTTTCCGGCAAGAATCCCCAATTATCAAGCTGTTTTCAGAAAAGTTTGGATTTTATATAAGTTTGGATTTGTGGGAAAATTGCTGTCGGGACAACTCAATGATACCATATGCAGGTGGTTTATCCCAGGTAAAATACTCATCTGTCAAACTTCCTTTTCTGATCTCATTTTTCTCTCCTCCGATTATTGAAAATGACTGTTCTCGTTTCGCCGCTGACGATGTGGCTCAGATGAGAAGCACAAACGCCTGTCTTCTCGGCATACTTCCATTATAATTTTACAGAATAATTGCAGGAATGCAATTTTCAAAAGTGTAAACCGGGGAAAGCCTTTTCATCTGACGGAAAATATGATAAGATGAAGCCGTCAGTATAAACAGGTTTCTGTGGAAAAAAGATGTCGGCGGAGCATAAAACGCAGAAATCCGAAGGCATCATGGGGGCAGATGCTTTTGACCCTGACGTCATTGCATTGAAGATGAAGGGACAGAAAATTCAGGGGCGGGATTGATTGAGGGTAGATATTAATCTCGGATGAAAACCATTTAGATTTCGTGGAAGAGTCGTCAGAGTGAGTTATGATATTCCGCCAAATCCGGTTATTCAGAAAATATCATAAACGATGAAAAATGTCAGATAAAAGAAAAGGGGGACGCAGTATGAATCCGGTATATGAGAAACTGATGAAGTGTTATGAAAGCGTTCGGGCGAAAACCGGCTTTGTGCCGAAGGCGGCGCTGATTTTAGGCTCCGGCCTCGGAAATTACGGGGAGCGGATCCGCGTGGAGACGATTGTCGATTATCATGAGATCGCGGGTTTTCCGGTGTCCACGGTGCCCGGACACGCGGGGCGGTTTCTGTTCGGATATGTGGGGGAGACGCCGGTGGTGTGCATGCAGGGGCGCGTGCATTATTATGAGGGTTATGACATGGCGGATGTCGTGCTTCCGGTGCGTCTGATGAAGCGGATGGGAGCGGAGATTCTGTTTCTGACCAATGCGGCGGGCGGCATCAGACAGGGGATGCACGCCGGGGATCTGATGCTGATCACGGGACAGATCGCAAGCTTCGTGCCCTCTCCGCTGCGCGGGCCGAATATCGACGAGCTCGGCGTGCGTTTCCCGGATATGAGCCAGATCTACGATAAGGACCTGCAGCGGACCGCGCGGGCGGCGGCGCTTAAAACCGGGGTGGATCTTTATGAGGGCACCTATCTGCAGCTGCCGGGACCGCAGTTTGAGACGCCGCAGGAGATCACCATGTGCCGCACGCTCGGCGCGGACGCGGTCGGCATGAGCACGGCCTGCGAGGCGGTGGCGGCAAAGCATATGGGCATGAAGGTGATGGGGATTTCCTGTATTTCCAATATGGCAAGCGGGATCTCGCCGGTTCCGCTGACCCACGAGGAGGTACAGGAGACGGCGGATCGGACAGCTCCGAGATTTGAGGCGCTGGTGACAGAAATACTTACAAACATAGGCGGGTGACGGATATGAATACACGTTTTTTTAACGCGAAGATCCTGGTTCCTGCGGAGGGACACCGGTTTGAGGTGACGGAGGGCGAGCTCTGGGTGCAGGGGGATACGATCTGCTATATCGGAACAGGGGAGCCTGACGTGAGGCCGGATTCTGGCCGTGCAGCCGGATCGCCGGACGAACGTCCGGCGGGTGCTACGGGAGCCGCGGAGGAATCGTCCGGATCGCCGGCCGGATGTCAGGAGGGAGCTTTGGGACAGTCCGCTGCCGCTAAGCCGCTCTCATGGGACCGCGAGATCGACGCCGGCGGCAATCTTTTGATTCCGGGCTTTAAAAATGCGCACACGCACACGGCGATGACATTTCTGCGCTCCTGCGCGGACGACCTTCCGCTGGCGGACTGGCTGAACACGCAGGTGTTTCCGCGCGAGGCGCAGCTTACGGCGGAGGATATCTACTGGCTGGATCTCTTAGGGATCATGGAATACGTAACAAGCGGGATCACTGCGAATTTTGACATGTATTTTTATCCGCAGATGAGCGCGAAGGCGGCCGTGGATACGGGGTTTCGGACGGTGCAGACCGGGACGCTCAACAATTTCAGCAGCTCCGCCGGTCAGATGGAGGAGGATTATCACCGGATAAATGAGATGAGCGGCCTGACGTCGTTTATCGTCGGATTTCACGCGGAATATACCACATCGAGGGAGAGGATGGAGGACGTGGCGCGGCTGGCGCAGAAGCTGAAATCCCCGGTGTGGCTGCACAATTCCGAGACGGAATCCGAGGTGAGGGAGTGTAAGGAGCGCTGGGGCATGACACCGACCGCGCTGACCGACGCGCTTGGGATGTACGAATACGGGGGCGGCGGCTATCACTGCGTCTGGGTGGAGGAGCCGGATTTTGAGATCTTTAAAAAACGCGGACTGACCGCGGTGACAAACCCGGCTTCGAATCTGAAGCTCGCGAGCGGCATCTGTCCGGTGAAACGGTTTGTGGACGAGGGAATCTCCATGGCGATCGGCACGGACGGCCCGGCGAGCAACAACTGCCTGAATATGTTCCGGGAGATCTTTCTGGTCTCCGCGCTGGCGAAGGTGCGGGAGAGGGATGCGGCCTGCGTCAGTGCAAACGAGATTCTCTATATGGCGACCTCGGGCGGTGCGCACGCGATGCTGCTTTCTGACTGTGACTGCCTTGCGGCAGGGAAGAAGGCGGATGTGGTCATGATCGACCTGCAGCAGCCGAATATGCAGCCGGAGAACAATCTGGTGAACAATCTGGTCTACAGCGGCGGCAGTCGGAATGTGAAGCTGACCATGGTAAACGGAAGGATCCTCTATGAGGACGGGCGGTTTGACATCGGGTTTGACCCGAAGGAGATCTATGCAAAAGCGAATGCGGTCATAAGGCGAATGGGGTAAATACGCAATGTGAATGGAAAATACGCATTGCGAGTGGAAAATACGCAATGTGAATGGAAAATACGCATTGCGTATGAAACAGAAAGGGAAGCGATATGCGCGTTATTTTTATACATCACAGCTGTTTTCTGGTCGAGGTGGACGAGAAGGTGCTGATTTTTGACTGGTTCGACGGGGAGAGGGTGGACGGGATCCATTTCGGCGGCGTCCTGCCGGAGTATGAACCGGATACGCCGGTATATGTGTTTGCGAGCCATAAGCATCAGGATCATTTCGATATGGATGTGCTGCGGTGGGCAAAGCGTTATCCGAAGATCCGCTACATTTTTTCAAAGGACTGTAAAATGAGCCCGCGTTTTTTGGAAAAGCATGGGTTTTCTGCGGATATCGCAAAACGGATTCTTTATGTCCGTGCCATGGAAAACTATGAGCTGGAAGACTTAAAGATCGAGACGCTGCGTTCGACGGACGCGGGGGTGGCGTTTTACGTGACGACAAACGGGGCCTCTTTTTTCCATGCAGGCGATTTGAATGACTGGAAATGGGAGGGCGCGGGCGATCTCGTGAACGGCATGATGGCGTCAAATTACCGGACGCAGATCCGCAGGCTGGCGCATAAGAAGATTCATCTGGCGTTTGTGCCGATGGATCCGCGGCTGGGAGAACACCAGTTTGCCGGAATAGATTATTTTATGCGGCACACGGATGCGGATTATGTCTTCCCGATGCACATGTGGAAGGATTATTCCGGGATCAAAGAATATAAAAAGCGGATCTCCAATGAGCGGATGGCGGAGCGGATCGTGGAGATCGCGTGTGAAAATCAGATTTTTGAGATCCGGGAGGAGTAATACTTGACGATCACAAAATAGTTGCGGTATACTAAATGGATGTGAAGACAGAGAATGATAAGGCCGCATAAGCGGCGGAATGGAGGAAATAATGGCATTTTTCGGATGGGTCGTGCATTATCTGTTTATGTTTGTGGTTCTTGCGGCGGTGGCAGGGCTTGGCATTTTTGCGGGGAAGAAATGGAAGGACAGCAGTGACGCGAAGAAGGCGTCCGGGCTTTCCGATACAAAGGAATAATTTTTTTGGAGGAATTGATCGTGAAGAAGTTTTATGGAGAGAACGAGCTGCGCCGGATGTTTCTTGCGTTTTTTGAGAGCAAGGACCATCTCGCGATGAAGAGTTTTTCTTTGATCCCGCACAATGACAACAGCCTGCTGCTGATCGGCGCGGGCATGGCGCCGTTAAAGCCTTATTTTACCGGGCAGGAGATCCCGCCGAGGCGCAGGGTGACGACGTGCCAGAAGTGTATCCGCACCGGCGATATCGACAATGTCGGCAGGACGGCAAGACATCTGACATTTTTTGAGATGCTGGGAAATTTTTCCTTCGGCGATTATTTTAAGCATGAGGCGATCGCCTGGTCCTGGGAGTTTCTGACGAAGGTTTTAGGACTCGAGGAGGACAGGCTTTACCCGTCCATCTACGGGGAGGATGACGAGGCGTTTCGGATCTGGAACAAGGAGATCGGCGTCCCGTCGGAGCGCATCACGCGTTTTTACCGCGACCCGGAGACAGGGGAGTGCGACAACTTCTGGGAGCACGGCGCAGGCCCGTGCGGCCCGTGCTCGGAGATCTATTATGACCGCGGGGAAAAATACGGCTGCGGAAAGCCGGACTGTAAGGTGGGCTGCGACTGCGACCGTTTTATGGAGGTCTGGAATAACGTCTTTACCCAGTTTGAGGGCGACGGCAAGGGCCATTATGAGGAGCTTGCGCAGAAAAACATCGATACCGGCATGGGGTTAGAGCGCCTTGCGGTCGTGATGCAGGACGTGGACTCCGTGTTCGACATTGACACGATGAAGGCGATCCGGAATAAGGTGTGCGCGCTGTCAGGGAAGACCTATCAGCACGACGCGCTCGACGACGTCTCGATCCGCCTGATCACCGACCATATCCGCTCGGCGACCTTTATGGTATCGGACGGGATCATGCCCTCGAACGAGGGACGCGGCTATGTGCTGCGGCGCATCATCCGCCGCGCGGCGAGACACGGCAGGATGCTCGGCATCAAAGGGACCTTTATGGCGGAGCTTGCGGCGACCGTGGTACAAGAGAGCAGGGACGGGTATCCGGAGCTTGACGAGAAGCAGGAGTTTATCTATAAGGTGCTGACCCAGGAGGAGGAGAAGTTCGACAAGACGATCGATATGGGACTCTCGATCTTAGGTGAGATGGAGGCTCAGATGACGGCGCAGGGGGAAAAAGAGCTGTCCGGCGACAATGCGTTCCGCCTGTATGACACTTACGGATTCCCGATCGATCTGACGCGCGAGATCCTGGAGGAAAAAGGATTTACCATAGACGAAGACGGTTTCCATCAGGCGATGCAGGTGCAGCGGGAGACGGCCAGGAAGGCGAGAAAGGTCACGAATTACATGGGTGCGGACGCGACGGTCTACGAGTCGATCGATCCGTCCGTCACGTCGGAATTCACCGGCTATGACCGCCTGGAGGAGACGTCTGTCGTGAGCGTTCTGACCACGGAGACGGAGATCGTCGAGGCGTTATCCGACGGCGAGAGCGGCACGGTGATCGTGGAGCGGACGCCGTTTTACGCGACGATGGGCGGCCAGCAGGGCGATAAGGGCGTGATCAGCACCGCCTCCGGAGAGTTTGTCGTGGAGGATACCGTAAAGCTGTCCGGCGGCAGGATCGGCCACATCGGACGGATGGCAAGCGGCATGATGAAAACAGGGGATCCGGTGACGCTTTCCGTGGATGCGGGGCTGCGCGCGAAGATCTGTAAGAACCATTCCGCGACGCATCTGATGCAGAAGGCGCTGCGCGAGGTCTTAGGCACTCACGTGGAGCAGGAGGGCTCGTATCAGGACAGCGAGCGGACGCGCTTTGACTTCAGTCATTTCGCGGCGATGACGCCGGAGGAGATCGCGAAGGTCGAAGAACTGGTCAATGAGAAGATTGCGGAGAGTCTTCCGGTGGTGACAGAGGAAATGTCGGTGGACGATGCGAGGAAATCCGGCGCGATGGCGCTTTTTGGTGAGAAGTACGGCGAGACCGTGCGCGTAGTGTCCATGGGAGAGTTCTCAAAGGAGCTCTGCGGCGGTACGCATGTGAAAAATACCGGCGATATCACGGCGTTTAAGATTCTCTCGGAAAACGGTGTGGCATCCGGCGTGCGCAGGATCGAGGCGCTGACCGGCGACAATGTATTTGCCTATTATAAGAAGCTCGAGGAGGAGCTGTACGCGGCGGCACGCGCGGCGAAGGCGACGCCTGCGACGCTGGCGGAGAAGATTGCGCATATGCAGGCGCAGATCAAAGAGCTCTCCGGCGAGATCGAATCCTTAAAGAGCAAAGCGGCGAAGGATGCGCTCGGCGATGTGATGGATCAGGTGACGGAGGTAAGCGGCGTGAAGCTTCTCGCTGCAGCCGTGCCGGGCGTTGACATGAACGGGCTGCGCGATCTGGGCGACCAGCTGAAGGAGAAGCTTGGCGAGGGCGTGATCGTGCTGGCTTCCGAAGCGGGCGGCAAGGTGAATCTGATCGCCATGGCAACGGAGGAGGCATTAAAGCGCGGCGCTCATGCAGGCAACCTGATCAAAGGAATCGCCGGCAAAGTCGGCGGAGGCGGCGGTGGCCGCCCGAATATGGCCCAGGCCGGCGGAAAGAACCCGGCAGGGATTCCGGACGCGATTGCGGAGGCGAAAGCAGTGCTGGCGGGACAGGTGCAGAATTGAGGGCCAGGCTTTCGAAAATGAACTTTTCGAATGAACTTTTCTTAAAAAATGGTTGACGTATGGAAATAATATGCTATAATGTTTTATAGTGCAATGAAATGACCCAAACAGTTGATATGCACAATACGCAACTGGAGGGAGGTTAGGTGTGAGATAATGTCCAGTGTAATCGTAAAAGAGAACGAGACTTTAGACAGTGCGTTACGTCGTTTCAAGAGAAACTGCGCGAAGGCAGGTATCCAGCAGGAGATCCGCAAGAGAGAGCATTACGAGAAGCCGAGCGTAAAGCGCAAGAAAAAATCTGAAGCAGCAAGAAAAAGAAAGTACAATTAATGAAAGAAAAAAGAGCTGTCGGACTTCGGCAGCTCTTTTTTTGCATTCTTTGTGCGCCAATACGCCCGAATCATGGCAGCTGCGATTTCCTGCCGGCCGGGCGATGTGCTTTCCCACAGTTCCTTTGGCTCCCGTATGTTACTGACCTGATTATCTTTTGGCGCATCCCGCAGCAGATAATCAGGGGAGATTTTCAGCGCATTGCAGATATTGATAAATACGGGCAGACTGGGAACGTTTGCCGGCAGGGGCCGGTTTATGATTACTAAGAACGAACCATTAGCAGAGCATGAAAAAAATATAGACAAAGGCCGCTTTTGCAGTATAATAGAAATGGCAGTAAGTCAGCCGGTGTCGGAGGAGTTTTTTAAAATGATTGAAATGGAGAGCCTGATTCTTGATAAGGCAAAGTATTCAGATTGGAAGGAAATGTACTGTAATGTCTGGTCACAGTCAGAAAGTGCAAAATACATGGCATGGAATATTACTACAAACGAAGAGGATGCCAAAATAAGAATCATGAAAACCATTGCATTTCAGAAAGAGCATGATACCTATCTGGTTTATGAAAAATCAAGCGGTAAGGCGATTGGATTTGCTGGTGTAGAAAAAATCGAACCTTATATCTATCAGGAAGCAGGGATATGTCTGGGGCCGGATTATGTGGGAAAAGGGTTTGGCAAGCAGATTCTTCAGGGCTTGATACAATACTGCAAAGAAGAATTTCGTGCAAAAAAGTTTATTTATTCAACAAGAGAGGAAAACAGGGCTTCCAATCGATTAGCAGAGGCATTAGGTTTTACAGTGATTTCTTCAGTACCTAAAACAGACAGCAAAGATGGACACAGTTATAATCTTTTGCAATATAGCTTAAAACTATAACGGCCCATCCGGCGGGGCTGTAAACAGTGAATGAAAAGCTGAAGGAGGGACAAAATGCCATACATTACAGTTGAAAGCGGTACTTTGTCCGATAAGCAAAAGGAACTGCTAAGACCTTAAGCGAAAAAGGGCAAAGGCAACTCACTTCATATTTGCGTTTCTGTATTTTTTTGCAGGTAATCCAACTTCTTTTTTAAAGATTCTGCAAAAATAATTATAGTCTGCAAAACCAACCTGATCTGCGATTTGATGTATCTGCAAATCCGTTTCTGCCAGAAGTCGTTTGGCTTCTTCAATTCTAAGATTTTTAATGTGCTCTGCGATACCGATACTCATGTATTTTGAAGTACTGTCATAAAGCTTATTTTTACTGATGTTAAATTCTTCTGTAAGCCGCCTGACTGACAAATCCTCAGATAAATGGGAGAGAAGAAACTGGTTTAAGTTTTTGACGAAGTTTTCATTTCTTAAGGAAATCATGTTGCTTAATAACACATACAAGGTGCAGGCCTCAAGAATTTTGGCGGTAGCATGAATCTGCTCATTACTTTTGTAAACGATATTATAAATGGATGCATCTGTTTCCCTGTGTTCTCTGCCGCTTCTGGCAATAGCTTCAGAGAGGGATCTTTGCAAACTTTCTTTATCAGGGTTATCGGTTATCTGACCAAACATGATATAGCCGATCACGACTCCGTTATCAATCAGTGGAGCAGTAGTCTCTGTTAATCCTGCATGGCAGTGAAAAATCTCAATCTTTTTCGTTTTTTGACAACGCCTGAAAGATTTCTCGTTACTGATTTCACAATCATTCTTTCCGTTTATAGTTGAACGAATGTAGTTACAGAAAGGGCAATGCTCATCAGGATAGGAAAGAATTTCTTTTCCGCTTTCGGAAAAAAGCGCAATTTTTATTCCTGTCAGAGTATGAAAATTCCTAAAGAACGACAAAAGCAAGTCTTTATTAAGAATTAGTGATATTTGATCCATATGTTCCTCCGGTAGCTTTTTATGAAATGATAGCACAAAATAGTACAAAGAAAAACAAATTTACAGTAATTGAAACAAAATCCACTATTTTTTCAAAAAAACTTTTACACGCTTTCCTGCATCGATAAAATGCGGGGCATCCCGCGGGAGGAGGCGTTTCCCGGACGGTTCATTCTGTGAGAAAAAGAAAAGTCGGATAACTCCTTGCAAAACGACCACAATTTGATATAATGTACGCGATGGCAAATGAGCAGTGCCCCGGAGGGACCTATGAGCAACACAAATGACCTGATCAATCGTATCAACGATACCTACAGCCGATTAAGCAAAGGGCAGAAGATGCTTGCCTCCTATATCACCGACAATTACGACAAAGCTGTTTTTCTCACGGCTGCAAAGCTCGGCGAGGTCGTCGGCGTCAGCGAATCGACGGTGGTGAGGTTTGCGATGCACCTCGGCTACAAGGGCTATCCGGAATTTCAGAGCGCGCTTGAGGAAGTCGTGCGCAGCAAACTCAATTCGATGCAGCGGATGGAGGTTACATACGGGCGCATCAGCCAGTCCGGGATTCTGGAGACGGTTTTAAAGTCGGATGCGCAGAAGATTCAATCCACATTAGAAAAGCTTGACGACAACGCGTTTGAGCTTGCGGTGGACACCATCCTGCATGCGAAGAGCATCTATATTATCGGAATCCGCAGCTGTGCGCCGTTAGCGGGCTTTCTGGCATTTTATTTCACGCTGATGTTTGAGCACGTTCACCTGCTCTCCACGAGCAGCTCAAGCGAGATTTTTGAACAGATGGTGCGCATCGGCAGAGAGGATGTAATCATCGGGATCAGCTTTCCGCGCTATTCCATGCGCACATTAAAAGCGATGGAATTCGCGAACAACCGCAGTGCAAAAGTGATCACACTGACGGACAGCGTACATTCTCCGATGAATCTGTACTCCTCCTGCAACCTGATTGCAGAGAGCGATATGGCGTCGATCGTCGATTCGCTCGTGGCGCCCTTAAGCGTGATCAACGCCCTGATCGTGGCTCTGTGCATGAAGAAACAGGGGGAGGTCGCGCAGACGTTAGAGATGCTTGAGGATGTCTGGGACGAGTACCAGGTGTACGAGAACGACGAGATTAATTATATTGATGATTCCATCCGGATGCGGTATGGAAAAGTAGGAGATATAACGATTCATGAGTAAGGTAATCGTGGTGGGCGGCGGGCCCGCCGGGATGTTTGCGGCGATCGCCGCGGCGGAAAACGGACACGAGACGATACTGCTGGAAAAAAATGAAAAACTCGGGAAAAAGCTCTATATCACCGGAAAAGGGCGCTGCAATCTCACCAATGCGGGGGATATGGAAAGCCTGTTTGCCGGTGTGACGACCAATCCGAGATTTCTGTACAGTGCGTTTTATGCGTATGATAACAGCCGGGTCACGGCTTTTTTTGAGGAAAACGGACTGCCGCTTAAGACAGAGCGCGGAAACCGCGTCTTTCCGTTTTCGGATCATTCGTCGGATGTCATAGCGGTATTGCGGCGCGTTCTCGCGCAGCGGGGCGTGACGGTGCGGCTTCATACAGGGGTGGCCGGCCTGCTCACAGCGCCGTACGCAAAGCCCGCGGAGTCCCCGGAAAGCGGCGGGAGCGGTCAGATGATCCGCAAATGCCGGGAGGATGATTCGGACGTCCGGGAGAGCGGCGGGAGGCGGCGCGCTCCCGGAAAGAAAATCACCTGGCAGAGCGCGGTGCGCGGCGTTCTTCTGGAGGACGGCACAAAGCTGTCTGCGGATGCCGTGATTCTTGCGACCGGGGGGGTGTCCTACCCGTCCACAGGGTCGACGGGGGACGGCTACCGCTTTGCGGAGGACGCCGGCCACACCATCGTGACGCCGGCCCCGTCGCTGGTCCCATTTTACGCGAAGGAGGATTACGTGACGTCGCTGCAGGGCCTTTCGCTGCGAAATGTCCGCGTGCGCGTCCGGGATGGCAGAAAACAGCTGTTTGACGAGTTCGGGGAACTGCTGTTCACCCATTTCGGCGTGAGCGGCCCGCTGATGCTAAGCGCAAGCGCCGCGATACCGCGCAGCCTGATCCAGAAACAGCTTTCCATGGAGATCGACTTAAAACCCGCGCTTGACGCAGAACAGCTGGACGCCCGGCTTTTGCGGGAGTTTGAGCGTGCAAAAAACCGGCAGTTTAAAAATGCCGTCGCATCCCTCTTTCCGGCAAAGCTGACGCCGGTGATGCTTCTGCTTGGAGGAGTGGACCCGGAAAAGCGGGTGAATGAGATCACCAGGGAGGAGCGGCAGACGTTTGCGCGCCGGGTAAAGGCGTTTCCGCTGACGCTTGCGGGTCCGCGCGGGTTTGACGAGGCGATCATCACCCGCGGCGGCGTAAAGACAGGCGAGGTCAATCCCTCCACGATGGAGTCAAAGCTGGTGAAGCATCTTTATCTGTGCGGGGAGCTTCTGGATGTGGATGCCAGAACGGGGGGATTTAACCTTCAGATTGCCTGGTCGACCGGATACCT
The DNA here is from genome assembly GCA_910587865.1 of uncultured Roseburia sp. GTDB lineage: Bacteria > Bacillota > Clostridia > Lachnospirales > Lachnospiraceae > Roseburia. The sequence continues at coordinate 15,264 of CAJUNX010000016.1, forward strand.
CGCGGGAAACAGCGCAGGGAGCAGCCGGACGGAATAGCAGGACCCGCTGTTTGTGCCGGCATGTCACAAACCGTTCGGGGCGTCATCAGCGGGGAGGGCGTTTGAGAAACAGGAGCGGCAAACCGGCAGTATATCCGACATATCAGGCATCATCAGCGGGGAATGTGTTTGAAAAACAGGAGCGGCAAACCGGCAGCATATCCGACACATCCGGCGTCATCCTGCAGGGGAACGTGTTTTAGAAACAGGGAGGAATGGAGAATGAACAGAACGATTGCAATTGACGGCCCGGCAGGGGCAGGCAAAAGCACGATCGCAAAGCTTTTGGCCAGAAAGCTTGATCTGATTTATGTGGACACCGGGGCAATGTACCGGGCCATGGCGTATTATTTTCTTTCGCACGGAATCGCTGCGGAGGATGAGGCGGCGGTCGCAGCGGCATGTCAGGATGTTTCCGTGTCGATCGTCTATGAGAACGGAGAACAGCAGGTGATTTTAAACGGGGAAAACGTAAACGGCGTCATCCGCACCGAGGAGGTCGGCAATATGGCGTCGGCGACCAGCGCATATCCGGTGGTGAGGGAAAAGCTCGTGGAGCTGCAGCGCCGCCTTGCGGAAAAGACCGCCGTCGTCATGGACGGCAGGGATATCGGGACCTGCGTGCTGCCGGACGCCCGGGTGAAGATTTATCTGACCGCCAGCACGGCGGCAAGGGCAGAGCGCAGATATGAGGAGCTCACCGCAAAGGGAATCGCCTGTGACCGCGACGAAGTGGAACGGGATATCAGGGACCGGGATTACCGCGATATGCACAGGGAGACATCACCGCTTTGTCAGGCGCCGGACGCAGTTCTTGTGGACAGCTCCGAAATGGGGATTGATGAAGTCGTCGAAACGATTTATAATATAGCTGTTTCGAAGTAAAAAGAGCATGGAACCGGATCGGATATCCGGTTTCTGCGAAAATGCTTAGGCATGGAGGGGACTATGAATATCAGACTGGCCAAAAGCGCCGGATTTTGTTTCGGGGTCAGACGGGCGGTGGATCTGGTGTATGAGCAGGTGAAAAGCGGAGTTCCGATCTACACGTACGGCCCGATCATTCACAATGAAGAGGTGGTGCGCGATCTGGCGGAGAAAGGCGTTGTGGTGGTGGAAAGCACCGGGGAGCTTCGCGGACGGCCGAAGGGGATTGTGGTGATACGGGCGCACGGCGTGGAGAAGGGGGTCTGTGAGGAGATAGAGCGCCTTGGATTTACGGTGGCGGACGCCACCTGTCCGTTTGTCAAAAAGATCCACCGGCTGGTGGAGAGCCGCAGCATGGAGGGTGACCAGATCGTGATTGTGGGAGACGGCGCGCATCCGGAGATTAAAGGAATCAGAAGCCGGTCGTCTGCAGATGCGACATATGTGATCCCGGACAGGGAAGAAGCCCTCAATTTTACCGCGGATCCGGCGAAGAAAGTGTGTGTGGTAGCGCAAACGACATTTAATTACAATAAATTTCAAGAATTAGTTGAAATTATAAGAAAAAAAGGTTATGATATAATTGTTTTAAATACGATCTGCAATGCTACGGAGGAGCGACAGGCGGAAGCTGCACAGATTGCCAGGCAGGTGGATGCCATGATCGTGATCGGCGGCAGGAACAGTTCCAACACGCAGAAACTATTTGAAATATGTAATAACGAATGCAACAATACTTACTATATACAAACTGTAAAGGATCTGAAGATTGCTGATTTCCGATTTGTCGATAACGTAGGTATTACCGCAGGGGCTTCCACCCCAAACAATATTATTGAGGAGGTTCAAAAGAATGTCAGAAATGAGTTTTGAACAAATGCTGGATGAATCATTTAAAACGATTAGGAATGGAGAGGTTGTTGAGGGTACCGTTATCGATGTAAAACCGGATGAAATCGTCCTGAATATCGGTTATAAGTCGGATGGAATCATTACGCGTAATGAATATACGAACGAATCCAATGTTGATCTGACTACCCTTGTCTCGGTCGGTGATACCATGGAGACCAAGGTCATGAAGGTAAACGACGGAGAGGGACAGGTTCTCCTCACCTATAAGCGTCTTGCGGCGGAGAGAGGCAGCAAGAGACTTGAGGAGGCATTTGAGAATAAGGAAGTGCTGACCGCAAAGGTGACGCAGGTCTTAGACGGCGGTCTGTGCGTGATGGTGGATGAGACGCGTGTCTTTATCCCGGCGAGTCTGGTATCCGATTCCTATGAGAAGGATCTGACAAAATATAAGGATCAGGAGATTGAGTTTGTCATCAGCGAGTTCAATCCGAAGCGCAGAAGAATCATCGGCGACAGAAAGCAGCTTCTGGTGGCGAGAAAGTTAGAACAGCAGAGAGAGCTCTTTGCGCGGATCAAGATCGGCGACATCATGGAAGGCACGGTGAAGAACGTGACGGACTTCGGTGCATTTATCGATCTTGGCGGCGCGGACGGACTGCTGCATATCTCCGAGATGTCCTGGGGAAGAGTCGAAAGCCCGAAGAAGGTCTTTAATGTCGGCGAGAACGTGCGTGTATTTATCAAGGATATCAATGAGACCAAGATTGCACTCAGCATGAAGTTTCCGGCAGATAATCCCTGGAACGGTGCGTCCGAGAAGTTTGCGATCGGCAATGTCGTGACAGGACGCGTGGCCAGGATGACCGATTTCGGTGCATTCGTTGAGCTTGCGCCGGGTGTGGATGCTCTGCTCCATGTCTCTCAGATTGCGAGAGAGCATGTGGAGAAGCCCTCGGACGTATTGAGAGTCGGACAGGAGATTGACGCAAAGATCGTTGACTTTAATGAGGATGACAAGAAGATCAGCCTTTCGATCAAGGCGCTCCTGGCGGATGCGGAACGTGCAGACGAGGATATCGCGGATGTCGATATCGACGCCATTGCAAATGCAAAAGAATAGGCGGCCTGTGTTTCAGCTGCCATAGATCAGATTGAGAGATAGGCTTGCACGGATTGTGGAAGCCTATTATCCGACTATTGTAAACTGGAGGAGACAACCATGCTTGAAACAGACAACTATGAGAAGTTTAAAAAGGACATTCTTTCGCTTGCAAAGATTGATCTGAATGCGTACAAGGAAAAACAGATGCGGCGCAGAATCAACACGCTGATTTCCAAAAACGCAATCCGGACGTACGACGAGTATGTGGCGCTGTTAAAGAGGGACAAAGACAAGTTTGAGCAGTTTATCAATTTCCTCACGATCAACGTCTCTGAGTTCTACCGGAATCCGGATCAGTGGAAGATCCTTGACAAGGAAGTTTTTCCCCGTCTCATTCAGAAGTACGGGCGCAATCTTAAGGTGTGGAGCGCTGCCTGTTCAACCGGGGATGAGCCATATTCTCTTGTTATGGCGCTCTCGAAACATCTGCCGCTGGCAAATATCAAGATTATCGCGACGGATATTGACCGTCAGGTGATCGACACTGCCCGCATGGGTCTGTACAATGAAAAAAGTATCTCCGCAGTGCCGGACGATCTGAAGAAGAAATATTTTACAAAAGTGGGATCCTCGTATCAGATTTCGGATGAGATCAAAAGGAGAGTGGAGTTTAAAATCCACGATCTGTTAAAAGATCCCTATCCGTCCGGATGTCATCTGATTGTGTGCCGGAATGTCGTGATTTATTTCACGGAGGAGGCAAAGGACGAAATTTATAAGAAATTCCACAAGTCCCTGACGACAGGAGGGATTCTGTTTATCGGAAGTACCGAGCAGATTATGAATTACCGCGAACTGGGCTTTAACCGCAGCAAATCTTTCTTTTTTGAGAAAGAGTAGACGGGAAGAAGCCGTCGGAAAACAGGCATACATAAAGGCCGCTGTAGAAATACAGCGGCCTTTTTTGTGCGACGGGCATGGCGCCGGCCTGTGGGGAAAGTCCGAAAGGGGCGTTTCTGCCGGCGAACCACGTGGCGGCTCGGGGTATGTGCAGCGGGGGCAGGCGAAGGAAGGGAAACCGAACTTATAACTGACGAGCAGAAGCGCCATACCACTGGGTCCGGAAGGCGCGGCCTGTTCGGGAGTCGGCGTGTGTCCGGAAGTTATGCCGGCGAGCCGGAGGGTTTGGCCCCTCCGGGACCCGGCGGCTTCTGGCGCAGGATGACATTCAGAAGGTGGCACACGTAGCGGTGCTGCAGATCCGGATCGGAGACAAATGACGTGGACAGCTCAAAAAAAGACTGCCGCTCCCGGACGGTTCTGCGGAACGCAGGGGTGACGACCTCCTGATACTGGGGGACAAAGATCGCGTGCTTTTTCGTGTAGCAGCTGGAGCGTTTTGCGGGTCTGCGCCTGTCTTTTTCGATATGGGAGGCCGCGGTTTTTAAGACGGCGCAATCCTCGTCGGGCAGATAATAATAATCTGACGGGCGGTCAAAAAAGAAGCGCAGGGTGTCGTCGAGAAGGCAGACCCTCAGCACCGCCTGGCTGCCGCCGAACGAGAGATAGCAGTCCCCGTAGCGGCAGGAGACGGGGGCAGGAACCGGGAGCCGGCAGGAAAGCGTAAAGTAAAGCTCTTTTTTCGGACTCCCGTCCATTGCGGTGTACTCGGCGGCCTCCAGCGATTTCACAGAGAACTCCCCGTCAAAAAGGGCGCGGTAGGAGAGCACGGGCAGAAGCGCGGGCATGTAGAGGACATCCTCGTAATTGTGCTGCTGTAAGATTTTTTCGGCCTGTTTTGTCGGCTTTTTTATGTATTCCCGGTAGACGCGGATCAGCTCTCCCCCCGAAAACAGATCCGCGCGGTCAATGCCGAGAAACGTTTCGATGGATTTCTGTTTGAAATTCGCAAGCCCGAGGATGTGCCGCAGCTTCGCGGCTTCGCGGTAGAGATCGGTATACGGGTGGGAGGAGAGAGATTCTTCCAAATGAAGAAAATGACATCTTGCCTGAAGATAGGGGATGTCAAAGGTGTTTCCGTTGAAGGTGAGCACGGCATCATACTGCTTTAACAATGCGAAAAAAGCGGCGATGACCTCAGCCTCCTGCGCCGGCGTTTCGGCGAAAAACTGGCGGATGCAGAGAGAATCGTCGTCTCTTGTGGCGCAGCCGATCAGATAGACGGTGCTGCCTTCCCGGGAAAATCCGGTGGTCTCGATATCAAAAAAGATCGCGCTCCGGCCGAAGATGCGCGAAATAACGGGATCCGTAAAATTATAAGGAATCGTGTCTGTCCAGGTGATCATATCATAGGTCCTCTGAGTAAAAAATCGTTTGTGTGCGGCAGCATGACAGCCGCAGCTCTTTGCCCGCATGCCCGTTCTCTGCCTCTTTGGGGCTTTGGTTCCGCGCGCTGCGAATCATTCCTTAAGTATAGCAAAGTATCGAAAAAAATACAAAAACTTTTTCCTATTTATGTGGATCTGTGATATAATGGAAAGGACGGCTATTCTATATTAAAAGACATGGAATACAATACAAATAAGAGAAAGTGGGGCACGAAAAAATGGGTTCAAAAACATTTAAAGGCGGCGTCCATCCTTTTGAAGGAAAGGAGCTGGCGAAGGATCAGCCGATCGTGGAAGTACTCCCGAAGGGCGATCTGGTCTACCCGCTGTCGCAGCATATCGGCGCACCGGCCAGCCCGATTGTCGCGGTCGGCGACCGGGTGTTAAAAGGTCAGAAGATCGCGGAAGCAGGCGGGTTTGTGTCGTCTCCGATCTACGCGTCCGCATCCGGTACCGTGAAGGCGATTGAGCCGCGCCGCGTGGCGACCGGCGATATGGTAAAGTCCATCGTCACCGACAACGACGGTACGTTTGAGGAGGCGGAGTACACGCCGTGCGAGGATGTGACATCTCTCACCAAAGACGAGATCATCGCGAAGGTAAAGGAGGCCGGTATCGTCGGTATGGGCGGCGCCGGATTCCCGACGCATGTAAAATTATCTCCGAAGGAGCCGGATAAGATCGAGTACATCATTGCGAACTGTGCGGAATGTGAGCCTTATCTGACCGCGGATTACAGGAGAATGATTGAGAATCCCGAGGAGCTGATCGGCGGTATGAAGATTATCCTTCAGCTGTTTGACCATGCGAAGGGGATTCTCGGTATTGAGGACAACAAGCCGGACTGTATCGAAAAACTGACAAAGCTTGTGGAGAACGAGCCGCGGATCGAGGTCTGTCCGCTGCAGACAAAGTATCCGCAGGGCGGTGAGCGCCAGCTGATCTACGCGGTGACGAAGCGCGCGATCAATTCAAAGATGCTACCGGCGGACGCCGGCTGTATCGTGGACAATGTCGAGACGATCATCGCCGTTTACAATGCGGTGAGATTTGGTCATCCGCTTACAAACCGTGTGTCGACGATCACGGGGGATGCCGTCGCAAAGCCGGGGAATTTCCTCTATAATATCGGCACGAACTATGCGGAGCTTGTGGAAGCTGCCGGCGGGTTTCAGACCGAGCCGGAAAAGATGATCTCCGGCGGTCCGATGATGGGATTTGCAATGTTCGGACTGGATGTCCCGACGACAAAGACGTCATCGTCGCTTTTATGCCTGACAAAGGACGAGGTTTCCGTGACGGAGCCCACGGCCTGCATCAACTGCGGCCGCTGTGTGGAGGCGTGTCCGGAGCTTCTGGTTCCGTCAAGACTCGCAAAGTTCGGAGACAACGGACTTTCCGCGGAATTTGAGGCGTGGCACGGGCTGGAGTGTGTCGAGTGCGGCAGCTGCAGTTTTGTCTGCCCGGCGAAAAAACAGCTGGCACAGTCGATCAAGACGATGAAAAAGCAGGTGCTTGCCGCGAAGCGGAAATAAGGGGACTGACTGAACTTTTACAAACAGAAAACAAATAGAGAGAGGTGGATTATCGTGAGTGATTTATATCATGTTTCATCATCACCGCACGTGCGTTCCAAGGATACCACAAGCCGTATCATGCTGTATGTGATCATCGGGCTGCTTCCGACCAGCCTGTTCGGCATTTACAATTTCGGATTAAAGGCGCTGCTTCTGATCCTTGTGACCATAGCGTCCTGCGTTGTTTCCGAGTGGGTATTTGACAAGATCGTACATAAGAAAAACACGGTGCCGGATTTCAGCGCTGTTGTGACCGGACTGCTTCTGGCCTTAAATCTTCCGGTTACGCTTCCGTGGTGGGAGGCCGTGATCGGCGGTGTATTTGCAATTGTAGTTGTAAAGTGCTTATTCGGCGGACTCGGACAGAATTTCATGAACCCGGCGCTCGGCGCGAGATGTTTTCTTCTGATCGCGTTTGCTGCGGATATGACGAATTTTGTCACCGATACCTATACGGGGCCGACACCGCTTGCCGCGATGAGAAACGGCGAGGCGGTTGACACGATCAATATGCTGATCGGCCGCATCCCGGGTACGATCGGCGAGACTTCCGTGATTGCGATTTTAATCGGCGCTATCTTTATGATTTTAATGGGGGTGATCGATCTGCGCATCCCGGCATCATACATAGTGACGTTTGTCGTGTTTATGCTCCTGTTTTCAGGCCGCGGTTTTGACGGCGCTTATCTCACCGCTCAGCTCTGCGGCGGCGGACTGATGCTCGGCGCGTTCTTTATGGCGACCGACTACGTGACATCCCCGATTACGCCGCGCGGCAAGATCGTCTTCGGTATCTGCTGCGGTATCTTAACCGGGCTGTTCCGCACGTTCGGCGCGAACGCGGAGGGCGTATCGTTTGCGATTATTTTAAGCAACCTGTTTGTGCCGATGATCGAGAAGTACACGGTGCCGCTTGCGTTTGGTAAGGTGCGGGAAGCGAAAAAGCAGGAAGGGGGCAAATAGAATGAATAAGAAGATTGTACATGACGCTTTGATTTTATTTGCTTTTACCGCGGTGCTCGGGCTTCTGCTCGGGATTGTATACGGCATCACGAAAGAGCCGATCGAGCGGGTAAATTACGAGAAGACACAGGCTGCCTACAAGCAGGTATTTGAGAACGCGGAGTCGTTTGAGGCGTACGCGGGATTTGACAAGGCTGCGGCAAACGAGCTGATCGCATCGCTCGGCTATGCGGATGAGCTGTTGGACGCGCAGGTGGCGAAGGACGCCTCCGGCAATCCGATCGGATTTGTGCTGACTGTGACGGCAAAGGATGCCAGCCAGTCTACGATCACGTTTTCCGTCGGGATTCAGAACGACGGTACGGTGAACGGCTATTCGATCACGTCGATCGCAGAGACGCCGGGTCTTGGCATGAAGGCGCAGGAGGAGAAGTTCTACAGTCAGTTCCAGGGCAAGCTGGTAGATTCGTTTACGGTTGTAAAATCGGCTCCGGCTGCGGCAAATGAGATCGAATCGATCTCCGGTTCGACCATCACCTCAAAAGCGATGGCGAACGGTGTGAATGCGTGTATCGCGTACTTCCAGAATGTACTGGCAGGAGGTGTGACGAATGAATAAGAATGTAGAGCGTTTATATAACGGTATTATTAAGGAGAACCCGACGTTCGTCCTGATGCTCGGTATGTGTCCGACGCTGGCGGTCACTTCGTCCGCGATGAACGGACTCGGCATGGGACTCTCGACAACTGTCGTGCTTGTATTTTCCAATCTGCTGATTTCCGCATTCCGCAAGGTGATTCCGAACGGCGTGCGTATGCCGGCGTTTATCGTGATCGTGGCTTCTCTGGTGACGATGGTTCAGTTTATCATGAACGCGTACACCCCGAGCCTGTCCGAATCGCTCGGCGTGTATATCCCGTTAATCGTGGTAAACTGTATCATCTTAGGCCGTGCGGAGAGCTATGCATCCAAGAATCCGGTGGTTCCGTCAGTGTTTGACGGTATCGGTATGGGACTCGGCTTCACGTTCGGTCTGACCTGTATCGGACTGATCCGTGAGATTCTCGGTGCAGGACAGATCTTCGGTTTCCAGCTGCTTCCGCTTGCGGACCGCGCGGCGGGAAAGGCCGGCTTTACGCCGATCACGATCTTTGTCATGGCTCCGGGTGCATTCCTTGTGCTTGCATGTCTGGTTGCGGTGATGAACATCGTGCGCGCGAAGATGGAAGCAAAGGGCAGACCGCTTGCGGCGCCGTCCGGATGTCTGTCAGGCGACTGCGCGAGCTGCGGTCAGTCTGCAATGTGTACGGGACGGCTTAACAGCGGCAAAGATGACGCCGGTACGAAGACGGCTGCCAAAAAGACAGAATAGGAGGAGTGATACAGATGAAAGAATTACTGTTGATTGCGGTTGCTTCCGCGATTGTAAATAACGTCGTGCTGAGTCAGTTCCTTGGTATCTGTCCGTTCTTAGGCGTGTCGAAAAAGACGGAGACGGCGGCCGGCATGGGCGGCGCGGTTGTGTTTGTCATCACGATCGCATCCTTTGTGACGTCGCTGATCTACAAATTTATCCTCGCAAACAGCGCGCTGATGGAGAAGGGCATTGATCTGACCTATCTTCAGACGATTGTGTTTATTCTCGTGATCGCCGCGCTGGTGCAGTTTGTGGAAATGTTCTTAAAGAAAGCGATGCCGTCGCTCTATCAGAGTCTCGGCGTTTACCTTCCGCTGATCACCACGAACTGTGCGGTGCTCGGTGTGGCGTTAAATAACGTGACCAAGGAATACAATATCATCGAGGGCGTGGTCAACGGATTCGCGACAGCTGTAGGTTTCCTGATCGCGATCGTGATCATGGCGGGACTGCGCGAGAAGATCGAGTACAACGATATTCCGAAGCCATTTCAGGGCACAGCGATCGTGCTGATCACGGCATGTCTGATGTCCATAGCATTTATGGGATTCTCGGGAATGATTTAGGAGGAAAAAGAAGATGAACATTACGGCAATTCTGGTTGCAGCCGTCGTCGTCGGCGGTGTAGGTATTCTGATTGGATTTTTCCTCGGTATCTCAGGAGAAAAGTTCAAGGTGGAAGTGGACGAGAGAGAGGAAGCGATCTTAGGCGTGCTTCCGGGAAATAACTGCGGCGGCTGCGGTTATGCGGGCTGCTCGGGTCTTGCCGCTGCGATTGTAAAAGGCGAGGCACCGGTCGGCCAGTGTCCGGTCGGAGGAGCTCCGATTGCGGCGCAGATCGGTGAGATCATGGGCGTTGCGGCGGAAGAGGGCGCGCGTCAGGTGGCGTTTGTGAAGTGTGCGGGAACCTGCGAGAAGGCGAACCGCGATTATGATTATACGGGCAATGAGGACTGTGCGGCCATGGCGTTTGTGCCGAACGGCGGTCCGAAATCCTGCAATTACGGCTGTCTTGGCTACGGTTCCTGTGTGAAGGCGTGTCCGTTTGACGCGATTCACATCGTGGACGGGATCGCGCTGGTCGATAAGGAAGCATGTAAGGCGTGCGGCAAATGTGTGGCTGCCTGCCCGAAGAACCTGATCGAGCTGGTGCCCTATGAGGCGAAGCATCTGGTGCAGTGCAGCTCGAAGGATATGGGTAAAAACGTGATGAAGGCATGTTCGGTGGGCTGTATCGGCTGCCATCTGTGCGAGAAGAACTGTCCTTCGGACGCGGTGCATGTCGCAGACAATATCGCGTATATTGATCAGACGAAATGTACGGGCTGCGGTATCTGTGCGCAGAAGTGTCCGAAGAAGATTATTCTGTAACAGAGAGGATTCGCGGAAGTTCCTGTACCGGGATGCGCTGTCATCCGGTATGCGGAACCGGAATAGAGGGAGAAGCTGGCCAGACAGAGGTTTCGGCGCCTGAAAGGGACCGGAACCTCTGTTCTGTGTCTGTGGATCTGCGGACGGGCTGCCGGGATGCGGGGGATCTGTTCCGCCGCGGCAGAGATCATTTATGCGGGCGAAAGCCAGCGGAGTCGGTGCATTTGTTTCACCTGGAAATGAGGAGAGATGGAAAATTTTAAGAGACGTTTTATCGGGGACCGGGCATTTTACCGGATGGTGCTCATCATTGCGTTCCCGATTCTGGTACAGAACGGGATTACGAATTTTGTCGGTCTGCTGGATAATATCATGGTGGGACAGCTCGGCACGGAGCAGATGTCTGGTGTTGCCATTGTGAATCAGCTGATGGCGGTATATAATATCTGTATTTTCGGTGCGATTTCCGGCGCATCGATTTTCAGCGCGCAGTTTTACGGGCAGGGGAATCATGAGGGCGTGCGCAGTACGTTCCGTTTCAAGCTGGTCTGCTGCGGACTGATCACGCTGATCTGGTTTGCAATTTTTATCTTTGGGGGAAACGGGCTGATCCGGATGTTTCTCCATGACAGCGCGGGCGGCGATATCGGGATGACACACACGGCGGGGATGGAATACATGCTTGTAATGCTGATCGGCATTGTCCCGTGTACGCTGACGCAGATTTACGCGAGCACGTTAAGGGAGACCGGTGAAACGATGCTTCCGATGCTGGCGGGAATCGTGGCGGTATTTGTCAATCTGTTTTTAAATTATCTGCTGATTTTCGGGAAATTCGGCTGTCCGGCGCTCGGTGTGGCCGGTGCGGCGATCGCGACGGTTGTCTCACGTTTCTGTGAGGTGGGACTTGTCACAGTCTGGACACATATCCATCAGGAGCGCAACCGTTTTATCCGGGGAGCATACCGTGTGCGCTGCAGAGAGACAGATGCGGGAAATGGAACAGAGGACAGCGGGAAAAGAGACCGCGTTTCTGTGAGAGGAGAGGACGGATCCGGGGCGGATGCGTCGTTTAGACAGGGAGCCTCACAGGCGTGGATTCCGCTGCCGCTGGTAAAGCAGATTATCATAAAAGGGATGCCGCTTCTGGTCAACGAGACGCTGTGGTCCGCGGGAGTGGCGATCATGGTACAGTGCTATTCCATGCGCGGTCTGGATGCCGTGGCGGCGCTCAATATTTCTACAACTGTCTCCAATCTGTTCAATATTGTTTTCATTGCACTGGGAAGCGCGATCTCGATTGTGGTGGGACAGCAGTTAGGAGCCGGGGAGATGGAGAAGGCCGTGGATACCGACCGGAAGCTGATCTTTTTTTCCGAGGTCTGCTGCGCGGTGGTGGGAGCGGTTTTGTTTGTCCTCGCACCGCTGTTTCCGGAGATTTACAATACCTCGGCGGAGGTCCGGTCGCTTGCAACCGGCCTGATCCGGATCGCGTCGGTGTTCCTGCCGCTGTACGCGTTTTATCACGCCGCGTATTTTACGCTGCGCACGGGCGGAAAGACGATGATTACATTTGTCTTTGACAGCTGTTATATGTGGGTGGTCAATATCCCGGTCGCGTTTCTCGTAAGCCGTCTGACGCAGATGCCGCTTCTGCCGATGTATCTGCTGTGTCAGAGTGTGGAGATTGTAAAAGCGGTGATTGGGTTTGTGCTGATCAAAAAAGGGGTGTGGATCAACAATATCGTTGACGACGTCTAAAATTCCGTAAAGGGGATGTCTGTTCCGATTCCGGAGCTTGTGTGCAGGGTTTCATCATCCGTGATAAAGACGGCTTCCGCGCCGTCCGTGCGCTCGATCAGCTCCATGCCGTCGGTGAGGCCGAGCGAAAAACAAATCGTGGAGAGCGCATCCCCGTCGACGGAGTTTTCTGTGATGACGGTCACGCTCAAAAGCCCGTTGTCATAGGGATATCCGGTCGCGGTATCCAGGATGTGGTGGTAAATCCGTCCGCCGGCCTCAAAATAGCGCTCGTAAATGCCGGAGGAGACGACGGTCTGATCGGTGATCTTCACGGATGCAGCCACGTCACCCTCCTCGGAGAAGGGGCGCTGAATGGCGATGCTGCAGGGGGATCCGTCCGGTTTCGGCCCGAGCACAAGGACGTTGCCGCCTAAGTTGATAAAGCCGCTGGTGACACCGTTTTCGATTAAAAATTCTTTCATTCTGTCCGCGATATAGCCCTTGGCGATTCCGCCGAGATCAATCCGGGCGTCCTGGTTTTGCAGCGTCACGACATTTCCGTCGATCCTGACCGCGTGATAATCCACGTCGGAGAGTGCCTGTTCGATCTGATTGTTCGCGGGGATCATGGAGGCATCCGTCTGTTCAAGCAGCGCCTTTGTGGAGATATCCCAAAGCTCCGAGAGCCCTCCGATTGTGATGTCAAAACGTCCCCCGCTCAATTCTCCGTAAGCGATTCCGATGGAAAGGAGTTCTGCCGTCTCGTCGTGTACGGTGACCGGCGTGCCGGCGGAGGCGTTTATTTTTGCGATATCGCTGTCCGGGATCGTGGCGGAAAAATATCCCTCGTATGTTTCTGCGAGTGAAAAGCATTCTTCCAGCAGCGCTTCGGAGCCGTTTTCGAAAATGGTGACTTCAATGACCGTATTCAGACAGAAGCCGGTCTTGGTGAGCGGTTCCGCGGTTCTGCCGCAGGCGGAAAAGAGCTGACAGAATAAGAGGACGACGGTCAGAATGGCATATAATTTTTTCATGGTAATCTCCGTTTTGATGTAAAATAGTGCGATCCGTTCATTTGGCGATATACCAGAGGGATCGTGTGTTTCTAAAGTGTATCACAAAAAAACAGCTCTCACAATGAAATCTTTTTGCCATTTTCCCGCAGATATGATAGAGTATTACCGTGCAGGTGCGTGATCCTGCGTGGGTTGGGCCGCTGCGTACGTTGCAGCGCCGGAGAGGGAAGAGAAAACGGGAAAAGGGAAATGTTCGGCCGCTGCGTACGTTGCGGTGCCGGGGATGGAAGAGAAAACGGGAAAAGGGAAATGTTCGGTCGCTGCGTACGTTACGGCGCCGGGGATGGAAGAGAAAACGGGAAAAGGGAAATGTTCGGCCGCTGCGTACGTTGCGGCGCCGGGGATGGATGAGAAAAAGGCAGAAGGAAGATGCGAAAGATGGAACAAAGGAAACCGGAATTGGAACATAAAAAAAGAGTGATTGTAAAGATCGGTTCCTCGTCGTTAAATTACAGCGGGACCGGAAATCTGAATTTTACAAAATTAGAGCATCTGGTCCGGGAGCTCTGCAACCTGAGAAACCGCGGTATGGATATCTGTCTGGTCAGCTCCGGCGCGATTGCGGTGGGGCGGCAGACGCTGGGGATGAAAGAGCGGCCCAACGATATCTCCACAAGGCAGGCATGTGCGGCGGTGGGACAGGCACGACTGATGATGATCTATCAGAAGCTGTTTGCCGAGTACAATCAGGTGGCCGGGCAGGTACTGATGACAAAAAATACAATGGTAAATCCGGTGTCACGGGAAAATGCCAGGAATACCTTTGAGGAACTGTTTCGGCTGGGCGCGATTCCGATTGTCAACGAGAACGATACTGTGTCAACCTACGAGATGCAGTTTGGGGATAATGATACGCTCTCTGCGATCGTGACCTCTTTGGTCGGCGCGGATCTTCTGATCCTGCTCTCGGATATCGACGGGCTGTTTACCGACGATCCGCATCAGAACCCGGATGCGCAGCTGATCCGTGTGGTGGAGCAGCTGGACGGGGAGATTTACCGGATGGCGAAAAGCTCGACCGGAAGCGATGTCGGAAGCGGAGGCATGGCGACCAAACTGACGGCTGCGAAGATCGCGACCTTATCGGGTGCGGACATGATCATCGCAAACGGAGAGGATGTCTGCATTCTCCATCACATATTTGATGATACCTTCCGGGGGACGGTGTTTCTCGCGCAGAAGAAAGAATCCTTCCGGATTGAGGATTTTATACTGGAGACGCTCGGCTGATCACGGCCAGACAGGCCGGAGAAAAGCCGGGAAAGGCAGTCCGGACTTTGACGGAAGGAATGATCAGAAGAAGCGCGTGGTGCAGATGCCAGATTCGGCCAGACAGGCCGGAGAAAAGCCGGGAAAGGCAGTCCGGACTTTGACGGAAGG
>CAJUNX010000016.1:30159-31284 GCA_910587865.1 uncultured Roseburia sp.
AATGGCGCGGGAAAGAAGAAAACAGACAGGGAACAGGAGGCGGCCATGAAACAGGAACAGATTGACCGGATCAATGAATTATATCATAAATCAAAAGCGGAGGGACTCACGGAAGCGGAAAAACAGGAGCAGATGCTGCTGCGCAAACAGTTTATCGCGGATGTCAGGAACAACCTTGCGGCGCAGCTTGACAATATCGATCTGGTAAATGCGGACGGAACCGTGGAAAATCTCGGTGAGAAGAGGGCGGAAAACGGAGGAAACGGTGACAGCCGGCGGTACTCATAAGGGTGAGGGACGGCTGTCGGGAGGAGTTGTTTTGCAGGAGGAGTCAGAGCCGGCGGGAGGCATTTCCCGGCAGGAAACAACGATTTTGCGGACAGAGGGATGGCCGGCGGAGGAACGCGCTGACCTGCGGAAAAGACATCGCGCGCTTCGCGCCGCGATGACGCAGCCGGAAGTCGAAAAAAAGAGCAGAGCGATCTGTCAGCGTCTGCTTCGGGCAGACTGGTATCCGTCCTGCCGGATCATCTACGGCTATTATCCGCTCGGAAAAGAAGCGGACTGTCGGGCATTTTTGGTACAGGCGCTCGCAGACGGCAGGCGGGTGGCACTGCCGCGGATGAGGGACGGCGCCCGGATGGATTTTTATGAGATTACTTCGCTGAAACAGGTGGCGGAGGGGACATTTCATGTGATGGAACCGTTGCCGGATTGTGAGATGGTACAGGTAGCGGATGCGGTGGTACTGGTGCCGGGGGTGGTGTTTGACCATAACGGAGGCCGCTACGGGTATGGAAAGGGCTGTTATGACCGCTATTTTGCACGGTTTCCCGGACTGACGCGGGTCGGAATCGCCTATGAAAATCAGATAGAACCATATTTGACGCAGACGGCGACGGATGTACGGATGCATACGATTGTAACGGAAGCGCGGAACCGCTGCGGACAGGGAGACAGCCGGAGCGGGAACGGAAACAGGCCGGATGAATCGTGAGGAGCAGCCGGCGGGGGAATGACGTCACATCCGTGAGAAGACTCGGGTTGGGAACGGTGTGCGGGACAAAGCACGGAACCGCTGCGGACAGGGAGACAGCCGGAGCGGGAACGGAAACAGGCCGGATG
>CAJUNX010000016.1:31384-59537 GCA_910587865.1 uncultured Roseburia sp.
AATCGTGAGGAGCAGCCGGCGGGGGAATGACGGCACATCCGTGAGAAGGCTCGGGCTGGGAACGGTGTGCGGGACAAAGCGCGGAACCGCTGCGGACAGGGAGACAACCGGAGCGGGCCGTGGCCGGGGAAAGGAGAACAGAGGGATGGAGCTGAAGGAGATCGGACGCAGGGCAAAGGAAGTGAGCCGGCAGACCGGAAAACTGGGAACGGACGCAAAAAATCATGCGCTTCGCGCGGTGGCGGAAGCGCTTTTGACACACGCGGATCAGATTCTCGCGGAAAATCAGAAGGATCTCGTCAAAGGCCGGGAAAACGGTATGGCGGAAGGATTGCTTGACCGTCTGATGCTTGACAAAGAGCGGATCGGTCAGATGGCAAAAGGGGTTCTTCAGGTTGCGGATCTTGAGGATCCCATCGGCGAAGTGCGTGCGATGAAACGCCGTCCGAACGGTCTGATGATCGGTGAGATGAGGGTGCCGCTCGGCGTTGTGGGAATGATCTATGAGGCGCGCCCGAATGTCACGGTGGATGCGTTCTGCCTCTGTTTTAAGACCGGAAACGCGGTGATTTTAAAAGGAGGAAGCGACGCGCTTTGTTCGAATGCCGCGCTTGTCGCGGTGATCCGGGATGCGCTTGCGGCAGAGGGAATTCCGAAAGACGCGGTGCAGCTGATCACGGATCCGGACAGGGAGACGACAACGGCTTTTATGCGGCTCAATGAATATGTGGATGTGCTGATTCCCAGAGGCGGAGCAGGACTGATTCGGACAGTGGTGGAGCGGGCGACGGTTCCGGTGATTGAGACGGGAACCGGAAACTGTCATATTTATGTTGACGAGAGCGCGGATCTTAAGATGGCGGTGGAAATCATCGAAAACGCAAAGACGCAGCGCATCGGTGTGTGCAATGCCTGTGAATCGCTTGTGATCCATCGGAATGCCGCAGACCGTCTGATTCCGCTTCTGATTCCGGTTTTCGCAAAACACCGGGTGGAGCTGCGCGCGGATGAAGCGATATACGCTGCGGCGGAAAAAACAGGCGGGATGCCGGAAGGACTGCTCTGTCCGGCGGCGGAAGCGGACTGGGGGACAGAATACCTGGACTATGTGATCTCCGCAAAGACGACGGCTTCCATCGACGAGGCGATCGCTCACATCAACCGGTACAATACCGGCCACTCCGAGACGATCGTCACACAGGATTATGCGAACGCGCAGCGGTTTCTCGGGGAAATCGATGCCGCCTGCGTCTATGTCAACGCCTCCACGAGGTTTTCTGACGGGTTTGAATTTGGGTTTGGTGCGGAGATCGGGATCAGCACGCAGAAACTGCACGCAAGAGGGCCGATGGGGCTCCCTGCACTGACCAGCACAAAATATATCATTTATGGAAACGGACAGATACGCGGATGAGGGCAACGGAAACGATGAGGAAGTGTTTGAGCATGCTGCTTGCCGTGCTTTTGTTTTGCAGCGCGGGATGCGGACCGTCGGAAACGGATGAAATGCGGCAGCTTTATGCGAATGAGGAAAAAATCGCAACGCCATACAGCAGTTATGTGATGGGAAGCGGGGAACAGCAGGTGAACGGACAGGGGACGACAGGTTCCTTTGAGGCGTTCAACGGAATGGTCATGTTCTGGTCGTACTACCTGGAGCAGGAGACCGCTTTGGATATCCGGTATTATATCCGGGTAAAACAGGGGAAGGTGAAGCTGGTGCTGGTGGATCCGGATTTTAATGTAATTACAATTGACGAGATCAGCGGACAGACGGGAATGGATGATACCGCGGTTCAGACACTGCTCCTGGAAGAGGGAACCACCTTTTTAAAGCTGGTCGGAACCGATGACGCACAGGTGGAATTTGAGATGAGCATCCGGGAAGGTGATTTTTATGCTGTCAGGGACTGAACATACAGCAATGTTCTTAAACGGTTAAAACTCATATGAGGAGCGATATTGCGGATAAACATATAAATGACCTCT
This sequence comes from uncultured Roseburia sp., assembly GCA_910587865.1. Lineage (GTDB taxonomy): Bacteria > Bacillota > Clostridia > Lachnospirales > Lachnospiraceae > Roseburia. The sequence continues at coordinate 33,374 of CAJUNX010000016.1, forward strand.
TTGAAATGGTCTTTACTTTTTTCTGTTCCGATTCGCTGAAATTCCGTTTAAGGGCTATGTCAATTTCCGGGTTATCTATCGGGCTTCCTCCAACACAAAATGCAATCAGCCCCCGCTGCTTCTGCGATCCATTCTGCATGCCGCTTTGTAAATCCTGTTTGCGAATTGTAAATTACGATTGTTTTCATCAGCATAAATCTCCCTTTTTAATGTTCTATTGCAGTTTCGACAGCTTTTAAGATACATTTACTACTTACCGTAGTTCCCGATACTGCGTCTGTGTCTAATGCCTGTGGTTCTACAACAATATTGCAAAAAATATGGGTTATAGCCCCAGACATTTAGAACGGCTTTTGCGGGAAAAAGCCGGCGGCACGTTCTCCGATGTCCTGCAAAAGCTTCGAATGGAAAAAGCAGAAGTTTATCCCGTCTGTTGTCATATCAGGATAGGTTTCTGTCCGCCAGGGAAATGAAATATCCCCTTTATTCGTGTTACCATAAGAGTCGGATTTCTTATTGCGGAGAGGGTGTGGAAATGCGGGATATTGAAAAACTTGGCGAAGCTCCTATAGGACATGTATTATTGTCGAACTGTATGCACTCCAGTGCTGCTCTTTTGGTATATAGCATTTATAATATTACGGATACCCTGATTGTATCCTGGGGCGTGAATGAAACGGCTGCAGGAGCAATCACGGTTGTTTCTCCAGTGATGTTAATGCTGAGTGCGATCAGTACAACCATGGGCAGCGGCGGTGCCGTCTTATTATCAAAAGCTCTTGGAAAAAAGGATACGGATAGCGCTGCCAAAATCACAGCAAATGTATTTGTCATATTTTGGCTGTTTGCTATATTCGTGACGATTGCAGGACTATTGTTTTTAGATCCCGTGCTGAAACTGATAGGTGTCACCGAGAACCTTTATCCTTATGCGAAAAATTATGCAGCCATCATTCTCTCAGGAGCTATTACCAGCACAGCTTTTTCATCACTGATTCGTGCAGAGGGAGCAATGCGGTTTGCATTAAAAATATGGTTTATCCCTGTAGCTGTAAATCTGGTATTCGATGGTTTCTTTGTATTCGCTTTCCATAGCGGCATCCGCGGAGCTGCGTTAGCAACCGTTATTTCACAAATCATATCTGTCTGTATGTATATCTGGTTTTTCTTTTTACGTCATGACAGAACATATAAGATTAGCTGCCGAAGTTTTCAGATTGATTTTAGAATGATAAAAGATATTGTCTGGTTAGGTTTGCCATCACTTGTCTCACAATTTTCATCAGGCATATTTTTCGTTCTGATAAACAGATATTTAGGTGTGTTTCATAGTGAACAGGCAATTATCTCAATGGGATTTGCAATGAAAATCCAGACATTTTTAACCATGCCGCAAAATGGGATGCTGCAAGGGATGCAGCCGCTTTTGGGTTATAATTATTCTAATGGGAAAGCAGAAAGAGTGAACGAAACGCTGAAAAAAGCAGTCATAATGTCCTTTGGCTATGGTCTCTTTCAGGCGGGAGCTGCCATATGCTTTGGAGACAAATTATTAGCAATCTTTACATCAAATGAAGCTATGATTAAATTCGGAAGCACTTGCCTGATTTTCATGACAGTTACGGCAGCTCTGAAAAGCTACTGCCCGCTAATAACAACATTTTACCAGGCAATCGGAAATGCCAGAAATGCACTGATAATGATTGCGGTTTCTATGATAATGAAAGTCTTAACGATTGTAACTATGGCGAATGGCTGGAGAACAGAGGGAATATTGTGGTCATTTGTTATTACAGACATATTGACCTTTATGTTCACGGCTGCATTATTCTTATTACCGATAATGACAGAATCCGAATGAAGCTGTATCGGTTATATATGTCTGTTATCCTTTTTGTGGAATCATACAGGTATGATGAACAATATGCTGCAATGGTAAAAAATCATGGGATAAAAGGCATTGATCAATTACCTGAGCAGCTGAAAAAGGCATTCAGATATAAAAATAATCATCATCAAAGAGCCAGAGTATAAAACACAGAGCTGATAAATTTGTGAGCAATCACAGCGGATCAGCTCTGTTCGTTTATAACATATGACAAAGGAAAAAAAGTTACACAGAAATAGACATTGACACAAAAAACAGAATCTATTATCATAGATTGCGGACAGGGGGTGAAAAACGGTGAGCGGGACGATAAAGAAGCAGCCGTATGGAACAAATGGGATAATAGAGTTTACCCGGCTGTGGGAATTGTTAAGCAGGAGAGGGCATAATAAGCAGTGGCTGAAAAACAACGGGATCCACTCAAACACAATTGCAAAACTAACGAAAAATGAAAATGTTACCTGTGAGGTTATTGCAAATTTGTGCTGTCTGCTTGACTGTCAGCCGTGGGAAATCATGGAGTACAAAAAGAACGAAATACATGATAATAGATTGATGATAAATACACAATAATAGACTATGCTGAAATAACCGGTACATCATGTATTGGTATGAGGAATGAAAATGGAAGATAACGATCGTATAAGCAGACTGACTGCAGAACAGGATTTAATGAAGGATCCGCCGGAACATGAACCGGAACGGCAATACTATTTTATAAAGAGATGCCGTGAAATAGTGAAAAAGAAATCAGAAGAACTGGGACGGCCATTGACTGCGTGTTCGGTATGCTTCGGCTGTCAGATGAATGCGAGGGATTCGGAGAAGCTGACAGGGATTTTAGAGAGTGTCGGATATCAGAAGGCGGAGACGGAGGAAGCGGATTTCGTCATTTACAATACCTGCACCGTGCGGGAAAATGCCAACAACAAGGTTTACGGCCGGCTCGGTATGCTGCACAATTATAAAAAGAAAAATCCGGCGATGAAGATCGCGCTCTGCGGGTGTATGATGCAGGAGCCGGGCGTGGTGCAAAAGCTGAAAGAGAGTTACCGCTTTGTGGATCTGATTTTCGGGACGCACAATATCTACTGCTTTGCGGAGCTGCTCTGCAGAACCTTCGAGTCGGATTCCATGACGGTGGATGTCTGGGAGGAGACGGATCAGATCGTGGAAAAGCTCCCCGTCGAGCGGAATTACACGTTTAAATCAGGTGTGAATATCATGTACGGATGCAATAATTTCTGCAGCTACTGTATCGTGCCTTATGTGCGCGGGCGGGAGCGGAGCAGGGAGGCGGCGGACATCCTCGAAGAGATAAGGGGGCTGGCGGCGGACGGCGTCGTGGAGGTGATGCTGCTCGGGCAGAATGTCAATTCCTACGGAAAGAATCTGGAAACGCCGGTCACATTCGCACAGCTTTTGCGCGAGGCGGAGCAGATCGAAGGCATCCGGCGGATCCGTTTTATGACCTCGCATCCGAAGGATCTCTCGGACGAGCTGATCGCCGTGATGCGGGATTCGAAAAAGATCTGCCGTCATCTGCACCTTCCGCTGCAGTCGGGCAGCAGCCGGATTTTAAAACGGATGAACCGGCGGTACGACAAAGAGCATTATCTGTCGCTGGTGGAAAAACTGCGCGCCGCTGTGCCGGACATCGCTGTGACGACCGATATCATTGTGGGATTTCCCGGCGAGACGGAGGAGGATTTTGAGGAAACGATGGACGTTGTGAGACGCGCACGGTTTGACAGCGCGTTTACGTTTCTCTATTCAAAGCGCACGGGGACGCCGGCGGCCGCGATGGAGGATCAGATTCCGGAAGCCGTGGCAAAGGAACGGTTTGACCGCCTGTTAAAGGAAGTACAGCAGATTGCTTCGGAAAAAGCGGATTTACTCACCGGACAGACGCTCCCGGTGCTTGCGGAGGAGATCAACCGGCAGGATGCGCATCTTCTGACCGGGAGGCTTTCGAACAATTCGGTCGTGCATTTTCCGGGAACCGCGGAGATGATCGGAACGATCCGGAATGTGAAGCTGGTGACCTGCAAAGGATTTTATTATCTGGGAGAGCTGTCCTGATATGGAGAGGGTTGTGGAAAAGAAAGGCAGAGGGATAGCAAAAAAAGATATGATCTTTATCGCGGTACTTGCGGCGGCGCTGGCCGGGATTTTTGCGGCATTTGCACTGGGACGGGATGCGGGCGTTACTGTCCGGATTACGGTGGACGGCGAGCTGTATGGCAGCTGGCCGTTGTCCGATGACTGCGAGGTAAACGTGATGATTGACGGGAAAACGACGAATGTCATGGAAATCCGGGATGGGAAGGCCGACATGACGGAAGCGAACTGTCCGGATCAGCTCTGCGTGCACCAAAAGGCCATCTCAAAAGACAGGGAGACGATCGTCTGTCTTCCGAACCGTGTGGTTGTGCAGATAACAGGCGGGGAGGAGGGCGTATATGATTCCATCGCGAAATAAAGCGGCGTACCTTGGCGTTTTTCTGGCGCTGGCCTTAATCTGCAGTTATGTGGAATCACTGATTCCCTTTTATTTCGGGATACCGGGCGTAAAGCTGGGCCTGACGAATCTGGTCGTTGTGATGATGCTGTACTGTGTCGGGACAAAGGAGGCGCTCGCAGTCTCGGTATGCCGCATTGTGCTTGCGGGATTTTTATTCGGAAATATGTTCAGTATTCTCTACAGTCTTGCGGGCGGTCTTTTCAGCTTTCTGGTAATGGTTCTGTTAAAACGCACCGGGCAGTTTGGCGTACTGCCGGTCAGCATCAGCGGAGGGATCTTCCACAATGTGGGTCAGATCGGCGTGGCGGCGATGGTGGTGGAGAATTACAATATTTTATATTATCTGCCGGTACTGCTCGCGGCGGGCTTTTTTACAGGGCTTCTGATCGGCGCGGCGGCGCAGGGGGTGATCGTGAGGATCGGGCCGATTCTCTGCGGGCAGAAGCGGCGGGAGGAAGAATGAGGATCGGCGGCATGAGGAGCCGCTTTGCTGCCGGTCCGAAAGGAGCCGCCGCGTCTTTGGGATCACTGCGAGCAGAGACCGGCTCAGAGGAAGAATGAGGATCGGCGGCATGAGGAGCCGCTTTGCTGCCAGTCCGAAAGGAGCCGCCGCGGCAGAGATTTTCAGCAGGAGGAAAACAATATGTACGCATATATCAGGGGAACGCTGGCCGATATCGGGGAGGATCGGGTCGTTGTGGAAGCCGGCGGTATCGGCTACTGCGTCTATACGACCGGACAGACCCTGGATGCACTGCCGCAGACCGGGGAGCAGATCAGGCTTTTCACCTATCTGCAGGTCCGGGAGGACGCGATGGTGCTTTATGGATTTCTGACAAAGGACGAGCTTTCGGTATTTAAGCTGCTGATCGGCGTCAGCGGGATCGGGCCGAAAGGGGCGCTCGGGGTCCTGTCCGTCATGACGACAGACGATCTGCGCTTTGCGGTGATCGGCGACGACGTAAAGGCGATTTCCCGCGCGCCGGGGATCGGCGCGAAGACGGCCCAGCGCGTCATTCTCGAGTTAAAGGACAAGCTGTCCTTAGAGGATGCGTTTGAAAACAGGCTGGCGGAAACAGCGTCGAAAGAGGCGGGCGCCGCGGGCATTCAGGGAGCAAAACAGGAGGCGGTACAGGCGCTGACTGCGCTCGGATACTCCTCCTCGGAAGCGCTGAAGGCAGTGAGCGGGGTGGAGGTCTCGGATGAGACGGATACAGAGGAGATTTTAAAAGCGGCGTTAAAGCAGATGGCGCTTCTGTAACCGGTTTTTACAGTAAATTTCAGAAAGGTATGAAGGGAACATGGAAAAGCGTGTGATCTCCACCCAGGTGCAGGAGGAGGATTTAAAAATCGAAAAAAGTCTCCGCCCGCAGACGCTGGATGATTATATCGGCCAGAAAAAGGCGAAGGAAAATCTCAAAGTCTATATCGAGGCGGCAAAGGCACGCGGCGAGTCCCTGGATCATGTGCTTTTCTACGGACCTCCCGGTCTTGGAAAGACGACGCTTGCCGGGATTATCGCAAATGAGATGGGAACCCATATCAAGATTACGTCCGGCCCGGCGATCGGAAAGCCGGGTGAGATGGCGGCGATTTTAAGCAATCTGCAGGAAGGGGACGTTTTGTTTGTCGACGAGATTCACCGTCTGAACCGCCAGGTGGAGGAGGTTCTCTATCCGGCGATGGAGGATTATGTGATCGATATTCTGATCGGAAAAGGAGCGACGGCGCGCTCGATCCGTCTGGATCTCCCGAAGTTTACACTTGTAGGGGCAACGACGCGCGCGGGACTGCTTTCCGCACCGCTGCGCGACCGGTTCGGCGTGGTGCACCATCTGGAATTTTACACCGTGGACGAGCTCCAGACGATCATCGTCCACTCGGCGGCCACGCTCGGAGTCCTGATCGATGCGGAGGGCGCGTATGAGATGGCCTGCCGCTCGCGCGGGACACCGCGTCTGGCGAACCGCCTTTTAAAACGTGTCCGCGATTTTGCGGAGGTAAAATATGACGGAAAGATCACAAAGGAGGTTGCGTCGTTTGCACTTGATCTGCTTGAGGTGGACAAACTGGGCCTGGATCAGAATGACCGCAACATTCTGATGATGATTATCGACAAATTCAGCGGGGGACCGGTGGGACTTGAGACGCTCGCGGCGGCGCTCGGAGAGGATTCCGGGACGATCGAGGATGTCTATGAGCCGTATCTGGTCAAAAACGGATTTCTCAACCGGACGCCAAAAGGACGTGTCGCGACAGAGTATGCCTTTTCACATTTTGGAATTTCAAGAAGTAGTTGCTTTTCCACGGATGTACCGGTATAATAAAGCGTGTGTCCCGCAGTGCGGAGACAGAGACCGGGCCGTACATCAGGAAAAAGTAGTGTGAACAGCAGATGCTTCACACAGCAAATTTGTGCCTGTGCCCCGATTTGCGGGCTGCCGGCAGGAATGGGGATTATTATGTCAGAAAAGACAAGCGCCGAGGTGCTGATCGGCGGTAAGGTATATACATTAAGCGGCTATGAGGGAGAGGATTATCTGCGCAGGGTCGCGGCTTATATCAACAATAAGATCGGCGAATTTAACGGTATGGAGGAGCTGCGGAGCTTTTCCGCCGACATGAAAGCGATTCTGATCCATCTGAATATTGCGGACGATTATTTCAAGGCAAAAGCCCGGGCGGAGAAGCTGGAACAGGAGCTGGAGCTGAAGGAAAAGGAGCTCTACGACCTAAAGCATGATCTGATCTCGGAACAGATTAAGGCTGAGAGTGACGAGAAGGCCATTCGTGAGCTGGAGCGTGAGAACCGTGAGCTTCAGCTGAATAAGGCAAAGCTTGAGGCGGGACTGGAGGATGCGCTGCTGGGAAAAGTGACCTCGAAGAAAAAAACTTAAGACGTAACGTGTGCGGGGACGGAGAGAATACCTTCGTCCCTGATTTATTCCCACGGCAATGAACCGGGTGCCGCGCCTGAGCGGGCATCTGGCGAGTGCCGCGAGGATCGGATACCCGGCAGCCCGCTGCGGGGCATCTGACTTTCTGTGAATCGTTTCTGAATCGTGTTGTCTGTGTCGACAGATGTCTTTGCTCGAAAGGAGGACGGAGATGGAAATCGAACTTCTGGCGCCGGCAGGCTCCTATGAGACGCTGCAGGCGGTGATTGCGGCGGGGGCTGACGCGGTATATGTGGGCGGCGGACGGTTTGGCGCCCGCGCCTATGCGCAGAACCTGACGGAGGAGGAGCTGTTAAAAGCGATTGACCTCTGCCACCTTTACGGGAAAAAACTATATCTGACGGTGAATACACTGCTGAAAGAAGAGGAGCTTTCCGACGGACTTTGCGACTATCTTCTCCCGTACTACAGGCAGGGACTGGATGCGGTGATCGTGCAGGATATGGGGGTCTTTCGCTATATCCGCAGAACATTTCCCGATCTGCCGGTGCATGCGAGCACACAGATGACGGTGGCGGGCAGTTATGGAGCCGCATATCTGAAGGAACTCGGCGCGGCGCGTATTGTCGCCGCGCGGGAGCTCTCGCTAAAGGAGCTTCGCGGGATCCATGAAAGGACAGAGATTGAGATCGAGTGCTTTGTGCACGGTGCGCTCTGCTACTGTTACTCCGGCCAGTGTCTGCTCAGCAGTATCATCGGCGGCAGAAGCGGAAACCGGGGCAGATGCGCCCAGCCGTGCAGGCTTCCCTATGAGGTGCTGGATCAGAAAGGTGCGGCGGTTTTGGCAAAGGGGGCATATGTGTTAAGCCCGAAGGATCTGTGTACGATCGAACATCTGCCAAAGCTTGCGGCAGGCGGCGTGCATTCGTTTAAGATTGAGGGGCGCATGAAGCAGACGGCGTATGCAGCGGGTGTGGTCGCGGTTTACCGGCGTTATCTGGACGGCTGGCAGAACGATTTGCGCGAAGCAGAGATGCGCGGTATGGACGGGGCGGAAGCGCTTGCGTACGCAGAGGCGCGCTACCGGGTCAGCCGGGAGGATCAGAAGCTCCTCCTCTCACTCGGAAACCGCAGCGGATTTACGGAAGGGTATTTTTATCAGAAAAACGGTCAGAATATGATCACCTTCCAAAAACCGAATCATGTGAAAACAAACGTGGAAGCTGCGGAAAAAACAAACACTTTTGAGGAAAGAAAAGAAAAAATCAAGGGAACCTTAATACTAAACAAAGAATTTCCTGCTAAAATAAAACTGGTCTGCCGGCACGCGGAGATTCTGCGGGAAGGGGATGTGGTGCAGACGGCGAAAAAGCAGCCGCTGACGAGAGACCGGGTGGACGAATGCATGAAAAAGACCGGGGGAACGCCGTTTGTATTTGAGGAGCTGGTCATACGGATGGATGAAGATATTTTTCTTCCCGTGCAGGCGCTCAACCGGCTGCGCCGTGATGCCCTTGCGGCCCTTTGGGAGGAGCTGCTGAAAGGATACCGGAGAGATCCGGCGCAGACCCGGCCAAAGGCAGAGGAAGCGGCGGTCTGTGCGGAGAAAGAAAACGTGCCAGAGGAAGAGGAAGCGGCGGTTCGTGCGGAGAAAGCAAACGTGCCGGAGGAAGAGGAAGCGGCGGTCCGGCGCAGGGGGATCACAGCAGCCGGCGCGGGGAAGACGCGCGCCGGTTCCGACCGGACGGATCAGACGCATATTGCCGTATCCGTGGAGACGAAGGAACAGCTGGATGCGGCGTTATCCTGCGATTTTGCGGACGATATCTATCTGGCGAGTGTTTCCTTTGTTCCGGAGGTTCACCGTGCGGGAAAGCGTGCGTATCTGACGCTTCCGGCGGTATTTCGCGATCGGACGGCGGAACGTTACCGGGCGCTGGTGAGGGAGGCGAAAGCAGCCGGGACAGACGGACTTGTGGTAAAAAGCTATGACGCACTCGGGTTTGTGCTGGGGCCGGACGGATGCGGGCTGCCGCTGATCCTCGATCACAGCTTATACAGCTGGAACCACGAGGCCAGGATGGGGTTTTTCGCGGAACCGGTGCAGCCGGCGGCCAAAGATCCGTCCGGGCAGCCGGCAGTGGCGGAGACATTTGTCGGAAACGGCCGCATTCTGCGGGACACGGTGCCGCTGGAATTAAACCGAAGGGAGATGGCCGGGCGTGATAACAACGGCAGCGAGATGCAGCTTTACGGCCGGCTGCCGCTCATGACGTCGGCGCAGTGTGTCCACGCCAATACCGCGGGCTGCGACCACAGAGAGACCGTCCTGTTTTTAAAAGACAGGTACGGGAAGCGGTTTCCGGTGAAAAATTTCTGTAAGGAGTGCTATAATACGATATACAATGCCGCGCCGCTGCTGCTTTTCGACGGTCGGGAGGATTTTTTATCGATGGGGATCTCTTCATTCCGCCTGTCCTTTACGGTGGAGGATAAAAAAGAGACGGCGCACGTACTCTCCATGTTCCGCCGTACATTCCTGACGGGGGAAGCGCGTGCGAGGGATTTGTTTGCGGGAGACTATACGAACGGGCATTACAGACGGGGAGTGGAGTAGCAGTATGACGAATCTGATTGTGGAAGTTACAAAATATCTGATGATATTTTTATTTGCACTTTATACATATGAGGGATTTTCTGCGCTTCGGGGGAAGCTGAGTGACAGGAAGAAAAGAGGGATTTACCACCGTCAGCTTTTGCTGATGTACCTGCTGCACCTGTCCGCTTATCTGGCGGTTTACGCGGTGACGGATGATATACGAACCGTGCTGTTTTATCTGTTTCAGGTGCTGTTTACGGTGATTGTGATGTCCTGCTACCATCTGCTCTATGAAAACGGCTCAAGGCTTCTGGTGAACCATATGTGCACGCTTCTTCTGATCGGATTTATCATCTTAACGCGGCTTTCCTTTGAGGATGCCGTCAGGCAGTATGTGATCGCCGTGGGTGCGTTTGTGCTCACGCTGCCGGTTCCGTATCTGGTGCGCAGCGTGGGTTTTATGCGCAGGCTGACCTGGCTTTATGCGGCGGCCGGCATCATCGGGCTGGTTATGGTGCAGCTGTTCGGAGCCACGAGCTACGGGGCAAAGCTCTCGCTTAAAGTGGCGGGGATCTCGTTTCAGCCGAGCGAGTTTATCAAGCTGATCTTTGTCTTTTTTGTGGCGGGGATGCTCTATGAAAAAACAGATTTTATCCGCGTCTGCGCGGCAACTGCAGTCGCGGCGGCGCATGTGCTGATTCTCGTCCTCTGCCGTGATCTGGGAGGAGCGCTGATCTTTTTTATCACCTATGTCGTCATGCTCTATGTGGCGACGAAGAAAATCTTTTATTTCGCGGGAGGGCTTTTGTCCGGCAGCATTGCCGCGGTGGTCGCCTACAACCTGTTTTCCCATGTGCAGATCCGTGTGCTGGCGTGGAGGGATCCGCTGTCCGTCATTGACAATGAAGGATATCAGATCAGCCAGTCGCTGTTTGCGATCGGCACGGGCGGCTGGTTTGGGATGGGACTCTATCAGGGGATGCCGAACCGGATCCCGGTGGTGAAGGAGGATTTCATCTTTTCGGCGATCTCGGAGGAGCTCGGAGGAATCTTTGCACTCTGTCTGCTGATGGTGTGCATGGGCTGTTTTTTTCTGTTTCTGAATATGGCGATGCAGATGAAAGACCAGTTTTACAAGCTGATTGCGCTGGGACTCGGCGTGGTCTACGGATTCCAGGTGTTTCTGACCGTGGGCGGCGTGACCAGATTTATCCCGTCTACCGGCGTGACGCTGCCGCTGGTCAGCTACGGGGGAAGCTCTCTGCTCGCGTCGATGATGATGTTTGCGATTGTGCAGGGACTTTATGTAATGAGACAGGATGAAGGAAATGCAGATGGAACAAAAAATAAGAAATCACAGGCAAAACAAAAAAGAAAATCCGGAAAGACCGGCTTCGACGACAAAGTCGAAAAAATCTCCTAATCATGCGAACCGTGAGTTTGCGGTGGTCACGTATACGTTTCTGGCGGCTTTTTTGTGCCTGATGGGATATTTTACGTATTTTCAGTTTGTGCAGAGCGAGCCGTTTATCAACAATCCGTATAATAAGCGGCAGGAGCTTTTTACCCAGAAGGTAATCCGCGGGGAGATTTACTCTGCGGACGGGGTGACGCTGGCGGAGACGATTGTAGATGCGGAGGGCAATGAGACGCGGGTCTATCCGTGCGCGCGGATTTTTTCGCACATTGTCGGCTACACCGGCCACGGCACGGCCGGGATTGAGGCCACGGCCAATTTTTCCCTGCTGCGGTCGAATATTTTCTACGGCGAAAAAGTGGTCAGCGATCTCCAGGGGGAAAAAAGCCCGGGGGACAGCGTCTATACCACGCTGAATTATGAGCTGCAGCTGCAGGCATTTGACGCGCTCGGACATTACGACGGTGCGGTTGTTGTGCTCGAACCTGCGACCGGCAGGGTGCTTGCGATGGTTTCGAAACCGGATTTTGACCCGAATACGATCGCGGAGGACTGGGAGGAGCTCGTCGATGAAACAAACGACCGCTCCGAGCTGCTGAACCGTGCGACGCAGGGCAGATATCCGCCTGGCTCAACGTTTAAAATATTGACGACGCTTCAATATCTGCGCGAGCATCCGGAGGATTATGAGGCGTACCGGTTTTCCTGCGGCGGGGAATATCAGGAAGGGCATAAGACGATCCACTGTTATAACAATGTCAGGCACGGGGACGAGGATTTAAAGAAGGCGTTTGCCAATTCCTGCAATTCCGCCTATGCGTCCCTGGGACTCGGGCTGGATCTGACGGCGTTTCATGCGATGTGCGAGAGCATGCTGTTTAACACGGATCTCCCGGTTTCCATCGAATCGTCCAAAAGCAGCTTTGTGCTGGAGGAGGGCGCGCAGACTTCCGCGGTGATGGAGACTTCGATCGGACAGGGCCAGACGCTGGTGACGCCGCTTCACATGGCGCTGATCACATGCGCCGTGGCCAACGACGGTGTTTTGAGGGCGCCGTATGTCGTCGATCATGTCGCAGACGACAGGGGTGTGACGGTGGAGCAGTATACGGGAAAAGAGTACGGGAGACTGCTTTCTTCCGAGGAAGCCGCCGTTCTGAAAGAATATATGGGTTATGTGATTGAGGAGGGGACGGGCCGGCAGCTTTCCAGTGACCGCTATGAGGTTTACGGGAAGACCGGCTCCGCGGAGTTTTCCACGAGCTCAAAGGCCAGTCATTCCTGGTTTACCGGGTTTGCCCATCAGGACGGGAAACCTGATATCGTCGTGACCGTGATCGTGGAAGATTCCGGTGTCGGCAGCGAATATGCCGTACCGATTGCACAAGAGATTTTTGAGGCATATTATAATACGGATGAGTAACCGATTCTGACTATTTCCGGATTCTGGGATGAAAAAACAGAAAAATCCGAAGGCATCATGGAAAAGTAGCATCCGGCAGTTGCGTGAAATTACAAAAAGTATTATACTGAATACAGAGTAGATTGGAACCACATCAGGAGGTATTGCAATGATTGAGGCAACAAGCTGTGGTGGTGTGGTGATTTTTCGTGGCAAGATCCTGCTTTTATATAAGAATTATAAGAGCAGATATGAGGGCTGGGTCCTGCCGAAGGGAACGGTGGAAGCGGGCGAGGAGTATAAGGAGACTGCTGCCAGAGAGGTGCTTGAGGAGACCGGTGTGAAAGCCGGGATTATCAAGTATGTCGGGAAGAGCCGCTATTCGTTCACCGTTCCGGAGGGAGTCGTTGAGAAGGAAGTCCACTGGTATCTTATGATGGCGGACAGTTATTACAGTAAACCACAGCGGGAAGAATATTTTGTGGATTCCGGGTATTACAAATATCATGAGGCGTATCATCTGTTAAAGTTTCCGAATGAAAAGCAGATCTTAGAGCGCGCCTACAACGAATATCTGGAATTAAAGAAGAGTAATTTGTGGGGAAATCACAAATACTTTTAGGGAGACCCAATGACCTGGTATGACGAGTTGTATGTTGGAGACAGTATCATACATAAGACAAAGAAGATCATATGGAAGATCCGCCACAATGCGGGCCAGCCGAATATCTATGTGATTGCGCTTGCATCAAACGATCACAATCTGCTGGATATCATACCGGCCAGAGAGCTTCTGCAGAAGGCATATCCAAAGAGCGGCCTTCGGATTATCGGGCTTGCGAAGGGATATGAGGAGGCGGTGGAGGTTGCGGCTTCCATTATCGATGAGGTCTATCAGAATACCGGGTCATTCGGGATCCAGAGCTACCTGAAGGAGCGGGCAGCGAACAGGGAGGGCGGATGGCAGTCATAATTCTGATTTTAAAAATCATCGGCATCGTGCTGCTTGTCCTGCTCGGACTGCTTGTGCTGGTTCTTGGCGCGGTGCTGTTTGTTCCGGTGCGTTACCGGATTACAGGGCGGCAGACGGCAGGAGCTGACCCCCCTGAGCTGTCGGCCCGCGCCGACTGGCTGCTTCATCTGGTGTCGTACCGCTTTGCGTACCGCGGCGGGGAGACGGAGTCCGGGCTTCGCATCTGCGGGAGATTCCGAAAAAAGAAAGCGCCCGGGGAGCCGGATTCGTGGGAGGAGCCGGGGGAGCCTGAGCCGGATCAGACAGAGGCGGCTGTGACGAAGGAGAAGCCGGGGCGTAAAAACCCGGCGGAGGAAACGAACACAGAGCCGAACGAAGCGAAGGCGGCGGGCGAATCCCGGCAAAAGGAAACGCATGCCGGGCCGGAGGCGCCGACGGGGCAGGAAGGATTGCCGGAACGCGCGCAGCCTGAGGAGAAAACACATTCCCGGCCGGCCGAAGCGATAAAACGTCTGCTCGTTTTCGCAGTCGGACTGCCGAAGCGCATCCGTCTGGCTGTTTCGGGTGCGGCTGCGGCGATAAGGCGGCTGAAGGAGGCCGCCGCGCAGGCATTGTCAAAGATTGCGGAGATAAAAGCCGCCGTGACGGATGAAACGAACCGGACGGCGGTGCGCGGAATCGTAAGGGAGCTACGGTTCCTGCTTTCGCATTTCCGCGTCCGGAAGATCGATGCCGATCTCTCCTTTTCGCTCGGCGATCCTGCGGCGACAGGACAGGCTCTCGGACTGATCAGCGTCCTTCCGGTTGTATACCGGTATCGTTTCCGCATTTATCCGGATTTTGATTCGGAGGAAATGTACCTGCTGGGAGAGTTCGACATCCGTGGAAAAGCGCGTATGATTCATCTGCTGCGCTCGGCGATCCGGCTGTATCGACAGAAGGAATTTCGTATTTTTATCAAACGAATCATGAACAGATAGATCAGAAAGGAAGGTTTTTTGCATGACAGATAACAGTTTTCAGACAACCGTAGAATCATTGTTTAAGGGGATGGACAGCTTTATTACGACAAAGACGGTGGTGGGAGACGCGGTTCACATCGGGGACACGATCATCCTCCCGCTGGTGGATGTGTCGTTCGGCGTGGGGGCCGGCGCGTTTATCCAGGACAAAAAAAATAACGGCGGCGGCGGTATGGGCGGAAAGATCATGCCGAGCGCGGTGCTTGTGATCCAGAACGGCACGACAAAGCTTGTCAATATCAAGAATCAGGACGGTGTGACGAAGCTTCTCGACATGGTGCCGGATTTTGTCAACAAATTCACTTCCAGGAAAAAGACGGAAGAGGCTTTTGTGGCGCCGGAGACAGATCCGGCCGCAAAGGAAGAGGCAAAAAAAGAAATGGAAGAGATGCTTAAGGATTCGGTCAGCCAGGAGTAAAGGCGGACGGCATGGGATGCGGCGTGCGGGACTGCCCGTGCGCGGCGGAACGGAATGCCGGCAGAATCATCAGTCAGGGGGGAATGGAGTATGGCGATTACGGCTATTCGGGGAATGTCAGGCACGGCGCCTGTCAGAGAACCGTCGAAGGATCGCGACGAGCGGAGAATCGAAAAGCAGATTTCGGAGCTTCAGGGAAAGCGAAAGAGTGTTGCCGATGACAGAAAACTGACAAAAGAAGAAAAACATGCCAGGATGCAGTCGATCGAGAAGGAGCTGCGCGGTTTAAACGATGAACTGCGCCAGCATCAGGCGGCGAGACGGCAGGAGAATGCCGCGCGCACGAAGGAAAACAGACCAGACGCAGCCGCATCCGGTGTGCGTGCCGCGGAGAACGCCGCGAGGAAGAAAGAACGGTACGCTGCAGAGACACCCGCGGATGCGCATCTGCATACCATGGCCCGTTCTGAGGCGGAAAACAGGACGGCGGAACAAAGAACGCGCACGGAAAGCAGTTCATCCGGCGCGGGGGATGTGTCCGGCGCAGAGCGTTCTGCGGCAGGGAGCGGGACATCCGCTGCCGGCGGGACGTCCGCCGCGGCGGGAATATCCGCGGAACGCACGCGGGAGGAGACGGATGCGCGTCGGGAGGATCCGATTCGCGAGGCTGCCAGGCAGGGCGTGTATCTTACGCTTTCCCATGCGAAGGATTACGTGCAGAGACTCTCGCAGACGCGCACCGGGCTGGTAAACCGGCAGCGTGCCGCACAGACGCAGGACGAAAAGGCAGAGCTGCAGAGACGGATTGACGAGGTATCCGCGCAGGTCGGAGAGAAGCTGCGCAGGATTTCGGAGGCCATTGACGAGGCGCAGCGAAAGGACGAGAACCGCAGCGGCAGGATGGAAGAACTTCGGAGGGAAGACGAGACCAGGAAAGAAAAGCGCAAAATCGTCATCTCCGAGCTTGAGACGGAGCAGATGCACCGCAGGCAGATTCAGGTGCCGAAGCGGACGGAGAATTTTGATGTGATCCGCTTTGAGATGCCGCGGAATGCGGCGGCACAGCAGGGATAAGGAAACGGCCATGATCCGTGTTCGTTAGCGCGGACGTATCCGGACAACAGCCGGGGCCTGCAAAGGAGGCGGAAAGAAGAAAATGAGACAGCGGACGCGCATTTGCTGGCAAGGTCTGCCGTAAGACGCATATATTATAACGATATATGTTTTCTGGGTGGTCTTATGAAGCGGATGCTTGGCTTTGCACTGTTCTGTTTTTCCATGGGGATGCTCGTAATGCTTGTCATCCACAACCGTCTCATTGGATTTATCCTGATTGTGGCGTGTATGGTGGCCGGTTATTATGTGTTCTGCTGCGATTAGTGTGCTGGTTTCAACAGATATCATGCAGACAGTATACTGGCATAAAATAAGGGCCGGGAATCTGAAAACAGGTTCCCGGTCCTTTGCTGTTGTCTGTTATGCGAGTGTCAGATCAAACCCGAAATAGCCGATCGCGTTGTTGTAGCAGATGCCCTTTACGATCTCGCCTAAGATCTCGTAATCCGCCGGGAACTCCCCGTTTTCCACCCATCCGCCGATCAGGTTGCACATGATTCTGCGGAAATAGTCGTGTCTCGTGTAGGAGAGGAAACTTCTCGAGTCGGTCAGCATTCCGACAAAGCCGGAGAGATTGCCTAAGTTTGCGAGTGAGATCATCTGCTCCTCCATGCCGGTCTTGTGATCGTTAAACCACCACGCAGAGCCCTGCTGGATCTTCGCGACTGCCGAGGAATCCTGGAAACAGCCTAAGATCGTGCCGATCGCCTGGTTGTCGTTCGGGTTTAAGCTGTAGAGGATCGTTTTCGGGAGTCCGCCGTCACGGTTTACCGCATTGAGGTAGTCCGCGAGCTCGGAGGACGGCGCGTAGTTGTTGATGCAGTCAAAGCCGGTATCCGGTCCTAATTTGTCAAACATCGGCGTATTGTTGTCACGCTTGCATCCGTAGTGAAGCTGCATTACCCAGTTGCGCTTCGTGTATTCTTTTCCGACGAATACCATAAATGCGGTCTTGAACGCCAGCTCTTCCTCGCGGGTGACCGGGCTGCCGGAGAGACGTTTCGCAAAGATCGCTTCAACCTCCTCTGCGGAAGCCGGCCGGTACATCGCGTACTCAAGTCCGTGGTCGGAGACCGAGCAGCCCATCGAGTCAAAGAAATCCATGCGCGCGGAGAGCGCTTTGCACAGATCCGCGAATGTGGTGATCGCGACGCCGGAAACCTCCGCGAGCTGCGCGATATAATCGCAGTAGGTGACCTTCTCAATATTCATTGCCTTGTCCGGGCGCCATGCCGGGAGCACCTGCACCTCAAAGGTGTCGTCCTCCGCGATCTTTTTGTGCCACTCTAACGAATCGACCGGGTCGTCCGTCGTGCAGATTAAGGTGACGTTTGACTGACGGATGATGTTGCGGACCGACATGTCCGGCTCTGCGAGACGCTTATTGCAGAGCTCCCACACTTCCTCCGCGGTCTTTTTGCTGAGTGCGCCGTGATAGCCGAAATACTTCTGCAGCTCGAGGTGGCTCCAGTGATACAGCGGGTTGCCGATCGCCTTTCCGATCACCTCCGCCCATTTGAAAAACTTCTCTTTATCGGAAGCATCGCCGGTAATGTATTGCTCCTCCACACCGCAGGAACGCATAAAACGCCATTTGTAGTGATCGCCGCCCAGCCATACCTGCGTGATGTTCTCAAACTGTCTGTCCTCAAAGATCTCCTGCGGATTGATGTGGCAGTGATAGTCAAGTACCGGCGTGGCGGCCGCATAATCGCGGTAAAGCTTCTGCGCCGTTCCGGTCTGCAGTAAGAAATTCTCGTCCATAAATTGTTTCATGATATGTTTTTCCCCCGTTTCTGCGCGGCTTTTGTGAATGACAGGCCCGCGGATGCCGCACGGACACAGACCTGTAGCCCCATGGTAATATTATACAATAGCGATGCGGGAAACGCAACCAATTGTTGCGGATACGAATTACGGCTGTCGGCCTGCCGTCCAGAACGAAGCCGCTGTCCGTCTCCGCGAAGCCCTCGTCGAATTCGGCCGCGCAGGCGACCGTGACATTGTCATATCTGCCTGCCGCTTCGGCCAGCGTCAGATCCGTCTTTTGATCCGTCTCCCCGCCAAAGAGCACATCGATGCCGATTGCCGCCGGCTGTTTGGTCCGCGTTTAAGATATCCAGCGATTTTGCAATGCCGTGCCGGCACCATTCCTGATAAGGACCGTAGGCACCCAGCGCTTTCTGATCAATGCCGATGATCACTACCGTGCCGTCGGTGGCGGACGGGCGCCGGTACAGCGCGTCGCAGAGCGCTATATCCGACCGGTCAAAAAGACGCGATCCCGCCAGGAGCTTGCGTGCATCGTGCCCTCGGTTTTCATCCGGTACATGGTCGCAGCCACGGCTTTTCCGCAGCCGCAGGCGGACAGCAGCAGAGACAGCGTCATGTTTTTTCACGCAGATTTAAAATACATGACCGTTTCATACTGGCATCATTTTATAACAGGACACCGGGGATTGCAAGAAGGTTTCAGGGCCGGGGCGCGGAAGAAAGCGGCGAACGGATTCTGGTCGGGGAGATTTCACTCTGAATACATGCGGCGTGCGCCATGAGGGACCGCCGCAGTTTGTGCCGCCTGAAATTAAAATATCGTGCTTCCACGCCGGATCAGTTTCCCGGAAAAGACGGACTGCTTCGGCATCTCTTCCCCGTCCAACACGCGAAGCAGCGTCTGCACCAGCTGATGTGTCTGCGTTTTAAGCCGGTTGTCGACAGAGGTCAGTTCGGGCGTACAGCAGTCGGCCAGCATGGAATTATTGTAGCCGATGACCGAGAGATCCTCCGGGACGCGGATCCCGCGCTGCGCCGCGTATTTCATCGCGCCGATCGCGAGCGGATCCTCCGAGGCGATCACCCCGTGAAATGCCGGCGACTGTTCTGCTGCGGCCGCCACAAAATCCGCGACCGCGCTCATCTGCTGCGGATCGCCCGGATAGCGGTGGATCAGCCGTTCATAGTCCGGTATGCCGCGCTCTTTCACCGCAGCCGTAAAGCCGTCGAGCTTGCGCCGCCCGCTGTAGGAGAGGGAATTGTACAGGTAGAGGATCTCCGTGATCCCGGCATTTAGCATGGCGGCCGCGGCCTCGTACATCGAGGTGTAATCGTCGCACAGGATGCTGTATACATTCGGGTAATCGTAGGAAGCGTTCAACAACATGATCGGAACCTGTGCGGACGCCTCGCGGATGTATTGATTTTCCTCGCCCGTAGTCCCGATAAAATTAGAACCGACCAGGATGATGCTGTCCACTTTTTTTGAGAGAATCAGATCCATGTAGCTGCGCCGCACCTCCTGGTGATAGCCGGTGCAGCAGAGCAGGGACTCGTATCCGTGCTCCTGCAGCGTCTGCTCGAGATAATAGACCGCCTTTGCCAGAAACAGATCGGAGGAATCCGCGCACAGAATTCCGATCGTGCGCAGTGAACGCAGACCGAGCCCGCGCGCAAAGGCATTCGGCGCGTAGCCGCATGCGTCAATCACATCCAGCACTTTTTTGCGCGTCGCAGGGCTGACTTTTGCGCTGCCGTTCAGCACGCGTGATACGGTGGCAATCGACACACCGGCCTTTTCTGAAATATCGTATATCGTCATTCTGATCTCCTTTTCTGCTGCAGGTCATGGATCCCTTTTTTATAGTAAAGGTTCGTCTCTGCCGGATGTGAAAGCGGTTTCATCATTAAAATGATTATACCGGAAAATAAAAGCGGGCGCAACAGAGAAATTCCAAATACATATTGACGAAATCCCAAAAAGGTGTCAGAATAAATGATGTAAGCATTTACATTTTGTGAGAAACCGTTGTCAGGGGATACTGTGGCGTCAGAAACGCCCGGGGGAAGGAGCAGGAGAATGGAGGTACTAAACAGAGTACGGACAGGGAAAAAGGAACGACCGGTACGCGTACTGCAGTTCGGGGAGGGAAATTTTCTCCGGGCATTTGTCGACTATATGATTGACATTGCCAATGAGCAGGGGAAGTTTGACGGCGATATCGTGATCGTAAAACCGATCGGGTTTGGTTCGCTCACGCGGTTTGCCGCGCAGGAATGCCAGTATACGGTGCAGCTGCGCGGGATCGTCGACGGGAAGGCGGAGCGCATCAGCCGCATCGTGACGAGTGTGGCGGACGCGGTGGACGCATACGCGGAATATGAGAAGTATGCGGCGTTTGCAGCGCTTGACACATTGCGCTTTATCGTGTCAAATACGACGGAAGCGGGAATAGTCTATGATGAGACGGACCGTCTGGAATGCAACCCGCCGAAAAGCTATCCGGGGAAGCTGACAAAGTTTTTGTATGAGCGCTACTGTCATTTTGACGGGGCGGCGGACAAGGGGCTGATCATCCTGCCGGTGGAGCTGATCGACGACAACGGGATTCGTCTGCGGGAATGTGTGCAGAAGCTCGCGGCGCAGTGGAACCTTCCGGAAGGTTTTCTCTGCTGGCTGGATACGGCGTGCGTTTTCACGTCGACACTTGTCGACAGGATTGTGACCGGATATCCGGCGGATGAAGCGGAAACGCTGTGCGGGGAGTTTGGTTATGAGGATCAGCTGATTGTGACCGGTGAGCCGTTTGCGCTCTGGGTGATCGAGAGTCCGAGGGACATCAGCGGGGAGCTGCCGCTTCCGGAGGCAGGGCTTCCGGTGATTTTTACCGACAATCAGAAGCCGTACAAGCAGCGGAAGGTGCGCATTTTAAACGGAGCGCATACATCCTTTGTCCTGGCTTCCTATCTCTGCGGACATGATACGGTGCTTGCGTCCATGGAGGATCCGATGATCTGCTCGTTTGTCAGAGAGACGATCTATGACGAGGTGATCCCGACGCTTTCTCTGCCGAAACAGGATCTGGACGACTTCGCGGAGGCGGTGATCACGCGCTTTTTCAATCCATATGTAAAACATGCCCTGCTGTCAATCTCGCTGAATTCGGTTTCGAAATGGCGTGCGCGCTGTATGCCGAGCTTTTTGGAGTACGCGGCCAAAGAGGGGCGTCTGCCAAAGCATCTGACGTTTTCGCTCGCGGCGCTGATGGCGTTTTATACCGGAGAAATGCGCGGCGGGAACGGATCGGACGGCGCAGAGTATTTTGGAACGAGAAGCTGCGACGGGACGGAGTACCGGATCCTTGATGATGCGGCGGCGCTCGCATTTTTTGCGGAGCATTGCGGGGAGGATGCGTCGTCCTTTACCCATGCGGTTCTCTCGAACGAAGCATTCTGGGGGGAGGATTTGACGAAGATCTGTGATGCAGAGGAACAGACGGCCTCGTACCTGGAGAAGATCCGGATGCTCGGCATGAGACAGGCAATCGTGGAAGTATTCGGAGAGCGCTGTTAAACCAGGCAAACGCGGCGGCGGGCTGTGTGGGCGGAACCTGAGGAGGGAGATGGCGCCGTCCAAACGCGGCGGCGGGCTGTGTGGGCGGAACCTGAGGAGGGAGATGGCGCCGTCCAAACGCGGCGGCGGGCTGCGTGGGCGGACGAATGACAGAAAAAACAGGAGTCGACAGTGAATAAACGTGTATATGAATATGAATCGGAGATTTTCAATGCCGACGGAAAAGGCGGCGCTTATGTGACGTTTCCCTATGATATCCGCAAAGAATTCGGGCGCGGAAGGGTAAAGGTACACGCGACATTTAACGGAGAAGCGTATGACGGCAGTATCGTAAATATGGGAGTGAAGCATGAGGACGGCAGTATCTGCTATATCATAGGGATCAAAAAGGAGATCCGTACCCGGATTAAAAAACAGCCGGGGGATACGGTGAAGGTGACAGTCAGGGAACGGGAATAGCGGCAGACATCGCGGAAGGAAACGGGGAAGAAGGGGAAACATGAGGGATTATATCAGAATCAGCGGGAAGGACAATGTGATTGTGGCGCTGCGGGATCTCGCGCCGGGGGAGGAGCTGGTGATCCCGGCGGAGCATGCGGGCGGACCGGCCGGGACGGCATCAGTCGCGATCAGGGTGGCAGAGCCGGTTCCGGCCGGCCACAAGATGGCGATTGCGCCGGTTTTGGCCGGCGGCGAGGTCATCAAATACGGTTCCTGCATCGGCATTGCAAAGGAGGATATTTCGGCCGGGGCGTGGGTACATGTGCACAACGTGAGAACTGCGCTTGACGGGATGAAGGATTATGTCTATGAGCCGGCGGAGTGTGCCCGGGCGGCGGAAACCGGTGTCTCAGAAAGCCGGTCTGTCCATTCGTCGGAATGCGTGGAGGAAAGCCGGAAAGCGGAAGACGGCGTCCCGGAAGGACGAATGCCGACATCTGCCGCGGATGAAGCGGGTCGTGCCGGCGGCTGCGGAAGGGGCGCTGTATTTCAGGGATTCCGCCGCCCGGATGGCAGCGTGGGCGTGCGCAACGAGATCTGGATCATACCGACGGTCGGGTGCGTAAACGGGATCGCGGAGGCGCTTGCCAGGGGGGCGCGCGGGCGGATTTTCGGCAGTGTGGAGGATGTCGTCGCGTTCCCGCACCCCTACGGATGCTCCCAGATGGGCGACGACCAGGAGCACACGCGCACGATCCTTGCGGATCTGGTGCACCATCCGAACGCGGGGGGCGTCCTGGTTTTAGGGCTCGGCTGTGAGAACAGCAATATCGGGGAGTTAAAGCCGTATATCGGAAAGTACGACGAAGGCCGCGTGAAATTTTTGGTCTGTCAGGAGTGTGAGGATGAGCTTGCCGGGGGCGCGGTCCTGCTTGATGAACTGATCCGTTATGCGGCGGGATCTGAGCGGGAGACCGTGCCGGCGGAGAAGCTGATTATCGGCTTAAAATGCGGCGGAAGCGACGGTTTTTCCGGGATCACGGCAAATCCGCTCGTGGGACGTTTCTCGGATCTTCTGATCGCGGAGGGCGGGACGACGATTTTGACGGAGGTGCCGGAAATGTTCGGCGCGGAGACGCTTCTCATGAACCGCTGCAAAACGAGAGAGCTGTTCGACCAGACGGTATCGTTAATCAATGATTTCAAACAGTATTTTATCGATAACCGTCAGACGATCTACGAAAACCCGTCCCCCGGAAACAAACAGGGCGGTATTACGACGCTTGAGGACAAATCGCTCGGCTGTACGCAGAAATCCGGGACATCTCCGGTTTGCGGCGTGCTTTCCTACGGGGAGCGCGTGAGCGTCGCCGGGCTGAACCTTCTTTCCGCGCCGGGCAACGATCTGGTGGCGGCCACGGCGCTCGCTGCATCCGGGGCGCAGATCGTGCTTTTTACGACAGGGCGTGGCACACCGTTCGCCTCCCCGGTGCCCACGGTAAAGATTGCCAGCAACGGCGGGCTGGCCGGGAAAAAGAAAAACTGGATCGATTTTAATGCTGGAATCGTGCTTGATGATATTACATCTGACGAAGCGGGAGAGCAGCTGTTTTCCTACGTCCTCTCCGTTGCATCAGGGGAAAAAGTGTGCAGCGAGCGGGCCGGATATCACGATATGGCGATCTTTAAACAGGGCGTGACGCTTTAAACAGACACGCTGTCTGAAACGTTTTTACAGTTACATTTTTAAAATTCAAAGGGGCGGCAGCACTTTTAGACTGTCGCCCCCTGACTGCTTATTAGCGAAAATAATCTGTGATTTCACACTCCCGAAATCCGAAAAACATTCGAAATCCGCTCATTTTCCTGTGGAAAATAGCTGCTTTCTCATGTCACATACAGAATACAATGCTCCGTCTGCAAATCTGCCCCGATTGACTTATCCGGATCCCCCATATATAATATACGCAGCAGGCCAAAAGCCCGGTAAAGCAAAAATAGAAGGCACACCATTGTGAGCGCAAAACAGGAAACGAAGGGGTACCTTCGCCAAAGCCGTTCATAAAGAGCAGCCGCAGCCCGGCGAGACCACATGTCGCCTGTTCCATATCCTGGTGCAGCAGGACGGCCGGGATGAAGGCCGCGGTGAAGTGAAGCTGCGCCGCATCGAGGGCCCTGACGGACCCGTCGACATCGATGGCTCAGCGGTCAGGATGAGAGGACCCGTATACCACATCGCCGTGACCGGCGACGGGTACAGCGTGACCGTCGATCCGGGATTTCCCATGATCGCCCCGCGGCCGAAACGCATTAAAGAATGAAGACAGGGTGCTTTTTTCGGACAGTGTGATATCATAAGGACGGAAGAATGCGGATCAGACATGTTCCGGTAACCGGTTGTGATCCGGTATTCTGTCCGGGAGGAGGAGACAAATGAATCAGTCAGAACTGATGGAGATTGCCCTGCAGCAGTCGGCGTATGACTGCAGCTGCAGGGCAGAAGATTTTCAGAACACAAAAAACAGCCTGCACGAATCTGCCGCGTCCGAAAAGGCGAGGAAATATTTAAAACTTCCTCACATTTGTAACCTGGTTTCCTACGGCAGCTGTATCGTTGTCTGCGGGCAGAAGGAGCTGTTTCCAAAGATCAGAACGTTTGTGGACGGTGTGTCAAATATTTCCGCCTGCTTTGAGACGCCGCATCTGTATGTTCTGAATGACATTCTTGCGGAATATGACGCAAAAGTATGTTTTATGGCGGAGTATTTTCTGCCGGACTTAAAACGGCTGTACCGCGTGGAGCGGGGCTGTCCCTTCGAAGTGAGGATCCTGCATCAGGAGGATTTCGCCGGGCTTTATCTTCCGGCCTGGAGCAACGCGCTGTGCAAAGACCGCAGCCATCTCGATATTCTAGGGGCAGGAGCATACGATCAGGGAAGGCTTATCGGACTTGCCGGCTGCTCGGCGGACTGCGATACCATGTGGCAGATCGGCGTGGATGTTCTTCCGGAGTACCGCAGGCGCGGCGTCGCGTCAGCGCTTACCAGCCGTCTGGCAAAGGAGATTCTGGCACGTGACAAAGTTCCCTTTTATTGTGCGGCGTGGTCCAATATCAGATCCGTGAAAAATGCGGTGAGAAGCGGTTTTGTGCCCGCGTGGGTCGAAGCGACCGCAAAGCCGGATGCCCTGATTCGTGAGATGACGGGAAACAGGTATCTGTCGTTCGATTGACAATTGTATCGTTTGCGGTATAATAAACAAAAAACAATACGACAGATAAGGGGTGGACGGATATGTATGAATATGCACGCAAAGCCGAATATGCGCCGGCCAGGGACGAACTGGAGAAGCTTATTCACGATATTCAGAACAGGATGCAGAAACAGCACAATATGTCGTTCTTTTTCCGCCAGATGGGGAGCGGAAGAAAGCATCTGATCACAAAAAAACGCTGGGAACAGGGCGGATTCGAATTTAATTACGTGTTTATCCTGCAAAATCCCAGGTTTGACGAATATAAGGCTCACATCGTGCAGCAGAATTTTATGGATGCCTTTCGGGAGGCGCTCAAAGGGATACAGTACTCCATGCCGGTGGACACGGCGTATGCCATCACGATACAGGCGGTGGACCGGACCGTCAATAAAAACCGTTACAGCTGCCATTTCTCGATTCTCTACTACGGCAGCCAGGACGGAGTGAAGGGTTTTTTCTATCTGCGGTACAACACGATTCTGAATCTGTATGAGTTTTCGTTCAGTCCGCTGACGACCGATACCGACAAGAAGGCGCGGGAGATTCTGCAGGAGGGCGGCTGGGTTTTAATGCGGAAGGAGTACCTGAAGCTGAAAAATGTGTATGAGGCAAAAGAAACGGCCAAACCTTCCTATTCCATTTACGCGGAAGCGCTGAATAATGTCTACAACTGGATTTTTAAGCAGAAGATCACGGACGGCCTGTTGCCGGAGGATGTCTATCTGACAGAAAAGATAAAGCGGATCAAAGAGGAGCAGAGGAAGCATCCGGAGAGAGCGGGCGGCACGGATGCCTATATCAAAAGGCGTCGGGAGGAACAGCGGAAAACGGATGGAGGAGCGAAGCCATACGGAAAGCAGCGCAG
>CAJUNX010000016.1:59637-73865 GCA_910587865.1 uncultured Roseburia sp.
GGAGGAACAGCGGAAAACGGATGGAGGAGCGAAGCCATACGGAAAGCAGCGCAGGGAGGAACAGTGGAAAACGGGTGAAGGAGCGAAGCCATACGGAAAGCAGCGCGGGGAGGAACAGCGGAAAACGGATGGAGGAGCGAAGCCATACGGAAAGCAGCGCGGGGAGGAACAGCGGAAAACGGATGGAGGAGCGAAGCCATACGGAAAGCAGCGCAGGCCGGGGAGCGGTACCAGCGGACAGAGTAAATAAAAGAGCGGGCGGAATATGGTTAGACGAAAGGCCGGACCGGAGCGGGTGAAAAAACGCTCCGATCCGACCTTTTTTCATCCGGAGGATAGTGGCTTTGCATATCCTAAGAAAACGCCGCACGCTCAAGATACGCCAGGTATTTCTCCGACAAGGCTGTCTTTGTGTAAAGCTCCGCGTATTCCTTCGGCGATAAGTTCACGATATAATTCGCCGGGAACTGCTTTCGGACGCCTGCCGTGCGCGCGAGATCGGCGGCCTTGTTGTAAGCCGCGGCAGCCTCCTCGACGGACGGGTAGACGCCGAGCTGCCAGACGCCGTTGATGTGGATCCCGGCGGAGTAACAGGTCTTTCCCGCCTTCTGGATCTGCTGTACGCCGTGATACGGATTGATTACGATAATATTGGAATATCTGTAATCCAGCGGATCCCCGTTGGCGAACCGGTAATCGCGCCCGGCCACCGCGTAGGGGCGGATTCCGTAGCGCGCGGGGATGGAATACTGCATGCCGTAGTCGCTCACAAACAGATGTCCCAGACGCTTCTGGATCTTGCGGCCGGAATAATAAAACAGATCGTCAATGTCAAACTTCAGCTCCTCGGAAGGCGAGAGAAAATAGCTGAAATATCCCTTCCTTAAATAAATCGGCGTTTTAAAATAAATCTGGTTGTCACGGAAATTGATCAGGATCACCGTTTTTTCAAACGACAGCGCATACCCGCCTTCCTGGATCTGCATGAGATCCGCGGACGGGTCGGAGAGAAGCGCGGATGCCTCTTTATAGGCGCGCGCTGCCGTATCCTCGTCGGAAAAGCTGCCGAGGCTTATGTGTTTGCCGTGATATGTGATCCCGGCGCGGTAATACACGGTTCCGTTTTTCTGTTTTGCGGCGGATACTCCCTGCGGCATAGGACCTCCCGATTTTCTCTGGCAGTGCGTCTGGTGAAGATGCACTGCCGTGATGGGTTAAGCATAACAGAGAGAAAGGAAAAAGGCAAGTCCCGGGCAAATATGAGAGACACAGACACTTTACATGAAAAGATCTGTCCGTTATAATTAGGAAAGACAGCAATATGGGAAAAGAAAAAGGAGGGTGAACGCAATGACGTTAGAAGAACAGAGAGAAGTGGCGATCAACCGATACGTTGATCTGATGCGCATCAAGGCATGTGAGACGGGCGAGAACAGAGAACTCGAATATCAGATCAGAGTTGCAAAAGTGAAACTGCAGAGCTTTGGTATCGATTATTCTGAACTTGATTTCTAAGTATAACAGGCAGAAAGGTGGATGATAAAAATGGAACTATGGTATACAGGCACAAGAGACGCCTCGGAGCGTGTGAGCGCGTCACAGGCGATTTTGCGGGGATTAGCGAACGACGGGGGACTGTATGTCCCGACAGAGATTCCGAAGCTTGCGGTTTCGATGGAAGAGCTTGCAGAGATGAGTTATCAGGAGACGGCTTACGAGGTGATGCGGCAGTTTCTGACGGATTTTACGGAGGAGGAATTAAAGCACTGCATCGATTCCGCCTATGACGGCAAATTCGACACGGAGGAGATCGCACCGCTCACATCGGCGGACGGCGCATACTATCTGGAGCTGTTTCACGGTTCCACGATCGCGTTTAAGGATATGGCGCTTTCGATCCTGCCGTACCTGATGACTGCCGCGGCAAAGAAAAACCAGGTAAAAAATGAGATCGTGATTTTAACCGCGACCTCAGGGGACACCGGAAAGGCCGCGCTGGCGGGGTTTGCGGACGTGCCGGGAACAAAGATTATCGTCTTTTACCCCAAAGACGGGGTGAGTCCGATTCAGGAGAAGCAGATGGTGACCCAGAAAGGAGAAAATACACATGTAGTTGCAATCCGCGGCAATTTTGACCAGGCGCAGACCGGGGTGAAGCAGATGTTTACCGATGCCGCGCTGGCCGGGGAACTGGACACTGCGGGCTATCAGTTTTCCTCCGCGAATTCGATCAATATCGGCCGTCTTGTGCCGCAGATTGTCTACTATGTCTATGCGTACGCGAAGCTGTATGCAAACGGCGTGATCAGAAAGGACGAGAAGATCAACGTCGTGGTTCCGACCGGCAATTTCGGCAATATTCTGGCAGCCTTTTACGCTAAAAATATGGGGCTGCCGATCAAAACGCTGATCTGCGCGTCCAACGAGAACAAGGTGCTCTATGATTTCTTCGCGACGGGCGCCTATGACAAAAACCGCCCGTTTATGCTGACCAGCTCGCCGTCCATGGACATTCTGATCTCCAGCAATTTAGAGCGGCTGATCTACCGCATCACGGGAAATGACGCGGCGGAAAACGCGGCGATGATGAAAAGGCTGGCAGCGGAGGGGCGCTATGAGATCACTCCGGAGATGAAGGAGCAGCTTGACGATTTTTACGGAAATTATGCCGGTGAGGCGGAGACGGCGGGGACGATCCGTGCGCTGTATGAGAAGACCGGATATGTGATCGACCCGCACACGGCTGTGGCCGCCTGCGTGTACAAAAAATACCGGGAGGATACCGGGGACGCGGATACAAAGACCGTGATAGTCTCCACCGCAAGCCCGTTTAAATTTGCCAGAAGCGTGACAGATGCGATCGGCGGCAGCCATGAGGGAAAGACGGATTTTGAGCTGTGCGACGAGCTTTCCGCGGCGGCGAATGTCGGGATCCCGCAGGCTGTGCAGGAGCTGCGCGGTGCGCCGGTGCGCCACGATACCGTCTGTGAGGCAGAGGAGATGCCGGCAGTGGTGAAGCGGTTTCTCGGTATCGCATAAACGGCGGATCCAAAAACTGCGGGTTTTCCCGTGAAAACAAATCAAAATGACGGTTAGCATGAAAGCAGGAAAGCGGGTACGCCAGAATGAATGTAATGATGGTATTCGACGCGGTGATTATCGGGATCGGCGCTTATATGATCTCGGCCGCAGTGCAGATGAAAAACAGCGGGGAGATCAGCACCTCGATCCTTGCGAAGGAAGATCACGGCAGATGTACGGACAAAAAGGGATTTATCGATTTTATTTATAAAAAGGAAGCGGCGTTTGGCATCCTGACGGCTGTGATCGGTGCGGTCGGGCTTGTGGGCGAGCTGATCATGCTGCCCCGCGCGGTGGGCGTTGCGGGGATGCTCGTGTTTCTCGCGGCGTTTGTGTGGTTTCAGTCCGAGATGAAGAAGGCAAAGGAGCAGTTTTTGCGAAAATGACAAAAGGGGGCAACGATATGACGGAGGATCAGATCAGAGCGCTTGCGGCAGAGGCCGTTGCGGCGAAGGAGTTTTCCTACTCGCCGTATTCGGGATTCCGCGTCGGCGCGGCGCTGCTCGCAGAATGCGGTAAGATTTACCGGGGATGCAACATCGAGAATGCGGCGTACGGGCCGACGAACTGCGCGGAACGGACGGCGATCTTTAAGGCGGTCTCGGAGGGTGAGCGGGAGTTTGCGGCGATCGCGATCGCGGGGGACGCGGACGATTATCTGTATCCCTGCGGAGTGTGCCGCCAGGTGATGGCGGAGTTCTGCGATCCGGACGCATTCCGCATTTTTCTGGTAAAAGACAGAGACGATTGTAAGGAGTTTTCGCTGAGAGAGCTGCTGCCGGGCGCATTCACCGCGGCGGACCTGGAAAAAGGAAAAAGATGACTTTTTTGACGGAAACCGATTGACAAAAAAATAACATAGTGTATTATTTATATAGCAAAGTTTTGCATGACGGAGTTTTGCATGACAAAGTTTTGCGCGGGCGAAAGTTTGGATTTGCTGCTATTGATTCTAAGTTAAGGAGGAAGTTTTAATGTCAACAAAAGCGTATTATCCAATTAATGAGATCGGCGCGGGAAAGGTAGGTTTTTCCAAGACCCGTTCCATCATCGAAGCTGCGTTTTACGGGAATAATGTCGTAAAGGTGAATACGTTAAAGGAAGCGTATGAGCTTGCGAAGAATTCTCCGGGTACGATCGTGACGGACATGCCGGTGAAGGACGGCGAGACCTTCGGACTTGAGAAGGACGCGAAGGTTCTTCTGTTCAACGACGGAGCCGTAACGGGACGTTATGCAGCTGCACGCCGGATCAAGGGCGAGCCGGGCGTGGATGATACCAAGCTTGATAAAGTCGTGATGGACGCTGTTTATGAGACGAGATGGAAGACCCTGTATCACGCAGAGTGCTTCATCGGTCTGGATCCGGAGTTTATGGCGAAGGCTCACCTGCTGATTCCGGAAGGGGAGGAGAACATTCTTTACAACTGGATGTTAAACTTCCAGTATATGTCAGACGAATATGTGAAGATGTACCGCAATTCCAAGCCGATCGGCGATGGAAAAGAGCCGGATATCTATATCTTCTCAGATCCGCAGTGGGCGCCGCATGATGCGCCGGATGTGGATTACAGCTGCTTAAGCGATCCGCTGACTCTGTGCTATTTTGATACAAACCAGAACTGTGCGGCGATCCTTGGTATGAGATATTTCGGCGAGCACAAGAAGGGCACGCTGACCATGGCATGGGCGCTTGCGAACCGCAACGGTTACGCTTCCTGCCACGGCGGACAGAAAGAATACACCTTAGAGGACGGCTCGAAGTTCGTGGCATCCGTGTACGGACTGTCAGGCTCCGGAAAGTCCACGCTGACCCATGCAAAGCACGGCGGCAAATATCCGTCGATCAAAGTGCTTCATGACGATGCATTTATCATCAACACCGACACCTGCGCATCCGTTGCGTTAGAGCCGACCTATTTTGACAAGACGGCGGATTACCCGGCAGGCTGCCCGGACAATGAATATCTGTTAACCGCGCAGAACTGCTCTGCGACGATTGACGACAACGGTAAGATTCAGCTTGTGACCGAGGATATCCGCAACGGCAACGGCCGTGCGATCAAGTCCAAGCTGTGGTCCCCGAACCGTGTGGATAAGCTGGAGGCTCCGGTGAATGCGATCTTCTGGATCATGAAGGATCCGACGATTCCGCCGATATTAAAGTTAAAGGGCGCAGCGCTTGCATCCGTGATGGGCGCGACGCTTGCGACAAAGACCTCCACCGCAGAGCGTGTGGCGGCAGGCACCGACTTAAACGCATTAAGAATCGTGCCGTACGCGAACCCGTTCCGTACCTATCCGCTGGTTCATGACTATGACAAGTTCAAGAAGTTAGTGGAAGAGAAGAACGTGGACTGCTACATCGTCAACACCGGAGACTTCATGGGCCACAAGGTAAAACCGGCTGACACGCTCGGTATTCTTGAGACCATTGTCGAGGGCAGGGCAAAATTTGAGAAGTGGGGTCCGTTCGAGGATATCGAGATCATGAACGACTGGTCCGGAAAGACCGGAGATTTCACACCGGATCTTACGGATGCGGCATACCTTGACGCGTTAAAGAAAGCCATGGCTGACCGTGTGAAGGCTGTGGAAGGCTTTGCGACCAAGAAGGACGGCTATGACAAGCTTCCGGACGAGGCGCTTGAGGCAGTTCAGAAATTGGTTGACGAGCTTTCCTAGAGTATTATGAAAAAGGTTCAGCCCGCGCCATTCGCAAGGGCGCCTATGGCGCTTTCCCGCTGCTTCGCAGCTAACCTTGCTCATATACAGGCGCTCCGCTCATGGTTCGCAGAGTGTGCTCATTCATGCGAGCATGATTCGCCCATTTTGCGAACCATGGCTGAACTTTTACCATAAAAACCAGGATCTTACACTAATTTCTTGTTGATAAAACGGGCATAGTAAAGTATAATAAGAGCAACAGGACAGCCTGGGATGTACGACACCCTGCATTTTTGAACCTACATTTACTTTTATGGGATTCTTATATTCGAAGGCGGATGTCAGGCCATCAGTGCCGTAAGGCACGCGAGCAGTGGAAGGCAGAAACCGACGTGCGGTTACCCACCTGGCTTCGGCTAGGAGTCAAAAACGCAGGAAACGGCATTTTGGGCCGGCGAAAGATATGTAAAGGTACGAAGGACAAACCGGCAGAATACAAAAGACATTCAGACACTACGAAAGATGTTGGACGTACAAAAGACGGAACGGAGTACCAAAGAGCGAAGCTGCTTCATTTATGAAGCAGCTTCTGTTAATATTGACAAAAACAGACATTTTTCGGAATTGGGATGTGGGATGAGACGAAAACAGACAGACCGTTTGACGGTTCAGAAAAAGATATGGCTGACGGCAGCGGTGCTGCTGGTGCTGGCAGTGATGTTTGCCGCGGGAAACATCGGACCGTTATCGGACGATACCCGTTCGGGCAACCGTGTCGGCATAGAGGAAGTGACGGCTGGCCTTTCCTTTGGCGTTTATGAGGAAGCGGACTGGGAGGCTTTTTTTGCGGATTCGAAAAAAGAGTATCTGACCGGGGAGAGCCTGGGGCAGCTTCTCGGGCACCTGGATGTCACTGATTACATAACACTCCCCGCGATGTCAAAGCGTCATGCGGTGACCAGGGAAGAGTGGTTTCAGATTTATGAGCAGATTCTGGATCTTCTCGATATGGAGCGCAGCGTTGAGAAAAAGACAGTTCTTGTGATGGATTTTATCGATGCGAAGGAGCAGACGATTTTGGTCACGGATCTCGGCGAGTATGCGACTGTGTTTCCGGAGGACCGGTTTTCTCTCTGGAGGGCGTATGAGCTGTACTGCTGTGAAAACCGCTGTATCGGCGTGACCGGGCTGGCGGAGGGGGAGCGGACGTTAAGCAATGCCTATCTGCAAAGCTGTGAGGGAAAAGAGCTTTCGTTCCTCTATGGCGGGGCCGCTTACCGGAAACAGACCGGCGCCGTGGAGGAGACCGTGCCGCCCGGGGTGTGTGATCTTGTCTTTGCGGACGGGGATCTCGTTTCGCTCCGCGTCAAGCAGGATGTCATCGGCGGAGAGCTTTTGTCATATGATGGTGAGACGATCGAGATCGAGGGGTACGGAAAGGTGGGGCACACCGGGAAGATACCGGTTTATCAGACCTACGGGGAAGTGGCGGAAAAATCGATTACAGACGTGGTTCTCGGAAATATGAAAGTGGAATATGTCACCGGAGGGGATGAGGTCTGCGCCATTCTGATCCGGAGCCCGGCAAGTATCGAGGATATCCGTGTGCTGCTGCTCGCGGAAGACGGGACGAATTTCAGGGCATCGGTCTCTCTGATCTGCGACGGGCCGTCGGTGTTATCCTGCGGGGAGCAGGTCATAAGCGTCCCTGCGGGCGCCGTGATCTCTGCGGGCGATTATCTGGCCGCGAATCCGCAGCTGACGCTTACCGTTACACCGGAGTCGGATGCAGCGGGCATCTGCATCTGTGATGAAAACGGGACAGCGGTGTCAAACCGCTACGCCGGCAGCATGGAGGTGCGCAGCTGTGCGGAGGGATATACGATCGTCAATGAGCTTCCGCTTGAAACCTATCTGTGTGCCGTGGTGCCGAGCGAGATGCCGTCGAGCTATGCGCCGGAGGCGCAGAAAGCGCAGGCGGTCTGTGCGAGAAGCTATGCCTGTATCCAGCTGCTTCGGGCGGATCTGGCGGCGTACGGCGCGCACATCAACGACAGCACCTCGTATCAGGTCTACAACCGGATCGCACCGACGCCGGAATCACAGACGGCAGTATGGGAGACAGCGGGACAGATCCTCACTTACGAAGGCGAGCCGGCGGAGGCATACTATTTTTCCACCTCCATGGGGTACACCGATACGGCGGCGATCTGGAATGTGGAGGATCCCTCGGCCTACGGCTACCTGAAATCCGTGTGTCTGAATGAGACGCCCTGTGAGGGGGATCTCTCGGACGAGGAGACATTTGTCGCATACATCACGGGGACGACGGACGGATATGACAGCGAAATCAAATTTTACCGCTGGTTCGCACCGGCGGATTACCGCGGAAAAACGGAGGAGATCGCACAGATTCTGCTGCAGCGTCACGGTGTGACGCCGCGCAATATCACCTTTTATGCTGCGGACGGGACAGAGCTTTCCGCCGTGGATGCAGATGCGGTGAGCGGGCTGGGAACGCTTTGCGGCATCACGGTGACGGAGCGCAGCAGCGCGGGCTGTGTGCTTGCGCTTTCGCTCTCGTATGACAACGGAAGCGTGACCGTGCGGTCCGAGTATAATATCCGGCGCATCTTAGGCTGCGGGGCGGAAAAGATCGTCTATGCGGACGGCTCGGAGGCATCGGACGTGACGCTTTTGCCAAGCGCGTTCTGCGCCATACAGGTGCAGCCGGACGGCTCGGTCACACTGCGGGGCGGCGGCTACGGGCACGGGCTCGGCATGAGTCAGAACGGCGCGAACGGCATGGCAAAAGCGGGGATGAATTACGAAGAGATCTTGCAATATTTTTATAATGAGATTAAGATAGAAGATATCAGATAATAGCCCGTAAGAGTGAGGGCGGATTGGTCCGCGGGCGGTTCGGAAAATATAAAATGAGGTATGGGATGATCTGGAGAGTGATTGCGGATATCAAAGCGTTTACCAAAAAGTGCAGACAGGATAAAATCAACGCCTATTCGGCCCAGTCGGCATTTTTTATCCTGCTCTCCATCATTCCGTTTCTGATGGTCTTTTCCTCACTGCTGCAGTACACGTCCATAACGGAATCGATGATCTTAAAGATTATCGAGCAGGTGATGCCGCAGTATATCTCGCCGTTTCTGGTGTCCATCGTCCACGAGGTGTATCACCGGTCGATGGGGGTGATTTCCGTGACGGCGGCCGTGGCCGTATGGTCGGCGGCGAAAGGGATGCAGTATATTGCGGCAGGGCTGAATTCCGTCAACGGGATCGAGGAGACCAGGAACTGGTTCGTGATGCGCTTCTGGGCGGTCATCTACACGCTGGTATTTATCGCGGCGATCATCTCCACGCTTCTGGTGCTGGTCTTCGGCAATTCGCTGCGGATTCTGGCGGAGGAGCATCTGCCGCTGCTGGACAGTATCGTGGATGTTCTCTCTCATTTCCGCGGCCTGTGGATGTTAGCGCTTCTGATCGTATTTTTTGCGGTGATCTTTGCCGCGCTGCCGAACCGCAGCCTGACCTTTCAGAGCCAGCTGCCCGGGGCGGTGATCTGCGGGGTGACCTGGTATGTGTTTTCCTTCGGCCTGTCGGTGTACGTCGATTATTTTAACGGGTTTTCGATGTACGGGAGCCTGACGGCCATCGCGCTTGTGATGCTGTGGCTGTATTTCTGTGTGTATCTGATGATGCTCTCGGCGGAGATCAATATCGTATTTGAAGGGTATTTTCAGAAACTCCTGGGGAAAAAGAAGCAGCAAAAGGAAAAAAGCGGCAGGGACAGGGCGGAGCGGATGAGGTGGAGCGGATGGACGAAACGATGAAACTGATGCTGGTGGAGGACGATGAGGCGCTGGCGGGGGAGATCTGCGTGTTTCTCGCGAGATGGGGATATGAGACGGTGCGGGTGCAGCGGTTTGACGCCATTCTGGAAGAATTTTCGGAGGCGCAGCCGGATCTCGTTCTGATGGATATCAATCTGCCGTTTTATGACGGGTTTTACTGGTGCAGTCAGATCCGGCGCGTCTCGGAGGTGCCGCTCCTTTATATCAGCAGCAGAGGGGGAGATGGCGACAAGATCATGGCGATCGCGCAGGGCGGGGACGATTATGTGGAAAAACCGTTCCGGCTGGAGCTTCTGCGCGCAAAGATCGAGGCGCTGCTGCGGCGGACCTACCGGTATAAGGTAAGGGAGAAACATGTTCTGGGCCCCGGGCTGTTCTATGACAGCGTGACGCACACGCTCGTCTCGGACGGAGAGGAGGTCGCGCTCACAAAATCAGAGCAGCGTATTTTAAGGCGCCTGGCGGAGCACAGGCCGGACGTGGTCTCCAGGGAGGAGCTGATGATGGAGCTTTGGGATACGGATGAATACGTGTCGGACGGCACGCTGACTACACTTGTCTGCCGTCTGCGCGGGAAGTTAAAAGCCGCCTGCGGGCGGGAGCTGATCGGCACGAAGAAAGGACAGGGGTATTTTTTTGAATGAACGGTGAAAAAAACGCTCTGCGCATGTATCTGTCGGCCCTGTTTGTGGCGGTCTCGTTTAACCTCTATTTTATCGTTCTGATGCAGGAGAAGAGCACCGGTTATCTGCTGTATCTGGATCTGCTGCTGCTTGTGGTTTTTTGTGTCCTCGCCGCGGCGGATTACCGGCGTTACCGCCGTTTCAGAAAAAAGAAACAGGAGCTGCTCGGACAACAGGAACCCGTCTGTGAGAGGATCGGGTATTTTGAGAATCAGGACATCGCCATGCACGACGTCGCGGTGCTGCGCGAAGAGCTAAAGGAACGGTTCGAAGAAAACTGCGAGCTGCAGGATTATGTCGCCAGGTGGTGCCACGAGATGAAGCTTCCGCTCTCCGCGGGGCTGCTTCTGACCGAAGAGATCCGGGACGTCGCGGTGCGCGGGCAGATGCGGGAACAGTTTGAGCGGATGAAGCAGCAGCTTGGCGGCATGCTGCTCGGCTGTAAGCTTCAGGGCGCGCTTTTTGACCTTCAGATCGAAAAGGTGTCCCTGCTTTCGTGTGTGCGGGCGTCGATCCGGAATCACCAGTTTTTTCTGATTCAGAAGAAGATTAGCCTCGAGGTTTCGGTGGAGGCGGATCTTTTTGTCTATTCGGATCCGGGCTGGCTCGTCTATCTGCTGGATCAGCTTTTGGGAAATGCGGTCAAGTACATCGGGGAGGCGCCCGTGATCCGGCTTGCGGCAGAGCAGGTGAGCGGACGGACCTCCGTTTTCGTGGAGGATAACGGGGCGGGGATCCGGCCGGAGGAACAGCGCCGGATTTTCGAGAAAGGGTTTACCGGGAACAATTATCACAACGGAAAATACAAATCGACCGGAATGGGACTTTATATGGCAAAAAAGATCGCGGACCGGCTGGGGCATGAGCTCTCTGTGGAAAGCGAATACGGCGTTTATTCCCGGTTCTGGATCCGGTTCGGCGAAAACGATTATTTCCGGTTTTAAACGGCCTGCAGTCTTACAGAAAATGTAAGGCTGCGGGCTGTTTTGTAATGCGGATGTAAGGATTTTTCCGGCGGAATTCTGTAAAATCTTTTTGTGAGCAGAACAGACGGCTGTCTTGCGGAAAGGAAGGAAAACGATATGGAAGAACATAAGGTGGCAGAAGTAAAAAACCTGGTGAAGCATTACGGGTCAAAGGATTTTCTGACAAAGGTGCTCAAAGGGATTGACCTGACGATTTACGAGCATGATTTTATTGCGGTCATGGGGCCGTCCGGGTCGGGGAAGACGACGCTGTTAAATATCCTCTCCACGATCGACGTGCCCACGCAGGGGACGGTGACAATCGACGGCAGGGATCTCTCCCGGGTGTCCAACCAGGAGCTCTCAAAGCTGCGCAGGGATAAGATCGGCTTTGTCTTTCAGGATTATAATTTGTTAGATACCATGACGCTGCAGGATAATATTGCGCTGCCGCTCTCGCTAAACGGGGCGTCTGCGAAGCTGTGCATGCAGAAGACCGAACAGCTTGCCGCGATGTTCGGGTTAAAAGAGCATCTGAAAAAATATCCGTACCAGCTCTCCGGAGGTCAGAAGCAGCGCGGCGCGACCTGCCGCGCGCTGATCACGGACCCGCGGATTATCTTTGCGGACGAGCCGACGGGGGCGCTTGATTCCAGATCCAGCCGGGATCTGCTCGAGTGCTTAAAGGCGGTGAACGAGGGCGGACGCGCGACGATTCTGATGGTGACGCACGACCCGTTTTCCGCGTCTTACGCGAAGGATGTGTATATCTTAAAGGACGGGCTGATTCAGTGCCGGATCAGCCGCGGGGAGAGCCGGAAGGAGTTTTACGACCGCATCGTGGATGTGCAGACCTCGATGGGAGGTGACTTTACATGAAAATGATGGAGCTGGCGTGGATGAACATGAAAAGCAGCATCCGCAGTTACCTGTCGCTGATCGTATCGCTCGCGTTTACGATTCTGATCTTTTACAATTTTCAGAACATCATTTATGCGGAGACATTTGCTGTTTTGGGGACGCAGAACAAGGAGTATATTGACATCATTATCCAGGTGATCCTGTTTGTGCTCGGATGCTTCATGTTTTTCTTTTTGTGGTACGCGACAAATGTCTTCCTGACGAGGCGCAAAAAGGAGATCGGCGTTTATATCTTCATGGGGCTTTCGAACCGGCGGATCGGGACGCTCTATATGATCGAGACCGTACTGACCGGGCTTGCGGCGCTGTTTCTCGGCCTGTCCGTCGGAGTGCTCTCGGGCACGCTCTTTCAGATGATCTTCGCGGTGATCTCAGAGTACCAGGTAACGATCGGGTTTGGGCTGGAGGCAAAGCCTGTCCTGATCACAGCAGCGGTCTATCTGGTCATGTATCTGTTTTTTGCGGTCAAGGGGTATCTTGAGATTGTCAGAAGCAGCGTGCTTGAGATGATTTCCGCCGCCCGCAAAAACGAGTACGTGCGGCAGCGGTCGTGGCTTCTTCTGGCAAAAGCCATACTCGGCGTCGGCGTGCTCGGCACGGGTTATTACCTGGCGGTCCGCAAAGGTGGCATGGAGGTGCTGGCGAACGCGCTGGCGGCTGTGATTCTGGTCGTGGCCGGTACGTATCTGCTGTTTGGCGGACTGATCCCACTGATCTTTCAGAATCTCGCGCGGAACAAGATCTGGCTGTACCGGCGGCAGCGCAGTCTCTGGGTGAATCAGATGATTTTTCGAATGAAGAAAAATTACCGCACCTACGCGATGGTGAGCGTGCTGATGCTCTGCGCAGTGACGGCGCTTGCCACAGGCTTTGCGATGCGGGTACGCTACCAGAATATGATACGGTTTGACAATACCTTCACCTTTCAGATCATGAGCGACCGCGATGACTTAGACGGCCGCGCGCGGGAGCTGATCACCGGTCAGAATGTAATCACGGCTTCTTCTAAGGCGGAGGTGCTGGCCATGGACGGGTCAAAAATCACGGCGTCCGAGCACTACAACTGGTATCTGATTCTCTCTTATCCGCAGTTTGACGCCATGGCGAAAGAATCCGGGATGGAGAATGACCTGCCCGAGCCTGCGGATGGGGAGGTCATCGCGGCGTCGCATCTTGTGATGCTTTCGCTGGTCACGGACCAGAGCGATATGCGCATTCAGATCTGCGGGCAGGAATACCGGCAGATCGCGAAGACGACCACGCCGTATCTGGGCTATCTGCAGAAAGAAATGAGCGTCTATGTGGTCAGTGAGGCGGATTACGAGAGACTTCTTCCGTATGGCGACAGACGGTATGTCTGTAATTACCGGATCGGCGATACGGGGGCATTCGCGCAGACAAAAGATGCGCTTGACCTTCTGCGGGCGGAGTACCCGGACAACTGGATCGGACGCATCGCCGTTGATCCGGAAAGCGCGGAGCTGGCCTGGACGCGGGTGATTTACACGATCTGCCTGTTTTTGTTTCTCGTGTTCGTGCTCGCCGGAGGATGTATCATGTTTATGAAGTTCTACAACGACGCGTGCGAGGAAAAGGGGCGGTATCAGGTGCTCGCAAAGCTGGGATTTTCCTGCCGCACGTTAAAAAGATCGGTGAAGGCGGAGCTTTTCGTCTCCTGCCTGCTGCCGTTTCTCGTGATGGGGATCTCCTCGTATTTTTCGGTGCATGCACTGGAAAATGTCATGTTTGAAGATCTGACGCGGATCAATCTCGTCAGTGTGCTGGTGACCATGGCAGTCTTTGCGGCCTGCTATCTGCTGTCCGTGCCGGTATATCTGAAAAATGCCGGCGTGACCGTCCGCCAGCAGGCGCGCAGGAGAAGTGAGATCCTGTAAAAATGACGCGAAAAAACATTTCTGAAAAAGAGGATTGTTTTTTCGCGTTTTTTGTAAATTTAAGGGAAAATGCACTTGATTTTTATAGTTGTCATCTATAAATGAGCAAATATAGAAATTTGCACAAAACTACCCTACCAATTTCAAA
>CAJUNX010000017.1 GCA_910587865.1 uncultured Roseburia sp.
CGCTTACAGTCCGCACTCCTCGTAACTCCTATTAAATCAAATAATTTGCAATAAACATTTTAATCCACATGTTATATTGCAAATTATATCACTTTTTGAACTATATCAAGTTATTCCATGAAAAACACAAAATTCGATATAATCCGTCCCGAGCCGCTCTAATGAACCCTCCAGGGACCGGCGGATATAGGCGGGACTCACATCCCAGCCGAGCTTCGTCCTGGTCGCCGGGTCGAACACCCAGCCGAACTTCGTCGAGAGCACGACGCTGTCTCTTCTTCCCTTTATCACCTGGCCGATCAGACTCTCGCTGTGACCGGTGCCGTACATATTCGAGGTGTCGAGCAGGGTGATGCCCATCTCAAGCGCTGTCTCTAACCCTGCAGCCGAATCCTCGTCGTTCACATCGCCCCAGCCGATCGGGGTGCCGTCCTTTTCAAATGCCGGTCCTCCGATCGCCCAGCATCCGATTCCCATTGCGCTTACCTCAATTCCTGATTTTCCGATTTCTCGTTTTTCGATTCCCATCGTTCTCCCCTGTCTGTGCGCCGCCCCGTCCCGGCGGAACCGGGATGTTGATCCGCTTCGGGACGGCCGCGTGCGCGTTTGATCTGTCTCCGTCTGATTACTGCATGTCTTTATAGTGGTCGTATGCCGTCTGCCAGATCGATACATACTCCTCAAGCCCGATCCCGTTTAACGAGCTGATGTAGGAATCCCAGTCCGCATCGATATCGGATTCCCCGGCGATCCAGCGCGCCGTCATCTGTAAAATCTGATCCTTGATCCCGCTCTGGATCGAGGTTAAGGTCTCCGTCTCCTCGTCCGTAAATTTCATCGAAGGCAGCGTCTCCTCCGCTGC
The DNA here is from genome assembly GCA_910587865.1 of uncultured Roseburia sp. Taxonomy (GTDB): domain Bacteria; phylum Bacillota; class Clostridia; order Lachnospirales; family Lachnospiraceae; genus Roseburia. The sequence continues at coordinate 863 of CAJUNX010000017.1, forward strand.
GTAGGCGTCAAATGTGCGGCATTCCGCGGATTTTGCCATATTATTCGGATTTCCGAGGAAAATATTGTTCTGCGCCATATAGGACACGTCGTGAATCACGTACGCGGTCGTCGCCAGGGTCCATTTATGCAGGTATTCGCCAAACGTCATTCCCTCCGGAGATCCGGTCCAGTACTCTAATGCCCCGTCATCGTTGTAATGCAGATTGTATTCGTTTTCGTCGTCCGCGATCATACCGAAGGATGCCTGGATCGTCATCTCGTCACTGCTGTTCATATAATCAAGCCATGCGATCACAAGCTCCGGATTCTCACACTCGCTGGTCACCCAGAAATTATTGCCGTCGATTCCGCGGTTTTTTCACATCGCAGCCTGATATCCTTCCGTTGCCGGATACGGGATCGCCACGTAATCCTCTGTATACGCGCTGCCGACATAGTTCGTCGCATTCCAGCCCCACAGGACGCCGATCCGCTCCACATCCGCGGAGCCCTTTGCCGTCAGCTGCGTCTCGCCCTGTGTGAAGCTCTCATTGTCAAGCAGTCCCTTCTCATAGAGATCTGCAAAATAATTGCAGGCCGCCTTCCAGTTTTCCGTCGTCGCGGCACATTTCACTTCACCGTCTTCCACGACCAGCACATTCATATCCGGCGCGATGCCAAACATGCCGAACGCGTTAAAGAAGGAATAATCCTGCTTCGAGAAATCGCCGATGCAGGACATCGGAATCTCGTCCGCCTTCCCGTTTCCGTTCGGATCCTGATCCTTAAACGCCTGCAGCACTTCCGTCAGCTCATCCGTCGTCGTCGGCACGTTCAGATTCAGCGTGTCCAGCCACTTCTGATTGATGTACATAAAGCAGGGAATATCATTTCCGTCATATTCGTAGCGCGGCAGCGCATAAATATGTCCGTCCAGGGAGGTCGCCGCCGCTTTTACCTGGGGATACTGCTCAAACTTCTGCATGATGTGCGGCGCATATTCCGCTATCAGTCCGTCGATCGGAACGATCATCTCATCCTGCACATAGCCCGTGAGCGTGCCGGCATCCAGCCCGTAGCAGGTCATATAGGCGTCCGCCAGATTCCCGCTGGCAAAATCCAGGCTGATCTTCTCGTCCCAGCTGGTCTCCGGGTAAATCGTCCAGTTCACATGTACATTCGTCTTTTCTTCCATCATCTTCACAAACGGCATCTCGTCAAAATCCGTCGTGTGAAGCGTCCTTGCCTGTGCGCAGATATTGATCTCCTGTTTCTCCGCCAGCGGAAACTGTATCCCGCCGGTGCTGCCGCTCTCTTCTCCGCCGTCCGTCCCGGCCGGCTCAGCGGGCGCTTCGGTGTTCTCTGCAGTGCCGCCTCCGGCATCCGCCGCCGGTGTATCCGGTGTGTTTCCTCCGTCGTCACCGCCCCCGCCGCAGGCTGCCGCAGGCAGTGCCATTGCCGCTGCAAGCATCATTGCAAGCATCTTCCTTCTTTTCATAAAATACCTCCATTCTGGAGCGTGAATGCGAGGTGACGGCGCAAATCTCAAATCTGCGTAACGCATACCTGCGTTTGCCATCATGGCTGATTTGTGACGCTCCGGCACAAACAGTCATGTGAAAAATCTGCTGTCAGGCTGATTTTTTCACACTGCCTCCCTTCCTCTGTGCAGACGGGAATCATCGTTCCCCGGGTCCGCACGCCTTCCTGTATCCTGTCTGGACGGCTGCATCGCCGCCCGCATTCAGCCCTTCACCGATCCGATCATGATCCCCTTCACAAAATACTTCTGCACAAAGGGATAGAGAATCAGCATGGGCAGACTTGCCACTATAATGGATGAATACTTCACCAGCTCGGCGATCCGCTGCATCGCCGCGACGCTCTCCGCGTCCCCGAACGCGCCGGAGCTGTTCATCTGCGCCTGAATTAAAATATCCTTTAACACTACCTGCAGCGGAAATTTATCCTTTGAGTTCAGATAGATCATCGCGTCAAAATACGAATTCCACTGCTGTATGGCGTAAAATAAAATCATGATTGCAATAATCGCCTTCGAGAGCGGCAGCGCAATCTGAAAGAAATACTTCAGATTCGTCACCCCGTCCACCCGCGCCGCGTCGAGAAGCTCATCCGACATCGTCCCCTCAAAAAACGTCCGGCAGACGATCAGGTTGAACACCGAGACGCAGGTCGGCAGGATCACGGCCCACATCGTATCGAGCAGATTTAACTGTTTCACCACCAGATAGGTTGGTACCAGTCCGCCCTGAAAATACATGACAAAGACGAAAAACATGGTCGCCGTCTTTCTCATCGGCAGATCCTTCCGCGAGAGCGCATATCCTGCCGGGACCGTGACGCAGACGGCAATCGCGGTCCACACAAACGTATAGATGACGGAATTTTTATAGCCGTTTAAAATATTCGCGTTTGTCAGTATATGCTGATAGGCGTCTAAGTTAAAGCCCTTCGGCCACAGGATCACCTTCCCGGAATTCACCAGGTTCGGATCGCTGACCGAGGCGATCGCCACAAAAAACAGCGGGTATAAAACAATCAGAAACAAAATCACCATTACAATTGTGTTGACCACATCAAATACTTTATCCGGATCATATCGTTTCACCCGGTTCATATCAGTTCCTCCTTCCGTCGCTGCCGCATTGTCATCCGCCCGCCCTGCCACAGGCTGCTGCCGCCGGCCTTTCTGCCACAGGCTGCTGCCGCCGGCCTTTCTGTCATGGGCTGCTGCTATTCTGTCACGGGCTGCGTTCCCCTTCCTACCACAGGCTGCTGCCGCTGGCCTTTTTCGAGACACGGTTTACAATGATCAGCAGAATAAAGTTGATCACCGTGTTGAACAGATTGACCGCCGTCGAGAAATCATAACGTGCCTGCTGGAGTCCCAGTTTGTAGACGTATGTAGAAATGATTTCCGAGCTCGACAGGTTTAACGCGTTCTGCATCAGATATACCTTCTCATACCCGATGTTCATGATCTGTCCGAGCTGCATGATCAAAAGGATCAGCATCGTCGGCAGAAGGGCCGGGATATCGATGTGCAGGATCGACTGAAGCTTTGTCGCCCCGTCGATTCTCGCCGCCTCATAGATCTCCGGGCTCACATTAGTAAGCGCCGCGATGTAGATCACCGCATTGTACCCCATCGTCTGCCAGATCGCCGAGCCCACATATAACGGGACAAAGCAGGACGCCTTCCCCATGAAGTTGACGCTCTCTCCTCCCATCTTTCCGATGATCAGGTTTATAAGCCCCGAATCCATGGAAAAGAAGCTATAGAGCATTCCCACGAGCACCACCGTTGAGATAAAGTACGGCGCATAGCTGACGGTCTGCAGCACCTTCTTAAATCTCGCGTTCATCAGCCTGTTCAAAAACAGTGCGAATAAAAACGGGATCGGAAACGAAAAAAGCAGCATCGCCAGACTTAAGGTCAGCGTATTTCCGAGCACCTCCCAGAAATTATAGGACTGAAAAAACATCATAAAATGCTTCAGCCCGACCCAGCTGCTCCCCCAGATCCCTTTCTTCGCGGAAAAATTTTTAAAGGCGATCTGGATTCCCGCGATCGGCCAGTACCGGAAAATCAGGACCTGGATGATCGCCGGGATCAGAAGCAGATACAGATCAAGATTTCTCCATCGCTTCTTTTTTATCGGATGTCCCTTGTGCATGTCGTATTCCTCCTTCTCTTTTTCTCCCCTGTTTTGTCTGCGGGTCAGTCTTTTTTCCTGCCTGTGCGGTTTTTCCTTCCGCGTCTGCTGTTGCACTTATTATTTCATGCATTTTGCACAATTTCAATTTGCAAAAACATTTTTGATTGTTCACTTTTGTCAATTTCTCCGTTTTTGCTGTCAATTTGCAGTTTCGATTCCGACTTGCACTTCCGGTATTTTTACAGATTGATTTTGCAAACAGGCGGATCTATTGTATAATTTTCACAGGGGAAGTGTGAGGAAACTGCATACCGGCCGCACGGGCCGGGCCGGATGATTTTGAAAAAGACGTGTGGAGGTAACCGGGCATGTTAAAAAAAATGTATACCAGACTGCGCTATAAACATAAGCTGCTGCTATCTCTGATACTCGTATTTATACTTCCGCTTCTGACGACAAGCATCGTATTTTTATCCAAAATAAGGGAAGCCGAGAAGGAAAATTTTATCCGTTCCTCCGAGCATCTGTTCTGGCAGTCCTGTTACAGCACCCGGCTCGTGTTCGACGAGGTTCACCGGCTTCACTACTATCTGTTAAGCAACAAAAACATCCGCTCCGCCGGCAGAACCGTCACGGTCTCCCAAAAGCTTGCGATCTGCAACGAAATCAACAACTGCATGTTAAACAGCAGCTATCTGTTAGAGATCGCGATGTACGCACCTTCTGAGGATAAGATTTATTTTTCCGGCGGAACCGCGGACTCTGACCTGTATTTTGACGAGATCTGTCAGTTTGACGCATTTGACAGTGATGATTTTCAGAACCTGACAAAGGATTTAAAGCAGGTCACCTGTCTGCCCGAACAGCTTTGCAGGACACCGGCCTCATACCGCCCGGTCGTCACGGTCATCATGCCCTTTTTCCACTCGTACTTCAGCGCGATCTGCTTTACGATTGACGCCGGCGTATTTGCAGGGTTTGAGCAGGATCTTCTGACGGACCCCTCGGGCGCCTTTTACATCTGCTACGGCCGCCAGCCGGTCTATGCCGGAAACAGTGCCGTTTTTGCCCCGGTCACGGAGTTTCTCGCGCAGCACGAAAGCGATACGCCCGGCATTATAACGACATATGAAGATGACGACGGATTTTTTCTTCTCTATGAGGATGCAAACTCGCCCCTGCAGATCGCCATGACGAGCAGCCTCACCGGGTCCAGACAGGCTGCGCAGCGCATCAGTCTGGTCTGGGTTGCCCTGCTGCTTGCGCTCTCTTTTATCGGCTGCCTGCTGATCGCGGTGTTGTGGCACAATAACTACAAACCCATCCGGGAGGTCTTAGCATACGCGCAGCCCCCGGCGGATGAGCAGGATATCAATGAGCTTGACCGTGTCAAACATACGCTGATCTCGATCCGGCAGGAAAAGACGATGCTTGATCAGAATTTAAGCACCTCGCTTCCCGCTTACCAAAAGCAGCTTCTGACAAACCTGATCAAGGGCGAATATACGACACTCGAAGCATTCAATGAAGCGGCGCGCTCCGCCGGCATCTGTTTCCCGTCACAGCATTTTTTTGTACTGGCGCTCTCCATCGCCACCTTAAACCACGACAGGATCAGCAACTGCTCGCACATTCTCTCGGGTATTCTGAAAGCCAGCGACGGGGCCGTTCCCCAAAAGATCAGCCTGTACGGGTTTGTGGATCAGATGAACGAAAAAATCATTTATACCGGGTGTACGGATTCTTCGGAAACGCTCGAGGAACATCTCCTCTCCTTCCACAAATCGCTGATCGAATCCTTCGGGTTTGAGTTAAACATCGGCTGCAGCAACGTCTACGAGGGCGTACGTGACCTGGACAAGGCATATATGGAGGCGCTCGGCGCGCTCGACTACCGCATCGTCTGCGGAAACGGAAAGATTATCTGGTTTTCCCAGATCAGCCTGGCAAATTATTCCCACGAATGGTATCCGGAGGAGCTGATCTCCTGTTTTGCCGCTGCCTTAAAAATAAAGGATGACGAAAAAATTCATATGATCCTCGACAAGATCATGGAGCGCCTGCAGCACAATAATATCCCGGTCTATGTGGCAAAGTATGTGTGCTATGACCTCATGCGCCTTCTCGCGGATTCGCTGACCGTCGCCCAGACCATTCCCTACCGGAAGACGATCGGCTACCACAATATCATGAATATCGCGCGCCTCTCGTCGTTCGAGCAGATCACGGAGGTGCTTCATCAGAACACGGACCTCGTGCTCTCCTTCCACAGCGGCGGGCAGGACAATGTCGTAAACAGCCGCTTTCGCCGTCAGCTGGAAGATTTTATCGAAGAAAACTATACGGATTATAACTTTTCGATGAACAGCCTCGTGGAAGCCTTCGGCGTATCCGAGTCAACGATGCGCAAGACGTTTAAATCCGTCATGCAGACTACATTTATCGAGTATCTCTCCGGAAAGCGCATCGAGCGGGCGAAGGAGCTGCTCGTGACCACGCGTCTGCCGCTAAACGACATCGCCAGTCAGGTCGGCTATCTCGACACCTCCTCCTTTATCCGCCGGTTCAAGCAGAAAACCGGGATGCCGCCCGGGGAGTACCGGCTGATCCATGCGGGTGAGGACGGGTTTCGGTAAAGAAAAGGCGCGCTGCGGCAATTGCCGCGGCGCGCCTTTTCTTTACCGACTCCATTATCCGGAAGTCCGGCAGATGTCCCGCAGAGAATATTCCTTTCTGACAAAAAAGCGAAAGTTCAGCCCGCGGCAATTGCAATCGCCCTCCTCTTTCATATATTTAATAGAAAAAGAAAGATCGGATACCATCCATGAACAATGAAAAAATGGAGAACCTCTTAAATCTGGCCCTTGACGCCACCGAGCGGGAGCTCGAAAAATCCCTGGAGCTTGATGTCGGTTATGACCGCGCGGAGCGCACCTGGGAGGTGATCGTCAAATACGGCGGAACCACAGAGGAATTAAAAGCATTACTCAGAGAAAATTTTCCGGACCGGTACGAGGAGCTGCGTTTTACCAACTTAAGCAACGAATATGCCATCTTAACGCTTCCTGCATCTGTTGTCACAGATGTGGCGTCGCTCCCGGAAATCGAATACATGGAAAAGCCCAAACGCTTATCCTTCGCCGTCGACAACGGCAGACGGGCGTCCTGCATCACACCGCTTCAGACCGGCTCCTCTCCCGCTGCCGGACCGCAGACACGCGTAACGTCCGGACAGACAAATCTGACCGGAAACGGCGTCATCATCGCTGTCATCGATTCCGGCATCGACTACACGCATCCCGACTTCCGAAACCCGGACGGCACGACGCGCATCCTCAGCCTTTGGGATCAGACCATCCCGGGCGGTACGGTTCCGGACCCGCGCCCGGTCCCTCCGCCCCCTGTCGGCGCTCCTGCCGCTTCCGACAGCCAGACCGCTCCCCTGACCGCATCCGCGCCTTCCGACGACGCGGCGGCTCCCCTGGCTGCCTCTGTGCGTTCCGACGGCCAGGCAGCTCCCCTGACCGCACCCGCGATGTCCGACAATGCGGCGGCTCCCCTGGCTGCCTCTGTGCGTTCCGACAGCCAGGCAGCTCCCCTGACCGCATCCGCGCCTTCCGACGACGGGATGCTGCCTCCTCCCCGGGGCTACTACCTGGGCACCGAATTTCCGCAGGAACTCATCAATCTCGCGTTAGACCAGCCCTCCGAACGACAGCGCGCTATGATCTGCCCGAGCCGCGATGTCTCCGGCCACGGCACACATGTCGCGGGAATTGCCGCCGGAAACGGCAGCGCCTCGGACGGCCGCTACCGCGGCGTGGCTTTCCGCAGCGATCTTATCGTCGTAAAACTGGGAACACCGCAGACAGACGGATTCCCGCGGACCACCGAACTGATGCAGGCCGTGGACTACTGCCTGAAAAAAGCCGTGGACTACGGCAGGCCGGTCGCTCTGAATCTGAGCTTCGGCAACAGCTACGGCAGCCACTCCGGAACCTCCCTGATCGAAACCTATCTGAACGATATGGCAAACTACTGGCGAAGTTCCATCTTAATCGGAAGCGGAAACGAAGGCGCGGCTGCCGGCCACACCTCCGGAATCGTAACACCCGGACGCGCGGAAACCGTGGAACTCGCTGTCAGTGAATACGAATCCGCGCTCAATTTACAGATCTGGAAATCCTATACGGACGAGATCTCGGTATCCATCGTACATCCGAACGGAACCGTCGCCGGTCCGATTCAGAAGGTTCTGGGTACACAGCGGTTTACCCTCGGCGCAACCGAGCTTTTACTCTACTACGGGGAGCCGAGTCCCTACAGCCCCTATCAGGAGATCTATTTTGACTTTATCCCCACAGGCGATTATATCGACAGCGGTATCTGGGAAATCCGGCTTGTGCCGCAGCGTATCGTCCGCGGCAATTATGACATGTGGCTCCCCGCCGGCGGTGTCTTAAACGAGGGAACCGGCTTTCTCTACCCCGTCGAATTCACAACACTCACCATCCCCTCCACCGCCGCAAAGGCTGTCACGGTCTCCGCCTACGACGCGCGTTTTAACCAGCTGGCCTCCTTTTCCGGCAGGGGCTATACCCGGGAAACGCTTCAGATCAAACCGGATCTGGCCGCTCCCGGCGTGGAAATCACCTCCTGCGCGCCAGGCGGCGGCTATACGTCCCGCTCCGGCACCTCCATGGCCACCCCCTTTGTATCCGGCAGCGCCGCACTGCTGATGGAATGGGGTATCATAAACGGAAATGATCCGTACCTGTACGGCGAAAAATTAAAAGCCTTCCTGATCCGCGGTGCAAAACCGCTGCCCGTGCTCTCCGACTATCCCAATCAGGCGCTGGGATGGGGGGTGCTGTGCCTGCGGGACAGTCTGCCGGGGTAGAACGGAGCAGGTTACGAGGGAATAAGTACTTTATTTTATAGTATATGGTGTTGAATAATGTGCCTGGCTTACTCCGTGTACCGAGAATATTTGCGATATCCTGTTTTAGCTGCCCACAGGCAGCCTTTCTCCCGAATTTCGGTACAATGCTATAGTAATCCAAATCACACATCGGCGGCAAAAAGGCAGCTGCCGTGACGGCGATGTTGTTGTAAAAGGCAGCTGCCGTGACGGCGGTGTTATTGTAAAAGGCAGCTGCCGTGACGGCGGTGTTATTGTAAAAGGCAGCTGCGCCGAACAGACTCGTATCATCCTCAACGGGGCGCTTATCGTTTTCATATAGGACGAGGGTTGCAGGTACCATTCCAACCGGCATTTATCGAGGTGCAATAGCAGGCTGTTCCTGTGCAAGTTTTTTCTGTTTCCCCAGAAAAGCGATATGATATCGTTGTCCCTGTGTCTCTCTCCTCCCCCTCACATCATCGTATCGTCTTTCAGTACATCCGCCAGGCTGATTGAGCGAATCTTCCTCCATCCAAGATAATACGCAAGCACTACAGCCGCAGCAATGAACAGCAGAAAAACGGCGATCGGGCGAAGCGGCGCCTCCGCGAAAAACTCCTCCGCGTCAAGATAACTTAACCTCAGCATCCCATACACCGCCAGGACGGCCACAGGCAGGGTGATAAGAACCGGGCGGCCTGCAACGATCAGCGCCTCGATGCAGAACATCTTCCGAATTCCCTTCGGCGTCAGGCCCACGGACAGATACCGGACGACCTCGCGCTTTCTCTGACGCACAAACCCGAGCGTATTGGAAAACACATTTCCGATCCCGATCACCGCCAGCAGCACGCAAAAAAACCCGGTCACCGCTTTCATTCCCCATATCATCTTTCCGTTGATCTCATACTCCGCGACGCGGTCCTCGATCTCCACCGCATCATAGCGGGCAAGCAGCTGCCGCAGCTCTTCCTGCAGCCCGGCTGTCACGGACTGCGCCGCCGGATCTTCCTGCGGACGGGATTTGACGGACTGCGCCGCCGATTCGGACTTCACCCCCGACGCATCCCTCTGACCTGTCACTTCCTCCTGCCCGGCTGTCACGGACTGTGCCGCCGGATCTGTTTCCACGAGAATACAGATACGTACCTCCCGCTCCGGCGTCCCGGCCGCTCCCCCGGTCTGACGCCACAGGGACGCCGGAACGAAATGCACCAGCTCATAGTGATCCAGCGTCGCATACTCCTCCCGCAGCGGCGGAACCTCCGTCGTATATCCCAGAACGGGAATCTCTGCGGCCTGCGCCGTTTCCCCGGTCTGTCCCTCCCCGCCGTTTTGGGACAGCATGATTTCCGTGGTTTCACCGGCGGAATCTGCATTCAGATAAGGCATATACTGCGGGTGCCGAAAGTCCGGATTCGTCACATCCCGGATCTGATTGTAAATGACTGCGCCGCCGGTTCCCGGTGCGATCCCGGCCTGCTCACAATAGGCAAGGAAGCTGTCATCATCGAGAATCACGACAGGTGCGTTTACCAGCCATCCGTCCTCTGCCCGCGTCACATATTCCGGCGCGGCATGGGAAAAGCCTCCGTTTTTTACAAATTCCTCACTCATCTCCTCCTCTGTGATCATCCGTTTTGCAGCGGTTCTCTGATACACGATCGCACTTTCTACCCCGCAAAGTCCCCTCACTGACTCCGTCTCCGCGAATGAGGCAATCTCGGCGTCTTTTACGGTTACCATCAGATCCCATACGCCCTGATACTGCTCAAAATAGGTCTCCCTTGTACTGATATCGGAGGTCGCAAAAAAACACTGCATGATTGTAAATGCCAGGAAGGAAAAAATCAGGGACAGCGACGATGTCCGAAGCGCCTTTTTCTGCGCTTTGACCGCATTCCCTGCCAGCTCGCCCTCCACGCCAAAAAGAAACTCCAGAATCCGGGAATTTTTACGGCGTTTTAACTGCAGCTCCCCGGTGCCGCGGATCGCCTCCAGCGGCGTCAGCCGGCTTAATGCCGCGGCAGGCAGCAGAGCAGAGACCCATATCGTAAACACGGTGACAGACAGCGTCAGCGCAAACACCAGCGGATGATACCGAAACACGGCCTCATGCCGCCCGGCGGTTCCCGGCTCCACCAGCTGATTCGACATCTGTATGACCCCTGCCGCAGCAAAAGAACCGAGCAGATTTCCAAGGAACACCGGCACGGCGCACAGGGCGGCCGCTTCCTGCAGCAGACAGGTGCGGATCTGCCGCGGCGTTGCCCCGATGCTCGAAAAGATGCCGAACTGATGGATCCGCGCGTTCGCAAACACCGCAAAGGCATTGTGTATGATCACGATCAGGGAAAACGATGCCAGTCCCGTGACAAAAAGAAACAGTGGAAACAACAGCCGGGGCGCCGGATCCGACGAATCCCGAACCAGGTACAGCGCCAGCAGTTCATAGTGATACGTGATCTGCATCGGCACGATTCCGGCTTCCGTGACGATGCCCGGGGTATCCGAAAACACGCGGCGTTTATCGTCAAACGTAATATCAATCACCTTCTGTGAGATGCCTGTCTCACGACTGCTCACCGCATCCTCTCCCGCTTCCTGTACCGTCACCTCCGCAATGCCGGGCATACGTTTCAGCCGTTCGACCGCCGCCTCATCCGCCTGCGCAGTGATCCGGCTGTGCCATCCGCCCTCCCTAAGCTTCACTGCCTCAATCTCATAGTTCCACAAATTATAAAACATCCCGCACAAAAGGGATAAGAGCAGCGCCGAAATAAAAGCCGCAATCCTCACGGAAACACCTGACGCACGGTTGTGTTTCAGATAACCGGACACATATTCTCTCCACATACGATCCGCCGTCATGCATGAGCCGACAGCGTCTTCACCTCCCTTCTTTCATCGCCAATGATACGGCCGTCCTCTAAGGTGATCACACGGTCCGCCTGAAGCGCCACATTTTCGTCATGTGTGATCAGAAGAATCGTCTGACCAAGGCTGCGGTTTGAAAGCTTTAACAGATCGATGATCTCCCTGGTATTTTTCTGATCCAGGTTTCCGGTCGGCTCGTCCGCCAGAAGCAGCGCCGGGCGGTAGATGAGTGACCGCGCGATCGCAACCCGCTGCTGCTGCCCGCCGGAGAGCTGATTCGGCAGCGCCGACAGCTTCTCCTCCATGCCGAGCGATCTCACCACCTGATCGAAATATTCCTGATTCGGTTTTTTCTTATCCAGCGTGAGCGGCATCTGTATATTTTTCTCCACGGTAAGCGTGGGGATCAGGTTGTAAAACTGATAGATCAGCCCCACCTTCCTGCGACGGAAAATCGCCGCCTGCGTCTGATTTAATCCGGAAAGATCCGTGCCGTCGATGATGACCTTCCCGTCCGTCGGCCGTTCCACACCGCCTAAGATGTGCAGAAGCGTCGATTTCCCCGAGCCCGACGTACCGACAATTGCCACAAATTCTCCCCGGCAGACGGTCAGGTCAATCCCTCTTAACGCCTCCGTCTGACTGTCTCCTTTGCCGTATACTTTGCGGACTCCCTCGCATTTTAACAATTCCATTCCGCGTCTCCTTCCTGCATGTTCTCCCGGCCGTTCATCCGCTTTGCGCGCCGTTTTGCGCATGGCGCGGCCCGGGCCGTTACTTTTATACTACCATCTGAAAGTGACAGCTCCGTGACAGCGGAAGCAGATTTTAAGACAGGTCAGTGACGGTAAAAGCGGATTTCAAAACAGGCTCCGCCCTCCGGCATATTTTTTGCCAGAATCGTCCCGTTCTGGCGCTCGATCAGCTCCTTTGCCAGTGCGAGACCGATTCCGATCCCTCCCTCCTTCGCGCCGCGGCCCCGGTAAAATCGTTCAAACAGATGCGGCAGATCCTCTTTTGCAAACCCTTCCCCCTCGTCCCGGATCATGATCTGCGTGTAAAGCGGATTCTGTTCATACGAGCAGTGGATTGTTTTGCCGGCGCCGTGTTCCATGCAGTTTTTCATCAGATTCATCAGCGCCTCCATCGTCCAGTCGGGGTCGACGGTGACCGACATGCTCCCCAGTTCCGGTATCTCGGTCATCGTGCCGTTTTCGGCCGAGAGCTCCTGCAGATGATCGGAGGAGAGCACAAGCAGTGTAAAAACATCCGTCTCTTTCTTCTGAATCGGAAAGGTCCCGGCATCCATCCGGGCCAGCAGCAAAAGCGCCTCCTCCAGATACGTCAGCCGCAGCAGCTGCTTTCTGATCTGCTCCAGATGATGCCTGTCCTCCCCCTGTTCCGTCAGCTGCAGCGCCAGAGACATCGCGGTGATCGGTGTTTTGATCTGATGCGCAATGTCGGAGAGATGCCCCGCAAACTCCTGCTTTGCCCGCAGCGCATCCTCTCTCGTCTGATAGAGAAATGTCACCGTCTTATAAATCTCATCCTCCAGCTTCGCAAACTCCCCCTCCCCGCAGGCGGAAAGGACGGGCGCATTTCCCAGATGCGCCTCCTCCAGATAACCGGCCAGCGCCCGAATGCGCCTTACTTCTTTTCTCCTCTGATAAAAATAAATTGCAGAAAAAAACAGGATTCCCGTCAGAAATCCTGCCGCAGCCAGACCGCCCTGTTCCCATCCGCTCATACCGTCCTCCCTCCCGTCTCCATGCATCCCCGCCGTATTTACATCATCCGATCCCGATGCGGCGCGCTTTTCTTCCGTTCCCCCATCCGATCACATCTCAGACGCATATCACACGCATTCCGCGCGCGGTGCGCCGCCTTCATGTCTCCTCCATCCGGTAGCCCACGCTCCGGACCGTGCGGATGCATGACGGCTGATGCAGCTTATCGCGCAGCCGCTTCATCGTGACCGTCAGCGTATTGTCATTCACAAAGTTTCCGTTCGCATCCCATACCTGCGCTACAATACGTTCTCTGGTGATCGTCTTTCCCTGGTTCCGCATCAGATACAGCAGCAGCTCATATTCCGCGGCGCTCACGCCGATCTCCTCTCCGCTGCAGGAGACCGATCTGCGGTTCTGATCAATCGTGATCCCGCCGCAGGAGAGATACTGCCCTGACACGTCCCCGCTCCGGCGCAGCAGCGCCAGGATCCGCGCATACAGCACTTCCAGCTCAAACGGCTTCACCACGTAATCATCCGCGCCGTTCTGAAAGCTCAGCACGATATCCGCCGCATCCCCGCGCACCGTGAGAATCATGACCGGGAGCTCTTTATAATTCCTGCGGATCCAGCGGCACAGCTCGTCTCCGTGCCCGTCCGGCATATTCTGATCGAGCAGCGCCAGCGCCGGCACATGCGCGCCGATCGCCCGCTTTGCTTCCGCGAGCGTCGCGCAGACCGTCACCGCAAATCCCCTGCGCGTGAGGTATTCTTTTACCGCGTGTGCGATATCGCAATCGTCCTCGACATAGCAGATTTCTGTCATTCGTTCTTCCTCCGTTCGCACAAGCTTTTTTACTATTATATCAGAAAAATGTGACAGTTATGTGACTGTTTCCCCTCCGGCCGAACTTCGGATCCGCTCCCGGTAGCCGCGCGGACCGGTGCCGCATACCGCACGGAATTTTCGATAAAAATTACTGTAATCCTCAAATCCGCACTGCCGGGCTGCCTGCTGCGGCGGTATCCCTTCTGCGAGCAGACGCTGGGCATTTACCAGCCGCTTCTGCATCAGATAGCGATGCGGCGGACATCCCACGATACGCACAAAATCCCTTGACAGCTGATATCTGCTGACATAAAATTTCTTCTCCAGTTTTTCCAGCGTAATATGCTCTGCACAGTGATTCTCCAGATATGCCGCGATCTCCTGCACCAGCCGGGCCGCAGGGGTCTGTAATGCCGCTGCATAGGCCCCGCTCTGAGAGGCACGGCAAAGCAGCAGAAAAAACTGTGTGATCAGAGCGCGCTCCGCCAGTTCTTTTCCGTATGCCTGTCCGCCCGATTCCGCAAGCAGTGCAGAAAGCAGCTCCCTCATCTCCTTCCGCCGCTCTCCCTCGAGACGAAAAACATTCGTATATCCCGGCAGAGACGTATCCAGACAGCCGGAAAGACGATACCCTGCCGCCGAAAGTTTTCCCGGCAGCGAACCGTCAAAACTGAATGTGATCCGTTCGTACCGTTCCCCCGGCCAGTCACAGGGCTGATGCAGCTCGTACGGCGCCACCAGAAGCAGCGTCCCTTCATCCAGCCGGTACTGCTTTCCCTCAATCGCATAGATGATACTGCCCGATAAAAAATACAGCGCCTCATAATATGCATGGTGATGCAGCGGATACTGTTTCACGGGCATCTGCCATGCATAGCGGATCAGGTAGTCCGTCTCCTGCGGTAAAAAAACATTGTTCCGTTCAAATTCCTCCATCTGCTTTACCGTCATCGTCTCACCCTTTTTCCTTTTATGCACAAAAAACAATGTTTTTCTCATTTTTTACTATTTTCACATCAAAATATTGCTGTTACTATCATACCATAATCCATAAAAACAGACAAGCCGGCGGCAAACCGGCGGCACGGAAAGGAGACGGATATGGAAAAAGGAAAGATCGGCGTACAGATGATGATGCTGAAAGAGGAAATCGCGCAGCGCGGCATCCTGCCCGTCATGGAACAGCTGGCAGAGCTTGGATTTCATGCGGTGGAAGTATCCCAGATCGAAATGTCACCGGAAAACATACAGGCGCTGGCCCGCGCCGGCAGCGAATATGGTGTGGAGACCGCGGCAATGTCCTGCACACTCTCTCATATGGGGTTAAATGTTCCCTGTGACACACTGGAAGACGATTTTGAAAAAATCATTGAAGACTGCCGCGCCGTAAACTGTAAAATCCTGCGCATCGGTATGCTGCCGATGTCGTACGCGGATTCCCCTGAACATATGCTGCAGATGACGGACCTTTGCGAGGATCACGCAAAGCGGCTGAAAGAACACGGCATTGACCTCTACTATCACGCTCATACCATGGAATTTATCCGCTGGCAGGGAAGTCCTGTTCTGACACAGATGCGCAACCGTACCAGCGCAATGGGTTTTGAACTCGACAGCCACTGGATGTGGCGCGGCGGCGTGGACCCTGTCGCTTATATCAAAAGCTTTACCGGACGCGTGCGCCTTCTGCACCTGAAAGACTACCGCATCGGCCTTTTGCCGAATCCGCTGAAACCGGAACTGTTTCCGTATATATTCGGCATGCTCGAGCAATATGCCGAGGTGGGCGAAGGCGTTCTTGACATGCCGGCCATCATAAACGCCGGACGTTCGGCGGGCAGCGAATACTTCCTCATCGAGCAGGATGACTTTTACGGACGCAGTGTATGGGACTGTCTTGCCACCTCACGCGACAATCTCATCCGAATGGGCTATGAGAGCTGGTTTTAGCCTCTTTTAAGGGTCTCCCGGAGCGCCGCAGCAATCACCGGCCTCCGGGGAACGCCCCGTCTCTCACACCGTCCCGGCAGCTTTTTCCCTCCGCCGGAAACTCCGGTTTTCACACAGCACATAAACCAGCGTATAAAACGCCATGATGCCGGAGACAATCGGCGCGATCATGCCGAGCCGGCCTAAGTCATCCGCAAAATAGTTCCCGAACAGATACACCATCGGGATCCGGAGGAGCAGCGCACCCGCGCTGCAGCTTACCATCGTCCACACCGTCTTCTGCCTGCCGTTTAAATAGCCGTTTAAACAGAATACCATCGCCACCATAATGTAGTCATAGCTGCACGAGCGGAAAAACGGGATGCCGGCTTTTACTATGTTTGTCTCGTCCGCAAACACACGGATCATCGACTGCGGACTTACCTGCGCCCACAGGAAAAACAGGCAGGAGACAAACAGCGCGAACCCCATCCCGTACCACAGGGACTGCCGGGCGCGTTCCGGTTTACCGGCTCCCATATTCTGCGCCGTGATCGCGGCGAGCGCACTGGCCATGGACGTGGCGGAGAGCATGGCAAACACGTCGTATTTGCTGCTGATCCCCACCACCGCGGCGGCATACACCCCGCATCCGTTCATCACGGCCGCCAGGTACAGAAACGAAATCCGCACCATCAGCTCCTGAAACGAGATCGGTATTCCCACTTTTGCAAGCCGCACGGCAATCTCCTTTACCGGCCGAAAGCTCTTTAGCCGGAAATCAAATATAAAATCCTTTTTCTTCAAATAAACAATGGCAATACACATACTGACTGCCTGTGAGATCACGGTCGCAAGCGCGGTGCCCGCCACGCCCAGCCCGAATACTGCCACAAACAGAAGATCGAGCACAATGTTGAGCACGCAGGCCACACCGACAAAGATCATGGGCCGCGTCGAATCCCCGTAGCCGCGCAGCACCGCGCTAAGCGCATTGTAGCCGCAGATAAACAGATTTCCCGCCGAACAGACCGCGACGTACTGCATCGTCAGCTCAAACGATTCCGCCGGCGTCTGAAGCAGCGTGAGAAGCTGCCGCTCAAACCCGAGCATCAGCGCCGTTAAGATCAGGGCAAAAACCGCAAAGACCGTGAGCATCGTCCCGATCGTCTGCTTTACGCGCACGTTATCCCGGCTCCCCGTGTACTGCCCGATCAGGATCGTCCCGCCGAGCGTCAGCCCGGTGGCTAAACTGGTCACGATCTGCGTCACCTGCGTGCCGGTGGAGATCGCCGCCACACTCTCCGCCGCGCAGTACTTCCCCACGACAAACAGATCCACCGCGCCGTAGAGGGACTGCAGGATGTTCGCAATCAGAAACGGCACGGCAAAAAAAAGCAGCGTCTTTATGATATTTCCTTCGGTCAGGTTGTGTTCTCTCATGTTCTCCTGTTTCCCTCCGCTGCCCCGGTATCAGATCAGAGATTCATACAGCTTCGCGATATCTTCTACGCTTGTCTCCTTCGGATTGCCCGGCCTGCAGGCATCGTCGTATGCCGACTGTGCCAGGAACGGGATATCCTCGCGCTTTACGATCTCCTTTAAGTCCGCCGGAATGCCCACATCCTCCGAGAGCTTCTTCACCGCATCGATCGCCGCTTTGCGGTATTCCTCCTGCGTCATCTGATCCACGCCGGCAACCCCCATCGCCCGCGCGATCTCGCGATACTTCTCACCGGTTGCCGGAGCATTGTACTCCATCACGGTCGGAAGAATGATGGCGTTCGCCACACCGTGCGGCGTGTCATAGAGCGCCCCGAGCGGATGCGCCATGGAATGCACGATCCCAAGCCCGACATTCGAAAATCCCATCCCGGCCACATACTGCCCGAGCGCCATGTCGGCTCTTCCCTCCGGCGTGTTCTCCACCGCCGCACGAAGGCTTCGCGCGATGATTTCGATCGCCTTCAGATGGAACATATCGGACAGCTCCCATGCGCCCATCGTGATATAGCCCTCAATCGCATGTGTCAGCGCATCCATACCGGTTGCGGCTGTCAGTCCCTTCGGCATCGAGGACATCATATCCGGATCCACAAAAGCGATCACCGGGATATCCTTCGGATCCACGCAGACCATCTTGCGGTTTTTCTCCGCATCCGTAATCACATAATTGATCGTCACCTCGGCAGCGGTTCCCGCCGTCGTCGGCACGGCAAAGATCGGCACGCTCTTATTCTTCGTCGGCGCAACGCCCTCTAAGCTGCGCACATCGGCAAACTCCGGATTATTGATGATGATTCCGACTGCCTTCGCGGTGTCCATCGAGGAACCTCCCCCGATCGCGATGATGTAATCCGCGCCGGACGCCTGGTATGCCTTTACGCCGGTCTGCACGTTCTCAATCGTCGGATTCGGCTTGATCTCCGAATACAGCTCATACGGCAGTCCTGCCCCCTCTAACCGGTCAAGCACCTTCTTTGTCACCCCGAATTTCACAAGATCCGGATCCGAACAGACGAATGCCTTCTGAAACCCTCTGCCCTTCGCCTCCTCCGGGATCGCGTCGATCGCCCCCGCTCCGTGGCAGGATGTCTCGTTTAATACAAATCTGTATGCCATTGGTATCCTCCTCCTTTTATGACTTCAAACCGGCCTGTCCTGACCGACTCATATCCATTATAGCTAAACGCAGAATCCGGCGCAAGGGAGGCTTCAGGGCGGCAAATAAAATCTGCCGAATTGGATATGCGTTTCTTCCTACAGCTCCCTTAATACCGCGACGTCCCCGCCGGCGATCACATACGTCCCGAAGACCTCCTTCTCCCGCAGCAGATCCAGGTACCGTTTCCCCGGCGCAGCGTCATCCAGAAATACCTTCCCCTCTTCTTTTCCGTGATTGATCACAAAGACAAACCGGCCGTTCTCATTCTCGCGACAGGTCAGCTCGACCTCACCTTCGCTTGCAAACAGCGGCATGATCCCCTTTTCCCGGCACATCCGGGCGATAAAGCGCTCCATAAACCGCTCATCCGGCTCGCAGCCCAGATAATAGGCGCGGCCTTCCCCGAACGCATTGACCGAAAGCGCCGGCATACCGGTGTAAAAACAGTCCTGCTCCTCCCCGTCCGAAAAGCTCTTGCCGTAAACCGCCGCTGCCTCTGCCGTCTCCATGTGAAACAGATCGCAGAGGAAACGTCCCTCATACCGCTTCTCCGGGAATCCGCCCACCGTGCCCATCATCACAAGCTCTACCGTCTCCTCCGGATACAGCGCGTCCGTCTCCTCCACCCAGATGCCGAACACGTCCCGCAGCAGTCCCGGATACGCGCCGAACACGCAGCGGTCATTTTCATCCGCACGCCCGCTCATATACGTCGCCGCAGCCGTGCCCCCCTGCGCCACAAATGCGCGCAGCTTTTCCGCAAACCCGGGCTTTAGCATATATAAAAGCGGTGTCAGCACCAGATCATAGCCGCTTAGATCCGTCGAGGTCTTCACGATATCCACCGGGATATTCTGCGCGTGAAATGCCCTGTAATAGCGGTAGACCTGCTTTAAATAATCCATATCCTGCGTCGGCCCGCTGGTCAGCTCGAGCGCCCACCAGTTCTCCCAGTCAAACACGATCGCCGCCCGCGATGAAATAAGACTGCCGGTAAAGACATCGCCCAGCTTCTGAAACTCCTGCCCGAGCGCGCACGCCTCGCGGAAAATCCGGTTGTTCGCGCCGCAGTGCGCGATGAACGCGCCGTGGTACTTCTCCTGCCCGGCCGCCGACTGACGCATCTGGAAAAACAGGCTGCTGTCCGCCCCGTGCGCCAGCCCCTGATAGGCGATCCGGCGGATCTCCCCGGGACGCTTTAGCTTATTGTACGGCTGCCAGTTCTGCTGATTCGGCGACTGCTCCGCCACCAGAAACGGCTTCCCGTCCCGCGCCGCCCGCATGATCCCGTGCTTAAAGGCCGGGAACGACGGTTCGTCCGTGGGCGCCGGATAATTGTCCCACCCCGCAAAATCCATGTGCGGGACCATCTCAAACTGATTGAGCTTTTTGATAAAGCCGGAAATATTCGTAAATACCGGAAGCTGCGGCGTAGCTGCCTTTAAGACCTCCGCTTCGTTTAAATAGCATTCGATCGTCGCATCCGTCACAAACCTCATATAGTCAAGCTGCACGGCCGGCGCGAACCGGTAATCGTCATTGCGCTCGTCCGGCACCATCACCTCGTCAAACTCATAGACTGTCCTGCCCCAGAACGACGTGTGCCAGCGGCTGTTTAGCTCCTCCACCGTGCCGTAGCGTCTTTTCAGCCAGTCCCGGAACTTCCTCTGACAGTTTTCACAGTAGCAGTAGGTTCCGTACTCATTCGCCACATGCCAGCCCGCGAGCCCCGGAAAATCGCGGTATCGCTCCGCCATCGCCTCCGCAAGTGCGCGCGCGCGTCTCCGGTAATTCACGCTGTTCACGCAGAAAAACACCCGCATCCCGTGCGTCCGTTTGCGCCCCGCGATATCCACCGGAAGCACATCCTCGTATTTCTTTGACAGCCAGGCTGGCTGCGCGCTTGTCGGCGTCGCCAGAAACACATGGATGCCGTGTTCCCATATTTTATGTAAAATACGATCCAGCCAGGCGAATTCATACCGCCCCTCCTCCGGCTCAAGCTTTGCCCAGGAAAACACCGGAAGCACCAGAAGGTTAATCCCCGCCTGCTCAAACAGTCTCATATCCTCGTCAATCACCGCATCATCCCACTGATCCGGGTTATAATCACCGCCGAACAAAATCGGCCGTCTCTCACTCCACATTCCAGCCCAAGCCCCTTCCTTCATATGTAGTTCATCCGGATAACAATACACGCAGATGCGCCTGTTTTCCGCCCTGTGCCGTCACCTGAACAAACCTCCGCTTCTGCGGCGCCACATGCATCCTTTACGCTCTGATATCGCGCACGCTCCCGCGCACTACAAGCTTCGTTTCCACTTCTATTTTCACAACGCCTTCCACCGGCTCTTTCATCCTGTCGATTAATGTGTTCGCCGCCACAATCCCCATCTTATGCTTCGGGATCTGAATCGAGGTCAGCGGCGGATCAAGCGCCTCGAGAAATGCGATATTGTCAAATCCCGCGATCGAGATATCCTCCGGGATCCGGTAGCCTAACTCCCGGAACACGCGGATCGCATAGATTGCGACAATATCGTTATCCGCAAAAAATGCGGTCGGCATCGCATCGATCGCGGCAAGCTCCTTCTTCAGCGTCCGATAGACCGCCTCCCCGCCGTCGGTGCACACATTGACGATCCTCTTTTTCGACCAGTCCGCCCCGATGCCGTCCATCGCGCGCATAAACCCGTAATAGCGCTCGGTAAAATTATTGGCATTGTCCGCCACATGCAGATATCCGATATCCGTGTGGCCCATCTGCGCCAGATGGCGAACCGCCCTGCCGACCCCCTGTCCGTTATTGATCGTGACACAGTCAAAATGCTCCTGCTCGACATAATTGTCCACGATCACGACCGGCACCTGCATCCCCGCAAAGACATTCAGCTGTTCCTCGCGCATCTCCGTCGCCAGCACCAGCACGCCCTCGGCCTGCTCCTTTCCGATATTTGCCGCCGCCTCGCCGACGCTGTCCTTATCCACATAAGACACCAGCAGATGATATCCCCTGGCTTTGACCTGGCTCTCCACACCCTCGATAATCTCCGAAAAAATCTGTGAAAAATACGGACTGCTGCCCTGCGCAATCCCATGCTTGCGGTACACGATAAAAATAATATTTTTCTTTTCGCTCTCGTCCTCCAGAAGCTCCTCACATCCGAGCTCCCGCACCGCGCTCCGCACCCGGTTGCGCGTCGCCTCGCTGATCCCCGGCCGGTTGTTAAGCACCAGCGACACGGTAGCGGGCGACAGGTTCAGCATTGCCGCCAGATCCTTTACTTTTACAGCCATCGTTTCCTCATCCTATCCGCCTGATTTTGTTGCTTTCATTCTATCATTGTCTCCGCGGGGCTGTCAATGTTCCCGCGCCCCCCAGGATACTGCCTGTAACTCCAGTTACAGTTCACTCCCACGCCATTCGCAAAGGCGCTTACAGCGCTATCTCGCTGCTTCGCAGCTAACTTTGCTCATAAACGGGCGTTCCCTCCGTCAGCACAAATGGAGAAATCATCATGCAAGCATGTGATTATCTCCCTATTGGCTGACGAGTGAACTGTAACTTACTTCACCGAACCGACCATACCCTCGACGAACGCCTTCTGCAGGCAGAAGAACACGATGACCGTCGGGATCGTCGACATCACGATTCCCACCATGATCATCCCGTAGTCCGGGTTAAAATCCGCCGCGAGGTTCGCGACCGCGAGCGGCAGCGTAAACTTCGAATTGCTCTGCAGCGCGATTAACGGCCACATATAATTATTCCAGCTCGCCATAAAAGCAAAGATTCCGGCCGCCGCATACGTCGATTTCATCATCGGCGCATAGATGCGCGCAAAAATCTGATACTCGCTGCACCCGTCCACGCGCGCCGCCTCGATCGTCTCCTTCGGAAAACTCTCTGTGTTCTGCCGGAAGAAAAAGATCAGAAACGGCGCCCCGATCGCCGGCAGGATGATCGCCCAGAACGTGTTTAACAGCTTCATACTCGAAAACATCCGGAACATCGGAATCAGCTTTGTCGCAAACGGCACCATCATCGATGCGACTAACACCATAAACAGGATCTCCTTGCCGCGGCTCGGAAAAACGACAAACGCATAGCCGGCCACAGAACAGATCAGCAGGGAGAAAAAGGTGATCACGATCGCGAGCTGCGCCGAATTGAAAAACGCGTGCCAGAGATCCGCCTTCTCAAACGCATTCGTGACATTGGTAAAAAACGCGTTTCCAAACGTCAGCTTCCCCATCGTAATATCCTTTGACTCGTTCGTCATCCCCACGATCATCCAGTAAAACGGAAAGACGGAGATAAAGGACACCAGGATCAGAAACAGATTTTTACATACATTGCGAACGATTTTCATGACAGCTCCTCCCCCTCTATTTTTCACGTATCACTTTTTTCTGCACAATCGTGATCAGTACGATCAGAAGCAGCACCACATAAGAGACCGCCGCCGCATACCCGTAACTCGGCACATAGGTAAAGGACAGATCATAGATATACTGCGAGATCGTCCGCGTCGCGTTTCCGGGGCCCCCGTTCGTCAGGTTCACCACCTCGTCAAACAGCTGCAGCGTGTTGTTTAATGCCATGACGCTTGTGAGGAACACAATCGGCCGCATCATCGGCATCGTGATCCGGAAAAACGTCTGGAAGAAATTGCTCCCGTCAAGCTTCGCCGCCTCAAATACCGACTGATCGATGTTCTGCAGCGCCGACAGGAAAAAGATCATAAAATATCCGGTATGCCTCCAAAGCAGCGCGATCACCACCACCGCTTTGGCCCACCCGTCCGTCAGCACAAACGGGATCGCGGTATCAATAAGTCCCAGCTTTAACAGCAGCTGATTGACCAGGCCGTCCACCGCAAACAGATTTTTAAACAGGATCGAATACGAGACCAGCGATGTCACACACGGCAGGAAAATACAGGTCCGGTAAATCCCGCGCAGCTTTAATCCCGGATCGTTGAGCAGCACCGCAATCAGAAGCGCCAGAAAAATCATCACCGGAATCTGTATCACCGCATATAACAGCGTATTCCCGAGCGTCGTCCAAAACACCTTATCCTGAAACATCCGGGCATAATTCGCAAGACCGGAAAATTCCAGGTTCGCCCCCTTGCCTGTCTTTAGCGACAGGAAAAAAGCCTGCACCATCGGCACATAGCTGAAAAACAATACGAATGCAGCAGCGACCACAACCATGGACCAGCCGGTCAGCTGAAATCTGCGTTTTCCTTTCTTCGACATGTGACGTTCCTCTCTCAGAAAAAACAAACTACTCCCTATACTCCCAAAAAGACACTCCGGCAAACAGCAGATGCCGGGCTTCGCCGGACGTCTTCGCTGAAAACATCGGATGCCGGGCTTCACCGGACGTCTTCGCTGAAAACAACGGATGCCTGGCTCCGCCAGAGATCCATATATGAAACAGCGGATCCCTGGCTTCACCGGACGTCCTTCGTTAAAAACAGCCGCCGCGCGGTAACCTGCACGGCGGCCCCATCGTTTTACTGTATGGACTGCTCAAACTGCTCTGCCGCGGTCGCTAATGCCGCATCCAGATCGCCGCCTGAGAGAATATCCGGCGTCACGCCGACTAACGCTGCCTGTGCCTCCGCGGAAAATGCTCCGGTCGGCACCTCCGGAATCTGCCCCAGCCAGTCTGCCAGATCCGCATTCACAGTCTGTCCGCCGTAGAACTCAGATCCCACGGAATATGCCTCCGCGGAAGAAGCCGGGAGATAGGTTCCCATGATGTTCTTCTCACCAAGAAGCGTATTGTAAAGCTCCGTGCTGCTGCCGAAGGTCTTTGCCATAAAATCAGCCGCCGCGTCGGAATTTTTGCTGTTCGCAAGCACGAACCAGCTTGATCCTCCCTGGTTCGAGTAGTGCGTCGCACCCTCCACCGAAAGCTTCGGAACCGGAGCTACCGCCCACTTGCCGCTCTGATCCTCGCCCTGAATGATCGTCGAGGAGATCCAGGAGCCTCTTAAGACACATGCCACATCGCCGCCGTTGATCGCACCGGCGAACTCGGTCCAGTCGCTGACGACCTTGACATAATCGGAATCGTTTAAGGTCTTAAAGATATCATAGCACTCCTTTAACGCCGCATTGTCCACAAAATCCGCCTTGCCGTCCGCATCGGTAAACCATTTGCCGGCTGACTGCAGCATGATCTGGAACTCTGCGATATCGTTCGGATTGTAGGTCTGGAGCATATGCCCGTTCTCTTTTAACTTCTCACCGAGCGCAAGATACTCCTCCCAGGTCAGATCCTGCATATCCTCCGCCGTATAGCCCGCCTCCTCGATGTAGTCCGTGCGGTAGAACAGTCCTGCCACACCGGTATCGAACGGAACGCCGTAGGACACGCCGTCATAGGACACCATGGACTTTTTATAGGAAGCAAAATCCTCGTAATTGATCATATCCTCCATCGAACGGAACGCACCCGGATACGACATCAGGTAACCCGGAGCATTCAGATCGGAGATCAGCACCACGTCCGGCAGATCATCCGTCACACCGGAAGCCAGTGTGGTATGTATTTTCTGCAGGCAGTCCGCCTTTGCCATCTCAACAAAATTCACCTTCACGCCGTCGCCGTAAATCTTCTGGGCCTCCTCCAGCGCATAGCCGTTAAACGCCGCGTCCCACGCCCAGACCGTGATCTCCGTACCCTCGCCGGAAGCGTCCGCCTGGTCGCCCGCGTCATCCCCTGCATTATCCGCCGGCGCTTCGGTCTGCTCCGGCGTCTGCTGTGTCTGACTGCCGGCATCGGTGTTATTTCCGGCGTCCGTATTTCCGGAATCACCGCTGCCGCCGTCGCCGTTGCCGCAGCCCGCAATCATCCCCACTGTCAGTACCGCCATCATTGCCAGTGCAACAAAACGTTTTTTCATGATGTTCTCCTCCTTTAAAAAAGATAAAGTTGTGTAAATAGTTTATAAAATATTTAATTTCTTTATAAACTATTTAACTGGATTATACGTCCCGGTCCGATTTCTGTCAATCTGTTTTTTCTTCCTTTTTGACCAAAAATATCATTTTCAGCATAATATTTAAAAATAAACCGCATAATTATACAATATGCACAATTAATTTCAGGTCTGTTTTTATAAATTCTTTTAAATATTTATAAATTATTTAATTTTCATTAATCCAGAAGATCCGACAGCAACCTGGTAGTGAAACGATGCTCCAAATACATCCGGCACCCCGCAAAACATCCGGAAACGGATTGCGCATCGTCCCCATGTGATTTATAATAATCTTATCAGGAACAGCGACTGTGAAATCAGGAAAGGAGGGATCCAGATACGATGAATATGACAGAAGTTGCAAGATTATTGCTTGGCCTGCGGGCAGCCGGATGGAGCGAAAAGGAAATCAATGATTTTGTACTTTATATTGAATCCGGAGAAGAACAGTACAAGCCAAAGCCGCGTGGAGAGCAGACAGATTAAAAGAGAACGGACAGTACCAAAAAGCGTACTGTCCGTTCTCTTTTTCCTCTTATCCCTTCATCTGCGCCGAGTGCATCACAAAGTACAGAAGATGCGCCGCAGCGGCTTCTAACTGCTCCCGGTTCACCCGGCCTTCCTCATACCCCTTTAAGACCTGCGCGATCACAGGCGGGCCGCCCGGCATCACCACGTCATTGCCCGCCGCGACGGCATCCGCGCCGTCCACGACGATATCCATATCGCCCCAGTCGGTGACCACAACGCCGTGAAATCCCCACTCGTCTCTTAAAATCTTCGTGCACAGATCGTGACTTCCGCCCGCAAACGTGCCGTTGATCTTATTAAAGGAGGTCATCACGGTGCGCACCGGCGTATTACGGATCACCATCTCAAACGGCTTTAAGTAAATCTCCCGCGCCGTGCGCTCGCTCAACACGGAATCCACCGCGTCAAAACGGAAACGCTCGCTGCCCCGCCGGTAGGTCTCCTGCTCGTTGACCGCGAAATGCTTCGGGCAGGGCGTCGCCGTCGTCGTCTCCGCCGCCCCTTTACAGATGTAAATCCCGCAGATTCCCGCGGCGTACGGATCCTCGGAAAAATACTCAAAATTCCTGCCCCCGATCGGACTGCGCATCAGGTTTAAGCCCGGCGCCAGCCAGCTGTCGACATCCTGCAGCTGCGCCTCATACCCGCAGGCGGAACCGAACGCGTAGAACAGATCCGTGTTAAAGCAGCATGCCAGCGTCATCCCGGTCGGCCACGCCGTCATCCCGACACTCGCCGGTCCGTCCTTGTAAAATGCCGAAGGAATGCCGTATTTCGCCAGTGCGGGCGACACATATCCCACATTTCCGGTCGGATGCGTGCAGCTGCCGATGTCGGTTCCGTCCTCATAGCGGATTGTCGGCTCACCGCCGCCGCTTAGCGCCGCAAACGGAAGGCCCGGCCCGTAGCCGTTCGCCAGCACGGCCAGCTCCTCAATCGTCATCTGCGCGAGAAACTGCTCCATGGTCACGTTTTTCGCTTTCACATCCGCGAGGGTGTACGCAGCCCGCATGTCCGTCTGCGCGCTCACCGCCCCCTCCTGTCCGTCTGAGGTCTGCTCCCCCGCTGCGCCGCACGCTCCGGATGCCGGCCCGCGTGTCTCCATTCCGCCGTTTTCCGCGGCCTCCTGTGCATTTGCACAGCAGCTCTTCTGCTTCGTCCATCTGACGACATCCGGCTCCGCCACGACAATGCGCATCGCGGCTTCCCGCTCCGCCGTCCCGCCCTCACAGCTCACCGGCGCCGCGTCCTTTGCGGAGAGAAAATCAATCTTCCCCTCATTCGCCGCCAAAAGGCCCAGCGCGTTCTTCGTCTGCTCACAGACGATCCGCTCCGTGATCTCAAGACACGCCGCGACATGTGTCTCCCGCGAGGAAACGCCCGCACGGATCACATACTCTCCCGCAGGAAGCACCCACGCCGCGGACGCCTCGTCATAGCATGCCAGATCCGCCAGCGCAAACGAAACCTCCGCCGTCTCACACTCTCCCGGCGCGAGACAGGATGTCTTCGCACAGCCCATGTAGACCTGATACGGATTCTCAATCACATCCTGCGGCTTTGACACATAGACCTGCACGGTTTCCTTTCCCGCATATTCCGCAGAGCTGTTTTTCACCGGCACGCGCACCGTTACACGGCCGTCTCCCACCGTCACCGCAGCTTTCCCTGTCTCAAACTGCGCGTAAGACAGGCCGTAGCCGAACGGATAGAGCACGTCCTTTCCGAACGAATCGAAATACCGGTAACCGGTGTAGATCCCCTCGCGGTAAACCGTCACCGGGCTTTTCTCAAATCCCACGCTCCCGTTCGCCGCGGCGTCAAGACCGTAATCCTGATACTCCTTAATGGTGTCCGGAAGGTCCTTGTTAAAGCTGAAATCCTCCGCCGCCGGATAATCCGCGTAAGCGCGGGCAAGGGTAAATGCCAGCTTCCCGGAAGGCGACACCGCGCCGCTTAAAATACGCGCCGCAGCAGCCGTCCCCTGTTCGCCCGGCGTGCCCACATACAGCACAGCCTGAATGCACGGATACGAAGCGATCCAGGAGAGATCCATCGCACCGTTGATATTTAAGATCAGCACCACCTTTGAAAATGACGCGCAGACCGTATCGATCAGTACACGCTCGCTCTCCAGCAGTTCATAGTCGTCCGCAATCCGCCGGTCGCACTCCTCGCCGCCGGTCATGCGCCCGATGACAATCACCGCCCTGTCCGTCTTTTTCGCCGCCTGCGCCACAAGCGCTGACGGAATCTCCGGCTCGCCCGGCTGTGACTGATAGCGCCCGAAAAATTCGTAGATCATGCCGCTCGCGACAAGCTCGGGCACCTTTTTGCGGAACTCCTCCAGTGCATTCGTCTTTTTGGATTTTCCAAGAAGCACCTGGTAATACTCCACGAGTTCTGCGACAGGCGTCACGCCCTCTCTCTTACATGCCTCCGGAAACGTCAAAGGCTCCACACCCGCCTCCGATGCCCCTGACCCGGATCCTCCGATCACAGGCTCAAGGATGGTCCGCCCGAAAAATGCCGCCGTCCCTTTTCCCAGCGGCAGACAGCCGTTCTCGTTTTTCAGCAGAACCGTCGACTCCTCCGCAATCTGTCTCGCAAGCAGCTTCCTGCTCTCCTGCGACGCATACTGATTTATCATATCAACGCATTCCTCCTTTATTAAACTTCCCGATCAGCCGGTCTAACTGCCGTGCCAGTTCCTTATTCTGCTCAGACTGCTCCTGAATCAGATCCGCAATCTGTGCGGTATTCTCACTCTTTTCAACGATGGCTCCGATCGAGGAACGATTTTCATTGGTAATACTGTTGACCTCCACCACATTATCCGAGATCTGTCTGACGGAGGACTCCAGCTGTCTGACAGCCTGATCCACGCCGTCTAACTGCTCTTTTATGGTATTTACGGAAACGCGGTAACCGGTTGATTTTTCCGCAAAATCCTTAAACCGGTTCACGACTTCCTCCTCGATAAACGCGATAATAGAGGAAAAGCAGTTGTTTACCACCTTAATGCTGTCATTGGTCTCATTACAGATGGCCTGTATGCTGGCCGCTGTCGTGCGCGACGTCTCTGCCAGCGCACAGATCTCCTCTGCCACCACGGCAAAGCCGCGTCCCGCACTTCCCGCACGCGCCGCCTCGATCGAGGCATTTAAGGACAGCAGATTCGTCTGTCCCGCGATGTCAAGAATCTGGGACGCCATATTATTGATCTTTGTGAGACTGCTTAAGCTTCCGAGCGCCTCCTCCACGGAACTCTTCGTGTGAATCAGGGCATCCTGTCCGTTCTGATATGCATCGTCCGCCTTGACCTGCATATCCTGCGCACTCCTGATGACAGAATTGCTCGTCTCTATAGAATCGGAAATATTATTCCGGATCGAGCCGACCACATCGTTGATATTGCGAATCTCACCGTTTACATTGGACACCACCATATTGGTGCTCTCAAGCGTGGAGGAGAGCTCCTGTGTCGTGGTAACATTGTCCGTGACATCCTCCACCAGCTCCGCCGAGGATTTGCGCAGATGCTCCGCCTTGTCGTCGAGTGTGGCGCAGCAGTCCTTTAATGTGCCGGCAATCTCCTGAAGCGACCGGATCAGAACCTTTGTCGCATGTGCGATATTTCCAAGCTCGTCATGCCTGCCGCAGTATTTCTGAATCTCCACATTATCGGCGATATCAAAGTTCTGCAGAGAGACGAGACCTCCCTCGATGGATTTCATCGGCTTTAACATTCTGCCGACAATCAGAAACGAGACCACGATCAGCACAAGCAGCGCAATCAGGCAGAAAATAATCAGCGTGACCGTCATCCTGTCCGTCGCTGCAAACACCTCGTCCCGGCTGTCCGAAACCATGAAAAGCCAGTTGTATTCCGACATATAATAATAGGCGGAAAAATACGTCTCTCCCTGTACCTCATATTCGATGTATCCGTTTTTGTCCTCCGCCGAGCCTCTGAGTTCCTCACAGAGATCTCCGATGTAGGATTCATCGGCAGGAGATGCGACTTTTCCCGCATCGGCGTGAAAAATATACTGGCCGTTGTTCACATTCACCATACAGTAAGCGGCATTCTCCATTCCCTCCATCGTCAGCTCGTCGAGGATGCGGATCAGCCCCGTGCTGTAGATTCCGCCTCCGACCAGTCCTGCCGGCTTTCCGTCCTCATCAAAAACCGCCATGTATAAAGAGACAATCTGCTGACCGCTGGCCGGCGAGATGATGATTCCGGCATTGTATACGCCGTCCTCGGCGAGCAGCGTATCCTGCAGTGTTTTTAAGGAATCTCCTTCTCTCGTCGTAATCCCCACCACATCCGGATTGGTGTGCGCCAGGACATGCGTATCCCATTCGCTCGCATACAGTCCTTCCAGATTCTCAATATCGCCCGAAAACTGCTCCGTGTACGTCTGGGCAGCGTCCGTCTTCTCCGGATCCTCCGGGTCTTTCATGATATCAAGCACCTCTCCGGCCCTGCTGTAAGAAACAAGAGTCTGCTCTGCATCCTTCACATAATTCTCAATGACCGCGCTCCGGTCCTTTACGATCGTTTTCATATTGTTGATCGTACTGTTTCTGGTATCCCTGGTAATACTGCAAACGACGACGACCAAAAGGATCGTCATGACAGCGACCTGCATGGTCAGCATACTGGCAATGATTTTTTGTCCCAGTGAAATATGTACTCCTCTCTTTTCACCCATGATATCACATCTCCTGCTATCCTGATGTCCGAAATCTGTGATGTGCGCCCTCTGTCCCTGCACACATCAGGCAAAAAAAATATAGCACAGAATCGCGAAATTTTCAATAAACATGTCGTGAATTTAACGGATCCTGTTTTCATCCGACGAGAGATATGGTAACGTAACAGTCATACAAAAGGAATGTCCCGGCATTGCGCGGCCCGTCACAGCCATCATTCAGAAAAGAGCATTCCACGTATGACATCTGCAGCGGAACGGAAAAAAACGAAAAAGAAAAGCAGCACCTCTTTACGCGCTTTTCCGCACATCAGAATGACCCCCGGCGATCTCATTGAGGGTATCAGTGCTTAGAACCGGTGCAGAAAGAGACAGGCTGTTTCTGATCTGCGGAGAGCAGCTGGTCTTTTCCGCCGGCAGTCAGGCGCAGGGCGCCGTCATATCGATCGGCGCCCCGCTCTCTCTGTCTCCCGCATAAAGACAGCTGCCTCTATTTCGTCTGTTCTACTTCCACCTTCACCCGGTCGAGGTTTCTGCACTGCACAAAGATATCCTCTGTGTTCCCTGTCCTGCTGCTCTGCACCTTAACCACCGGATAGTACACGCCGGGTTTTGTGAAGACATGCGTCGACACGGCGGATGCCCCTCCGTTTTCCTTCCGGTCAAATGCAGTCTCCTCCGACCAGTCGTTCGTGCACTCATAGTCCCAGGCCACCCGCGTGACGCTGCCGCCGTGCGCCGGAACTTCAACCTCTGCGGTAAACGTCACCGGTTCGCCGGCCTTTACCGTGACAGCCCGTTTCCCGTCGGCAAGCGCATGCACCACCGGCTGAAGCCCGCCGCGCTCTGCCGCATGTTCCGGCACAAGAATCTGTCCGTCCTCAAACGTGTACGCTGTGGTCGGCGCCGGCGCGATTCCCTTCTCGCACCATGCGGCGACATCTAACAGCGCCTGATGCAGCACGCCCAGATAGTCGACCTGGTGCTGCGGATCGTCCAGATACCCCGCCCGGTCATCGTGAATACAGTTGTCGTTGTAGTAGAGCCGGAAGCTCTCTTCCTCGTCGATCTGCGGGTTCTCCCTCACCCTGGCCCGATACCAGTCGCCGTGCCACGGGCAGGCGCTCTCGTCGAGCAGACTGCAGACCGCGATCATTTTTCCGCGGAAATCACCGGTCGGAACCGAGCCTCCGCCGCCCTGTGCGATCATCGGGGAGAGCAGAAACGGCAGCTGCGCCCAGACAGGATTTCCCTGTGCGTCCCGGAACTGGTCATACACCTGATAGGATGCGTCCGGAACCTGATGCCGGTGAAAATTCTGCATGGCCAGATAATCGCTGTTGTCAATCATGATCTGATCCCCCGCGGCGAGCCCCGCGAGCGCATCCCCGTGATTGTGCCCGTCAAACGCAGAGCTCACACGGATCACACCATCCGAAACCGACTCGACCGGCGCTTCCTTCCCCGCCGCTGCCCCGCTTACCACGCGAAGCCTGCAGTGAAACAGATACGCGTCCTCTGGCGGAAGCTCCTTCATGCGGATATCCGGCGTGTCCTGATTTCCGGTCATTGTATTCTGCCAGCTGTTATCTACGCTTGTAAATTCTTCTGTCTTCTCCGGCCTGCTGCGCTCAATCAGCTCTGCTGCCGTCGTGACAAACTGCACGCGCGCCTTCGCCTCGCTGCTCTCCTGATCCGCCCCCTCATAGCCTTCCTTTGTCCAGAAATCCGTAAAATATCCCGGGAAAATCTGATAAATATTCGGCGCCAGCACCATCAGCGCCCCGTCTCCCATAAACGGATGGCAGAACCATGCGCGCTTCGGAAATCCCATTTTTGTCGCCTCCGTCAGCGCCTGTCTCTGCGGCCCGGTAAGTCCCTCATAAATATCCCCGGATCCGCCCGGCTCCATCGCCGCCGTCACTTTTTTCAGTCCTTCCTCCCCGAGCAGACGCACGGCCTTCATGCGCGGCGCAAAGACGTTCGGCGTTGCCATCGGATTCGCGAGCACATACGGCACCGAGCCGTCCCAGATCCCTTCCGTCATCTCCACGCAGCTTAAGGTCTTAAACGATCCGCCGCTGCCGCCGAACACGTAGCCATACGGCCGGTGCGCGTATCCGTAGAGACGCTCCGCCACCTTTCTGGAGTACATCGCCGTCGCCGCGCTCGAGCGGTAAAGCCGCTCCCCGTCATTTAAAATGAATCCGCCCT
Source organism: uncultured Roseburia sp. (assembly GCA_910587865.1). Classification (GTDB taxonomy): domain Bacteria; phylum Bacillota; class Clostridia; order Lachnospirales; family Lachnospiraceae; genus Roseburia. Next base: position 33,923 of record CAJUNX010000017.1, read on the forward strand.
GGTTGGACACCACATAATATGCGCCGTGCGTCAGGCAGAAGCTGATCTTGTCATCCTCGCCCGTTAAGTGCTCGCTCTCATGCTCATCCTCCGGCGCCGGCGACAGGTACTGGTAAAATCTTCCCTCGTAGGCTTCTTTTTTCGGAAAATACAGGCAGAAGCGCACCTCGTTTCCCTCTTTTTCCGTTCCCTCAAATCCGCCGTGTACATAATAATGCGGAAGCGGTCTCTCCCGCCACTCCTCCACATCAATGTATGGTCTGTCAAAATATGTATCCTCCGACGGGTTATATCGTTTTTTTCCTTCCATGCCAGTCTCTCCTCTTCTTTCTCCCTTACTTTTCCGGCTTTCCTCTCTTCTTTTTCTGTCTGTTTCTCTCTTCTTTTCCGGCTTTCCTCTCTTCTTTTTCTGTCTGTTTCTCTCTTCTTTTCCGGCTTTCCTCTCCTTTGGCTTCTATTTCGCTTCTTTTCTGGTCTGTTTCTCTCTTCCTTTCCGACCGTCCCTCTTTTTACTGACCGCTCTCTTTCTGCCGTCTTTCCTCTAACTCCGCGCGGATCCCGGGCATCAGTTTATCAAGCTTATAGAGCAGCAGGGAAAGCGCCACAACGAGCCACAGCACCGCCGGGATCGTCGAATACAGATGCCGGATCATCGCGAGCGCGCTCTCCGGAATCAGATCCGCGTCGCCGATATACCCGGATGCGGATAACAGGATGCCGAGCACGCCTGCGCCGAGCGCCGAACCGATTTTTGTCGCAAAGCTCGTGACGGAGCTTAGCGTTCCCTCCATGCGCTGATTCCCCTTCCATTCGTTAAAATCCGCACACTCGATCACCATCAGATTGATCAGCATCGTGATCGGAACACTGCCAAGCCCGAAAAGCACGGCCGCCGCGCCGAGCAGCGCAATGTTTTCTCCCGCGAAAAAATTGATCGCATATCCGGCCACACTCAGGATACATCCGGTCATGATCAGCTTTGAAATACTGATCCGCTTTAAGATCGCCGGAACAAAGATCATCACCGGGATCGCCAGAATCTGCACCGCGCTCACCAGTCCCAGCAGTCCGAGATTCTTTACGATATAGCGGAAATAATAGGTATTTACCCCCATATTGGTCACAAAATTGCAGACAAAAAGGATCAGCGCGACGATCCAGATATACGGGTTTTTCGTGAGCACGGTTTTTACATCGGAGATCGCCACCTTCTCCGCCGCGCCGTCCTGCGAGCGGACACTGACGTCAACCGTCTCTTTGATCAATAAAAATCTCAACATTCCGATCAGCGCCAGCGGAATGGCGATGCAGGCAATCAGAAAACTCCATCCGGACGGTGAAACGCCAAACCGATCTACAAATGAAGGGATCGCAATATTAAACGCCGCCACACAGATCATGGAAAGGATCGCGCCCGTCGAGCTTAATGTCACATACTGCTCCTGATAACGGAACGCCCGACACATGTAAACCGTGTTATTCGCCTGCAGAAACGTGTAAAACACACTGTTGACCAGCGCGTACATGCAGATCACCCAGGCCGATTTCGCCGCCAGGGAAAAAGACGGCGGACAGGTAAACATCAGCCAGATCGCAAACCACATCCCGATGATGCACCACTCGTAGGGTCTGCCGCGCCCCCATTTTGTGTCGGTCCGGTCAACGATAAATCCTGCCACCACGTCTGTTACCCCGTCAAGAAGCTTGCTAACCACGAGCAGTGTTCCGACCAGCGCTGCGGGCATTTTTAAGGTATCCGTGCAGTACAGCGAGAGATATCCCAGCACCATCAGCCCGATTCCCTGCGAAATCGCCCGGCTGTTCCATGCGACAACCCTGACAAATCCTACCTTCTTCGGATTTTTTTCTTTTTTTGCCATAACAACCTCCTGTGTTTCTGTCTTTTTTGTGAAAGTGATACAATCTGTCTCAGCTGTTATGATTTTACCGGATCTCATGTTTTGATCTTGTCAGTATTTTATCCTGTATGTTAAAATATTGATATCTTTTGAACGAAAACCTTTCATCGAACCGTCAGAATCTTTGAGAGAGGCGCTGTGCCATTTTTATATAACACTTCATGCTGTATGGGAGGAATGATTCATGAACCCGGAACGAATTTTAGATATGTACTGTACCGCACATCAGATACCCGCATCCATTTTTTCCGGTAAAACCTTGCTTTACAACGGCAACCACACGGTGCAGGATTTCAGTCTTCCGATGTATCTCGTCGCCAGCCTTCCGGCCCGGCTTCCGCGTGTGTGGTATGCCGTCACGCCGGAGCAGCTGCAGTTCGGCGGTATCCTTCTGCCGGATTCCGATATGCTCATGCTCACAGGCCCCGTGATCCCGAGACCGTGCAGCCGGATGCAGGCTTCTGAAATTATCTGCCGGCTCGGGCGCAGGAAATCGGATATCCCGGTTCTGATGCACGGTCTTGACAGCTTCCGGCAGACAGATCTGATCCAGCTTAAAGCCATGCTCACGCTTCTCGCCGTGCATTTTTACGGGAACGCATCTGAACATGACGCAGCGGACGCCTTTCCGGCCCCGGAGCAGATCGCGTTTTCCTGGGCCAGTATCTTTCCGTCTCCTGCCATAGAACTTCATGATCAGCCCGACGAGGACACCTATGGCATTGTCGAAGAATCTCTGCTCTCCTGCATCCAGTATGGAAAAAGCGACCGGCTTGAGCAGCTTTTAAACGAGCTGATCTATATCTCCCCGCAGAGAGTAACCGACTTTGATCCTGACACCAAGCGTCAGTACATCACCGGGGCCAATCTGCTCTGCTCCAGGAAGGCAGTCGCCGGCGGCCTGCCGATCGCGATGGCCAACCGCCTCGCCGATCACTACCTGGATCAGATCGCGATGACGGGGAGCAGCGGGCTGGATCATCTTTTTTACCGTATGATGATGGATTACACCTGTCAGGTCCGGAAAATAAACCTCTCCTCCTTCTGCACACCGGTCGCCGCGAAAGTCCATCACTATATTTATGCCCATATCTATGAAAAACTCTCCGCCAAAGAGCTTGCGGATGCCCTGCACCTGACGGAACCCTACCTTTGCAGGAGCTTCAAAAAGGAAACCGGCCTGACAGTCGTCACGCATATCAGCAGGTGCAAAATCAAAGAGGCGGAATACCTTCTCTCCACACGGCAGTACACTGCTTCAGAGATCAGCGATCTGCTCTGTTTTTCATCACAGAGCTACTTTACAAGTGTCTTCCGCCGCTACACGGGGATGACTCCGCTTGCGTATCAGGCATCCAAAAATATTTTCCAGGATTCGTCCGAAATTAAACTTCATCCATAGTTTATTTGCCCAAAAAAACGCCGGGCATACAATCATGCTCTGCTTTCTGCATAATCGTATGCTCCGGCGGTCATAAGACATTCTTCACCGTATGTATTCTTCCTGATCTATCCCTGTCGCTCCAGGATTCTCTTCATCTTCTCAAGATCGGAGATAAGCTCTCTGGAATACTGCTCCGCCTCGCGGCAGATCTGTTCTGCACGACCGTAATCCTCTGACATAAGCGCCTTGATCACATCCGAACCGTACCCATGGAACTTGCGGTGTTTTCCGTTCATCGCATCCCATATCGGGCGCACTTCCTGATTCTTCGGCATCAGAGCATTGTAAAAATGTCCGAATCCGCACTTCGACGAATCCAGCTGCAGCGGCAGAACCGTTCTCTCGTCCACCATTCTCTTCAGATTTGACAGCCAGTTCTGGTGTGCCGTGATCGCGTTGCCGAGGTACTTCGCAAACGTAACGCCATCCATCCTGAAGAACGGATCCTCCGTCATGGATCCCATCATCTTTGCCACTTCGTCGAGTGTCTTTTCAATATCACGAATCGGCTCCGTCACTTCCTTAAGCTGATTGCTGACTTCACGCATATAACTCGCGTTGTCCTTCAGCTGGTCACAGCGCTCCTCGATATTCGCCGCCTGTGTCTCAAGCTCTGCCATGGAACTGCTGAGCTCCTCGCTGACTGCCGCCAGCGAACTGATCGACTCATTAACCCTCGAGACATGCTGCTGATTCTGATCGTTGATTTCCCACACGGTACTGATCTTCTCGGTCATCTCTCCAAGCGCTTCGATCGTGCTTGTCGCACTCTTGGTACTCTTCTGAGATGCATTTCGGATCCCCTCTACGAATCCTCCCATATTTCCTGTCAGCTTCTGCGTCTCCTCCGCCAGCTCACGGATCTCATCTGCCACCACGGCAAATCCTCTTCCCGCCTCACCGGCACGTGCAGCCTCTATGGAAGCATTCAGCGCAAGCAGATTCGTCTGTCCGGAAATCGAATTGATCCCTGCAATCACATCATTCATGTGATTAATAACGTCAAACAGCTCATCCATATCCTTCTGCATCTCTTTGGATACTTCAATCGTCTGACTGGAAAGCTCCTTGATGTTCGTCAGCTCTTCCTGTCCCGCTTCGATCTTTTTATATACTTCTTCCGTCTCCTCGGATGCACGAATAATGGTATTGGTCAGATCCTCGTGCTGCTCATTTACCTGTCCGGCTACTGCCGCCGATTCTCCGGCAGCTTCAAAGATCACCTCTGTGGCATTCGCCACATCACTGGAGATTCCGAGCATTCTCTCAACATGATGATTTAGTGCCAGATCCAGCGAACTGATCGCCATCACCGCATTAAGATCGCGCTCGAATACATCAATAAATCCTACTCTTCCATTGCTGACTCTGCGGTAAATCTCTCCCAGCTCCGGTTCTTTTGAGAAATCTGCTGCCTGCAGACGCGAAACTGCCATTACCAGCTCCTGTCTCTTCTTTCCAAACGCCATGTCTTTTTTCTCCTTTTGTGCTACGCTGTATCATTCAGAATAACATATTCTCTGTTTTTAATTTTCTCCCAAATCGACTCAATTGTCAATATCTTTTTCAATCCCTTCCGCATATTTTCCTCAGGCATACCTGATATTTTCACATTATATTGCAATATTTTTCCAATTTTTCACAATTTCATCCAAAAACACACCCGCAGGGCTGTCTGTCGCAGCTTTTCTCCGCTCATGTCATCCCGGCGTTCTTTTTCTATACACCTGTCTCCGGTTCCTGCCCTTCTGTTTCCGTTTCCGGTACGCCGGACTCCCGTTCTCTTTTCATCTTCTCCTGTTCGGCCCGGTTTTCCCTCATATCGTATGTCCGCACCCACTCTTTCGTACCCTGCACCTTGTGCACCTCACTGCGGTTTTTATACAAAAACCGTGTCAGATTATAACAATCCACCCAGATCTCGTTGTTTCCTTCCTTCTGCGACTCGTCAAAAATAAGCTGAAGGCCAAAATGCAGGTGTACTTCCTCGATGTTGTTGACATTTTCTTTCTGGCTGTACCCGGTATGACCCATATATCCGATCACATCGCCGGCCGTCACCACATCCCCCTCTTTTAAGCTGTCCCGATAAGGGTAGTTCTGTCTTAAATGCGCGTAATAATAATAACGTTTCCCGTCAAAGCTGCGGATCCCGATGCGCCAGCCGCCGTACTGATTCCAGCCAAGCGCCTCCACATAACCGGACTCCGCCGCAATCACCGGCGTTCCCACCTGTCCCATCATGTCATGTCCCAGGTGCTGCCGCCTGTAGCCGTAGCTCCGCGACACCCCGAAATCATCATAGTCGCTGTATTCAAATCCCTTCGCAATCGGAAGAAACGCTTTCAGGCCATATTTTTTTACAAAGGGGCCCCCTTCGGTCTCCTGAATCTCATATTCGCCCACAAAACCGCCGAGTACCGCCTCATACGCCTCTCTGTAATAGGAGAAATATTTCATATCCTCCGCCGTCTTCTCCACCGTGGTCTCACCGCTCAACAGCCGTTCTGCAAATGTGTGAATATCCTCCGTGGCATCCACTCCGAAGTCCCCGCCGTTTTTTGAGGCCGCATAGGCAAGAAGATCAATCCAGTCCAGATGTATCTCAGCGCCGTACGTATCAATATCGTACTCATATGCACGGCATAACGCCTCATAGGACACATTAAAGTCCACCCATTTAATATATCCGTCCCTGGATACCGCAGGAATCGCATTCCCCGAGTCCCATATCCCGTCGGCGTAAATAAATCCCACTGCAAACAGCAGCGCCAGCTCAAGTATGATCGCCGCCTTTATTCTGCTGCATCTGTCTTTTCTCCTGCTACTATAATATGCTTCCATATCCTGCCATGTCACGGTTTTTCTTCATTATATGAAAACATGGAAATGCCTATGCGTTCTTTTTCAGACATGCGCCGGTGCGTCAGCATGCCGGCATGGCGCTGCATTCATCCGGAAGGAATCAGCACTGCACTAAAACGTGATTCCCGCAATCCGGATCACCACACCCCAGAACACACCGATACAAAGGAGAGCCCCGATCAGCCCCGCCGTCTGTTTCCTGTCCTGATTCTGACGCAGCAGCACCAGCACACCCACACCGGCGTTCACCAGAAGCCCTGACATCATGGCCCCCGCTCCGATTACTCCGTCCAGATACAGCCCGGTAATGATCACCGAGGACGCACAGTTCGGAATCAGACCCACAAACGCCGCCGCAAGTTCACCGACCACCGGCATTCCGGAAAAAATCCCGGCCAGCGTCTCTCTCCCGGCCGCTCCGATCACAACGTTAAACGCCAGCGACAGTAAAAACAGATACAAAAAAATCCGCACCGTATGTTTTCCCGCGGATAACAGGATCCCATCCTCACAGTGGCAGTGTTCCTCCTCACAGACCGCATGAATGTCCATCTCTTTTTCCTGGCGCTTTAACACCTTCAGATAGACAAATTCTGCAAAAAAACCCGAACTTACGGCGATAAGGACCTTTGCGAGAAGGATCTTCACGATCGTGCTCACGGAAGCTCCCCCGCTGATCAGTACCGGAAGCATCTCGTCCGACGTCGACAGCCAGACCGCAAGAAGCGTGCCGACCGTAATCACCCGGCCCGCAAACAGACTCGAAGCCGACGCGGAAAACCCGCACTGCGGCACAATGCCGAGCAGGCCGCCCCATAAGGGGCCGAGCTTCCCGGCATCGTAAATCCGCTTCTTTGTCCGCGCTCCGGCGCGATGCTCCAAAAGCTCCATCAGAACATACGTCACAAACAAAAACGGGAGCAGTTTTACACTGTCAAAAACAGTATCCAAAAAAAGCTCTGACACCTCTTCCTCCATTCCGTTCCGGCGTCCTACATGCTTTTGATGCGCTCTAACGCCGCCCTCGTATTTTCATGGCTGCCAAACGCAGTCAGGCGGAAATAGCCCTCCCCGCTCGGGCCGAATCCTGATCCCGGCGTACCGACGACATTTGCATGTTCGAGCAGTTCATCAAAAAACTCCCAGGAAGTCATATTCCCCGGCGTCTTCATCCAGATATACGGCGCGTCCACACCGCCAAACACCGTGTAGCCCGCGGCTTTTAACCCCTCCCGGATCACGGCGGCATTTTCCATATAGTAGGCGACCTGCTTCTTTAACTGCGCGCGTCCTTCCTCCGAGTACACCGCCTCGCCGGCCCGCTGCACGATATACGGCGCGCCGTTAAACTTCGTGCCATGGCGTCTGGCCCACATCGCATTCAAGGAGACTTCCCCGCACTTTAATTCCTTCGGCACCACGGCATAACCGAGCCTGAGTCCGGTAAATCCGGCGTTTTTCGAAAAACTCTTCAGCTCGATCGCACAGGTCTTCGCACCGTCACACTCATAGATGGAATGTGCCACATCCTCCTGTGAAATATACGCTTCATAAGCAGCGTCATAGATAATAACAGCGCCAGTCCGGTTCGCATAATCAACCCATTCCTGCAGCTGATGCTTTTTTATCGTCGTCCCGGTCGGATTGTTCGGCAGACACAGATAGATCAGATCCGGTGTCTCCTCTGGCAGTTGCGGCACAAATCCGTTCTCCATCACACACGGCATGTAAATGACATTACTCCACCGCTCCGTGGAAGGATCATATACACCGGTGCGTCCTGCCATCACATTGGAATCCACATATACCGGATACACCGGGTCGCAGACAGCAATCCGGTTCTCCGCTGCAAACAGTTCCTGGATGTTGGCTGAATCACTCTTTGCCCCGTCGGAAACAAAAATCTCGTCCTCCTCAATCTGGCATCCTCTCGCCCGGTAATCCTGCTTAGCGATCGCACTGCGCAAAAACTCGTAGCCGAGCTCCGGCGCATAGCCGTGAAATGTCTCCGCTTTTCCCATCTCGTCCACTGCCCGGTGCATCGCCTCAATGATCGCGGGAGCAATCGGCTGCGTCACGTCTCCGATACTTAATCTGATGATCTTCTTCTCCGGATGCGCGGCCATAAAGGCATTTGTCTTCCTGCCCACGGTACTAAACAGATAGCTCCCTGGAAGCTTCTGATAGTTATCATTTACTTTAAACATCCTGGTTCCTCGCTTTCTTATAATAATAGCTAAACTATTTTGCGCCATTATAGCATATGCGTTTCTGAAACTGCAAGTATTTTGTTTACCAGGAATCAAAATCTTCCGTATTTCCCTGCCCGGTTTTCGTCCGCCTATGTCAGCAGACTCAGAATCATCTGCGCCGTCTCAAACAGCCCGGTTCCGTTTTCCATGCTTCGCTTCTGCAGATACCGGTGCGCCTCTTCCTCCGAAAGACGGTTGCGCGCCATCAAAACCGCTTTTGCCTCTGCAATCAGTGTGGTTTCTTCTTTTGTGCGCACTTTTTTCTCTTTTCGTGCCTCCCGTTTTCTGCGCATGATCGAGGCGTCCATCATCCGCACCGTCTGCACCAGCTCCCCTGCCTGAAACGGCATGGCCAGGCATACCGGCCCCTCCGTCTCGCGTCCCCTGCAGTTTGCCGGCGATGCGATCAGCAGCAGTTCAAATCCCTGCGGCAGATATTCGCGGAGCTCTGAATATACCATATCCGCCAGACGGTATCCGCAGATCACGATCCCGCCTCCCAGCTCGCCCGCACTCTGCAGCGCCTGCGCGCCCGTCGTACATACCACAGACACACAAAACCCGCTCTGCATCAGTATTTTTTTGATATATCTGGCATTCTCCCGGTTCGGAAATGCCACAATAAGATTTGTCATGTGTCGCTCACGTTCTGTACAGATAACGGTCCATCTCCCAGCTTGTCACCTGGGCCTGATAGTCATTCCACTCCTCTTTTTTCGCTTTGGGATATTTTGTGCTGATGTGTCCGCCCAAAACCTTCATAATATAAGAATCCTTCTCCATCTCCAATACCGCTTCCATCAGATCCGCAGGCAGAGATTCAATTCCCAGTTCATGCCGCTTCGCATCATCCATCTCAAACACATTTTCCATCACCATCGGCGGAGGGGCGATCTGACGGCGAATCCCGTCCAGCCCGGCCTGCAGGCACACCGCCAGCATCAGATACGGATTTGCCGCGGAATCAGGGCTGCGCAGCTCCACCCTCGTATGCTCTCCTCTTGTCGACGGAATCCGGATCAGTGAACTGCGGTTTATGACCGACCAGACGATAAACCCCGGCGCTTCATATCCGGGCACCAGTCTTTTATAAGAATTGACAAGCGGATTCGTAATCGCCGCCATCCCTTTCATATGGGAGAGAATTCCCCCCATAAACCAGTATGCCTCCCGGCTTAATCCCAGCTCGTCCGTCGGATCCGAAAAAATATTTTTTCCGTCTCTTGAAAGCGACATATTCACATGCATTCCCGAACCGTTTACACCATACCTGGGTTTTGGCATAAAGCTGGCAAACAGACCATGCCGCTTTGCGATCGTTTTTACCGTCAGCTTAAACGTCATGATGTTGTCCGCTGTCTTCAGCGCCTCGTCATAGCAGAAATCAATCTCATGCTGCGCCGGTGCCACTTCATGATGGGATGATTCAATCTCATATCCCATGTCTTCAAGCGTGAGCACCATATCCCGTCTTGCGTTCTCACCCAGGTCGATCGGCCCGAGATCAAAATATCCGGCTCTGTCCGTACTGTTTGTGGTCGGCCGTCCGTTTTCATCCTGATCAAAGAGGAAAAATTCGCATTCCGCCCCCACATCAAACCGGTATCCCATCGCCGCCGCATCGGCAATCGCTTTCTTTAATATATACCTGGAGTCCCCCTCGAACGGTTTTTTTTCGAGCGAATAGATGTCACAGATGATCCGTGCCACCTTCCCCTGCTGCGGCCTCCACGGAAAGATCACAAAGGTATCCAAATCCGGGTACAGATACATATCGGATTCCTCGATCCGCACATATCCCTCGATGGAAGAGCCGTCAAACATACACTCGTTATTGAGCGCCTTTTCCAGCTGGCTTGATGTGATCGCCATATTTTTTAACGTACCAAACATATCGGTAAACTGAAGACGGATAAACTCCACATCCTCTTCCTCCACCATGCGAATAATATCCTGCTTTGTATATCTGGCCATACCGTTCACCCTTCCTTTCTGCTTTCTCCCGCCGTCTCCATAAAGCGAATCACATCATCAAAACACATCGGGCCTCCGAACAGATCAAGCGCGCTGCCGATCGTCACATCAAGTCTGCCTCTCCCCAGCTCATTTAAAGCCGCAAGGTCGCAAAAGTTCCCTATTCCTCCCGCATAAGTGACCGGCAGACCGGCCCATCCTCCCAGTATTGCGGCAAGCTCCCGCTCGATTCCGTTCGCTTTCCCCTCCACATCCACCGCATGCACCAGGAATTCGACGCAATATTCTTTTAATTCATCCAAAAGTACCGGTGTGATCCGCTCCCCGGTAAACTTCTGCCAGCGGTCCGTCACTATATAATAGAAGCCGTCGCGTTTTCTGCAGCTTAAATCCAGTACAAGCCGCTCCTTTCCGACCTCCTCCGAAATCCTGCAAAGATTTTCATAATGAATCCTTCCGTTTCGGAACACATAGGAGGTGACAATCACATGGCTTGCCCCTGCCTCCAGAAACGATGCGGCATTTTCCGCCGTGACGCCTCCGCCCAGCTGCAGCCCGCCCGGATACTCCTTCAATGCGCGCACCGCCTCACGCCGCGTCGCCTCGTAGTAATCGCTGTCCGCCGCGTTAAGCAGGATCACATGACCGCCGCACAGCCCTGCCTCTCTGTAAAGACGGGCATAAAACGCCGCGTCCTGCTCCTCCCCGGCAACAAAGTTCTCCGTCGCACTCTCTTTTGCATCAGAGAGACTTCCCCCTACAATCTGCTTTACTTTTCCGTTGTGAATGTCAATACACGGACGAAATCTCATTGCGCCCTCCTTCTCTGCTTTTCCTGCCGCTACGCCGGCCTTCCCTTCCACGGCTCTCTGACCGCTTTCCGGCCTTCCTTCCATCTGCCACGGCACAAATCCGCCGTTGTCATCATATCATACCGGCTCCGCTTTGTGAACATTCATTTCAGGGCCGGCGTCAGAAATCTCTCGCAGAATGTCCGCAGCGCCTCCGGCTCTCTTCTGTTCCCGGCATCCAGTCCCTCTGCGTATTCTTTCATCTCCCGCAGGGTCTCCGCCGAAAATTCGAACGTATAGACAGGCGTGTCATTGTTCCTGTTCTGAAACGCCCGGATCAACGTACTGCGGTATGCCGGGTCGGTCTTCCAGATCGAATGATCCTCCAACCCCCCATCCTTTGCAGGCATCCGGTAATACGTTTCGTCGATAAATCTGGTCGTCCCCTCCGGAAGCACGGCCGAAGCCGCTGTATCGACAATATGAATTACAATCTGCTTCTGATATGTACTTCCCGTGCTGTCCGTCACCGTCAGATTCTCCGTACAGCTTCCGTCGTGCAGAAACTGTGTAAAGTCTTCCGCACTGTAATCCGAAATGAAAAATGCAGTTCCGTTCTCATGGAATCCCGGTGCAATCGGGCTGCCGTCCTCCCTGTCCGACGCTGCGGCATGACTTAAAATCTCCGCTTCCGTGATGAATCCGCTCTGTGCCTGCTTTAGCGTATAATAAAGCTCCTCCGCCTGTATCCACGGGCAATCGTCCCATATCGCATACAGCGTCACGACACCGTGGTCCTCCTCCGTCAGATTGACGACCGTATCCCCTGCTTTCCACCGCGGGCTGTATCCGTTTCGCCCGTCTTCCGTCGCCCAGCCCAGAAACACGGACGGATATGCCGTTTTCTGTACGGCTGCCCGGACGTCTTCCATGTCCTGCGCCGCGGCATTCTCCGTCGCCTCCCCGTCGTATGCCCGGCCATTTTCCGACTCCGCCGCAGGCCCTTCCACCTCATTCTCTCCTTCTCCCGCGAATTCTTCTGATCCGTTCTCTCCTTCTCCCGCGGATTCTTCTGATCCGTTTTCTCCTTCTCCCGCGGGCTCTCCCGGCTCAGGCTCTCCTTCTCCCGCGGATTCTTCTGATCCGTCTTCTCCTTCTCCTGCGGGCTCTCCCGACTCAGGCTTTCCTTCTCCCGCGGATTCTTCTGATCCGTCTTCTCCTTCTCCTGCGGGCTCTCCCGGCTCAGGCTCTCCTTCTCCCGCAGGTTCTTCACTCCCTTCTCCCGACACCCCGCTCTCTCCGGAATGTGATGCCGGCGTTGCACGTACCGGTATTGTGCCGGCGGCAGCCTCCGTCGTCACATCCTCGCCGTCCATCGTATACCTGTGATAATATTCCGCTCCGTCCGGCAGAGTCTCTTCCTTCTCATACTGTGTCACAATATCCGGAACAGGCATCTTTTCTCTACCGTCGTTCGCGTCAAATACAATCGTATAGGTATTCGCCTCCCCCTCTGCCGTCACGGACAAATGTCCGGCAGGCATCGGAAACCGGACGTCCGGCAGAGCGGACGAATAACCGCCTGTCCATCCCTTCCAGTGGTAGCCCGGCTTTAGCACCGCCTGTAATCTGACCGTACTGCCGTATGTATATTCTCCTGCGCCGCTCACCGTCTCTATCCCGGTACCGCAGTCTGCCGTAACCACATATCTGGGGATACCGTAAGACGCACTGGTCCACATCCGGTCAATCCAGTATCCGGTCCGCACGCCGTCCGCACACAGATACCCGTGAAACGCCGCACTGTTATCAAATCTGGTGATTCCCTCTCTGTTTACCGTGCATTCAACCGTGTAACGGACATTCCCATTGTTCATCACCGAAGAAATACCGTTTCCTTCGAATATCACGGTATTCCCACTGATTCTCCCGTTTACTGTTCTAGTTTCATCAACAAAGGCTGTCGCACTCACTGCCGAAAGGCCGTCTGCGAGCGTCACCACCATTGTACCGTCATAAATTCCGGTGGATGGCGTCTGCGCCGTATTGGTAAAAGAACCGGTCACGGTCACACTTTTTGCGTCCTTCACCGTCGTCTTCTGCTCGCCGAGAAAATCCGGACAGGCAAGATCGACTGACATTCCCAAAAGAAACGAGGTCGTCCAGGCATCATTCTCTACGGTCATGCTGATCTGATTCGCCTGATTCCCGATATTTCCGACATCGGACAGACTCATTCGGATACACCCGTTCCCATAATCCCTGTTATTTACCAGTGTGCCGTTTTTATACAGCCCCGGACCGTATGTTGTATTCGAATGCGCCTGACCGATCAGCGCGCCGCTGCTGTCATACGATGCCACCGTCTCGTGCATCGCCGCCCTCGCGGAAGCGTTCGATGCACCGAAAAACACCTGACCGCCGGCCGCACCAGACGATTTTGATTTCAGTCCGCTGCCAAGCGTCAGCCTGGTTCCGAAATCTTTTCCCAGATAGAATTTTGCCCCCATATCAAGCGTCACTGCGCGCACGGGAAGCGCATCTCCCTCCTCCACGACAATCAGCTGCCAGGATCCCGGCGATTCCCCTCCGGTGCGGTCACCACCCTGGCCGTACACCCATCGCGGAAGATTGTAAACGGAATAAGCGCCGTAACCGGACTTTGACACGATGGATGTCACATCCGCTGCCATACAGAACATGGAGGTAATTCCGGGATTATTCCCCACAACGCGGAAGTCATTTACCGTGTGCGACGCACGCAGCGAATAGCTCTGTCCGTTCGGCGCGATAAAACCGATCGCTTCCGTCGCCGCCTGCGGCGCTCTTGTCTCCCATACCAGAAACGCGTACCGGATCCGCTCCGCCCCCTCTGAGGGAGAAAGCACCGCCGTTGAGCTGTTTGCATACGGTCCGTTTGTGTCATTATAAACCACCGGATTCATCGGAATGCCGTCCGGCGTCCAGGTTGTATAATGATTTGTATTTCCGGTATAATTGAGCCTGTAACGGCCGACCTTTGTCTCAAGCAGGGTAATATAAGTCTCCTGCGCCGCATATGCCGTCTGAATATTCTGTAAGACCGTAATCAGCGCACAGGCGTACAGCAAAACCAAAATCAGCGCCTTCCATACATATGTCTTCCGTTTCCGAACCCTGTTTTCTGATCTCATAGATCCTCCGTTTCCGGGCGCACTCCGTCCGATTTCACATGCAGACGGTTCTTTGCCCATTTGATTATTTTATATTCGTTGACACAGTCGATTTTTTTTGCTATTATACATAAACTAATATATTTTTTTAACTACAGATTGAAACGCTGCCACAGTATGTCCCCGTTTCGGCCGTATCACAGGAACCGCTGCGCAAATCCTGTCCTCCGGCACAGCACCTGAAACCATATTGTGGACACTAACAGGAAGAAAGCGAGGAAAACAAGATGGGAACAATTATCGGTGAAGGGATTACCTTTGATGACGTACTCCTGGTTCCGCAGTACTCTGAAGTAACTCCGAATATGATCGATCTCTCAACGCATCTGACGCAGAAGATTGTGCTGAACATCCCCATGATGAGCGCCGCCATGGATACGGTAACGGAATACCGGATGGCGATCGCGATGGCCAGACAGGGCGGCATCGGTATTATTCACAAAAACATGTCCATCCAGGCTCAGGCCGATGAAGTCGACAAGGTAAAGCGTTCCGAATACGGCGTGATCACGGATCCGTTCTCTCTCTCTCCAAACCATACGCTGCAGGACGCGGAGAATCTGATGCGCAAGTTCCGTATCTCCGGCGTGCCGATCTGCGAAGGTGAAAAGCTCGTCGGTATCATCACCAACCGTGACCTGAAGTTTGAAACCAACTTTTCCAAAAAAATCAGTGAGAGCATGACCTCCGAAGGTCTGATTACCGCCCAGGAGGGGATCACTCTCGACGATGCCAAAAAGATTCTCGCAAAAGCAAGAAAAGAGAAGCTTCCGATCGTGGATAAGGATTTCCATCTGAAGGGTCTGATCACCATCAAGGATATTGAAAAACAGATCAAATATCCGCTTTCCGCAAAAGACTCACAGGGACGTCTGCTCTGCGGCGCCGGCGTCGGCATCACCGCGAATATGATGGACCGTGTGGAAGCGCTCATTCAGGCCCACGTCGATGTGATCGTCGTGGATTCCGCTCACGGTCATTCCAAAAATATTTTAGATGCCGTGAAAACCATCAAAAACGCATATCCGGATCTTCAGGTGATCGCAGGAAACGTTGCAACCGGCGAGGCCACACATGATCTGATCAAAGCCGGTGCAGACGCCGTCAAGGTCGGCATCGGACCAGGCTCGATCTGCACGACGCGCGTTGTCGCGGGGATCGGCGTCCCCCAGGTAACGGCCGTGATGGATTGCTATGAGGCGGCAAAGGAAGCCCACATCCCGATCATCGCCGACGGCGGCATCAAATATTCCGGCGACATGACAAAAGCGCTGGCCGCAGGAGCAAACGTCTGCATGATGGGAAGCATCTTCGCCGGATGCGATGAGGCTCCCGGTACCTTTGAGCTGTATCAGGGCCGTAAATACAAGGTCTATCGCGGTATGGGTTCTCTCGCCGCCATGGAAAACGGCAGCAGGGACCGGTATTTCCAGGAAGGTGCAAAAAAGCTGGTTCCGGAGGGCGTCGAAGGCCGTGTCGCTTACAAGGGCACAGTGGAAGATACGGTATTTCAGCTCATCGGCGGTATCCGTTCCGGTATGGGCTACTGCGGATGTCCCACCATTGAGGATCTGAAAACCAAAAGCAGATTCGTCAAGATTTCTGCCGCGGCGCTGCGCGAGAGCCATCCGCATGACATCCATATCACAAAGGAAGCACCAAACTACAGCATCGACGAGTAATTCCTGTTTGTGATTATGTAACTGTAAATAATGATGTTGGGGGCAAAAGCATCTGCCCCCCATGATGCCTTCGGATTTCTGCGTGTTTCACACTCCCGAAATCCGAAAAACATTCGAAATCCGCTCATTTTCCTGTGGAAAACAGCTGCTTTCTCATGTTTGGCGGCTCACAAAGTCATGCTTTTTCACGCAATCGTGAAACACATGACCTTTTGACCCTGGCATCAAATAATTCTATTTAGCTGAGGTGAATATCTTTGGACTCTGGTGACATATTCCAACTGATTATTATATTGATACTGCTGCTTTTATCTGCATTCTTTTCTTCCGCGGAGACCGCTCTGACGACAGCCAATAAAATCCGGCTTCGCACGCGCGCGGAGGACGGTGACAAACGCGCCGCGCGGGTTCTCCGCATTACGGACGATTCCGGCAAGATGCTTTCCGCCATACTGATCGGAAACAACATCGTAAATCTCTATTCCGCATCCCTGGCCACATCGCTGGCCACCCGGGTGTGGGGAAGCGCCGGTGCCGGAATCGCCACGGGTGTCCTCACCATTCTGGTCCTGATCTTTGGAGAAATCTCGCCGAAGACCCTGGCCACGATTCACTCGGAGAAACTTGCACTGGCTTATTCCGGCATCATTGAGTTTCTCATGAAATTTCTCACACCGGCAATCTATATCATCAACAATCTATCCATGGGCTTTCTCTTTCTTCTGCGCGTGGATCCGAAAGATGGCGACCGGCAGATGACGGAAGAAGAGCTCCGCACCATCGTGGATGTCAGCAAAGAATCCGGTGTCATCGAATCGGAAGAGCATAAAATGATCAACAATCTGTTTGATTTCGGCGATGCACAGGCAAAGGAAGTCATGGTTCCCCGTATCGATATGACGTTTGCGCCGATCGACTGTTCCTATGCAGAGCTGATCCAGATCTTTCAGCAGGATAAATTCACAAGGCTTCCGGTATATGAGGATACGACGGATAATGTTGTCGGTATCCTCAATATGAAGGATCTGCTGCTCTATGAAGACAAGGAACATTTCTCGGTACGCAATATCATGCGCGAGCCTTATTTCACCTATGAGCACAAAAATACAGCGGAACTGTTTATTGAGATGAGGAAATCCTCTCTCTCACTTGCCATTGTTCTCGATGAGTACGGCGCCACTGCCGGACTGATCACACTGGAAGATCTGCTTGAGGAGATCGTCGGTGAAATTCGTGACGAGTACGACGAGGATGAGGAGGAGCCGCTGATCCAGCTGAATGAGCGTGAATTTATCGCGCTCGGCTCCGCAAATCTTGAGGATCTGTGCGAACGCCTGGATCTGAATTTTACTTCCGATGATTATGATACCATCGGCGGTTATCTCATCGGCCTTCTGGATCATCTGCCGGAGAAAAACGAGATCATTATCACCGATGACGATATTCTCCTGCGTGTGGAACAGATGGATAAAAACCGGATCGAAAAAGTATACATCAAAAAACCGGATCCCGCGGTCACTCCCAGTCCGCATAATACGTAAGCTTCTGCTCCACCGGACAGGAAAAATCCGCCATGTAATCATTGATATCTCTCCAGCCCGCAAAGTCTGCACCTGCACCCGCAGGCTCTGCGGGCGGGTGAATCCGGTCTCCTTCTCTCACTACAATACTCTTATAACAGATCCCCTCCCCCAGCATATCCGTTTTATTCCTGTAAAAGCTTACCTCATACTGTTCCGGTTTCTCCGGCTCTTTTCTATTATAAATCACGGTCCGATCCCATTCCGCCGATCCGGCCGATCCGTTCGGATGTCTGTAATCCGCGATTGCTTTCATGGACAGCACCCCCTTTTCCATATCAGAGAGGTAAACCTTCACCATCATCCCCGTATCCGCATCCATAGTCGCTGCCATATACTGGATACACTCTGCCAGCGCAGACATATCCGGGCTGATCCCGTCCGCAGATGGCTCTTCCATTCTCCGCTCCAGCGTCATCTCCATCGCAGCGGACAGATTGCTCTGCAGCTCCGCTCTCCTGTTCACATTTCCGAATATCGTCATCACGATTGCAAGCGTCAGCACTCCCATCACTCCGCTCACCAGCATCAGTATCATATTTTTCATCCTGTTCCCTCCCGCCGGTTTACCGGAATCCGTATCTCGCAGACACTGCGGCGGTTGTGCGCATCCGTGGCCGTCACGCGCAGCGTATATATCCCGCTCTGCGGGAATGTGATCTGCCTTACTGCTTCTCCTCCGCCGCTCTCATTCCCGCAAAGATCTGTCTCTCCATAAGGATTCGTCACACTGCGGATGCGCACATCTATGCTTTCCCCTGCTGCATCCGTCGCCCCGACAAGTATATCCGTCTCATACGTCCCCGTAAAGAGTGTCCCGGGATAACGGTATGTGATGACAGGGCTGCTCACCCGGCTCTCAGCGGCAAAGCTGTCAAAATCCGCCCGTCCCGTCTCCTCTCTGCTCACATCAAAATGTGTGCCGATCAGATGAAATACCCCGTAGTTCCCCTGCCCGTCTGTCATTCTGGCGGACAGCAGTACCAAAAGCATCACAAATACCACTGCCTCCAGCAGAAATCTCCCATATACTCTGATCACCTGTTCCATCCGTGCCTCCTATCCGCAGATCCCGTTGAAATACATCTGCAGAATCTGATTCAGCGCCCCCTGCGGCCGCAGCATGGATTCAAATAGCATCAGCATCCCCGCACCGCCTGCAATCTGCAGCAATGCTCCTCCGTACTGTTCCATCACATGTTCCATATATAACATCCTCCCTCTGTTTCCCTCACAAGAGCTGTGATACATAAGAAAGCAGTGTCATTATCATTGTAATACAAAAGCTGCCTGCCAAAAGACCAAGCAGCGCGCCTGCCGTCTCACCGATCAAAAGTTCCATACTCATTTCCATTCCCCCTCTCCTGCCTTCCGGGCCTCACCGGTACGTCCGGGCGTTTTGGCACCGCCCCCCCCTGCCTTCCCGCTCTCTTTCCCATCCATGCACCGTCTACCGCGCAATCCCTTTTGTCACCCGCTGCCCCGTAATCCCAAGCAGCGGAATCTCATAGTCGTAGGTCAGCCGTACTTCCGCGATACACCGGTCGTAATCCGGATCATACATACACGGCGTCACCTCCAGGGAATACCCCCTCTCTTCCGCGCCTTCGCGGCAGGCATCCATCACACGGGGATTAAAATTGCTGTTTTCAATCTCGGCTATGACATCCGCCTTGTATTCCTTCGCCGCCGCGATATCCGCACTGACGGACAAAACGGCGATACAGACGGAAAGATTGAGCATCAGTGCAATCAGAATAGAAAATGCTTCCACCACATACTTCATCTATACACCCCCTATTCTTCCCAACACCTGCATCATGACCACCATACCCACGGTCAGATCCAGAAGCAGCTTGACGGTCGCCGCAATAACCGGGTAGGAGAAGATCATCTTCATCCGAAATGCCGTCGAATCATTGCGAATCTTATCCGCACGATCCTCCATCTGCACGACACGTTCTAACAGATGGTTCATCTGTACCCTGACATTCCCCGTTCCGTTCTCCGAAAAAGCGTGCAGCATCTTCATACAGCTCGTCACCTCCGGAAGATCAAAGCTGCCGCAGAACGCCGTATACGACTGCAGTCTTCCCGGCAGAAGGCCGAGACGTGCCGTCAGAGCCGCAAGCTCTCTCTGCAGAACGGGCGGAGCCCCCTCGACCGATTTTGCCAGCGCCACCTGAACATTGTTATTCTGCAGCAGAAGCGCCATACCAAGCAGCCACTGCGGCAGCGCGAGATACATTTCTTCCGTCACATCTTTTTTTGCCAGCTGATAGCTCATTCTCTTCCAGGCGAGCAGAAGCACTATGATCAGAATGCATATCATCCCGCTGATCCACTTCTCATGCAGGAGCAGAAAAAACGCCGACACTGCCAGAATCGCTGCAGACAGCAGCACGCTCTTTTTGATCTTCCCTGCATTCTCATCCATCACCCTCTCATAACTGCGAAGAATATATGCCTCCTCATGCAGGGTCAGATCTTCCAGCCAGTTATCCGTCAGGCTCCGTTCACTTTTCACAAAAATATGCAGCAGCACCAGCAGAAACAGCATGGAAGACACCTGTATCACCGGAATCTCAAAAATACTTCCGCCGCCTGTCACCGCAAACATCTGTTTCATCGCATCCAGCACATAAAGCGCCGTGACACACAGAAGCGTCGCCACTGCAATGGAAATCATATTGTCCGTATGACTCTTTTTCTTTTCTGCCTGCAAATGGTATCCGCGCTTTCTCCACTGCTCGATGTCTTCCAGCACAAGCACGATGGAATCTTCCGTCTCCCCGCCGAATTCCTCACTGTTTGCAAGCAGATTATGCACAACCGCAAGCTTTTTGCATCCATACCGCATCCCGACCGCATCCAGGCTCTCCCGAAGCACTCCCCTGTCGGATGACGGTTTTCCGAGCTCCAGATGCACGATCGCCTCCTCGATGCACCGCCGCATCTGCCCCTCATCAAACAGTTCCCGCGTCTCTTTGAGTGCGCCGACCACCTTACCGCTTTTCTGAAACGAATAAAGCATCTGCTCCATATAGGAAGACACATCCGCAAAACGCTTCTGTTCGTACATCTTTTTATACATGTCGAGTACCAGAACCGGCAGCACAAGCACAACCGCCGCGGTAATCACCAGAAAATATACCGGCTTCAGCCGGAACATAAGCCCTACCGCGCTGATTCCTGCAAGCGCTCCGGCGATCAGCGCAATATGCGCTTTCCAGGCAAAATGATAGCCGTAGACATGCACCTCCTTCTGCAGATTCTTCGGATGCAGCAGCTTTAATTCTTCCCACAGCGTTCCCTTTGTCCGCATCGTCTATTTCCCCTCTCTTAAATATCTCTGCCAGTTTGCACAGGAAAACGGATCCCTGATGCCCGCCTGCTCAAATCTCCTGGCAATCCCGGGCGGAAGCTCTTCCGACACCGTTTCCCCGTCCTCCATAAGCATATAAATCCGGTTTTCCTGTCCCTCCCTGCTGTAAAAACACAGCTGGTCAATGTATCGCCGGTATACGCCGTCTGTCTGTCGGACGCAGCGGATTAAAATCCCCACATTTACATATCGGTAAATCCGGTTTTCGAGACGCGACGCGTCCCGCTCGTCATTCATCATGTTCTGAATCCGGTCCGGCAGTTTCCTGACATCATCCAGGTGAATCGTCGTAAAACCGCTCACCCCGGTGCTCCACTGCTCGATCAGGGAAGTCACCTCCACCGACCTGGCCTCCGAGAGCATCAGCCACTTGGGATTCTGCCGCAGACTTGCTTTGATCGCATCCGTGTATGTAAATCCATGACCGATCCGAAGCTCCACGGCATCGGCCCCGGGATTGATCTCCCCGTAATGCATCTCCAATGAATCTTCAATCGTGATCACACGCTCGTTTTTCGGTATAAACTGCATAAAAAACTTTGCGCACTCCGTCTTACCCGCTCCCGGTTCCCCTCCGAACACGACGTTCATACCGGTCAGAACACAATTCATCAGAAGATGCAGCATGCGCTCCGGACAGTATTTCTCATGAATCATCCGACGGATGCTGCTGCGCACGATGCAGGGAGATTTCCGGATACAGATACTGATGCCGGAAGCCGCCACCGAATCATGGATGATACTGATCCGCAATTCCCTGGTGTCCGCTTCGAGCACCTTGTTGGCGTTATTGAACTGTTTGTTTACACAATTTGAAATATTGTGGGTAAAGGTGCTGATAAACTGCGCGGACAATTCCTCCGGGGCGCGGTAGCGCCCCTTTTTTAAATCCGTGATCCACAGCTCCCTCCCATTGTAATCCACATCAGTCACACCGGACTCCGCCACATATTTCCACAGCACGCCGAACTGCTTTTCTGTCGGCTCAAATGTAATCACTTCACTCATACCGGCCTCCTAGGTCATCCCGTTCATATTGGTAAAAAAGTTTGTCAGCGCCTTCTGAAATTCTGCCGCCACATATCCGTCCGAAGACAGCGCCGCGACAATAATGGCTCCGAGCGCCAGCAAAACAACCACTGCCAGTATCGCATTCCCATAGTGTTTCATTACCTGTTCCATATATTTTCTCCTTTTTGTCTGCCTTGTTTTTCGGTTTTCGTTTCTTTTCCGTTTCCTCTCCTGCCGTCCCTGCGCCGCGTACTTTTAGCTTCGCTGCCCTTTCCCGCGTCATTTGCAGATCCTGCCTTCTGATCTTTCCTGATCTGCTTTGCACGTTCCGTGCTCCCGTCTCCCGCAGCATCCGAATATCTTCGGATCAGAAACGCCGCACGCTTCAGTTCCCGCAAAAGCGCCGCACTCTCCCCGCTTTTCGGCATCGCAAGTTCCCTGTGCAGAAACGCCTCTCCCCTGCCGCATGAAAGCGCATGATAAAATCCGTTGCAGAAGGGAATCTCAATGATATCCTCCGGCTCTACACGGTAAACGCACTCGAGGTATCGGCGGTCCACATCCGCCGGTCTTATGTATACTCCTCCCAGCAGATACACAAACTTCTTCGCAATATGGAAATCGTACATAAAAAACCGGTCCACACAGCGCTTCTCCCGCCGAAGACTTACAATCACAAGATCCGACTGCCAGAGCACATGTCTTTTTCTTCCGCCAAGGCCGCTGCCGCAGTCATAAAAATGAAACTCGTTCTCTCCGCCATGCAGCGGTCCGCCCGCAGTCATCTTCTCCTGCGGGCAGAGCACGGACAAAATTTCCATAACGGCATGCATGTGCGCCGTTGTGCCGCTCTGATGCTCCTCGCCCCAAAATGCTATATTCATCTGTCACTCTCTGTCATGCCGTACACTGCTCCCTGTACAGCCTCCCCATGCCGCACCGCACTGATGCTTCGCATCCGCCACGCGTCCTCACACGCTCTGACGCTTCGCATCTGTCATAGCCCGCTGCGTTTTCCTGTCTGTCACGGCATCCCGTTCTGACAATCCGCGCAGCTCTGACCCGCATCCGTCACGCGTCCTCACACGCCCCGGCTCTTCGCATCCGTATCGCGCGCGACATAAAATTTCTGGAAACTATGGATGATCCTTCCGCCCCCATAAAGCACATGTAAAAGATGTGTATTTGATAAAAGATGCATTTATCATACTGCCTGTTTTTACATTTGTAAACATCCTTTTTTATTTTTGTAACATTTTGACAAAATAAAAGCTTTAACTTTCCTTTTGCTTCTATTTCATATATAATAGCAGTTAGCGATTTGTGCCCGCGCTGTAAGGCCGCATTCGGGCTCTGCACAAACCGTTTTTCATCAGCACCGCAGGTGAGACACAGCGCTTTCACACTGCAGAAATGAGGTTTCCAATGAATCATTTTGTCATCACAACCGATACTACCGCAGATCTTCCGGTGGATTATGTAGAAAAACATCAGCTCGGCATTTTATCCCTGACCTACACACTGGCGGATCAGACCTACACCTGGGAACATCCGCTTCCCGTGAAAGATTTTTACAATTTTATGCGCGAAGGCTCCCTTCCCACCACCTCACAGATCAACCCGGCGGAAGCGGAAGAAGCGTTTGAAGCCATCATTCAGAAGCAGGACGCCGACATCCTTCACATCGCCTTTTCGTCCGGCTTAAGCGGCAGCTGCGGCAGCTGCAGGGTCGCCGCCGCAGCTCTCGCGGAAAAATATCCGGCTCATCGTGTCATCGTCATCGACTCCCTGTGCGCCTCCCTCGGCGAGGGTCTTCTGGTTCACAAGGCTGTCTGCATGAGGGAGGAAGGAAAATCTCTCGACGAGGTTGTCGCCTGGATCGAGGAAAACAAGCTGAATCTGGTACATAATTTTACCGTGAATGACCTGTTTCACCTCTATCGGGGCGGGCGCGTTTCAAAAACGGCGGCATTCGTCGGCACACTCATCAACATCAAGCCGATTCTCCACGTGGATGACGAGGGGCATCTGATCCCGCTGTCAAAGGTGCGCGGGCGCAAAAAATCCCTGCTCGCCCTCGTGGATGCCATGGGCGCGCAGATGGGTTCCTGGCGCGACAAAAACGATATCGTGTTCATCAGCCACGGCGACTGTGAAGAGGATGCACAGTTTGTCGCGGAACAGATCAAAGCGCGTTTTGGCTGCGACAGTTTTCTGATCAATTATGTCGGCCCGACGATCGGCGCACATACCGGCCCGGGAGTCGTCGCGCTCTTTTATATGGGCGATTACCGCTGACACAGCTCTTCCCGTGCCATTTGCGGCTCATCAGCGCAGAAATTTTTTAAAATCAGTTGACTTTCCCCCTTGTGGAAGGTGTACAGTCAGTTTACAGAAAGGACGCAGGCACCGACAGAAGAGTCTGGTCAGCTGCCACGACAGGAGGATTCTGACATATGAAAATCAATCAGGTCGAGCAGGCGGTCGGTATCACGCGAAAGAATATCCGCTTTTACGAGGAGCAGGGGCTGCTTCACCCCCTGCGGAATCCGGTAAACGGATACCGGGATTACACTGAGGAGGATGTCTCTCTCCTGCTGAAAATCCGATTGCTGCGCCGGCTCTCCATTCCGATCGGGGAGATCCGCCAGCTGCAGGAAAACCGCCTGTCCTTCACCGACTGCATACAGCGCCATATCGTCTGTCTGGATCAGGAAAAACACAACCTCTCCCTGATCCAGGAGATGTGCGGGGAGCTCTGCAGCGAAAACACAGAGTTTGACTCCCTGCCCGCCGCGGACTATCTGGAAAAAATGCAGCAGCTTGAGAAAGGAGGCACACGTTTTATGGATATTGTGAAGGAAGATCAGAGAAAGCGCAAATACGGCGCCCTGACCGGAGCGTCTATTATGATCCTGCTCATGGCTTTTATGATCGCCATGTTTGTCTGGGGGCACACCATAGAACCGATTCCTGTCGGGATTTTCTTATTTTTTCTTGCAATACCGGTCATTATAATCATCTGCATTATCGTTGCACTGTATCAGAGATTCCGAGAGATAGAAGGAGGAGAAGAACATGAAGCTGTTAAATATTGATTATATTCCTGGAAAAGAGATTGAAGCGCTGGGCATTGTAAAGGGGACAATCGTTCAGTCGAAAAATTTCGGCAAGGATTTTATGGCCGGAATCAAGACGCTCGTCGGCGGCGAGATCACCGCTTACACCGAGATGCTAAATGAAGCCAGACAGATCGCGATCAAACGGATGATCGATGAAGCCGTCGCGCTCGGCGCGGACGCAGTCATTAACATCCGCTTTGCGTCTTCCTCGACCATGCAGAGTGCCGCTGAGGTGATCGCCTACGGCACCGCGGTAAAGATTTTATAATATTCAGATTTAATATTTCAGGAGGTCGGATATGAACGCTGATGCCGCTACTGTATCAAACGATGTGATGGCAGGGATCCTCATGACGATGAACATCGCCATTTTTGCTCCCGTTTTTCTTCTTGTCATATGGAAGCTTCGGAAAAAATGCAAACTGCTTCCCGCGCTGGCCGGTGCGCTCACCTTTGTCAACGCGGCGCTGATTCTCGAGAGCATTCCGAAACTGTTTCTTTTTTCCGGGACAAATCCGGTGTCCGTTTTCATCCTAGGTCATCCTTTTGTCTTTGCCTTAACCGGCGCGCTTCTTGCCGGAATATTCGAGGAGTGCGGCCGGTACGTGACATTTCGCTACGTGCTGGCGAATCACAGCGCAAAGGAGACAGCCGTCACATGCGGAATCGGGCACGGTGGCATTGAATGTATCATCGTCGCCGGTGTTGCCATGGTTTCGAACCTGGCCTACGCATTTCTCATCAACGACGGACAGATTGCCGCCATCATGCAGACGCTGCCTGCCGAAGATGCCGCAACGCTTCAGACCGTCGTTGACACGCTCACGACCGCTGACTTTATGATGTTTGCCTGGGGAATCTGGGAACGGACCTTCGCACTGATCCTGCACATCTCGCTTTCCGTGCTGGTATTTGCTGCAGTAAAAATGAAATCCAGATTTCATTTATTGTTCCCGATCGCCATATTACTGCATACGCTAATGGACATTCCCGCTGGTTTGTATCAGGCCGGAGTGCTCCCCCTCATCCCGACCGAGCTGATTATCGCGACGTTTTCCGTTGGATGCGCCGTCTTTGCATACAAAATATACCCGCGTCTCGATGAGACATCATGACAGCATCAAAAAAAGGAGCCTCTGGCTCCTTTTTCTATATCCGCCTATACGGTGATATCCGCCGTGACGCCGAGCTCTTCCCGGTTCTTCTCAAGGATCGGATGGATCACCTGTTCTAAAAATTTCGTTACCTGCAGCGGCGCACGTCCCACATAGGCCGACGGCTCCATGGCCGCTTTCAGTTCTTCTATCGTCAGGTTAAACTCCGGATCCGCCGCGATCAGCTCAAGAAGCGGATTCTCTCTTCCCTCTTCCTTTACCGCCTTTCCGGCCTGCATGGATAATGTGCGGATCTTCTCATGCAGTTCCTGACGGTTTCCGCCGTTCTTCACCGCATCCATCATGATATTTTCCGTCGCCATAAACGGCAGCTCCGCCATCAGATGCTTTGTGATCACCTTGTCATAGACGACCAGGCCGTCAACCACATTTAAGCAGAGATCCAGGATCCCGTCGATTGCCAAAAACGCCTCCGGTACAGAGAGCCTCTTGTTCGCGGAATCGTCGAGCGTGCGCTCGAACCACTGCGTCGCCGAGGTCACCGCCGGATTTAACACATCGATCATCACATAGCGGGAAAGCGACGCGATCCGCTCCGAACGCATCGGATTGCGCTTGTACGCCATCGCGGAGGAGCCGATCTGATTCTTTTCAAACGGCTCTTCGATCTCCTTTAAATGCTGGAGCAGCCGGATGTCGTTGGACATCTTGTGCGCGCTGGCCGCAATGCCTGCAAGCACATTGATCACCCTGGTATCCACTTTCCTGGAATAGGTCTGTCCGGACACGGCGTAGCACTCCGCAAAGCCCATCTTTTCCGCGATCATCGGATCGATCCGGTCAATCGTCTCCTGATCCCCGTTAAACAGCTCCTGAAAACTCGCCTGCGTGCCGGTCGTTCCCTTTGATCCAAGCAGTTTTAAGCTTCCCGCCACATA
The DNA here is from genome assembly GCA_910587865.1 of uncultured Roseburia sp. Taxonomy (GTDB): domain Bacteria; phylum Bacillota; class Clostridia; order Lachnospirales; family Lachnospiraceae; genus Roseburia. The sequence goes on from CAJUNX010000017.1 coordinate 61,213, forward strand.
CTCAAGGTCCTCGAGATCCATCACAAATTCCTGCGCCCAGAGAGTGGCCCGTTTTCCCACTGTCGTCGGCTGCGCCGGCTGGAAATGGGTGAAGGCAAGCGTCGGAAGATTTTTATAAGTATCCGCAAATTTTGCCAGCTCCGCGATCACGCTGACCAGCTTTTTGTGCACCACCGAGAGCGCCTCGCGCATGATGATGATGTCCGTATTGTCTCCCACATAACAGGAGGTCGCCCCCAGATGAATGATCCCGGCCGCCTTCGGACACTGCTGCCCGTATGCGTAGACATGGCTCATGACGTCGTGGCGCACCTGTTTTTCACGCTCTTTTGCCACCTCATAATTGATATCGGAGACATGCGCTTTCATCTCGTCGATCATATCCTGCGTGATGACCGGCGTTCCGTTCTCGGAGAGCCCCAGCTCCATCTCCGTCTCCGCAAGTGCGATCCAAAGCTTCCTCCAGGTCGAAAACTTCATATCCGGCGAGAAAATGTACTGCATTTCCTTCCCCGCATAGCGCTCCGACAACGGACTGATATATCTGTCTGTACTCATCTTATTCTCCCTTCACCTCTCGCCCCGGCTGTCTTTTAGTTCTTCGGACAGCAGAATCGTCGATCCGGCTGTCCCGGCAGCACAGACGCAGTCCGCCCTGCGCCGCCGCTGTCCCGCCTATTCCCCGAATTTCGTTCCGGTTAAAAGCTCATATGCTTCCTTGTACTTGTCCACCGTCTTTGTCACGACCTCCTCCGGCAGCAGCAGATCGTTGTCCGGGTTTGCCTTCAGCCAGTCGCGCACATACTGCTTGTCAAACGACGGCTGCCCCTTGCCCGGCTCATATCCGTCATTCGGCCAGAAACGCGAGGAATCCGGCGTGAGCATCTCGTCACCGAGCACGACCTCACCGTTCTCGTCAAGCCCGAACTCAAACTTGGTATCCGCGATGATAATACCGCGGCCAAGCGCGTACTCCGCACATTTTTTGTAGAGTGCGATCGTGTAATCGCGGATCTTCGCCGCATACTCCGCGCCTTTTCCCGGAAATTCTTTTTCCAGCACCTCCACGCTCTGCTCAAAGGAGATATTTTCGTCGTGCAGACCGATCTCCGCTTTTGTGCTCGGCGTGTAGACCGGCTCCGGCAGCTTCTGGGACTCGAGCAGTCCCTCCGGCAGACGGATCCCGCAGACCGTGCCGTTCTCCTGATAGCTCGCCCAGCCGCTTCCCGTGATGTACCCGCGCACGATGCACTCGATCGGCAGCATCGTGAGTTTTTTACACATCATGCTGTTCCCGTCAAACCGCTCCTGCCGGAAAAACTCCGGCATGTCCTGCACGTCCACGGAAATCATGTGGTTCGGCACGATATCCTTCGTAAAATCAAACCAGAATTTTGACATCTGCGTTAAGATTGTGCCCTTTTTCGTGATCTCATTTTTTAAAATATGGTCAAACGCGGAGATCCGGTCCGTCGCAACGATGATCAGACTGTCACCGTTCTCATAGACCTCGCGCACCTTTCCCTCTTTTACCGGCCTGTATTCCTGCATCTTTGTTCCTCCTGTTCTCCCGCTCAAAAACGTTCGGCCATCCGGCATGTCCCGCTCTCCGGCGTTCCGATGTGAATGGCCGCAGCATTTCCCTCAGCCGCTATTTTCTCACCAGCAGTGATTTCCCGGTCATCTCCGCCGGCTGCTCCATACCCATCAGCTCAAGCAGCGTCGGAATGATGTCCGCCAGACATCCGTTTTCGCGCAGCCCGTAAACCGGATCCGCATTGATCAGGATAAACGGCACGGGGTTGATCGTGTGCGCGGTAAACGGTGCGCCCGTCTTATAGTCCACCAGCTGCTCCGCATTTCCGTGATCCGCGCAGAGGAACATCTGTCCGTCCGCCTCCTTTAACGCCTCCACGGCTTTTCCGACACAGCCGTCCACCGTCTCCACCGCTTTGATCGCCGCATCGAGGATCCCCGTGTGACCGACCATATCCGGGTTTGCAAAATTGATGATAATCACGTCGTATTTCTGTGAACGGATCGCCTCGCAGAGCTTGTCGCAAACCGCCGGCGCACTCATTTCCGGCTGCAGATCATAGGTCGCCACCTTCGGGGAATTTACCAGAATGCGGTCCTCCCCCTCATTCGGCTCCTCGACGCCGCCGTTGAAGAAAAAGGTGACATGCGCATACTTCTCGGTCTCCGCGATACGCGCCTGCTTCTTTCCGTTTGCGGCAAGATATTCGCCGAAGGTATTTAAGAGCTCTACCTTTTTGAATGCGATCTCCTTATTCGGGATCGTCACGTCGTACTCGGTAAAGCAGATGTATTTCACATCTTTTCTCGCTCCTCTGTCAAACCCGTCAAAATCGTCCGCGCAGAAGGTTCTCGTGATCTCCCTGGCACGGTCCGGACGGAAGTTAAAGAAAATCACCGTGTCGCTGTCCTTGATCACCGCACGCGGACTGCCGTTCTCCGTGATCGCGGTCGGCACAAAGAACTCGTCCGTCACATCCTTCGCGTAGGACGCCTCCATCGCACCCGCCGCGCTGTCTGCGGTCTCGCCTTCTCCCTTTGTCAGCACATCATACGCCTTCTGCACGCGATCCCAGCGGTTGTCACGGTCCATCGCATAATAACGGCCGGAAATCGAAGCGATCTTACCGACGCCGATCTCCGCCATCTTTTTTTCAAGCTCCTCCACAAACCCCTTTCCAGAGGTCGGAGCCGTGTCGCGCCCGTCCAGAAAACAATGAACATATACATTCTCCACTCCCTCGCGCTTTGCCAGCTCCAGAAGTCCGTAGAGGTGCGTATTATGGCTGTGTACACCGCCGTCGGACAGCAGGCCGTAAAGGTGCAGATCCGAATGATTCGCTTTTACGTTTGCAATGCCGTCAAGCAGCGCTTCATTTTTGAAAAAGTCACCGTCATCGATCTCTTTGGAGATTCTTGTCAGCTCCTGATAGACGATTCTTCCGGCTCCCATATTCAGATGTCCCACCTCAGAATTTCCCATCTGTCCTTCCGGAAGTCCGACCGACATCCCGCTCGCGTTGCCCTTCACATACGGATAATCGCGCATCAGAGCGTCGATATTCGGCGTATTCGCCAGCGCTACGGCGTTGCCGTCGGTCTTCTCATTCAGTCCGAATCCATCCAGAATCATCAATACGGTAGGTTTCTTACTCATTTTTTCCTCCATTCCGCCGCAGCCGCGGCATTCTCACTTTTCCCTCACACCGGCTCCTCTGTCAGCAAACCGCTGTCGCTCCGCCGGCCGGCCTGCTGCCCCGGGAAACCCCGGGAGACGTTCTCCCGCCTGTGGCTGTCAGACCATCTATCGCATAAAACAGCGTTCTGCTGCCCAATGCACGAAAAATAAAATCATGAATTAATATTGTGGTTCATGATGTCCTTCTGTCGTTTCCAAACGGATCGATCGGTGTTCCGTTGACATCCTCCATCCCGCAGATTCCGGTCGTGCTCTGGTCCGAATCATACACGATCACACCGGACGGGATCTCCTTTTCCCGTTTGTCATAGACATTCCCTTCGCCGTCCATCCCGGCAGCGCCCGAAATCGCCATCACGTAGCGGTAATACGCGTCCCGCTCTTCCTTTTCGTTCAGAAGCTTCGTCTGATCCTCCTCCTGGATGCAGGGGATATACCGTACCTTCAGCCCGCCGTCCTCACCGATCGTGATCTGAACATAGGCAGTATATAATATCCCGTCGGAAAACCGGAGATTTCCAAGACTGTATGCCACCGGCACACCGGAGATATGGCCGACACCCTGCAGACGGTGCGCATGGCCTCCGACAACCGCGTCGGCTCCCGCGGTCACAAATACCCTGGCGGCATCCATCTGGCCGGCGTCCGGATAGAGATTCCCCTCTGTCCCCCAGCGCACCAGCACAATCACGGTATCGCTTTTTTCGGATGCCTCCGAAATCAGCGCGGCCGCACGGGAAAGCACATCGTCTGCCGCTGCGCTTCCTTCGTCTTCCGACGGCGCCCTCTGACCGGCATCATCCTCCACCAGCGAAACCCGGACGATTCCGATCTTTCTGTTCTTTACCACATAGTATTCGAGATCTGTTTCGGACGATTCCGCGTCTCTCACATCCGTCCACGCGCCGTTTTCTTCGGATTCACGGTTTAAAAAAACCACATCCGTCTGCTGCATTATCTCAAAAAGCTCTCTCGAAATCCCGGCTTTCGGCATCTTCTCCTGTGCAAATCCGTCCGCAATCGCCGTCCAGGCTTCCTCTTTGGTATCCCCAGCAAAACCGAGCGTAATCGATCCCGCATCTTTGCCGTCTTCCCAGTGCACCTGCGCAAGCAGATCGCTCTGATATCCCGTATCCCTGCAATAGTCCATCCAGAGCGCATGTATCGTAGCTCCGGTCAGATCCCTCCAGCAGCCGGCATTCATCCCTCCGTCTGCGACGAGCGCCGAGAGCTCCCGGATCGCCGTATCCCCGTATCGGTCATACAGCCACATCAGAAAGGAATCGTCCACCGGATACCCCGCGATCGCCTCCTTCGTGATGCCGCCGAGGATCACCGCATACTCCCCGGAGAGATCCGGTATCTGCACAGGCTCTCCCTGCTCCCGATCCTGCATTCCAGACGGATCCTCTGACTGCTCCGTACGACCTCCCGGCGGATTCTCTGACATCCGAGCCTCCCCCGGGGCTGTTCCCTGATCCGCCAGGGTCTCCTCTGGCTGTTCCGGCGGATCCTCTGACCCCAAAGTCTCCTCTGGCTGCTTTGTCCGATCCTCCCGCGGCCGGGCGTCCTCCGGAGCTGTTCCCTGATCCGCCGCTCTCTGGTCTTCCATTACCGGATCGTCCGCTGTCAGAGTATTGTCCCCGCGCCGGTCCGAAACGTCCGCCATATCCGACTGTTTCCTGTCCTCAACCGCCTGATCTGCTGCGCACAAAAAGACAGCAAACGCCACTACCGCAATCGCATCTATCATCTTTCTGTATTTTCCTGACATGTCTCTTCATCGACCCCTGTCTGTCTCTTCAACAATTACACAGAGAAATCTCTCTCTCATAGCATATGAATTATATCGTATTTATTGGAAAAATGGAACCTTTTTTTCCAAATTGCCCGCCTCTCCTTCAGATCATTCCCGCCCCGGACAGGAAAAACACAAACAGAAAGATCGTTGCCATGCTAAAGACCGACGTCACCGCGACGATCTCCCCGGCAAGCTCTCCGTTTCCGCCCATAGCCTGGGCCATCGGCGTGGATGCTACGGCTGTAGGAGACGCAAAAACCGCCAGGATGGCAACCATCTCGTTGCCGCGAAAGCCGAGCGCTGCTGCGGACAGAATCACGAGCACCGGCACGATAACCAGCTTTCCGACGGCCGCTGTGATCAGGTATTTCCCGTGCTTTACGACACTGCCCCGGGAGAGCATTCCGCCGAGTGCGACAAGCGCCAGGGGAGAAGCGATCCCGCCAAGCGTCGTTAAGGGCTGCGCGATCAGCGCCGGGACCGGGATCTGAAACGCCTTGCATACGCAGCCAAGAATCCCCGCGTCCACCAGCGGATTTTTAAAAATATTCACGAGCAGCGGGAGCACATGCACCTCCCCGCTCCGCCGCACCTCAAACATGATCACGGCTAAAATATTGTAGAGCGGCACGACAAGAATCGAGAGCGTCGCCACCAGCGCCAGCCCGCCTGCGTCGCACAGCGCTCCCGCAACCACACTGCCGAGCAGCACAAAATTGCTCCGGTAAATTCCCTGCGCCAGCGTAAGAGAATCCGCCGTATCCTTCACCGTGTGCGCAAAGATAATCCATGCCCCCGCAAACTGCAGGAGAATACAGATGAATACAAACGCAAACACGCCGGGCGTGATCTCCTGTCCGGTATCCGCGTCGTAAATATTAAAAAACAATGTCAGCGGCATCAGGATCCGGAAAATCATGCGGTTGATCACTTTAAAATGATCTCCCGAGACCACCGAAAGCCTTCTGGTCAGCATCCCCACCGCCATATAGACCATGAGCGGAAGCACCACTTCCACGGCAATAAATATATGCTCCATCTGTATCCCCTTTCCTTCTTCTCCCGTATCCTTTGATTCTCTCATGATACTGTCCGCAACTCCCGAATGATGTCACAGGAAAATCAAAAAAACTCCCTCTGACACAAAAAGATCTCCAGCCGTTTGATCCGGCTGGAGATGACAGGATGCCGGGGCAAAACAATTTCCCCATGTTTCGCGGATGACAAAAGTCATGTTTCTTTCGCAACTGCGAAATACATGATTTCGTTCCTCGGCATCCTGACATATCGTTGAGAAAATCACGCCTGCTCTGTCGCCGCACGTATCACGTCGCGCATATCATAGCGTCCCGCCGGCTTTCCCGCCAGAAACTTCGCTGCTTCCGCCGCTCCCTTTCCGAAGACGCTTCTTGAATACGCCGTGTGATGAAACGTAACCACCTCATCCAGCCCTGCGAAGATGACCTCATGTTCTCCGACGATGTTTCCGCCGCGCACCGCTGAGATCCCGATCTCATGCGCATCGCGCTTTGCCCGTTCTCTGCTGCGGTCATACCGGTAGTGATACGCGTCGTCGAGCGCGCCGTTCATGCTGTCCGCAAGCGCAAGCGCGGTACCGCTGGGCGCATCGAGCTTCTGGTTGTGATGTTTTTCCACGATCTCGATATCAAACCCGGCGGGCGCCAGAGTGAGCGCAGCTTTCTGCAGTAGCTCCAGAAGCATATTGATGCCCAGCGACATATTCGCAGACTTTAACACCGCAGCCTTTTTACACGTCTCCTCCACGCGGGCGAGCTGTTCATCGGAAAGGCCGGTTGTGCACAGGACGACCGGGAGCTGATGCTCTTCACTGAACACAAGCAGATCGTCCACCGCCTTCGCCGTGGAAAAGTCAATGATGACATCCGCCTTTGCATCACAGACAGAAATATTCGGGAAAACCGGATAATCGTTGCTGATCCCGTCATATGTATCAATCCCGGCCACGATCTCAAGATCCGGGTCCTCCCTGCAGATTTCCGTAATCACACGCCCCATTCTCCCGTTGCATCCGTTTAAAATTACTCTTGTCATTTTATCATCCCCCGTATCTTATGCATCCGTCCGATGCTTATCCCTGTCTCACCTTTCCCGGAAGAAGCAGACGGAGCCAGTCGATTCCCTTCCGCGACACGCTCCGTCTCCCGGAAAATCAATTCCCTCCCGCGGCATGCTCCGTCTGCCGGAAAACCAATTCCCTCCCGCGGCATGCTCCGTCTGTCGGAAAATCAATTCTATTCCGGGACGCGTTCTGCCTGCTCATCAATTCCCTCCCGGGATGCGCTCCGTCTCCCGGCCAGACACCGCACCCGCACTATGCGGGCGCAATCCAGAAAGAGTCTGCTGTGTAACTGATCACCTGAAGACACTGCACCCGCACTATGCGAGCGCAATCCCGTAAGCCCGCATCGCCTCCGCCAGCTTTTCCGTGCCGGCCTGCGTCATTTCCGTCAGCGGTGAACGCAGCGGCCCGACTTCTTTTCCCATCAGGTTTAACGCCTTTTTTACCGGGATCGGATTCACCTCGCGAAAAAGCGCCTCCACCAAAGGCTGTGCCTGAAGCTGCATCCGTGCCGCACGCGCGACATCCCCGGCCTCAAATGCTGCGCACATCTCGTGTACCTCGCGCGGCGCAATATTCGACCACACGGAGATCACACCCTTCGCGCCGATCGCAAGCAGCGGCACCACAATGCCGTCCTCACCGGAATACAGATCGATCTTTCCGTCCGTTAAATACATCGTCTTTGCCGCCTGTGCGACGTTGCCGCTGGCTTCCTTGATCCCCACGATATTTTCAACATCAGAAAACAGCTTCGCCGCTGTCTCCGGCAGGATATTGACCCCGGTTCTGCCCGGTACGTTATACATGATAATCGGAAGCTTCACCGCTTCCGCGATCCCGGTGTAATATTTTACCAGTCCGTCCTGCGTGGCCTTGTTATAATACGGCGTCACGGCAAGCAGGCCGTCGGCCCCGGCCGCCTCCGCCTCCTTCGAGAGATGAATCGCCTCTCTCGTACAGTTTGAACCGGTTCCCGCAACGACCGGTATCCGGTGATTCACAAACCGCACTGCCGCCCGGATCACCTCATTGTGCTCTTCGGTTGTGAGCGTCGAGCTCTCGCCGGTCGTACCCGCAATGATGATGCAGTCCGTTCCCTGCTCAATCTGCCATTCGATCAGCTCCTCAAGCTTTTCATAACTGATCTCTTCGTTTTCTTTCATCGGTGTAACGATGGCCACACCTGCCCCTTTAAAAATTGACATCACAGTCCTCCTATCATATCCTATCTTAAGTATACGCAGGCAGAGATTTTCTGTGCCAGTGCACGTCTGTCACCCGCGGTCCGTACGTCTGCACATGCGGTCTGCATCCGCAATCCGTCTCACATCTTCGCAAAAAAACCGGCTCGAATGAGCCGGTCTGATTCTCCGATACATACTTACTCTCATGTAACCTGTTCGAACCGATAGCGCCCCATCCGGAAAAGATGACAGTCATGGAGCTCTTAACTCCATGCCCAAGCGATACAGCCGCAGGCGCTGTCCCTTTCGGCGTCCTCCCCTTTCACTCCCGTCACCTGTGCCTGCCACATCGGAAAAGCTACTCTTAGAGTACGCAACCTCTATCTGTGTAACCCGTATTTTTACTAACCATAGCACGATACCGTTTTCTTGTCAACTGCTTCTTCCCGCGATTTTACTCCTCCAGAAAATCTATTTTACTGACAGATACCTCGTATGCCACTCTCTTTTCCGTCTCTGTCTCCGACAATTTTTTCACATACTCCCTGCTTTGGATTCTTCCCCATACCTGCACATGGCCGCCCACCTCAAATCCGGAAGCAAACCTCGCATTTCTTCCCCAGCAGATGCATGGGATGTAATCGGATTTGCCATAAGAACGGTTCACCGCGATCAGAAGATCCGCGATCTCCCTGCCAAGCGGCGTCTTGCGGTAAATCGGCTCCTTGCAGATATAGCCGTCCAGAAAAATCTGATTGCTCTTGATTTCCTCCTCCACATCCTCAAGAAATTCCAGCTCTCTGACAAACACCGAGAGCACAAGGCGGTTTTTCTTTTCCTCGTGACGATTGAAGGAGCGGAACTGACCCGTGACATAAATCTCCTGTCCTATGTAATTCTGGCTTACGTCAATCAGCCTCTCCGAGATCATCAGCGGTATGTAGTCCATGTAATTGCTCAGGCGGTTTACTGCCACATCCACCATATAGAATCCCTCTCCATACACCTCATGACTGAACCGGAAATCCGATACAATCTCCCCTACAATTGATACCTGGTTGTTTTCAAAAATTTTATCTGTCATGAATTTTTCTCCCTTCCTGTGGCCATACGCTCATGTCTGCCGTGCCTTTTTCCTGTTCCGTCCATTCTGCCGCATGACCTGCCTGACATCATAGTTTTACCATTTTTATCCATCCTGATACACACTATTTCTGTCGATAACAAAACGCATCTATTGACAGAATTTGTCAGATCCGCATAACAGCGGCTTTCCCTGCCCGCATCCCCTTCCCGTAATTTTACCCTTGCACAATTTTACAAATATGTTAAAATAAACGCGGCAAGCAGTACCGTTTCTGCTTTTATTTAAGGAAAAGAGGTTTCTATTTATGAAAATAAAACGTGAAGATGTCCGCAACATCGCAATCATCGCCCACGTCGACCACGGGAAAACCACGCTGGTGGACGAACTGTTAAAGCAAAGCGGCGTATTTCGGGAAAACCAGTCCGTGCAGGAGCGCGTGATGGATTCAAATGACATTGAGCGCGAGCGCGGCATCACGATCCTGTCCAAAAACACCGCGATCACCTACGGCGATGTAAAAATCAATATCATCGATACGCCCGGACATGCCGACTTCGGCGGCGAGGTAGAGCGTGTCCTTAAAATGGTAAACGGCGTCATTCTCGTCGTGGATGCCTTCGAGGGCGTCATGCCGCAGACAAAGTTCGTACTGATGAAAGCGCTCGAGCTTGCGCTGCCGGTCATCGTATGCGTCAACAAAATCGACCGTCCGGAAGCACGTCCGGATGAAGTTGTCGATGAAGTCCTCGAATTATTTATCGACCTTGATGCCTCGGAAGAACAGCTGGACTGTCCCTTTCTTTTTGCCTCCGCGCGGGACGGCTATGCCGTGCGCGATACCGCGGATCTTGACGCGGAGCAGAAAAACATGACGCCGCTGTTTGAAACCATCTTAGACTATATTCCGGCGCCGGAGGGCGATCCGGATGCCAATACCCAGGTGTTAATCAGCACGATCGACTACAATGAATATGTCGGACGCATCGGCATCGGAAAAGTGGATAACGGCTGTCTGCGGATCAATCAGGACGCCGTCGTCGTCAATCATCACGAGCCGGATACGCAGAGAAAAGTCCGCATCAGCAAGCTTTACGAATTCAGCGGTTTAAACAAGTCGGACGTCACAGAGGCCGGCATCGGATCAATCGTCGCGATCTCCGGCATCGCGGATATTCATATCGGCGATACGATCTGCGCGCCGGAGGCCCCGGCCGCGATCCCCTTTCAGCAGATCTCGGAGCCGACGCTTGCGATGAATTTTATCGTAAACGACAGCCCCTTCGCCGGGCAGGAGGGAAAATACGTCACCTCCCGCCACATCAGGGACCGGCTGTTCCGCGAATTAAACACCGACGTCTCTCTGCGCGTGGAGGAGACGGACAGCCCGGACTCCTACAAGGTATCCGGACGCGGGGAGCTTCATCTGTCCGTGCTGATCGAAAATATGCGCCGCGAGGGCTATGAATTCGCGGTGAGCAAAGCCGAGGTGCTCTATCACACCGACGAAAACGGAAAGCGCACCGAGCCGATGGAGCTTGCCTATGTGGATGTTCCGGACGAATTCACCGGTTCCGTCATCGACAAATTAAGTCAGCGCAAAGGCGAGCTGCGCGGCATGAAATCCATCACCGGCGGCTATACGAGACTGGAATTTGCGATTCCTTCCCGCGGTCTGATCGGCTATCGCGGCGAGTTTCTGACCGACACGCGCGGAAACGGTATCATCAATACCATTTTTGACGGCTATGCCCCGTTTAAAGGCGAAATCGCATACCGCAAGCAGGGCTCGCTGATCGCATTCGAAAACGGCGAATCCGTCACCTACGGCCTGTTTTCCGCACAGGACCGCGGCACACTCTTTATCGGCCCGGGTGAGCGCGTCTACGCCGGCATGGTGATCGGTTCCTCCTCGAGAGCGGAAGACATCGAGCTGAATGTCTGCAAAAAGAAGCATCTGACCAACACGCGCTCCTCCTCCGCAGACGAGGCCCTGACCCTGGTTCCGCCGAAGGTCTTAAGTCTCGAACAGGCGCTTGATTTCATCGATGTCGACGAGCTTTTAGAGGTCACGCCGGAGAGCCTGCGCATCCGCAAACGGATCTTAGATCCCACGCTGCGCAAGAGAGCCGCAATGAAAAAATAAAAACCCACATGCCATCATATGTGTTATCCCCAATGAGCAGGAACAATACAGCTTTCTGGCGGACGGCGGCACGTCAAGAAATATATATGGAGTTTTTAAGAATCCCCCCGGAGCGGGGAGCGGTCAGCCTGTGACCTGCTCCACTTCCGGTATGGGTTTGAGATTAAAATGAATTTCGATAGGTTTCTTCCAGATACAGCCGGATGTATTTCATGTCCGTGTCGGTCATGGGGCTGTCCGGGGTTCTTTTGTAACCGATAGGTTTTAAAATGTCGGTGCGGTCGGTCAGAAGGTTATAAGCAACCGCCCCGGACAGGAGCGGGTCGCACTGGAACACGGTCAGGCAGTTGCGGATGCTGTTTCGGATGCCGCCTTTCTCGGTGGTTTCCAGCATGGCTTTGACTACCATACAGGAACGCCTTTGGGAACTGCGCAAGGACAAAGGGCTTAATCTGGAAGAGCTGGCACAACTGACGCAGATTTCAAAATCTGCCCTTGCCAGCTATGAATCTAAGGACAATAAAGAAATCAATCATGGCAACCTTATCACGCTGGCAGATTTTTATGGGGTGTCCATTGATTATCTGTTATGCCGGACAGAAAACA
>CAJUNX010000018.1 GCA_910587865.1 uncultured Roseburia sp.
TGGTTTGACATAACGGTGTAGTCCCTGTTTTTTTCCACTCGGAATACTGCCATGTAATCAGCCCCTTTCAGTTGGATTTTGGGTAAAAAAATAGACGCTCATGTTTGAACGTCTTATTTTTTATGGTCTATTAAGTTGTAGTGTAAGGGATAGCGGTTGCCTTTCTTTCTGTATTTACTTGCCTTTTGTTACTTTCCGCAAGTTACCGCTACCGTGCGGAGGCGGTGATGCGGGAAACACGGGTGATGCGGGAAATGAGCCCGCGGCAGGAGGACCGGCGCCGTCGACCGAAGCGGCAGGAGGAGATTCGGCGGAAGCGGACGGAGGGGCCGTGGATACCGGGGATATCGATATTTCCGGGACAACGATCCGCTTTGCGTCCTCAAGTATGAAGGATGAGGCGACACAGGCCGTGTGGGATGAGATCCTGGCGAATTATCAGGAGGTCAGCGGTGTTGAGGTCATCATGGAGAATTTTGAGAACAGTGAGTTCCGCACCTGGATCACGACGCAGTATGCGGCGAACAACGCACCGGACGTGATGGATATGAACTACAGCTGGGCATGGGACGATTACACCAAAGGTTACCTGCTGAACCTGGATGACTATATGGATCAGTCCAATCCGTATAACGGTGATACAACGCTGCGCGATACCATGTCGGATATCTTAATGCTGCAGGCCGAAAATCCGGATAACGGTTCGATCCCGGGACTTCCGAGCCGTGTACTGGGCGTCAAGATTATTTACAATAAGCAGATGTTTGACGATGCGGGGATCACGGAGCTGCCGGCGACCTATGACGAGCTGATCGACTGCTGCAAGAAACTTCAGGACAAGGGATATGTACCGTTCGGTTTTGCCAACGCGAAAGTCAATGACGCGCACATGAACTGGTGGCTGCACAACTTTGTCTGCCAGATGGACAAGGATGTCCGGGATCAGATGGATCTCTCCGGGGACGGCTTTGTGACGAAGAATGAGCTGGTGGCCGCGACGGATCAGGGGCTGATCGATTTCAGTCAGGCGCCGTACAGTGATGGGATTGCGCTGCTTAAAGATTTCTCGCAGTACTGGAACAGCGATTTCAACAGCACGGATCAGACCGGGGTGGTCGACCTGTGGCTGTCGGGCAGGGTGGCGATGACGACCGTCGGAAGCTTCCAGGCAAATCTGATCGCCGAACTGGAAGGGCTTGGATTTGAGTACGGGCTGATGCCGCTTCCGATTTTAACGGAGAATAACTACGCGAATGTAACCGGAAAGTCGTTAAACAACGGCGGCCGGGTCGTGGATGTCTATGCGGTGGTGAAAAACGAGGATCCGGTAAAGCAGGCAGCTGCCATCGATTTTGTGAACTATATGCTCTCACCGGATGCGCTGCAGAAGCTGATGGATGAATTCATGGTGATTCCGCCTCTTAAGGATATGGAGATGTCGGATGCGCTGCGCGGATGGCTGACGACGGATACCGAGGATGTGCTTCGCGCCAATTACTTCGGCTATGCGACATCAAAGGAGTTCACGGATTTTCAGGTGCTGATGAGCCAGGTTTACCTGACCGGGGATATGACGCTTGAGGAGTACACAAAGGAGCTAAACGACGAGTGGAAGACCATGTGCGAAAACGCGAAGATCGAAAACGACTGGTCAGAGGAAAACGGATATGGAACAAAATAAAAAACGACGGAATCTCCTGATCATCACGCCGGATCAGATGAGAGCCGATTATCTGGGATGCTACGGGCATCCCACAATCGGCACCGCCCATCTGGATCGTCTGGCGGAGGAGGGCGTGAGATTTGACAGCTGTTACTGCGCAGCTCCGCTCTGCGGGCCGAGCCGCATCAGCTTTACGACCTCCACGTATTTCAGCGAGCACAATCACAGGGACTACGGGGCGGAGATAAATCCCGATGTCCCCAATCTGGTGACCTCCTTAAAAAAACAGGGGTATCGCACCGGAATGTTCGGAAAAAATCATCTGTTTACCTACGACAGACTGCCGGAGGTATGGGATGAGTTGGACGAGATCTGCCTGGGAAACTGCGACGGGCATGAGAAATACGAGCATTCGTTCAGCGCGTTTACGATGGAGGACGATCATCCGTACAACATCACGGGGAGACTCACGACGGAGACAATCGATTTTATAAAGCGGCAGGAAGGTCCGTTTTTTGCCTGGGTCAACTATCAGGATCCGCACCCGGCGTTTGCGTGCCCGAAGCCCTATGATACGATGTTTTCTCCCGATGACATAGTGCTGCCTGAAAGCTATGCGGGATATGACAGAGCAAAGGAGCCGGACCGGAACGAGGTGTGGAGATGCCATTCTGAGATGGATCTGTGCTCCGAAGCGGATATGAGAAAAGCGATGGCGACTTACATGGGGCAGGTCCGCTACGTGGACGATTCCGTCGGCCGGCTGATGGAGGCGCTTAAGGAGACCGGCAGGGATGCGGACACGCTGGTGTTATTTTTCTCCGACCACGGGGAGCTTTTGGGAAATCACGGAATGACGCACAAGATTCCGGTGTTTTATGATGCGCTGACCAGAATCCCGGTGATCCTGCGGCATCCGGCGGAGCACTGGGAGAAAAAGGTATTCCGCGGGCTGGTGGAGGAGGTCGATCTTGCACCGACGCTGTTAGAGCTGCTCGAAGTGCCGGTTCCTGCTACCATGACAGGGAAATCGCTGGCTGGCGCGCTTCGTGCGGGAGATGATACCGGAAAAGATTCTGCGCTCTGTGAAGCAGGAATCGCGGCGCCCATGCTGCACGAGCCGATGCCGGGGCTTACACTTCGGGCTCCGTTTGAGCCCGCATCATACGGGTGCGGGGCCATGATCCGGCGCGGGGACTGGAAGCTGTCGGTCTATGCGGAGGATCTGGGTGAGCTGTATCATGTGACAGAGGATCCGGAAGAGAGAGAAAACCTGTTTGAAAACCCGGAATATGCCGATATCAGAAATGACCTCACCTTACGTCTGTTAAAGCGTGTGCTGGGCGTAAAAATAAGGGATGTCGGGGGCGGCGTGTGGAATACGGAGGAATATCCGGTGGATGTGCGCCGGATGCCGCTGGAGGTCTGATGTGAATTGCGTTTCACAGACAGTCTGATCTGTGTGATGGCAGCGGGTGGGGGCAGGTCTGCCTGACTTTGGCGGACGCCTTCGGGATCTGATCCCCGGCAGCCTGCTGCAGATATCAGGCCCGTTATGCGGGGGATTGCACCGACAGATCAGGAGCCGTGTGGCGATCGCGGAAGTGAAGGAGGAAGGGGAGCATGAAGGACACAAAACAGCAGTGGTTTAAAGAAGCGGCATACGGCCTGTTCGTACACTGGGGCCTGTATGCGCTTCTGGCAGGGGAGTATCAGGGCAGAAGGACGGAGAACATTGCGGAATGGATCATGAATGACCTGGATATTCCGGCGGCGGAGTATGAGAAACTGGCGAAGGAATTCGATCCGAAGGATTTTGATGCGGACGAGCTTGTGCGCAGGGCGAAGGAAGACTGGGGGATGAAGTATCTGGTATTTACCTCAAAGCACCACGAGGGATTCGCGATGTATCACTCCGCGTGCAGCGCTTACAACGTGCAGGATGCATCGCCCTGCGGGCGCGACATCTTAAAGGAGCTGCAGCTCGCCTGTGAGAAATACGGGATGAAGCTGGGACTCTACTATTCCCAGGCGCAGGACTGGCATGACCCGGACGGGTATATGCACAGAAAAGACAATTCAGGGAAAGACTATCAGGCTTATCTCGAGCGCAAATGTTTTCCGCAGCTTCGGGAGCTGCTCACCGGCTATGGTCCGATCGCGCTGGTCTGGTTTGACACGCCGATGGAGACGACGCCAAAGCAGAGCGAGGCGATGATAAAGCTGGTAAAAGAGCTGCAGCCGGACTGCATCGTCAGCGGCAGAATCGGAAACAATATGGGCGAATATATGACGACCGGGGACAACTTTATCCCGCGGCTTCCCTATGAAGGTGACTGGGAGGTGCCGGCGACGGTAAACGATACCTGGGGCTTCAGCCGGTTTGATACGAACTGGAAACGGCCGGAAGACATCATCCGTCTTTTGGTGAAGATCAACGGCCGGGGCGGCAATTACCTGCTGAATGTCGGGCCGGACGCGAGAGGAAACGTGCCAGAGCGCTGCGCGGAGATCCTGAATGAGGTCGGAACGTATGTGAGAGCAAACGGCGAGGCGCTGTTTGGCACAAAATCAGCCGGGGTTTATCCGTATGAGCTTGATTTTGCGGAATTTACCTGCAAAGACCACCGTCTGTTTGTCCACGTGTTTGCGCCTGTCGCACATATTGACCTGTATAAGTGCGCCAATCACGTAAAACGAGTGTATCTGCTGGAGACAGGGGAGGATATCCCGTTTGAGAGGACAAAATCCTGCGAGAAGGACTCCGTTACGATCATTCCGCTGCCAGAGCATTTACGGGACAGGGCATACTACTGCCTGGGCCTGGAGTTAGAGGAACGGGATCTGATATTCGAGGAGTTTGAGCAATAAAAAATATGATTTGGTGACAGGAATCCGCCATTTCGTGAATGATCCCGAATGGATGCGGATGTAGCTGCCGATACCTGTTATGAGGCGCAGATTCCGGCGCTGACCGACCGGGTTCTGGCTGCATGGAGTCGGAATCGGTGCCTGATCAGGCATATGGGATGAGCCGGAATATGCCAAAATAAGACAGGAGGAAGCAGTATGAGAGTCACAACACAGATGTTAAACCGGGCGGCGGCAAAAACGGGCCTGCCCTTTGCACCCGGAAATTCACTTTTAAACTATGTGAATCAGACAAAAGCGGGAAGCGAAAATCCGCTGCTGGCGGCGCTGGGAAAAAACAGCGGTGTAACGGCCGCAGCGGGTCAGAAGAGCAGCGAGATCGCAGCTCTGCTCCGGACACAGCAAAAGAGTGGTTATAAGAAGCTTGATGCCGCCGCGGATCAGCTGGCGCAGTCGGTCGCGGCGCTGACTGCGGAGGGGGAGAACTCCGTCTTTGGCAAGGCGGAAAAGACGGGTGATACCGGCGCAGTCGGAAAAAGCGTGGAGCGGCTGGCGGACAGCTATAATGAGATGGTCAGAATGCTGGAGAAGCAGTCGGATCCGATGAATCAGTATTACGGTTACATGATGCGCGAGGCCGCGGCGGAAAACAGTCAGGCGTTAAAAGAGCTTGGGATTACGATCGGAAAAGACGGAACCTTAAGTGTCGACAAAGGGGCGCTTGGGGAAGCGGATGTCAAAGAGCTGAAGGAGATCTTCGGATCCGGCAGCGGCTTTCAGTCAAAGCTGTCGTTTCTGGCATCCCGGGTTTCCGGAAATGCGCAGGCAAATCTGCAGAGCGCCAGCGGACGGTACAACGCCGCGGGGACTTATTACGGGTCTTCTGGCAGCAGGTATGATTTCTGGGGATAAGAAGAAAAGCACGGAAAAGATAAAAAGACAGCCGGCCCCGGCATGATCCGACAGGGCCGGCTGTCCTTCTGCGTCCGGGCATCCGCCCTTTCCAAAGAAAACAGGCGTCCTTCCGTCCGTTTTTTTGAGGAAAGCAGGCGCGCGGTCAGGTTTCGACGGCCTGCTGCTTTACATGCGCCAGTGCCTTCGCGACCGGCGGGATGCAGATGATAATCAGTGTCACGGCCGCCTCCGGAACCAGGTAGGAAGCCTGATAGCCCGCGGAATAGGCGAGCGGACTCATGCCCTCGGGCGCATAGGCGGCGAAAAATACGACGCCGGAGATCGTGGAAAAGAGGAACCGTCCGATCACGCCGACGATGTATCCGGTCTGCAGTCCCCATTTCTTTTTATGAAAAAAACCGGCGAGTCCCAGGGCGCCAAAGGCCAGCGGATAGTCCAAAAGCATCTGCGGGATCGTGTAGAAGATCGGTTCCGTCACGAACTGAACCAGCCCGTAGGCTACGGCGGTCATGATGCCGGCATACGGCCCGTACCAGTAGGCGATCAGCACGATAAAGAGCATGGAGAGCAGCGTGACGGAGCCGCCCATCGGCATCTCAAACAGTTTGATCATCGAGCAGACGACAGCCAGCGCGATCGCGGCTGCGGAGTAGACCAGCTGCTTTGTTGTCAGGGCCGCTTTTTTTGCGGCGCTGCGGTGACGTATGGCCGCCGCGACGATTAAGAGCGCGGCGATGGCCGCGATCATAAGAATGATACCGGCGGTGGTCAGATGGACGGAGCCGTCCCCCCACGCGCCTTCCGGTGTTGCGAAAAAATTGTTCATAAAAAAATCCTCCCGGTGAACATGCTGCCAGGGGGATCTCATCTGACGCGTCAGCCGGTCTGCGGCACGGCTTACAGCGCGAATCAAAAGCCTCCCTACGCCGGTATTATCCGGATCAGGTGATAAGGGTCGATGACACGTCTCCACGGCGGAGCCGGCACATCTCTCAGCAGAAGCACCCCTGGCATTCGTTTATTCTGATGTCGGTTTTTACTATAATCATTTTAAGGCTGTTTGTCAAGCGTATCCGTGTCAAAAAGATCAAGACACATACTGCGGTATTTATGCGGTGTCATGTGATAAAATTTCTGAAACTGGCGGTAAAACTGGGACGGATTTTTAAATCCTGCGGTTTCCGCGATTTTTTCTACCGTGTCGTCAGTCTGTAACAGCAGGCAGGCGGCCTTTTTGATATAGGTAAAATTACAATAAGCCGAAAGCGTCATACCGGTGGTTTCACGAAAAATGCGGTTCAGGTAATCACTGTTGTAGTGGAGTGCGGCGGAAATATCATCACGGGTTAAATGCTGATCGGAAGATTCAATAAAGTGCCGGACCGTATCGACGAGACGTTCCGGTTTCAATATGTAATAATTGCATTTATAGTATGAAGAATCCGTCAGCAGGTATAAAAGACGGCAGAAAAGCCCGTAAATAATCAGCCAGTATCCGGGTGACTGTTGTTCTAATTCTTTGCGCATGGCAAGAAAATATCCGAAGACCTTTGGCGGGATTTCGGCGGGCCCGATCCGATGGAATTCAAGAAACGAACTGGAGGAGCACTCCTGATCGTCTGCGGACTGAAAAAAACGGTGAAAAAATTTATTGTCCTTCGGATAGTAGGACATGCCGCATTTCGGCCAGTGATCAAGAAAATCTTTTGCAATGCAGCAGTAGAAAATGGACGTATCTGTCCGCTGCACCTCCGCATGGTGGATATTCTGGTCAAAAAGACAGGCATCACCTTCCCGATAAGTGTAAATAGTATGTTCAATCTGTATTTTTAAAATTCCGCTTTTTACAAATACCATTTCAAAGTAGTCGTGATTATGCAGAATGGGCATATGAGTGGAATCAGGCTTTGTGTGTGGAAGCCTGATATGATAATGCCTCTTTCCGTTACTGAGTTCTACGGTTTGCTCCGTCGGCGTACTGACAAAAAAAGAAAAGGCCAGGGAGCTTTTCAGATGGCGGTTTGCGGAGGAATTCAGACCCATGACAATGTCAGTGATTTCGCGGAGCGAGAGGCCTTCGTTAAAAATATTTTCAATCAGGACTGATTCATTCATATAGGAACACTCCTTTCAGGTCGGAATCTGCAATGATTCTGTCTGCAGATGGTCGTTATCTGTGATTGTGATAATTGACAGATATTTTTATACTATACTTAGAATAAGAGCGCAAAATAGTGAGAACTGATTGGAATATAACAGAATTTTTTTCGGATTTCAACAAAAATATGCTGGAAATATTATCCGATCAGAAAAAAAAGTAATTACAACCTGTATTTCCAATCTGATAAGAGCTCACTAAAAATGTCGGAAAATGAAAATACGGTGAAAAGGGAGGTGAGGAGGAAAATCCTTAGCTAATATGCGACAATGACAGGTTACAGAGGAAAGTATCTGAAAGGAAGAGAGGAGAAAGCATGAGTCAGATAACACAGCAGAAGAGAGAAAAGAATCAGGCCGAACTGAAAAAATGGAAGATGCAGGCGGCAAAACCAACGACCGCTCACTACCTGGTTATTCTGGTGGTGATTGTAGCGCTGGTCTATATTGTGGATGAACTGACATCCAACATCACCAGCACGGTACAGTCGTCAGTTGTAAATGATTTCTTTGTGAGCAAGGGGGTGGACTTTAATACCGGACTGTCCAATATGTCGCTGATGATGATGCCGGCATATGTATTTTATTTCATCCTGCCGTTTTACAAATCACTGGCGGATAAGCTTGGAAGAAAGCTGTTTCTGGTATTGAATACACTGGGCATGGCGCTGGGCATGTTCACGATCTGGATCTCGCCGAATATCTATACGTACATTCTGGGATGCCTGATTATCCGTTTTTTCATTCCGAACGATATGCAGGTGATGTATATCATGGAGGCAGCGCCGGAACAGCATCGCGCAAAGCTCTGTTCTGTTACCAAAGCGTTCGGCTATGTGGGTGTGAGCTGTATTCCGGTTCTGCGGCTGGTGATGATGAATAACGATGCGGCAAGATGGCGCGAAATTTTTATTATCCCGGTTATTATGGGAGCGGCGGTGAGCATACTGTGCGTCATATTTGTGAAGGAATCGCCGGTGTTTTTAAGCCAGAGAATTCATTATCTGGAAGGTGAGCTGGAACCTGACGGGGATACTGCAGACAAAAACAAAACACAGAAGAGCGGCGTATTTTATGCAATCCGGTTCATTTTTACCCATAAGCAGCTGCGGTATATCGCGATCTGTGCATTTGTATTTGCGTGTTCGATCGCAGTGACAGGATTTTACGAATCGATTATGACCACCAGCGGAATGGATACGGCTGCCGTTACACGGGCATTGTTTATTTTCCCGTTGATGAATGCCCTGTTTACACTGATCGGCGGATTTCTGACAGACCGGCTGGGAAGGAAGCGTTCCCTGGCAGTACTGGCCGTGATCAGCATGGTGATGCTGGCTCTGTTTATCCTGTCGGCGGGACAGGGATGGAATGCATATCTGGTCGGCGGATGTTACGGGATTTTCGTGGGATGCTTCTGGAGTGTCAGCGATCTGCTGTTTCTGATTTTCCCGGGAGAATCCACTCCTACGGAACTGAGGGCTTCTGTCCTGGGAACATTGTCCCTGATTCTTTTTGCGGGATCGATCCTTTCCATGTTAATCGTTTCTCTCGCAATGCGCTTTGTGACATCTCTCGGCCTGCTGTGCATGGCGGTAAGCGTTCCGTTTATACTGCTGAGCCTGCTTCTGGTTCTGTTTAAAGTGCGCGAGACGAAGGGTGTTAATATGGAGACAATCACAGGAGAGGAGTGGGAGTGATGGAAAACCGGGAAGTATTACAGTCCATCATGGCGGCATTTCAGAAAAAAGCGTCGGTTTTGCTGGCGGAGAAGAAGGCAGAAAGGGCAAAGATCGGAATTCTGGATAACGGGCTGTTTGTGTACTATTTTGAAGGGGAGCAGGTCTGTAAGGGCTGTTCGGCGGCAAAAACACCGGACGGAAGAACGATAGATACGCGCTGTGCCGAGATGGTTTCCTGGGAAATATTTTCCTGTGAGGGGAAGAGGACCGGCATCAGAACGCTGTATCGGAAGGAAGAACTCTGGCTGAAGCAGGAGCTGACGGTATATGATAACGGTGCGGCGGCTGTTCAGATATTTCTGCATGATGAGAGCGGACGGACAGAAACCAGATATCTGGCGCCTTTTATCACGCCTTATCCGGACGGGGAAGGAAAAGAGCTGTTTTTATCTCTGGATCAGAAAATGCTGATCGTTCCCTATGATAATGATATGTGGTCGCGATATGAATCGGCTGTTCCGGCCTGCGGCAGACAGAGCTGCGATGTGACTGCCATATACGACGAGTGCAGCATGGAAGGGCTTGTCATAGGAGCGCTGAATTTTGATGTCTGGAAGAATGCGATATGCTGGGCAGCCCATGATGCACGCAGTCTGATCGCATACTGCGGTGCGGCGGATGCGGGAACACATGACAGCTGTCCGCATGGAATCGTGTCGGGGGAATGGGTGGCATCCGCACCGTTTGTATTTTTCTGGTCGCCGGATATCAGGGACGGCATGGAACAGTACGGCGATATGTGCGCGGCTCAGATACCTGCCAGGCCGTGGAAGAACGGTGGGGTGCCGTTTGGCTGGAACAGCTATTCGGCGCTGGCGCTCGGCCTTACGCTTTTGCACTGGCGGGAAGCGGGAGATTTTATGAGGGGGGAGCTGCCGGATTACTGCGGTGAAGACGGCGTGACTTATGTGAATCTGGACGGGGCTTTCGGACTGGATCAGGAAGAGATCCGGCGTACCATTGAACGGCTCCATGGCCGGGGACAAAAGGCGGGATGGTATGCCAGTCCCTGCAACTGGTTTGAGGCCGGACGTGATATGCCGATCGGTTATTTCGCATCCGCGGATGAGGCTTTGTCAGAAGAAATGAATACAAAGATCGGCGAGCTGTTTCTCCGGGATGAGCGGGGCAGCGTGATGCCGGCGGCGGACGGAACGGTTCCTTTGGATGTGACGCATCCCATGTGGGAAAAGATGGCCCGTGCAATGATACGACGGCTTACGGGACTTGGGATTGATTACCTGAAACTGGATTTTCTGTCTCACGGTTCTGTGGAAGGAGCGCATTATCGGAAGGGGTATACCGGAAGAATGGCACTGAATCTGGCATACCGCATCTTATCGGAGGAGATAGATGCCGCAAAGCGGGATATTTTTGTGAGTCTGTCTATCGCGCCCCTGTTTCCGTATTTTCTGGGAAATGCGAGGAGAAGCTGCTGTGATACCTTCGGCCACCACGAGGATGTGCGCTATGTGCTGAATGCGCTGAATTTTGCATGGTGGACAAACGGGAGAATCTATCGGTTTAATGATCCGGATCATGTCCCGCTGTATTTATCCGCGGTGGACGGACGCTGCGCCACTGCGGAGGCGGAGGCCAGATCCCGCTATTATGCCAGCGCGATTTCCGGCACGGTGATGATGCTGTCGGATAATTATGGTCCCGAGGGGGACCCGGAGGTGATACGAATGTCGAGGGCACGGGCAAAGAAGTTTGCCGACGACGCGAAAGTAAATGCGATTGCCCGTCTGGGAAAGGCGTTTGTACCGGTTGAGCTGAAAGACGGGACCACACCCTTTTATACTCTGAGCCATGAGGGAACGCATTATGCGGCGGTCTTTAACTTTACGGCAGAGAGACGGACACTGTCTTTTCTGGCGGAGAGAGGCAGGCTGCCGGCAAAAGGCACATTCTGTGATATTCACGGGGGACAGAAAACGAGCTATGATCAGGTGATCTCCGTTGAGCTGGAAGGCTGGGACGCCGTGATCTTAGAGATCGGAGGAAATGATGAGAGAGATTAAGGTAAAGGAACTGACACTGGAACAGTTTAAGCCGTTTGGCTCGTTTTCCAATATGATAAATCCGTCGGCAAGAGGGAACGGAATCGGAGGAATGGCATTTTACGCGGACATGGAAGTGCTGGAGCTGGGGAGCGTCCATGCGGCGGCTTTTTCGACGACGCGGGTTACCGATGCGATAAAACCGGTTGTCCTGGCGCTGGAGCGTCATTCGCACTGCGGGGAGGGAATCATGTCGCTGGATCATGATATGCTCGTATATTTTGCGCCTGCCGGTGCGGATCTGACGCATGCAATAGAAGAACTGAACGCATTTCTGGTTCCGCCGGGAGTGATGCTGACGATCCGCCCCGGCGTGTGGCACTGCATGCCGTTTCCGGCGGCTTCGGATGTCATAAACGTGCTGAATGTTCTGCCGGAACGCACCTATGCGAATGACTGTGAGATGCATATGCTGAAAGAAGAAGAGCGGGTGGCGATTATCTTATGAGGAGGAAAATCATATGGCTTTGGAACGGGTAAAAGACCTGCTGGATGCGGCAGAGAAGGAACATACATCGGTGATTGCATTTGACGCGTGCGATTACAACACCATATACGCGTGTATCAAAGGTGCAGAGACGGCGCGGCGTCCTGTGATCGTGATGCTCTATCCTGCGATGAGAGAGCTGTTTTCCTTCAGAGCATTTGCGGCCGCTGTAAAAGATCTGGCGCGCGGCGCTTCGGTTCCGGTAGGGCTGCATTTAGACCACTGCAGCGATCTGACAACAATCGTGGAGGCGATCCGGGACGGATTTACATCTGTAATGGCTGACGGATCCGCACTGCCTTTGGAAGAAAATATCGCATTTACGAAATCCGTTGTGGAGATTGCCCGGATATTTGACGTGGATGTGGAAGGCGAAATCGGCCATGTGGGGCAGGTGGCGGGAGGCTTTGATTATCAGAATGCCGATACCTTCACCCGGCCGGATGAGGCGGCCCTTTTTGCGGAGCGCACGGGGGTTGCGTCTGTGGCGGTGGCATTCGGAAGCTGCCATGGCATGTATAAGGCCGCGCCGAATCTGGACCTTGAGAGACTGGCGGAGATTGACCGGACGGTGAATATTCCGCTTGTGCTCCACGGGGGATCCGGGATTCCGACGGATCAGCTGGAACAGGCATTCCGGATGGGAATCAACAAATTCAATGTGGGCACGGAGTTTTTTCTGCTGAACGCAAAACTCTGCAGGGAAGCATATACTTCGGATGAGATGCAGAAAACTCCATTTGCGGGAGTAGCGGAAATACGAAAGGGTCTGACGGAATACATCGCGGAGAAACTGAAGTTATGCACGATGAGCGTATAAGCGGAACGGGAGAGGGGGAATCAGCCGGTGGAAAAAGAGTTTGATGTCATCGGAGTGGAAGATCTGATAATGGACTTTGCACTGCAGATCAGCAGGCTGCCGAAGACGGACGGCATGTCGATGATCACGGACAGCTGCTGGGCAGGGGGAGGCAATGCCTCTTCCGCGATTGTAGCGCTCTCGCGGCTGGGGGCAAAATGCGCCATGGCAGGGACGACCGGAAATGATGCTTATGGAAACTTCTGTATTCAGGACATGAAGCGGAACCGGGTAGACGTATCCCATGTCAGACAGGTGGAGGGGGATACGACGCTGTGCGTCTGCCTGGCCGAGACGGAGACGCAGGGGAGAAGCTTTCTTGGAAAGGCAGGTGTAAAAAGGGCGCTGACTCCGGAAGAGGTGGGGGAGGATTTTATCCGAAGCTGCCGTGTCATTCACTTAAGCTGTATGCCGACGCCCACACAGAAGGTGGCGATTGCGTTTGCCAGGAAACACGGCGTGGAAGTTTCGCTGGATGCGGGCGCATTTTTCCCGGGGGCAGAAGAGCTGGCGGATCAGGCGGATATCCTGATTATGTCAGAAGCCTTTTATGAGGGATTGTTCGGAGCGGACAAGCGCTACTGCGAAAATTGCCGGAAGCTGGTTGGGCAGGGGAGAAAAATCGCAGTCGTGACGCTTGGGAAAAACGGATGTGCCGGCGCAGACAGACAGGGGGTATTCCGGCTTGACGCATTTTCCGGAGAAGCGCCGATTGTGGATACGACCGGCGCAGGGGATGTGTTCCATGGAGGTTTTCTGTATGCGTATCTGTACCGGTGCGGCGGGGGGCATTCATCAGACGATTCGGAGGAGACGCGGCGGCGCGGCGCGGCGGCTTCGGAAGGTGGAAACGGATATACGCTGAAGGACTGCGCGCGGTTTGCCAGTGCGGTCTCCTATATAAACTGTACCACGCTGGGGGGACGTCCCGGCATTCCCACGCTGGAGATGGTGGATACGTTTTTACAGACGGGAATGATTCCGGAGGGCGATATCGCACAGCGGAGAGAATTTTACAGAAACGGAATTTTCAGAACGGACGTGTGAGGAGGAAATATCATGAGGGAGAAAACAATAAGGCTGGGCTATGTGCCCGTGATGCGGGATACCTTTCCGGCGGGACCGGCGGCAAAGCTCAGGGATACGGTCAGAGAGCGGGTGGAGCGAATTCTGTCTGGCCTGACCGATGTGGAACTGATAACCGTCGATGATAAAATAAAGGACGGAATGTTGTGGGACAATGCGGATGTTCCCATGCTGGCAGCATATTTTCAGGAGAAAAAAGCAGATGCGCTGTTTTTTCCGCACTGCAATTTCGGACAGGAGGAGCCGGCGGCCATGCTGGCGAAAGCGGTCGGCCGGCCGGTGCTTCTGTGGGGACCGAGAGATCCGGCTCCCTCCGGCACGCAGGAGTTCCGTGTCTATGATACGCAGTGCGGGCTGTTTGCCACATCGAAAGCATTTTTGCGCTATGGAGTGGTATTCACCTATCTTGAGAACTGCGCGCCGGATTCCCCGATACTGGAGCGCGGAATCGATAAGTTTATCCGGGTGGCGGCGGTAGTAAAGGCCATGCGCCATATGCGGGTGGGACAGGTGGGCCTGCGGCCGCGCCAGTTTCTTTCCGTAAAGATCAATGAGAGCGAGCTTTTGGAGAAGTTCGGCATTGAGATAACGCCGGTCTGGACAGACGAGATTACATCTGCCGTACAGAAGCTTCGGACGGGAAATGCGCATCTGATCGGTGCGGTAAAAAAGATTGAACTTCCGATGGCCATGGCAATGGCAGGTATAAAGCCAGAAGAGGGGGAGCCGGACCCCGCGATAAAAGAGAGGATGGAGGATATTCGCGGCAAGGTGGACTGTGCCGGCGTATCGGAGGAGACGCTGGAAAAAATCGCTGTTATTGAGCTGGCGGTCGAGCGGATTGCCGAGCTCAACGAGCTGGATGCGATTGCCTTTGACTGCTGGTCTTATCTGGCTGACACATTCGGCATTTCCGCATGCTTTATTCTGGGGGATCTGATTGACCGCGGACTCGTGGCAGCCTGTGAGACGGACCTTCACGCAGCCATTACCGCAAGGCTTTTGCAGGCGGCATCCAGAGAGCAGGATTGTCCGTTTGTGGCGGACATGACGATTCGTCATCCGGACAATGACAACGGGGAGCTTTTATGGCACTGCGGACCGTTTGCGGCTTCCCTGATGAAAGAAGGCGCGAAGGGATCGATCTGCAACTGCAAGGGGTATTATGAGATCAGGGGCGGAGCTATCACTTTGGCCCGAATGGATCAGGCCGGCGGAAATTACCTGCTGTTTGCCGATGAGGTGAAGGGGATTGACGGTCCCGTCACCAACGGCAATTATGTGTGGGTGGAGACCTCGGACTGGCCGGAATGGGAGCGTAAATTTATGTATGGCCCATATATTCATCACATCTGCGGGATTCACGGGCAGTATGCGGACGTGCTGAAGGAGGCGTGCAGATATATCGGAAATGTGACCCATGACAGTGTCAATAACGTGCCGTCACATTTCTGAAAAAGGGGAAGGAGCATATGGGAGGACGATTCTGGTATCAGGAAAAACAGGGGGATATCCGTCTGGGATATGAGGAAGACGGAACCTGTAAAATGAGCGTGGATGTATATCCGTCCATGGGATTTAAGACGGCGGGACTGCGTTATAAGGAGAACTGGCTGCAGCCTTATCAGCCGGACTGGTCCGGGCTGCTTGGGATAGAAGACTTTGGAAATACCGTATTGTTTCCAACGCCCAACCGGGTGAGGGACGGCGTATTTACCTTTCGGGGCAGGCGGGTGGAAATGAAGAAAAAGGGGGTGCTGCAGAGTCAGCATGGTTTGGCGAAAAATGCTTCCTGGAAGGTCAGTGATCTTCGGGTATCCAGGCAGGATGTGTCCGTCACCGCCGCGTTTCATATCTGCCCGGGGGATGAGAATTATGCCGCGTTTCCCTATTCTTCGTGTCTCACCATGACCTATTGCCTGGAAAAAGACCGGTTGATATGCCGGTATTGTGTAAAAAATACCGACGATCTTCCCATGCCCTTCGGAATCGGACTGCATCCGTGGTTTCTTCTTCCGCGAAATCCGGAGCGTGTGAGCTTATGCGTGCCGGCGGAATACTGTTATGAGACGACGCCGGATCTGCTCCCTACCGGTAAAATGATAGATGTAGGTGAAAAGGCCGGATCTGACCTGAACGTATTCTGCCCGGTGAGGGAGTTAGACCTGGACACGGTATATCTGACCAGAGGGCGGGATATGCGGATCCGCTATGAGGACCGGGGATATCAGCTTACGATCAGCCAGTCTCCGGAGTTTATGGCAGGAGTCGTGTTTACCGCGTTTAACCGGGGTATGGAAAATACAGGATTCGAAGCATTCTGTGTGGAGAGCCAGACCTGCTGCACGGATGCAATCAATATGCATGAAAAAGGATTCCCCTGCAGCGGTCTGATGATTTTGGAGCCGGGGGAAGAGAAAGCAGGATACGTAAGTTATACGCTGACGGCGAAGTAAAACCTGTCAGCAAAGCCCATCGGTAACAGGATGGCAGGAAAGACGGAGGAAGAATAAGATGAGATATAAAGAACTGGGAAATACCGGAAAGCAGATCTCTGCCATCGCGCTTGGAAGCTGGGGGATCGGCGGTGCGGGATGGGATGCTGCAAAGAAGCAGGAGTCGATCGCTGTGATTCACCAGATGCTGGCACATGGCGTGAACGTCATCGATACCGCCCCGGTCTATGGTTTTGTGAGACCGGGGGAGGAAGATTACGGGTATGGATATGCCGAGAAGGTGATCGGAGAGGCGATTAAGGACAGGCGGGAGGAGATTTTTCTTGTGACGAAGTGCGGGTTAAATTATGACCGGAAGCAGGGGCCGCAGAGCATGTACAGGAGCATGACGAGGCAGGAGATCATCGATGGATGCGAGGGCTCGCTGAAACGCCTGGGGACAGACTATATTGACCTTCTGTTTGTGCACTGGCCCGACGGGAAGACTCCTTTGGAAGAGATGACGGATGCCATGGGAACGCTGATCCGGCAGGGAAAAATACTGCATTACGGCCTGTCGAATTTTTCCTGGGAGGATACCTGCCTGGCGGACGACCTGCTGCATGTGGCTGCGGTGCAGCTGCCTTATTCCATGGCGGATCCGGGAAACGGGGACCTGCTTCTTTCGGCGAAAGGGCGCGGGATCGGTACGATGACCTATGGTTCGCTCGGCTCGGGAATCCTGACCGGGGCTTACCGGACGATTCCCGTATTCGACAAAACGGATGCGAGATCGTCATTTTATCATTTCTTTGAGGAACCTGTGTTTGGCAGGATCCAGAAGCTGCTGGCTGTGATGGACGAAGTGGCTGCGGCGCACGGGGTGAGCGTCTCCCAGGTGGCGATCCAGTGGAACATAAAAAAGGCATTTACAGACACCGCGATCCTCGGTGTAAGTAAGACGAAGCATGTACAGCAGAACTGCGGTGCATCTGAGTGGGATATGAGCGAAGAAGAAATGGGGCGGCTCGATACGGCGGTTCATCAATATATTATGAAAGAATAGGAGCGGGGTATGGTAAATTCATTGTTTACGGTAAAGGGTAAGCCGTTTTTTTCCATCGGCGGACAGACAAACAATTCAACGGGCTATGATGCGGGACATATGCAGCGCGCGCTTCTTGCGGCAAAAAATGCGGGCATGAATACGATTGCGGCGCCTGTCTATTGGGAGATTTTAGAGAAGAAGGAAGGAGTTTTTGATTTTACGCAGGCGGATATGCTGGTAGAAATGAGCCGCGAGGCCGGTCTGCACCTGGTCATCCTGTGGTTCGGAACCTGGAAAAACGGGAATTCCCATTATGTGCCGGAATGGGTCAAGACGGACCATGAACGGTTTATCTGGGCCTGCGGCGCGGACGGCACACCGGTACGCACGATTTCCCCGCACTGTAAGAATGCGCTTGAGGCGGATAAAAAAGCGTTTCTTGCGCTCTGCGGGCACGTGGAGGAGATCAATGAGGACGAGACCGTGATCGCGATTCAGGTGGAAAATGAGCCGGGAATCATCGGCACGGCCAGAGATTACGGAAGCCGCGCCACGGAGCTGTTTTGTCAGCCGGTCCCGCAGCCGGTGGCGGAATATGCAGGGAAAACGGGGACCTGGGAAGAAATATTCGGGTTTGACGGGGCGGAATTTTTCAGCGCCTACGCGATAGCCTGCTATATCGACGAGATCGTGGCGGCGGCGAGAGAGGTAACAAAGCTTCCGATCTATACCAACGTGTGGCTGGGAGAGATGCATAACCGGATCGCCGGGGTGGATTATCCGTCGGGCGGTGCGGTGACAAAGACAATCGGTCTGTTCCGGATCGGCGCGCCTCACCTGGATGCGATTGCGCCGGATATTTACCTGCAGGATCAGGAGACCTGGGACGCTTTAAACGAGGCGTATCAGGATGGCGTGCATCCGTATTATCTGCCCGAGTCGATCCCCGGCGCGCTGTCTGTGACCCGGTCGATTCAGGCGGTGGTGGAGCATGGGTTGTGCGGCGTTCACTTTTTCGGTGTTGATATGATGTGTGCACCGGACGGGACGATACTGGATTATTTCAAAGAAGCGGCGGACGGCATGGGCATTTTAAAAGAGATGAAACCGCTGATTGAGAAATATCAGGGGACGGATAAGCTGTATGCGGTGGCCCAGTATGAGGGGATGTCGGAGAAATATATCGACTTCGGCGATTATATCGGGAGCGTTCGTTTTGAAAATCCCAATCAGGATCTGATGGCGAAACACACGGACCGCAATATGGATAACCGCCACAGCACGTTCTTTGCACCGGCAGGGCCGCCGGTCAGGGGCAAAGGAGTCATCTGCTATGAGGGACAAGGAACCTTTTATCTGGCAGGAAGCGGTTACCGGCTGATGCTGTTTCCGAAAAAACGGATCGAGTGGGCCACAAACGCCGCGCACAGCGCAGACTTTCTGAATCAGAGATGTCAGCCCTTCCTTTCCGTGGAAGAGGGACATCTGGACGAGGAGTGTAAGTTCAGCCCGGTCGTAAGACGCAACGGGGATGAAGCGGATTACGGATTCTGGGTGACGCCGGATGTGGGAGTCGTCCGCGTGCGTCTGGACAAAGCATTCTGACATCAGGAAGAATAAGAAAATGAATCACAGGAGGGAACCGGCAGACATCTGCCGGTTTTCTTTGCTGTTATGAGAATAAAAAAACTATTGACAAAATATGGGAGGCGTCATATACTTTGAAAGGCAAAAGGTTTGATGATCAAATTATTTGATTTCCCAATTATTTGACATGCAGACAATCGGAGTATCAGAATCAGAAAAAGAATGAGAGGAAAAACGTATGTTAGAGAAAATCAAGTCGATTATCGTGGAACAGCTGGACATTGAAGCATCCCTGATTACCGAGGAGGCCAGCTTTAAGGATGATCTGGGAATCGATTCCCTGGATCTGTTCGAGCTGGTGATGGCGCTTGAGGAGGAGTTCGGTGTCGAGATTCCGTCCGAGGATCTGGAATCGGTCGTGACGGTGCAGGATATCATGGACTATCTGAAAGCAAAAGGCGTGCAGGAGTAAAGGAAACGGGGCCTTGGAGTCTTACATCATGGAGGTACATATGGAGACGAGAATCAGCAGACTGCTTAAGATAAAGTATCCGGTGATCCAGGGCGGGATGGCCTGGGTGGCGGAATATCATCTCGCGGCGGCAGTGTCGGAGGCGGGCGGACTTGGACTGATCGGAGCGGCGAGCGCACCGCCTGAGGTGGTGCGGGAGCAGATTCGCGAGGTAAAGAAGCTGACCGACCGGCCGTTCGGCGTGAATGTGATGCTTTTAAATCCAAATGCTGCGGAAGTGGCGCAGATCGTGATCGAGGAGGGCGTGCCGGTCGTGACGACGGGCGCGGGCAATCCCGGCAAATTTATGGCGGCCTGGAAGGAAGCCGGCGTCACTGTGATACCGGTCGTGGCCAGCGTCGCGATGGCGAAAATGATGCAGCGTGCAGGTGCGGCCGCGGTGGTTGCCGAGGGAATGGAATCCGGCGGACATATCGGCTCCCAGACCACGATGACACTGGTGCCGCAGATCGTCGACGCGGTGGAAATCCCGGTGATCGCGGCCGGCGGTATCGCGGACGGAAGAGGGATTGCGGCTTCCATGATGCTGGGCGCGGAGGGCGTGCAGATCGGGACACGGTTTGTCGTGGCAAAGGAATCCATCGTACATGCCGGTTATAAGGAGCGTATCATTAAGGCCAGGGACATCGATTCCGAGGTGACCGGCATGAGTACCGGCCATCCGATCCGTGTGCTGCGCAATCAGATGAGCCGGGCCTATCTGAAAATGGAGCAGGAGGGCGCGTCCTTTGAGGAGCTTGAGCAGCTGACCTTAGGCTCGCTCAGAAAAGCTGTGATCGACGGGGATGTGGTAAACGGCAGCCTGATGGCCGGACAGAGCGCCGGGCTGGTGAAAAAAGAGCAGACCTGTCTGGAAATGATCGAAGAGATGATGGATGAGGCGGAGAAGCTGTTAGAAGGCAGATAAGCCGGCGGCAGGGTGGAACAGACGGGGATGTCAGGCGGACAGCCCCGGCGGATCGAAGAGAAAGGCAGGAAATGAAAATGGGAAAAACAGCATTCATTTTTCCGGGACAGGGCGCACAGTATGTGGGAATGGCAAAGGAATTCTACGACGAATTTCCGGCGTGCAGGGAAGTCTTTGAGACGGCGTCTGAGGCTTCTGGGCTTGATATCCCCGCGCTCTGCTTTGAGGAAAATAAAAAGCTTGATATCACACAGTACACGCAGATCTGCATGCTGACCGCGGAAGCGGCCATTTTAAAGGCAGTGCAGGACGCCGGATATACGCCGGATGTGACGGCGGGATTAAGCCTCGGCGAATACGGCGCGCTGCTGGCATCGGGCGTGATGGACTGGAAGGACGCGTTTGCGCTGGTGAGAAAGCGCGGGATCTACATGCAGAAGGCCGTGCCGAAGGGCGGGGCCATGGCTGCGGTGCTGGGGCTGCACGCATCTGCGATTGAGGACATCTGCAGACGCACAAAAGGGCAGGTATCCGTGGCAAACTACAACTGTCCGGGACAGATCGTGATCACCGGCGAGGAAGAAGCGGTTGCGGCCGCCGGGGAGGCGTGCATCAAAGCGGGCGCAAAACGGGCGCTTCCGCTGAAGGTCAGCGGGCCGTTCCATTCGCCCATGCTGGAGAGCGCGGGCGAAAAGCTCGGAGCGGAGCTTGAGAAAGTGGAGATCAGATCGTTTTCGATTCCCTATCTGTCCAATGTCCTGGCGGACTATGTGACCGGCCCGGATTCGGTAAAGGATCTTCTGCGTCTGCAGGTATCCTCGCCGGTGCGCTGGCAGCAGTCGGTGGAAAAAATGATCGGCGACGGCGTGGACGAATTCGTGGAAATCGGTCCGGGCCGCACGTTAAGCGGGTTTGTGCGCAAGATCAACCGCAATATAAGCGTGTCGAACATCGACCGTCTGGAAGATTTTCGCAAATTTACAGAAGCGCATCCCGTGACGGCATAGGAGAGAGAACGATACCAAAACGGACAGATGCGCTGGAGGAGAGAGATGTTAACTGGTAAAATTGCACTGGTCACAGGGGCAGGCCGCGGGATCGGTCTTGGAATCGCAAAAGCGCTGGCAAAGGAAGGCGCTTTTGTGATCATCAACTACAACGGATCAGAGGAGCGCGCCAGAAAGGCGGCCGCGGAAATAAATGCCGCGGCGGAAGAGACCGGCGCGGCGGAATCCGTCGACGGGAATGTAAAATCCGAAGACAGAGAAATCTGCGCATCCGCCGCAGACGGTCTTCCGAAAGAAGCCCGTTTGGGCCATGCGGCCGTATACGGATGCAACGTGGCGGATTATGCGGCCTGCGGCAGTATGATAGAGACCATAATAAAGACATACGGACGCCTGGATATTCTGGTAAACAATGCGGGGATCACCAGGGACGGCCTGATTATGAAGATGAGCGAGCGCGATTTTGACGACGTTATCGCGACGAATTTAAAAGGAACTTTTCACACGATCCGCCATGCGTCGCGCTGGTTTTTAAAGCAGCGTGCCGGCCGGATCATTAATATTTCTTCGGTGTCGGGCGTGATGGGCAATGCCGGGCAGGCAAACTACAGCGCCAGTAAGGCCGGGGTGATCGGCCTGACGAAGAGCGTGGCAAGAGAGCTGGCCTCCCGCGGGATTACCTGCAACGCGATCGCGCCGGGATATATTGAGACAGAGATGACAGATGCGATGCCGGATGCGGCGAAAGAAGCCGTAAAGGGGCAGATTCCCCTGCAGCGGACGGGAACCACGGAGGATATCGCGCAGACGGCAGTATTTCTTGCATCTGACCGCGCGTCTTACATCACCGGTCAGGTGATCGCGGTGGACGGCGGCATGAGCATGTAAAAGCATGGAGGACGGATATGAGTAGAAGAGTAGTGATTACCGGGCTGGGCGCAGTCACGCCGATCGGGAATTCCGTGCCGGAATTCTTTCAGGCGCTGCGGGAACAAAAGACCGGATTTGGAGAGATCACGCATTTTGATGCGTCTGGCTATAAATGCCATATTGCAGCCGAGGTAAAAGGGTTTGACGCAAAACATTATATGGATGCAAAAGCGGCGCGGCGGATGGAGCTGTTCTGCCAGTATGCGGTCGCGGCTTCAAAAGAAGCGATAGAGGATGCCGGGCTTGTGATGGAAAACGAGGATCCCTACCGCGTCGGGACCGCGATCGGAAGCGGTGTCGGCAGCCTGCAGGCCATCGAGCGGGAGTATGGCAGACTGCTCGAAAAGGGGCCGGGCAGAGTGGGGCCGATGTTTGTGCCGCTTATGATTTCCAATATGGCGGCAGGCAATGTATCGATTCAGTTCGGGTTAAAAGGCAAAAGCTTAAATGTCGTCACCGCCTGCGCGACGGGAACCAATACGATCGGCGAGGCATTCCGCAGCATTCAGCACGGCGAGGCGGAGGTGATGGTGGCAGGCGGAACCGAAGGGTGTATCAGCCCGACCGGAATCGCCGGATTTACGTCACTCACCGCTCTGTCACCGGTGGATGATCCGAAAAAATGCTCCCTTCCTTTTGATAAAAACCGAAGCGGCTTTGTGATGGGAGAGGGAGCCGGGATCGTGATTTTAGAGGAGTTAGAGCATGCGAAGCGCCGCGGCGCAAGGATCTACGCGGAGCTGGCGGGCTATGGATGCACGTCCGATGCATTTCATATCACGTCCCCTGCGGAGGACGGTTCGGGTGCGGCAAAAGCCATGGAATACGCGATGCAGGATGCGGGCGTGTCTCCAGAGGAGATCACCTATATCAATGCGCATGGGACGGCGACCCATTTAAACGATCTGTTCGAGACGCGGGCGATCTGTCTGGCGTTTGGCGATCATGCAAAGAACATAAAGATCAACTCCACCAAATCCATGATCGGACATCTGTTAGGCGCTGCGGGCGCTGTGGAGCTCGTCGCCTGCGTAGGACAGATGGAGGAGGGCTATGTGCATGCCACGGCGGGCTATGAGACGCCGGACCCGGAGCTTGGCCTTGACTACTGCAGGGAAGCGGTGAAGATGGAGGTGCCATATGCGCTTTCGAATTCTCTCGGCTTCGGCGGGCACAATGCCAGCCTTCTGCTGAAGAAATATACCGGATAAAAGTCAGACGCAGCAGTGCAGACACAGATCCAGAATCTGCCCTACCCGCTGTACAGGACGCTTTAAAATGGAGGAAGACATGTCAGTATTAACAACAAGTCAGATTATGGACATCATACCGCATCGACAGCCGTTTCTGCTGATCGATACGGTGGAGGAATACGAGCCGGGAAAGCGGGCGGTGGCAAAAAAATGCGTCAGCTACAACGAGCCGTTTTTTGGCGGACATTTCCCGGGAGAGCCGGTGATGCCGGGCGTCCTGATCATCGAGGCGCTCGCGCAGACCGGGGCGGTCGCGATTCTTTCCCTGGAAGAAAACAGGGGAAAGACGGCATATTTCGCAGGAATTTCATCGGCAAAGTTTAAGCAGAAGGTCACGCCGGGAGACGTGCTGCGCTTAGAGACGGAGATCATTCGCCAGAAAGGCCCGCTCGGCGTGGGGAAAGCGACGGCCACGGTCGACGGGAAGACGGTGTGCGTGGCGGAGCTTACATTTGCGGTCGGATGATCGGCGGTATGGAGGGAAAAATGGCAGGGATATTTAAGCGAAAAGCAGCGGCCGTGCGGACGGAGCAGGAGACGATTGTCTGCCCCTCCTGCGGCAGGGAGCTGAATAAGAAAAAAGTAGAGCAGAACCGGTATGTCTGTTATGAGTGCAACAACCATTTCCGTCTGCGGACGAAAAAGCGGATCCGGCTGGTGGCGGATGAGGGAACCTTTACCCCCTGGTTTGAGGAGCTTGAGTCCACTAACCCTCTGGACTTCCCGGAATACGGGGAGAAGGTGCAGGCGGCAAAGGAAAAGACCGGGCTGCATGAGGCAGTGACGATCGGACGCGGTAAAATCTACGGGGAAGACGCCGTCATCGGAGTCTGTGACGCACGGTTTCTGATGAGCAGTATGGGACATGTGGTGGGAGAAAAAATCGCCCGCGCAATGGAGCGCGCGACGGAATTAAAGCTTCCCGTGATCCTGTTCTGCTGTTCTGGCGGGGCAAGGATGCAGGAGGGCATCGTGTCGCTGATGCAGATGGCAAAGACTTCCGCGGCAATCCGGCGTCATTCTGATGCGGGGCTTCTGTATGTGCCGGTGCTGACGGATCCGACAACCGGCGGCGTGACGGCGAGCTTTGCGATGCTCGGCGACATCATTCTGGCGGAGCCGGGAGCCCTGATCGGGTTTGCCGGCCCCAGAGTGATCGAGCAGACGATCGGGCAGAAGCTGCCGGAGGGCTTTCAGCGTGCGGAGTTTCAGCTGGAGCATGGATTTGTGGACGCGATTGTGGCGCGCAGGGATCTGAAAATGACACTGTACCGCATTCTTCATCTGCACCACAGGACCGGAAGCTATGCCGCATTTGACCCGCTGCGCTCGGACGACAATTATGAGCCGACGGAGCTCATGAAAGAGCGCGCCGCGAAGGCGAAGCCGCTCAGTGCATGGGAAAAGGTGAAGGCTGCCAGAAAGATGGACCGCTGTGGAGCGGCGGACTATATCGGAGAAATCTTCGACGACTTTATGGAGCTGCACGGAGACCGGATGTTCCGTGATGATCCTGCGATCTCCGGCGGCATTGCCTGGCTGGACGGCCAGCCGGTAACGGTGATCGGCGTGAACAAAGGAAAGGATTTAAAGGACTGCATGCGGCACAACTACGGAATGCCGTCACCGGAGGGCTACAGGAAAGCGCTGCGTCTGATGAAGCAGGCAGAAAAATTCGGCAGACCGGTTATTACATTTGTAAATACGTCGGGCGCCTTCTGCGGGATGGAAGCGGAGGAGCGCGGACAGGGAGAGGCGATCGCGAGAAACCTTTACGAGATGTCCGCACTGCGGATCCCGGTCTTATGCATCATGATCGGCGAGGGAGGAAGCGGCGGCGCACTGGCGCTCGCGGTCGGCAACGAGGTCTGGATGTTAGAAAACGCGACGTACTGCGTGCTGTCGCCGGAGGGCTTTGCCTCGATTCTCTGGAAGGACGGAAAGCGCGCCAAAGAGGCGAGCGGCATCATGAAAATCACGGCGGCGGATTTAAAGCAGCTGCAGGTGATCGAGGAAATAATTCCGGAGTACGGGGCAGCGGATGAACGCGCGTGCGCGTCGGTCTCCCGCTACATGAAGGGCAGGATGAAAGCCTTTTTAAAGAAGCAGGACGGCAAAAGCGGGGAGGAGCTTGCGCGGGAGCGCTATGAGAGATTCCGCGCATATTAAAACAGTTTCAGGCAATGTCAGTTGGCGAAGGGGTCTGCGGCAGACCCGGAAATGAGGATCAGAATGATAAGAATAACAGGAACGGGAAGTGCGGTTCCGGCAAGACGGGTGACCAATGACGATCTCGGAAAAATCGTGGATACTTCCGACGAATGGATCAGAAGCCGGACCGGGATAGAGAGCCGCTATCTTGCGGTGGAGGAGACGACGACAGGGCTTTCCGCGGAGGCGGCGAAAAAGGCGCTTGCCGCTGCGGGGGTTTCTGCAGAAGAGCTTGATCTTATCATAGCGGCGACGGTCACGCCGGACCGTTTTCTGCCGAATCTCTCCTGTGAGATCCAGCGTGAGCTGGGGGCAAAAAACGCGGTGGCGTTTGACTTAAACGCGGCCTGTTCGGGATTTTTATTTTCGCTGGATACGGCTTATATGTATCTTAGGACCGGACGGTATCGGAAAGCGCTGATTATCGGAGCGGAGACGCTCTCTAAGATTATCGACTGGACGGACCGGAGCACCTGCGTGCTGTTCGGGGACGGAGCCGGAGCGGCGGTACTTGAGAATGTGCCGGAAGAGACAGGATGCGCAGACCGTGCATCCGGAGCGGCCGCCGGAAACGGGGCAGGTGAAAGCCGCGGTATTTTAAGCATCCGCATGGGATCGGACGGCGGCCGCGGCATGGTTCTCTCCTGTGACAACCGGCCGGTGAGCAATCCGTATGTAAAGCGTGAGAGCGGGTTGTCCTACGTATCGATGGACGGGCAGGAGGTCTACAAATTTGCGGTGCGCACCGTGCCGCACATAATCGGACTCGCGGTGGAGGAAGCCGGACTTGCGGTGGAGGAGATCGATCTGTTTCTGCTGCATCAGGCGAATATCAGGATTATTGAGGCCGTGGCCAAACGGCTGCGCCAGCCGATGGAAAAATTTCCGGTCAATCTTCGTGACTGCGGGAATATTTCTGCGGCCAGCGTGCCGATTTTACTTGATAATGTAAGGAAGCATGATATGATAAAAAAAGGAAGCAAAATCGTGCTGGCCGGATTCGGAGCGGGACTCACCTGGGGCGCGACGGTCCTTGAGTGGTAGAGGGCATGCGGTGTTAAGATTGACAGAGGGCTTTTGCAGGGACATCCCTGCCAGAGGGATCAGAGAAAGAGATTGTGCAGCGCGGCGCTGCAAACAGGAGTAAATGAATGACCACAGACGAGACACTGAATGAATTACTGGTAAAGTTATTTAAAAATATTACGGAGATCGAGGCGCAGTGCCTGGTGACGGAGGAATTTCGGGATATCAGCTACAATGATTTTCACATCATAGAGGCAATCGGGACAGGGGAACCGAAGAACATGAGCACGGTTGCGAAACTGATGCGGGTGACGACAGGGACGCTCACGAAGGCGATCGACGCGCTGACCGAGAAAGGATATGTGATCCGGGAGAGAAGCAGGCAGGATAAGCGCGTGGTCGGAGTTTATCTGACGCAAAAAGGCCGGGCGGCGTATGCGCATCACGAGGAATTTCATCGGGATATGATAGCGCAGGCC
This sequence comes from uncultured Roseburia sp., assembly GCA_910587865.1. GTDB lineage: Bacteria > Bacillota > Clostridia > Lachnospirales > Lachnospiraceae > Roseburia. The sequence goes on from CAJUNX010000018.1 coordinate 27,259, forward strand.
AAAGGAGAGCTCACGGAACAGGAGCTTCCGGTGCTGATTTACAGCATGGCGAAGCTGGTTGATTATTTTCAGGCAGCGTACGGTGTGGAGGGTTAGAAGATGAGCAAAGGAATTGCGGGAAAAAATAACTGGGCATTGTTTCTGCTGCTTCTGTCAGGCATTATGCTGGGCGGCTTTATCGGGAATCTGACGGCGGGGATCCCGGGGCTTGGCTGGCTGAATTACGGCCAGAGCTTCGGATTTGCCAGCCCGATTGTGCTTGATTTGGGGATTCTTGTGATTACGTTTGGCCTGACGATTAAGATTACGATCGCCAGTATCGTCGGTGTGCTGATTGCGATCATTATTTACCGGCTCATCTGAGCCGGTTTTTGCCCTCTACACATCCCGGGGCTTTATCAATTTACCGGACTAAAGAAAAAAAGATTGCATCCAGAAGGATTTTGATTTAAAATAGGTATGCCAATGGCGTACAGAAGTGTGCACCACACGGATATGCATAAGGTTTTGCGCCGTACATACCCGCGGACAGGTAAATATCATAGAGAAGGAGATTATAGAAATGAGTTATGTGGATGAAGTTCTCACAAGATTAAAAGAAAAAAACGCATCGGAGCCGGAGTTTTTACAGGCTGCGGAAGAGGTGCTCGAGTCGCTTCGGCCGGTGATTGACGCCAATGAGGCGGTCTATCGGAAAGAGGCGCTCTTAGAGCGGCTGACAGAGCCGGACAGACAGTTTAAGTTCCGTGTGCCGTGGGTGGATGATCAGGGACAGGTACAGGTAAATGTGGGATACCGTGTACAGTTCAATAACGCGATCGGACCGTACAAGGGCGGACTGCGGTTACATCCGTCGGTAAATATCGGCATTATCAAGTTTCTCGGATTCGAGCAGATTTTCAAAAACTCACTGACCGGTCTTCCCATCGGCGGCGGCAAGGGCGGATCTGATTTTGATCCCAAGGGCAAATCCGACCGCGAGGTGATGGCGTTCTGTCAGAGCTTTATGACGGAGCTGTGCAAATATATCGGTGCGGACGTGGATGTTCCGGCAGGGGATATCGGAACCGGGGCCAGAGAGATCGGCTATATGTTTGGACAGTACAAGAGAATCCGCGGCATGTACGAGGGCGTTCTGACCGGTAAGGGACTGACCTACGGCGGATCGTTAGCGCGTACCGAGGCGACCGGATACGGTCTTCTCTACATCACGGAGGAGCTGATGAAGTGCCACGGCGAATCCATGGAGGGGAAGACGGTTGTGGTATCGGGCGCCGGCAATGTGGCCATCTATGCGGCGCAGAAAGCGCAGCAGATGGGAGCGAAGGTCGTGACCTGCTCGGATTCTACCGGCTGGATCTATGATCCGCAGGGGATCGACGTTGCGCTGTTAAAGGAAGTAAAGGAAGTAAAGCGCGCCCGCTTAACCGAATACGCGGCGGCGAGACCGGGTGCAGAGTACCACGAAGGACGCGGCGTATGGCAGGTGAAATGTGACATTGCACTTCCGTGTGCGACACAGAACGAGCTGCTGATCGAGGATGCGAAGCAGCTGGTGGCAAACGGCTGTAAGGCGGTCTGCGAGGGTGCGAACATGCCGACCACGATCGACGCGACAAAGTACCTTCAGGAGAACGGCGTGTGGTTCATTGGCGGAAAGGCTGCAAATGCCGGCGGTGTTGCGACCTCCGCGCTTGAGATGTCCCAGAACAGCGAGCGTATGAGCTGGACCTTCGAGGAGGTTGACGCGAAGTTAAAGAACATCATGGTAAATATCTACCACAACATCGATGACGCTGCAAAGCGCTACGGCATGGAGGGCAACTATGTGGCCGGGGCGAATATTGCAGGCTTTGAGAAGGTTGCAAACGCTATGTTAGCGCAGGGTGTCTGCTAATCGGATATCTTTAAAAGAATATAAGAAACTGAGAAGTCCTGTGAACGCATTGTTTACGGGACTTTTCTTTGCGCAGAGAGACTTTTTTTGGACATAAAAAATGGAAGCAAAGGGGCTCGAACCCTTGACCTCTCGCTAGTCAGGCGAGCACTCATCCCAGCTGAGCTATGCTTCCATAGGAGGATTATAACATGTTTCCTCCCGAAAGAAAAGCAGATTTTTATTATTTTTGCAAAAAATGCCGACTGAGAGCACGCAGCGGAGCAGGGATCCCCCTGCCCGGCATGGCTGAGAACACAGCAGAGCGGGGGCTGCCCCCGCCCGGCGTGGCTATAAGCGTGCAGCGGAGCCCCCGCCCGGCATGGCTAAAAGCGCGCTGTGCAGAGCGGGGGTATCCCCGCCCGCCGGCAGCGGCTGTCAGCGTGCGCTGTAAAACAGATAAGTCCCGGGGCCGACGAGACGTCTGGTTCCTGCGATGACGATTTCGGCATCCACGGGCGTCGTGATCTCGTAGCAGAACCGTGTCTCCGCCCTGGTCCATCTGGAGCGGATCTGGCCGTGACGGCTGTCGAAGGATGCCTCAAACCACTCAAGACGCGCGTCGGGAACCGGTGCGATGATGACCTTTTCATAGCCCGGCGCGTCCGGATCGGGCCGGATTCCGGCCGCAACGCCGTACATCCAGTCCGCGACGGCGCCGTAGGCATAGTGATTGTAGGAGTTCATGTCCGCGCTCCAGAAATCACCGCTCTCCATGATACCGTCCCAGTGCTCCCAGATCGTGGTGGCGCCCTTTGTCACCGGATAGAGCCAGGAGGGGTATTCCCTGCGCAGTAAAAGCGAGTAGGCGAGATCCGCGTGGCCGTAGCTGCTCAATACGTGGAGGAGATAGGGCGTGCCGACAAATCCGGTCTGAAGCTTTGTGCCGCAGGAAATGACCATATCGGCAAGCTGATCCGCGGCTGCCTGCGGGTCGGGAGCAAGCCCGAAGTGGGCGGCGAGCACGCACTCGGTCTGTGTGCGGTAATCCGGGTAGGTCCGCCGGAAGGTCTCTGTGATGTTTTTAAGCAGAGTCTCGAAGGAGGAGACATCCCGTCCGAGCACATGTCCGGCTTTTATCACAAGCGAAGCGGAATAAGCGTAAAATGCGGAGGCGATGAATTCCTCACGGCTGGATCCTTTGTAGCTGCCGGACGGCGCGTCGAGACCGAGCCAGTCGCCGTAGTGCGTTCCGCCGGTCCACAGATATTCCGTGGTCGTGTGCGCGGTGATGTAATCGACCCAGCGACGCATGCAGTCAAACTGTGCGTTTAGGATGGCGGGATCGCCGTAGGCAAGATACACTTCCCACGGGCAGATCGCGGCGGCATCCCCCCAGGCGGCGCTTGCCGGCTCGGCCTGCAGCAGATCCGGGATCACATGGCCGACGTATCCGTCCTCATGCTGGTCCGCGGCCATGTCCGCCAGCCATTTGGTGAAGAACTGCTCCACGTCAAAATTATAGCAGGCAGCTTTGCAGAAGACCTGGGCATCGCCGGTCCAGCCGAGGCGCTCGTCGCGCTGCGGGCAGTCGGTCGGGACATCCAGGAAATTGCCCTTCTGTCCCCAAATGACATTTTCGAACAGACGGTTTAACTCCGCGTTCGAGCAGCGGACGGATCCGGTGCGGCGGATGTCGGAATGAAGGACAATCGCGGTAAACTGCTCTGGCTTCGCATGCTCCGCTCCGCCCGGAAACGCGTTGATCCGCAGATAGCGGAAACCGTAAAAGGTGAGTCTGGTCCTGTAAGTCTGCGCACCGTCACGGCAGATGTAGTGATACTGCGCCTTGGCGGAGCGGTAGTTTTCCGTGTAGAAATTCCCTTCTTTATCCATCACCTCGGCAAACGACAGATCCACGATATCGCCTGCGTTTGCGTTCACGTTTACCTCGACATAGCCGGTTATCTCCTGGCCGAAATCGAGAACGGTCTCCTTTTTCGGCGTGACAAAAACGGATGCGGCGGACACCCGCTCCTGCTCGCGGATCTCCGGTCCCTGCTGCGGGATCAGCGTGTGATCCGGCCCGTCAAATGTGACTGCCGGAATGGAATTTGATGCGGCAAAAGTCGCGTCGCAGATTTCGCCGTCGTAGATTTCCGAAAAACGGATCTGGCTTTCCTGTACCTGCCAGCTTTCATCGGAGCAGATCTGCTCCTTCGTCCCGTCCGCATAGCAGAGGTCGAGACAGACGAGAAGACCGGCCGGGTTCTCCTGCAGTTTTGCCTGTGCGGCGGACGGTTCCCACCCGACCAGACGACTGCGGTACCAGCCTTTTCCGACCAGAACCTCAATGCGGTTGCTGCTGCTAAGAAGCGCGGTGACATCATAAGTCTGATACTGCAGACGGTGGGCGTAGGTGGTCCAGCCCGGCGCGAGGACAAAGGAGCCGACACGGGTTCCGTTGATACCGGCCTCATAGACGCCGAGCGCGGTGATCGTGAGTGTGGCCGCCGCAACCGGACGGTCGGTGCGAAATTCCCGGATAAAAACCGGACAGACATCGCCCAGATCCTGTGCCGGGCGGATCCATGCTGCATTCTGAATCATAGAAATTCCCCCTTTAAAATGATAAGTGTTCATGTGGTGCTCTTGACAATCAGAGTATCAGAAATTAAAATGATGAAAAACACCTGTTTTTGATCAGAATAAGGGGTGAAAGTAACCTAAATGAGCAGGGAAAAACAAAACGGTTATACCATTACATTTGAAGAGAATAAAAAAGAGAGAGAAGACCAGTTTGTCGTCTGCTCCTATGCGCAGAAGGACATCGGCAGCCACCGGCATGATTTCTTTGAACTTGCGTATGTGACAGGCGGGAGAGCGGAGCATGCGCTCGACGGCGGCGTGCAGATTCCGGTGTGCCAGGGGGATTATTTTATCATTGATTACGGCTCCATGCACCGGTATTCGGGAAGCAGGGATTTTACGCTGATCAACTGCCTGTTCCTGCCGGAGGTCATCGACCAGACGCTCGCCGGCACGGAGTCGTTTGACGAGATCCTAAGGGTCAGTATGGTGCGCTACTACAGGCGGCTGCCGGATCTTGTGCCGGTCAACCGGATTTTCCACGACGATGACGGCGAGATCCGCGCATGTATCGAAAAAATGAAATGGGAGTATGAGAACAAGGCGATCGGCTATCAGGAAATATTTCGCTGCCAGCTCTCCGAGATCCTGATCCGGATGGTGCGCAATATCGTCTCAGAGCGCGAGGCGCCCGCGGAACGCATGCATTACAGCGGGCCGGTGCGGGATGCGATCGCGTATCTGGGAAAGCACTATGCCAAACAGTCCGTGATCGGGGATTTCTGCGGGACATATCACTACAGCAGACAGTATATCAGCCGCAGATTTCATCAGGAGACAGGCCGCACGGCCATGAAATACCTGCAGGATATCCGTCTCGAAAAAAGCTGCGAGCTGCTCGTGGGAAGCGATCTGCAGATCCAGGAGATCGCGGCTGCCGTCGGATACGAGGATCTGAAATATTTCGGCCAGCTGTTTAAACAGACGCTGAAAATGACGCCGGGAGCCTACCGCAGGCTTGCGAACGGATCCGCGGAGTGCGGTGAGAGCGCCGGGCGCAGCAGGTGATACCGGGGAATGCATTCTTGAAACAACCGGTCAGACATGATATAGTAAAATGAGGCAGCAGGCCGTACCAGAGGAGTACTTTTTGGTGCGGCGGAATGGAGGAAACGATGAGAGAGACGTTAAAAAAATTAAAGGCTGATATTATTTTATCCGCACTGCTCTGTGCCGTGCTTGGAATCGTGCTTCTGCTTTGGCCGGAGGCGACGATTGACCTCGTCTGTAAGATACTGGCGGTCGGGCTGATCATCATGGGCGCGGTGCAGATCACATCCTATTTTACTGACAGGAGCATTCATCCCTTTGCGGGTGCGCTGGGGCTTCTTCTGGTGCTGGTGGGGATCTGGATCTTTCTTCGGCCGGGCAGCATTGTGAGCATTGTGCCGATCGTGATCGGCGTGATCCTCTGTGTGCACGGGATTCAGGATTTAAAGCTCTCATTTGAGACAAAAGAGAACGGATACGGGAACTGGTGGAGTATGCTGATTATCGCGGCGGTGAGCCTGCTCTTCGGCGTGATCTGCATCGTGAATGCCTTCGGCATGATAAAACTGGCGCTGAGGTTTATCGGGATCGCGCTGATCTATGACGGCGTATCGGATCTCTGGATTGCAAACAGGGCGATCCGTGCGGCAAAGGCGGCGGGCGAGACGGCAAAAGCGCTGGACGTGGAGTATAAAGAGGTGGACGATTAAAATGCGCAGGGAAGAGTTTAAAATGGAGCGCACCGGCCTGCTTTCGGTCGGAGACGTGCTTCCGGTCACGGAGGGGAAGCTTCCGAATTCCTACTACTATACGCTGGGAAAGGCGTATGCGATGTCGGCGAACTATGCGGTCAGCGAGCGGATTTTGTCACAGGAGGGAACCGTGGTGGACGTCAAAGAGACGCCGAAGGGATATTTCGTGACGGTAGAATTTGAGGAATAGAGACAATAACGGCCAGAGGTGGGAGAGATATGACAGGCGGACAGGTGAGAGGAACGGTTGATGAGCTGCTGACGGAGAGCTTTAAAGAGCTGGCAAAAAGCCAGCCGATCGAAAAGATTACGATCCGGGAGATTACGGAGAAGGCAGGGGTGATCCGGCCGACCTTTTACAATCACTTTCAGGATAAATACGAGCTGCTGGAACGGATTATTTACACGGAGCTGATCGGGCCGATCAGGCCTTTGGTGGAAAACGGCCTGGTGCATGAGGGCCTGGTGCTTTTGTTTACCAATATGGAGAAGGACCGGGAGTTTTATATCCGGGCCAGCCGGCTGGAAGGGCAGAATTCGTTTGAGAGTATCGCGCAGGAATGTGTGGAGCGGCTTCTGCTCACAGAGATAAACAGCCGCGCGCAGGGAAAACCGCTGAAGTATGCCTGGCTGACGCCGGAGTGGATCGCGCGGTATTACGCTCACACGATGTGTTTTGTGGCGGTGTCGTGGCTTCGGATGGGGATGACGGTGTCTGCGCGGGAGATGGCGGAGATTTACCGGTATATCATCGAGCGGTCGCTGGACGAGGTGTTATCCGAGCTTTAAGGAGGAGGGACCGCATCCAGACAATGACATAAAGGTGTCGTTTGTTTTATACATTTCCGGCAAAATGTATGGCGGGACGATACAGACGGAAAAGATTGAATATGTTCATATTCGGTCTTTTTTTATACAATGTTTCCAGTAATGAAGGAAACATAAAGGAGGCATTGCGGATGATACGATTTGGAAAAGGGGTCGTCAGATGCCGGATACCGATTCTGATAATCAGTATTCTGCTTCTGATCCCGGCAGGGCTTGGTTATGTTCATACGAGAGTCAATTATGATATCCTGACATATCTGCCCGGTGAGATTGAGACGATGAAGGGACAGGATATCATGCTTGAGGAATTCGGAACAGGTGCTTTTTCCTTCTGTGTTGTGGAGGGGATGGCGCCGAAGGACATCGCCGCGATGCGGGAGGAGATCGCAGCGGTGCCGCATGTGAAGTCCGTAATCTGGTATGATTCGATTGCGGATCTGAGTATCCCGATGGAGTTTCTGCCGGATGATGTGTATGAGTTTTTTAACAACAGGGAGACGGACAGCACGCTTCTGGCAGTGCTCTACGACACATCGATGTCGGCGGATGAAACGATGGATGCAATCGAGGAGATCCGCGCGGCGGTAAACGGGCGCTGTGCGATCAGCGGGATGTCGGCCGTGGTGACGGATACGAAAAACCTTTCGAACAGGGAGACGCCGGTCTACGTGCTGATCGCAGTGATTCTGGCGGTTGTGGTGCTCTCGCTCACGATGGACTCCGCGGTGGCGCCGCTGTTTTTCCTCTTAAGCATCGGAATGGCGATCGTCTATAATCTGGGTAGCAATATGATTAAGGGAGAGATTTCCTATGTCACGCAGGCGCTGGCAGCGGTGCTCCAGCTCGGGGTTACCATGGATTACTCGATCTTTTTGTGGCACAGCTACGAGGAGCAGCAGAAGCGTTTTGACGGGGATAAAAAACGGGCGATGGCCCATGCGATCTCAAATACGATCACGTCGGTTGCAGGGAGCTCTGTCACGACGGTAGCCGGGTTTATCGCTCTTTGTTTTATGAGCTTTACACTGGGCATGGATCTTGGGGTCGTCATGGCAAAAGGAGTGGTGATCGGTGTGATCTGCTGCGTGACCGTACTTCCGTCCATGCTGCTGGTGTTCGACCGTGCCATCGAGCGGACGAAGCATCGGGCGATTATCCCGGATCTCGGTCGGATTGCCGGATGGGTTGTGGGACGATACAGGATATTTCTGGTACTGTTTGCCGTGATCCTGATTCCGGCGCTCTACGGCTACACGCATACAGAGGTCTATTATGATCTCGCGGGAACTCTGCCGAAAAGCCTTGAGAGCATCGCGGCAAATGACAAACTGAACGAGAACTTTAAGATGGGCGCGACCCACATGATCATTGCGGACAGCGGTTTGTCCCCGAAGGAGGCGGCTGCAATGCTCGATGAGATTGAGCAGGTGGACGGCGTGAAGACGGCGTTAGGGCTGGATTCGCTGGCAGGGCCAGGGATACCGCGGGAATTTATTCCAGAGGACATCCGGGAGATCATGGTAAACGGCGACTATCAGATGATGCTGGCGGTCTCGGAGTATGCGGTGGCTTCCGATGAGGTGAACGCGCAGTGTGAGGAGATCAGCCGCATTATTAGGAAGTATGACGGGACGGCGATGCTGATCGGCGAAGCGCCCTGTACGAAGGATCTGATCGAGATCACGGATGAGGATTTTAAGACGGTCAGTATCGTTTCCATCGGTGCGATTTTTCTGATTATCCTCGTGGTATTCCGCTCGATATCGCTGCCGGTGATTCTGGTGTCCGTGATTGAATTTGCCATTTTTATCAATATGGGACTTCCGGCATACACACATACGACATTGCCGTTTATCGCGTCGATCGTGATCGGGACGATTCAGCTCGGAGCGACCGTGGATTACGCGATTCTGATGACAAACAAATATAAAAAGGCAAGGCGCCGGGGGGTGGAAAAACGTGAGGCAGTGACCGGCGCGCTGGAGGGCTCGGTGCAGTCTGTCATCGTCAGTGCGCTCAGCTTCTTTGCGGCAACCTTCGGCGTGGGGCTGTATTCCAATATCGATATGATCAGTTCCTTATGCTCGCTGATGGCGCGCGGCGCTCTGATCAGTATGTTTGTCGTTATATTTGTACTGCCGTCAATGTTTATGGTATTTGACAGACTGATCTGTGTGAGCAGCATCGGGTTTGTGGAGAAAAAGGAGAGGAGACAACAATATGAGATTTTCGGAATTGAAAAATAAATTTAAAAGCAGATTTAATATTCGGATGATCGCGGGCGTGCTGGTGTTTTCGCTGGTCGGAACAGGCACATATGTATGCGAGGCGGGCACGGCAAAGGGAAATGAAGTGCAGGACGCACAGGAGGAGAGTACGCTGTCTGAGGCGATAGGAGAAAGTCTGACGGCGTCGGAACAGGAGGTCGGAAAGGAGGAGACGGTCTATATCATCGCCGAAAATACCGGTGAAGCCAAAAAGGTGATGGTATCGGAGCATCTGATCAATTCGGAACGGGAGGATGTGCTGCAGGACCAGTCAGAGCTTACAGAAATTGAAAATGTAAAGGGAGATGAAACTTTTGAACAGAACGGAGCCCGGCTTACATGGCAGGCGGACGGAAACGATATTTATTACCGGGGAAACAGTGAGAAGGAGCTGCCGGTGACGCAGAACATCACCTATTTCCTGGACGGAAAGGAAATTGATCCAAAGGAGCTGGCCGGAAAATCCGGGACGGTAAGGATCCGGTTTGACTATACGAACCACACGAAAGAGTCGGTGAGCATTAACGGGAAAGAGGAGACGGTTCATGTGCCGTTTGTGGCGGTCAGCGGCCTGGTGCTGGATGATCATTTCCGCAATATCCGGGTGACAAACGGGAGGACGATGACGGACGGCAGCAGAACCATCATAATCGGCTATGCGCTGCCGGGATTAAAGGACAGTCTGAAGATTGACGAGACGGATTTTGACAGCAGGATTGCGATACCGGACTATTTTGAGGTGACGGCCGAGGCGACGGATTTTTCGCTGGACATGACGATGACGGTGGTCACGAATGCAGCGGGGCTGTCCGCAGACGGGGAGACCGGGGATCTTTCTTCTTTGGAGGAGATGCTCGATGCGATGACCGGTGCGATGGATCAGCTCGGCGACGGTTCCGCGGAACTCGCGGAAGGGATGGATACGCTGCAGGGAAAGCTCGGGGAGTTTTCAAACGGCGTGAACAGCCTGCAGAGCGGGCTTGGCGCGTATACGAACGGAGCGTCACAGCTTGCCGACGGAGCGGGTCAGCTGAAAACCGGGATCGATGAGCTTGCGGGGAATGTCCCGGCCCTGGCGGACGGTGTCGGTCAGCTAAAAGCCGGATCGTCAAATGCGGTGAACGGGGCAAATGCGCTGCGGGACGGTGCGGGCAGTCTGAAGGAGGGAAGCGCACAGCTGAAAGCCGGCGTGGATCAGATGGTCGGAATCGTAAACGGCATGGGGAGTCAGATCGAGGAAAGCAAAGCGCTGTATCAGCAGGCCGTACTGCAGCAGGCGGGAGTGCCGTATGCGTCCGCGGATGAAGTCGGTGCAAAGATCGGTGAGCTTCAGGGACAGCGGGACGCCCTGACAAATACGATTGCCGCGGCGCTTAACGCGGGCAGCACGACGATTCCTCTGCCGGACGGAAGTACACAAAATGTAGCGGATCTGGTATTGCAGCTCGGACAGATCAACGCGGGACTGGAAAGTCTTCAGAAGCTTTACGGGATGCTTGAGGGCGGAACGACGGCGCTGTCACAGGTACAGTCAGCGATTGCCGGAGCGGATACGAACGGACAGCTGACACAGCTTCAGAGCGGAGCGGCGCAGGTTGCAGACGGAGCGGCGGCACTGTCGGACGGAGCGGTCAGCCTCGCGGACGGCCTTGCGGCACTTGACAGCGGACTTGGCGCTCTGAATGAAAAAACAGGAGCGCTCAGTGCAGGCGTCACCCGGCTGACGGACGGGGCAAATCAGCTTGCCGGCGGTTCGGCAGAACTTGCATCCCAAAACGACGCGCTGATGGACGGCGTCTCTCAGCTGGCGGGAGGAACCACCGCACTCATCGACGGCGCAGGGACGCTTGGTGACGGAGCGCATGCGCTGGCGGACGGTATTGTGACATTGAATGAGGAAGGCATTCAGCGTATACTCGATTCCTATAACGGGGATATGGAACCCCTGATGGAACGCATTCAGGCAGTGACTGACGCCGGAAACACGTATCAGAGCTATGCAGGGATAGCGGATGAAGTCAGCGGCAGCGTGCGGTTTGTGTGGCGGACGGAGGGAGTATAAATCTGACTGAGCTGTTATCTGGCGGTCAGAACGGCTGAACGAAGTGGAGTCAGGAAAGCACGTAAAAGTGTTTTCCTGAAAAACTTGAATATGTCGTAAAAATCTGTTATCATAAGATACGTAGAAGGAAACAACCGCCCACAAGTGGTTTGACCCGAGTAGAATAGAAAATACCACCCTTTAACCGGTCAAAGTTTCAAGGGTGGTTTTTTTGTTGTTTATTATAGTTTCTTCCCCAGCATATCCGGATTTGTCGCATATTTCAGCGCGGTATCCCGGCTGATCCGCCCCTGCTTATGCAGAGCGAGCAGGCTGTTGTCCATGGAGATCATATCCTCCCTGGCAGCGGAATAGATCTGCGCATCGATCTGCGGCACCTTATTCTCGCGGATCATGTTGCGGATGGCCGAGGTCACCGTCAGGATCTCAAGCGCAGGAACCATGCCGCCGTCTGTGGTCGGTACCAGCTGCTGGGAGATCACGGCATTTAAAACCGTTGAGAGCTGGATACAGATCTGCCGCTGCTGGTTTGCAGGGAAGACGTCGATGATCCGGTCAATCGTGTTGGCGGCGCCGATGGTGTGGAGCGTCGAGAGCAGGAGATGTCCGGTCTCAGCGGCCGTCATGGCGACATTGATGGTCTCATAATCACGCATCTCACCGAGCAGTATGACATCCGGACTCTGGCGCAGCGCGGCGCGCAGCGCGGTGACATAGCTGTCGGTATCCACATTGATCTCACGCTGGCTCACGATACTGTTTGAGTGCCGGTGCAGATATTCGATCGGATCCTCGAGCGTGATGATATGTTTTCGCTGATTCTGGTTGATCTGGTCGATGATGCAGGCAAGCGTCGTCGATTTTCCGCTTCCCGCCGGGCCGGTCACGAGAATCATGCCCTTGCCGCTGTCGCCGAGGTGCAGAATATACTCCGGGATATGCAGCTCCTTAAAATCGGGCAGATCAAACGTGATGATCCGGATGACCGCGGAGAGAGCGCCTCTCTGTTTAAACGCACTCACACGAAAACGGGAGAGACCCGTGATCGCAAAAGAAAAATCGTCATCCCAGGTATTGTGAAGGATACCGATATCGCGGTTGGAAGCGAGCGAATAAATCTCGGTTACAAATCGTTCCGTGTCTGCCGGCAGCAGTTTCTCTCCGTTGATCTGACAGATCGCTCCGTTCCTGCGGAAGGAAACGGGAAGTCCGGCAACAATAAATACATCCGAGGCATGCTCCGCAATGGCATGCTCTAAAAGTTCATTCAGATTCATAGCAGTCTGGGCTCCTTTTGTTTGACATGAGGGCAGTTCGCAGGGCGTGCTGCCCGTTGTTTTTAATCTCCGACGGGCGCAAGATTCAAGGTGTCGTCAGCTTCCCATTCGCGGGTGCTTATCACCTGCCAGGCCCGGATCGTATAATAGGTATCTTCACTGGTATAATCGGTCACATCCAGCGTCACCTGCAGCGCCTGGGAATCGCCGCACGGTATCTGAAAGGAAACCGACGGCAGTGCGCTTTCTGTAAGGCAGGAGATTGTCACGCCTTCCAGGCTGGCGCCGTCCAGCGACATCGCCACAGTGGAAAAATAGGCGGTTCCCGAAGCGGATGCCGCTGTCTCTTCGAGGATCCGGTCAATCTCGCCGGTAATCACCTCGGCTTTCGTGGATGCCTCATAATAGCCCGTTTTGTGTGCAGCCAGCCGCCCGGCAAACGAGTAATCACTCTGCGCGCTCGAGAGCGAAAGGATTGCAAAGGTAGCCAGGCACAGAACGAGAAAGATGACCAGCAGGGAGGAAGAACCGATATTTACAACCGTAGAATCCTGTTTTTCTTTTTTCAATGTCCTGTCCTCCTTGCGATGTGGTGCTGTATCTTAAGCTCATAGACGATACGGCCGGATTCGGAACGGGAACTGTCATCGGATTCGGAACGGGAACCTTCGCCCGGCCCGCCGTCCGGCGCATATGTCGTCACCTGCATCGCGGCGTCAAGCATCTGCTCTTCCTCCGTCAGAGAAACCGTCAGAAGGTAGGCCGCATGTTCCTTTTGGCAGGGTTCAAACGTATCACTGTAATAAATGGCAAGCTCCCGTCCGGCCCCTGTCTGTTCGGTCCCGTCCTGCGGGCTGACCGCCTCCGGATACAGTTCCTGCAGCAGTGCGGCGGCATTTTCCGCGCCGTCGGTGCCGCAAACGATCTCGGCGACGCCGGAGCATTCGTTTACCGCGTGGTTTAATGCCTCCGAATCACGACTCAGCAGGTGTGACCGGACAAAAAACTGTACACAGACGCCGCTTGCAACCGAGAAAAAAAGGATGGCAAGGATCAGTTCCATCAAAAATAAGCTTGAAGACCTGGCTCTGCTTTTACGTACCATAATCAAATCCTGTCCTTTCCTGTTCTAATCGCGCGAGGCGCTTCGGATCCCGATGATGGCCGAGGAACGGCGCATCTTCTGATCCGTACATTCAAATTCCAGCAGATTGTCGGAAAGCGGACGGATCGAAAACGATTCGATCTCAAGAATCGTCTGACCGTCAGAAGCCTTCGCCTCCACGCCGTCCCGGACAAACAGCTCTTTTAAAGCCCCGTCATAAGCGTAGATATAGGTAAAATAACTGTTTTCCCCATAAGTCTGTTCCATGATCAGCGCATCGCATCCGTCAAAGCTTCCGGCATAAATACCGCCGTCGGCGTCCGACTGGTGGATCTTTTCGGTGATGTAGGAAAGCCCGGTGCGTGACGTATAATTCAGGGAAGAGCTTTCCGTGGTGGAGCGGTAGACGCCGGCTGCGAGCAGGATCAGCGTCACTGCGGAAAGCGCAAATACAAAAAACAGCGCCACCGGGAACAAAAAATCAATCATATGTTTTCGGCTGGTGTGAAAACGCATTACCGGTCCCCCCTCTCGATCACAGTGATATCCGGCAGAATATTGGAACCGGAAACACGGTAATCCACAAAAAACAGATCCTCGTCATAGACCAGTCCGTAGTGCTCCTTCAGATAATCGAGACTCTCCGGATAAGCGCCCTCGATCGTATAACAATAGGTGATGCTGCGCATCAGGGCGTTTTCCAGACTTTCCTTCTGCCTCCTGCGCGTGTCGCCCGAAAAGGACGAAATCCCCTGAAAAAAAAGGAGAAGAATCGCCAGAAACACACAGACGGATAACAGAAAACGCGGCATATGGCGGGATTCCTTCTGATATTGAAAACGGCTCATAATAATCCTCCCGTACTCAGATCCCGGACATGATTCCCATCAGCGGCAGCATGACCGAGAGGAGAATCACCCCGACAATGAGTGACAGCATGATCACCAGGGTTGGTTCTAATACGGCGAGCATATTGTTCATGCGCGTATCGATGTCATCCTGATAGAGATCGGCGATCTGTTCCATGACCTGATCCATCGATCCGGTTTTGGCGCCGATGGAAGCCATGCGTGCGTAGACGCCGGTGAACATTCCCGCGTGAAAAAGGGCCTGGGAGAGATCCTCCCCTTCATTTACCGCCTCCTGGCAGCGGGCTAACTTTCCGTCAAACACCGGATCGTCGTTTAAAGCGGTAACCAGCTCTAAGCTGCGCTCCGGGTTTAAACCGCTGCTTAATGTGAGCGCCATGCCGCTGGCAAACCGGCAGGCCGCCATCTCCTCATAAATCGTCTTTGTGAGCTTAAGCTTATAGCCGAGACGGCGGAACAGCGTCCGGCCCGATGCCGTGCGCGTGCCGTAGAGGATCAGCGCCGCTATCACGACAAGCAGACCGATAAAAGCAGCCGAATAGCGGCTGATCGCGGTTCCGGCATTCATGAGAGCACGGGAAAAACCGGTCAGCTCGGAGCCGAGCTGGACAAATACCTGATTAAAAACCGGCAGCACCTTTACGAGAAGGACAATGATGACAGCCGCCATCATGCCGGTCATAATCATGGGATATGTAACCGAACTGCGGATGCTCTTTCGGATGGAATCCTCGCGGTCATAGTGATTCTGCAGAGCGGCCATGACCTCGTCGAGCGTACCGGTCTCCTCGCCGATCTCTACCATGTGCAGCATGTAGGACGGACAGATCCCGATGCGGTTTAAGGACTCATACAGGCTGCCGGTCTCCTCCATGCCGGAAAGCAGCGCGTCGAGCACTTCTTTTTCGTCCGGGGAGGAGGCATCCTCCGCCATGATGGAAAGCCCCTCCGTGACCGAGATTCCGGCTTTTAAGATCAGTGCGGTCTGTCCGCAGAAGGAAGACAGCTCCGTATTTGAAAATGGTTTCATAACAGACCTCCATTTCTTAATAAAAATATTTTTCGGTATATTTACTGCCGTCGCCGACGTATTGTTTTACAGAGGAGCGGCTGTTTGCCGCGGCCAGCGTCGGATCGAGCAAAGACCAGCTTTTACCGTCAAATTCGATGATGGAATCCACCCATCCGGTCTCCGCGAGCCAGACGCTGATCCACGCGTGATAGGCGTCGCCGGAATAACCGAAGATGAGCTTTGTCGGAATCCCCTGCGAGCGGAGCATTGCCGCCATCAGAGAGGCATAGTCAAAGCAGATCCCTTTTTTGCGCTCCATGGTTCGCGTATTGTCCGGCAGATAACCTGTCGTGACCGTGGCGGCCAGTTCCTCGTCATATGTAATATTCTCCGTCACATCATAATAGACCATCTCCACAAAGTCCAGGTCATTCGATGATTCTGCGGACAGCTCTGCGGCACGGGTCACCGCCGTATCGCCCGGAGAAAACCATACGTACTGGTTCGGGTATAAAAACGGCAGAAATTCATCGCGGATCGCCGCATCCAGATCCTGCGAAAAGATCAGGGCATACATATCATCCTGAACCTGCTCGAGCACATCGAGATGATAAGCGCCGTTTCCGCCGGACAGAGGAAACGACCAGCTGACATCCGGTGAGAGCACATAACTGTATACTTCCCCGTCCGGAATCGTGATCTGCAGCCGCACCTTTTCGACATTTCCCTGATAACGGACCATGACGTACCCTTCGGAAAGATTGGATGCGTCGATGGACACGGTGTCATTTCCGTAAACAGTGCTGCCAGGCGCTTCGGGGATTAAGTATTCCTGAAGCGTATTTCGCCTCTCGGCAGTATGGTTTTTTGCGGAGGAGCCGTCGGAACAGCCGCCCGCGCCCAGGGCCAGAAGCAGCAGGGAAACGGCACAGACAGTAGCATGCTTTCTGTGCATGTGAAAAATCTCCTTTTCTGTCATGTCATTTACTGAACGGTCAGAATCAGATGCAGGGCATTTCCCGCATAATCCGGAATATAGACATTTAGGGACTGTTCCGGATAACGGAAGATAACACAGCCGGTCTCTTCGTCGTAAGAAAGAGGCGGCACCTCCTGCCCGCCCGGATCCGTCGCGAGGATCTCTTCGTAATGAATGCCCGAACCCGGATCGGAGAGATATAAATATACCAGCCCGTTTTCGACTTGGTTCGAGACGATCGTCGGGGCATCCAGATCAACGCTGTCGACCTCAATATACTGCGTCTGCGTCTGATGGTTGATCAGGGTCACGGTCACCTCCATCCGCCCGTTGCGTGTGGGCTCGATGGAATAGACGTGAGAATCAACCTCGTACACCGGCAGACTGTGTCCGTCAATGGTTGCGGTGATCCGTTCCACCAGCATAAAGGTATCCACCTGAAGCCTGTATACCGGATTTGATACGGACGCCTGCGGCGGCAGGCTCAGCGTAAAGGAAGGCGGTATAAACAGGAAGGGCAGCAGAAGAAAGAGAACCATTACGACAACAAGAACCGATCGCTGCAGCGTAAAGCGCTCCCTTCTGTAGTTGCTGTAAGCCGTCAGGACATCCAGAGGAGTGGTGTTCGGCTCGGTATCGTTCGCGGCAAAAGCCTGCTCTAAGATTTTGCCGGCAGTTTCCATATCAAGTTGTGGTTCCGGTGTCTTTTGAAACAGTATCACAGGTATTCCCCCCCTTCCACAGGTATCATTTACTGCCGTATAATCTTGCCGAGCCGTTCGCGCCCGCTTGCGAGATAACGCTTGACGGAGCTGCGGCTGATGTCCATCAGGCGCGCGATTTCGTCATGCTTCATATTCTGATAATACTTTAAGATGATTACCTGCGCTTCGGTAAAAGGAAGCTTTAGGATCTGATTCATTATATATTCTTTGGAATCGATCTCAACGACCATATCCTCAGGATTTCTGTTTGACGAAAAACGCTTCTGCTGGGACGCTGATCCGGACATCCTGTCATTATAATCATTCATTTCCAGATTATAACGCCGCTGCTTCTTCTGCAGATTGTAGCACACCCGGAAGTTGATCTGGTTGAGCCACGCGATGACCAGGGAGGGATCTTTCAGCCTGATAATATTTTTGAGCGCAAGAATATAGGTCTCCTGCAGCGCATCCTGTGCAAGGTATTCGTCGTTCAGGTAACAGAAGGCAAAATGATACTGTCTCTGATAAGTCGCGACATACAGCTCTGCAAAGGCATCACTGTCTCCGCACTGGGAACGGGAGACAAGATCCGCTACATAATTGTAGTCCAAAGCAGACAATGTAATCATTCCCCCTTTTCATCCGAAAAGATACGTCTGTTCGAAAGAGCAATCAGATCGGTTATCGTTTGTATCCTGTTACTTTCATCATACGCGATGCCGTAGCGGTAAAGAATCGGATGTGTGTCCGTATTGCCGTTGTGCCGGCGGACTTTTTCGTCTACAAGATCCAGAAAGGTCTGGAGCCTGTCATCGCTGCACTCCTCAAACAGGGCAAGGAAACGGTTTCCTCCGTTCCGGCCGACAAAACAGAGATCCCTGGCGGCCGTCTGAAGGATACCGGAAAAATCATGAATCAGTGCGTTGCCTTCCGTATGCCCGAAGGAGCGGTTGATTTCCCGTATATTGGTCAGGTCAAACATGATACAGCCGATATGACCCGGCAGAGGTTTGTCAATGTACTTTTCAATGATGGTATCGCAGCTGTAGCGGTTTGCAATTCCGGATACCGGGTCGGAGGACACGGCAAAATCCAGCTCGCGGTAGTCTCTCTTAAAAGAGGTGAACAGGCTGAAGTCCATAAAGATGAACAGGAACGAAAGCCCGAATGCAATCCATAAAAGGATACAGAGCGTGCGGATCTGCGGGTCGCTGGCGACCAGATGGTAAAGCGTGCGGTCCGCCAGGATCAGATACAGACAGATTCCGGCCAAAAGGATGAAGACCACAAGCTGAATGGTCTTGTATACATTAAACTTTTTCATAACGACCTCCCCCGGTCAGGACGGCCTGCCGCACAATGAGTCCGCAGGCAATACAGGAGACGGGAGCGGCGGGTCTGTAACTGCAAACAGGTACAGTATAGCACAAATTTCAGAGATGGGAAATCTTTTTGTGGGAAAAGAGGGAGGGAGCGGACACAGAGAAACGTACACAGCCCGCTGGTTTTGTCCTGTCGGGGTGATTTTCTCTCAAATTCAGGATTTTTGCTGCGCATATTGCACAAAAAATGTTGTAAAAAACTGTCGATAGTGACAAATGTCATAAAGTGGCAAAAAATGTGAGCCTTTTTTAGAGCCTGTAGCCTCTTTTATTACAGAGACACACATCAACAGGTTCATCTATAAAGCGTTTACCTGAAAGGAATGAGAGCTGTTTCTTAAGGCAGACGGTTTGATAGATCAACAACACAAGGAGGTAGAGGTATGAGGAAGAATGCCAAGCGATGGATCGCATTTTTACTTGCGGTTATCATGGTGGCGACGACCTGTATGTACCAGTCGGATTTATTTCTCTGGGCAACCGGGGATAGCGGAGCCGTAGAAGATACGGCGGTGACTCCGGCGGAGGAGACGCAGGTTGTGACATTGCCGGGCAATACTGAAACTGCTGTATCGACAGACATGCCGACGGATGTGGCAGGTACAGATCAGGCAGTTGAAAATCCGGCAGAGCCGATGGTGGGTAGTGAGACGCCGCCTGTCGGGACGGAAGCCGGTGGGCAGCCGGAGGACGTGGCTTCGGAGGCGGAAACAGGATCCGGTGAAGAAACCGCTTCGACAGAGGCGCCGTCAGAGGAAACGGAATCTGCGGAAGAGGCTGTTTCGACGGAAGAGCCGGAAGAGGGAACGGAATCTACGGAAGAAACCGCTTCGACAGAAGAGCCGGAAATTGCAGAGCCGGAAGAGGAGCCGAAGACAGAGGAAAAGCCGGCTCAGACGCTGACGGCAGTAGCAGAGGACGGCGCGACGGTGACTGTGACGGCGCCGGAGGGAGCGCTCCCGGCTGGGGCGACTGTAACTGTCACGGTGATGGATCCGGCTTCAGTCCGGCAGCTCATCGAGGATGCGGTGGCAGCTGACGGAAAAACAGTGGTAAGCCTGAAGGTATATGATGTCACGCTTTGGGATCAGGATGGAAATGAGATCCAGCCGGATGAGAGTGTAAAGGTGACGATTCAGGGCGCGGATATCCAGAGTGAAAGCGCTGATGTTTATCATGTGAAAGACGAAGGTAATGTCGAAAAGCTGGCGGATTCGGTGGATGCGGATCGCGCGGAGTTTGAGACGACGGGGTTTAGCCCGATGGTCCTTGTGGAGACGGATGAGAGTGATGAAGCTGTACCGTTCGCTGAAGTAAGTGGGACTGAGATTACACTTGAGACAGGTGAGTCTGTAACGATTGAGTGTAATAAGAAAGGAGCTCATAGGCATGAGGCAGGGAAAAGTGAGCATCCTGATATTGCTGGAGTTACTTCTGGAAATGCTGGAAAATCATATAAACATACGATCACAGCAGGAAATACACCAGGAGAAACATACGTTACCTGTTGTGGAACAAATTATAAAGTCACTGTTGTGCCGGCTGTACAGAAGTATAACGTTAACTGGTACATAAACGGTGAATCAGTGAAAACAACAACCGTCAGGGCGGGAGAAAAGCCTGTCTATGGAGACACACCGAAACATAGCTTTATTCCAGATGCTGAATTTATGGGCTGGTCGACGGAACAGGTAGGAGAAAAAAATGTTTCTTATATGGCGGAGGCTGATCTGCCGGCGGTGACTGCGGATGTAAATTATTATGCTGTATTTACATCGCTGGCATACTTTTATTTTGTCTTGCCGGGGAAATCAAACACCAGTGGAAATTCAGATGATTATATGTATGCGGGAACAGGAAGTATTATTGTTGTAGATGGTGTAAACTCAGGCACCAGGTGGTATACCGGAAATGAGCGCAATGTAGAGGACTATATCCTTACACCACCTTCCGATGAAGCGATCCGGACAGGATTATCTAAATACTATGACGGAAACGGCGGAAGAGATAAGTATGATCCGAACTGGAGTTACACGATTAACTGGACAACATATGTCGCAGCAAGTAATGCAACCGGGTATGATGGTAGTTATCTTAGTAATAATAACTGCATTCATGTTGATTCCAGTATAACGGTTGACAAAAATACAACGGCAACCGTTATGTACACAGTTGTCAGACCAGATACAACGCTTGCACAGTCTAAGGAACATGCGAAAAATACAGGTGTAGAGATTAACAGTACGGTTAATGAGTCAGATAGAATTACAACAGACGGATATACGTATGATCGCATAATCACGAATAATGGTGTGGAATATACCTTTGACGGGTGGTATACGGACAGTACTTATACGACAAAAGCGCCTGACTATATCACAGTCACAAAGAATGAGCATTTTTATGCGAGATATATTGCAAGTCCCTATACATTGACATACAATGCAAATGAAGGGACATTTTCAGATCAGACTACCGGAACGAAAACCGGCAAGTACGAGAACGGAAAACTGGTAAGGCTGATTCAGGCGCCGACAAGAGACGGCTATGTATTTGCGGGGTGGTTGCGCAGTGATGACGACAGTGTGATTTCGGCTGGTACAACATCAATTACCATGCCGAATCAGGATCTGACCTTAACCGCACAGTGGATAGATGGCCGTGCGGATGCCACAATCGTATTTAATCGCGGGGAGCATGGTGCATTTAATGACCCCGGCAAGGAACAGATCACGTATGAGCTTAAGGTCGGGGATCCATTCCCGGTAGTGCCGGAGATTACGGCAGATCCTGGCTGGAGATTTACTGGATGGAGTCCTGAACTTCCGGGAACGGATGCAGTGGTAACCGAAGATAAGACCTATACAGCACAGTTCCGTGAGTTGCTGCCAGGCGTGTCGGTTGTTAAGACGATTACCAGTACTGGAACCGCACCGAATGGCGGTTACTGGGTTGGCGATACCATTTCATACCAGATCGTAGTCACAAATACGGGTGAACGGAAACTTCAGGATATTGCGATCAGGGATATCATGACGGGCGCAACCGGTTCGATCAGCAATATAAATGGAGCCGCCTGGAATGAAGCGGAGAAGACATTTACGGTTTCAGAAATCGCAATTGATAAGACGGCGATAATTACATATGATTATGTGATACAGAAGGATGATGCCGGAAAGGAGATCGAGAATACGGCTTCCGCAGAGGATATTGAGGATAAGAAGGAAGAAAACCCGGATCCGATTGAGATTTTAAACCCGGAGACTCTGACGATCGTATCAAAGAGCGACACAAAAGATTATACCGGACAGCTGCAGACAATTTCGGGATTTGAGTCCGGTGAGGTGTCTGTTGGGGGTAAGACAGGGATTCCAGTAACGGCAACGGATGGAACAACTTATTATGTAGTCGGGCCGACGGCATCGGTGTCTGGAACGAATGTTGGCGATTATACGAATGAAATTACCAACAAAGATGGCGCATATGTGGTGGACGCGGAAGGAAGAGCGGTTCCGGATGGACGGTTTGTGATAGGTTATAGAGAGGGGATTCTGACTATCAATAAGGCATCCATGGCGGATACGCTCAAACTGACTGGAACCGACGTAATCGTCACCTATGATGGCGAAGCACATGCAGCCGGTACGGCAGTTGTAACAAAGAATGACGTACCGGTTACAGATCCGAGTCTGAAAATTGAATATCGCCGTGCAGCAACTGATACAGAGGCGCCAGGAGAATGGACGACTGATCCGTCGGCCATTACTGCAACAGACGCCGGGACGGTCACGATTGACGTGCGGGTCAGCAGTTCAAATTATAGTGACACACAGGAAAAGACGCAGACGATCACGATCAATAAGCGAAATCTGGTCCTGACTTCTGCAACGCTGGAGAAAGTCTATGACGGAAAAGAGCTGACGAATGATGGCGCGGCAGTGACAGCGAACGAAGGCACAGATGAAGGCTGGGCAAAGGAGGAAGATAAACTTGCGGCAGACGCCTACGAATTTAGCGGAGGCCAGACACTGGTAGGCAGTTCAGAGAATACCTTCGCGATCAAAGACGATCAGAAGAAAGCGGATATTGAAAAGAACTATAATCTTACTCTGATTCCTGGCACCCTGACTGTAACCGACAAGGACAAAGACAATAAGCCGGTAGATGACGGTCTTGTGATCACCAAGGAACATACGCCGAGTGTGAATGATGACGGAAAATTCCGTGTCGGCGATACCGTGACCTTCCAGATTACGGTTACGAATATCTATAAGGATGCGAAGGACGTGACCCTCACCGAGATTCCGGGTGTGGAGTTTGCAGGTATGGCGGACAGCGGAAACGCTGTAACGAAATTCTTTAGCGGCGTAAAAGCATTCTTTACCGGAGAAAAAGGCGAGACGCACACGATCAACCTTGCCGGAGGAGAAACGAGAACGGTAGAAGCGACCTATGTGATTACGGAAGCGGATATCGTGAAGGGTTCCTTCACCAATACGGTGTTTGCGACGATGACGGATTCAGAAGGTAAGGATCGCGAATATAAGGCGACCGATACTGTTGGAAATGGAACCGATAAGACGGAATTTGAAAAACCGGATGCACACATTACGCTGACGAAGACTGTAGTAGATCAGAAAAACGTCTATGAGCCGGGCGATACGGTGACCTATCAGATCAAGGCAGTAAACAACGGTAATCTGACACTGGAGAACATCCATGTGGAGGATGAGCTTGTTGGAAAGACCGGCGACAACGCATGGACGATCGATCAGATCGCGCCGGGTGAGACGAAGGATCTTGGAACTGTTACCTATACGGTAAAAGATACGGATGCCAGTGAAGAACAGAGCAGCACGCTGACAAACACGGCGTCTGTGTTTGAGAAAAATATTACTTATGGTGAAACGATAGTTCCGCTGACTTGTGTAGACGGAACTGCTAGGGTATCTATCGCACAAAATAATCCGAGCCTTGCGATCATCAAGGAGGTGAACAGAGGCGAGGACGGAAACGGCAAGGCAGGCGACTTTGCGGTGGGAGAAGAAATCCCGTACACGATTACGGTCACCAATAATGGCAGTGTAACGGTCAATAATATTACAGTGGAGGATACGCTTGTCGGAGCTGTTGGAGATAATGCAATATCAGTTGGCACGCTTGCGCCGGGAGCATTTGAAACAGTGGAAGTGACCTACGAGGTGACCGAGGCTGACGTGATCGCCGGAAGTGTTGTGAATACGGCTGCGGCGTCGGGGACAACGGCAGCAGGAGAACCGGTTTCCGCCGGCCGGGCCGAGTGCACAGTGGATACGGCTGCACTGAATACGGATTTCACGGTCAGCAAGCAGATTGTTGATAAGAAAGACGAGTATAAGGTTGGCGAGACGATTCAGTATCAGATTACGGTGACGAGCCAGGCGAATGTAACCCTTACGGATCTGAAGGTTACGGATCAGCTGACCAATGCTGACGGAACGGTAACATTTGGAACGCTTCCGGAGGGCGTCCGAGTAGACGGGAACGATCCGAAGGCTCTGATCATCGAAACGCTTGCGCCGGCAGGTGAATCAGGCGATACGGTAACGATTAATTGTTCTTACACTCCGGCAAGAGATGATGCTGGGAAAGAAATTGGAAATACTGCGACCGTGACGGCGGCGGTTCCGACCCAGACCGGAACGGAAGAGAAGATAGTGAATGCATCTTCTGATAAGGCGCAGATTGAAAAGCTGTATCAGCTGACGATTCGTTATGTATATGAGGATGGTAGCGAAGCGGCTGACAAAGTAGTGGCGCAGTATCTTGCGGGAGAGACTTATACGTATACTTCACCGGACATCGCTGGCTATACGCCGGATCTGACGGTTGTAAAGAGTGTCGGAACGGGGATGCCGAAGCATGATGTAGTCGTGACGGTTACCTACACGGCAAACGATCAGACCTACACGGTGAATTATCTGGAAGCAGGAGCGAATGAAGTTCTGCATGACCCGGCAGAAAATAAATCTGCAAAATTTGATCAGGTAATTGACGGATCCAGGGAAGCGATCCTGATCGACGGCTATGAATTTGATCATGCGGATCCGGCCAGCCTGACGGTAGGTACGGATAACACGAAGAACGTGATCAATGTGTACTACACAAAGAGAGCGGATTTACACTACGAGATCCATTATTACTATGACGGGACAGAGGCGGAAGATCAGAACGTAGTAGTCAACGATGCGATATTTGACGCGGAGATCCCGTATGAGGCGAACCTGACAGGTCAGCACGACGGAAAGAGCTATGTGCTGGATTACGCAGCAAAGACACAGGGACAGTCTGAGACCAGGATTGCGTGGGTGACAGGAGATACGACAAAGACGGTACAGAAAGAAACCGTCAATGTTACCGTAGCTCCTACGGTAATCAACGTGTATTATCTCCTGGATGAGAACGGCCCGGATCATGTACCGGACAATATTCCGGATGTACAGGAATACCATGTGACATATGACGGAAACGGCGGAACGACGAAGATAGGCGAGGCATCTGTTACAGATCCGTCTGTTTATCCGGCAGGATATACACCGGTTTATGCAGCGCCGGAGAATCAGTTTACAAAGGCAGATGCTGTATTTGCATACTGGAAGATTGTCGGGACAGACAAGATAATCCAGGCAGAAGAAATCTTTGAGATGGCGGCTCCGGGAGCGGATATGACTCTGGTTGCGCAGTGGAAGCAGCTGACGGTCAATAAGAACGCCGGAATGCCGACGGATGCCGATGGAAATGAAAAAGATGTTTTTGAGTTAAACGATGAGATTCCGTTCACGATTGTAGTGAAAAACAGCGGTGATGTGGCGCTGCAGAATGTGGTGGTCACGGATGAACTGGAAGGCGCTGTGATCGATGGAGGCAGCGGATACACAGTGACGGATAATACGGCTGTGATTGCTTCCCTGGCTGCAGGAGCGGAAGTGACTGTAAATGCGCACTATGTGGTGACGGAAGATGAGATCGGAAGGAATGATATTACCAATACCGCAAAAGCGGAGGCGGAAGGAACCATAGGAAGCGACACTACTGACCCGATCCCGATGGATGAGGTTGACAAGCAGCTTACGGTGACAAAAGAAGTGACAAACGAGGATGAGGCAACCGGAACCGACGCTCAGGGCAATCAGGCATTTACCGCAGGCGATACGATTGAGTTTGCAATTACGGTGAAAAATACCGGAAACCAGACGCTTAAGGATATCGTGGTGGAGGATACGCTTGACGGCGCAAAGATTACCGGAGGAAATCTGCTGACAAACCTCTTTAACAGACTTGTATCCGGCTATACCGTGGAAGACGGAAAAGCTGTGATTGCATCTTTAAAGCCGGGCGAGAGCATTACGGTAACGGCGACATATGTCGTGAAAGAGGCGGATCTTGGCAATCCGAACTTCAGGAATACGGTAACGGCAACGGCAGGGGATAATACGCCGGGTACCGGTACGACAGATCCGATTCCGGTGGAGGAGAAGAATCCGGAGTACACGCTGACCAAACAGATCGTGGACGCGAAGGATGAGTATGCACCGGGAGAAGAAATTGTATATACGATTGTTGTAACGAATACCGGAAATCAGACATTGACAGAGGTGGAAGTAACGGATCACCTTCCGGTCGTGTTTGACGAAGAACAGTTAGAAGCAGAAAGCGCAGAAGTAATAGCTGCGGATGAAAACGGTGTAACCGTAAGATTTGACGAGATTGGAATTGGCGAGACAAAGACACTTACGGCGACCTATACCGTAACGGAAGCAGATGTATTGTACGGATCTGTTACAAATGTAGCGACTGCAGCCGGAAAAGATCCTGAGGATAAACCGGTGGATCCGAAAGATCCGGACGATGGAGAAGTGACGACGGACACCGTAGACCCGGTAACGGACTACACCGTAACCAAGACCATCACCAACCCGCAGCCGCAGTACAACGTGGGCGACACGATCCGGTACGCGATCACGGTAGCAAGTCAGGCGAACATCACGCTTGAAAATGTGGTTGTGACCGACCAGCTGACCGACGCGACGGGCGTGGTAACCTTTACGGAAGTAAACGGTGCGACAGTAAACGCTGACAACACCGTGACGATCGCGGCACTCGCACCGGGGGCAACGGTAACCCTGAACTGTGAGTACACGATCACGAGAGAGGATGCCGGAAGAAACATCATCAACACGGCATCGGCAACTACGGATCCGGTCGTGCCGACCGATCCGGAGAATCCTGATCCGATCGATCCGGGCGAGGAAGAATCCGACCCGACCGATCCGGCAGTGATTGAGAACCTTTATAACTTAACGATCCACTATGTATACGCAGCCGGCAGAACGGCAGCGCCCGACGTGACGGCGCAGTTCCTGGCAGGTGAGACCTTCACCTACGATTCACCGGCCATCGACGGATACACACCGGACTACGCGTTCTTACGGAGCAGCGCGGAGGGTATGCCTGCAAGGGATGTGGAGCTGACCGTGGTCTACACGGCGATCCCCGGACCGGCAGTATACGTACCGGGCACACCGGTGATTCCGGGCGTGCCGCCGACACCGGTTCCGATCGCTGACGCGCCGGCAGCCATAGCGGCATTACCGGTACCTGCAGGAACCGCGGTTCCGGTGATTCCGGTCATCACGATTCCCGACGATCCGGTACCGTTAGCGGGCGGAGAAATCACGGCGGACGATGAGGAAGACGACGTGGTAATCGTACCGGTGGACGATCCGGAAGTACCGCTTGCGGGACCTGGCGACATGCATCACTGCTGTATCCTGCACTTCCTGCTGATGCTCGCAGCGGTGGTTGTATACATGTTCTATTCGGATGACATGAGAAGAAGACAGAAAAAGATCGCCGGGCTTACCGATGAGTACGGCCGGGAGACCATGAAAAGAAGATAGTGCGGGACGAGACACACGGATCCTGTAAAACGGATGACACGGCGGGGGAATTTCTCCCGCCTGCCTCCGCATTACCGGACAGCGGAAACACAAGAAAGGACGACATATGTGGTACGATTTATTTGAAACCCTGCACCAGAGCATGGGGATGCATTTTTGGGACCTGCCGGCAGCCATTGCGGGCGTGGTGCTCATCATCATGCTGGTGGTGCACAACATCAACCAGAAGAAACGTGAAAACCGCTTTGAGGAGAAGCTGGGCGGTTCGGCGGAACCGATGGGGAAGAGCTCATAGCATTCATACTATGCAGGAAGGAGAAAACAGATGTCATATATTTTTGAGCACACCGTACTCGGCTTTTGCTGGTGGGATCTGATCGCGGCCCTGATTCTGGCTGCGGTGATTGCACTGTTTGTGTGGAAGCACCATGAGATGAAAAAACAGGAACGTGACCTGGAGGATCAGGTGTCCGGAATCTACGCGAATGATACGGTAAAAATAGACGGACAGTCCTAAACATAAAATAAGGAAGAAAAAGGCCGCTTTGGCGATGGAAACCGTCGCGAAGCGGCCTTTTTTGTCCCTCATTTGGCATGCGAGCCGTCGCGAAGCGGCCGTTTTTCCAAGGATCATATGTTATGATGTTGGGGTCAAAAGCATCTGATCCCATGATGCCTTCGGATTTCTGCGCGTTTCACACTCCTGAAATCTGAAAAACATTCAAAATCCGCTCATTTTCCTGTGGAAAACAGCTGCTTTCTCATGTTTGGCGGGTCATAAAGTCATGCTTTTTCACGCCTGCGTGAAACACATGACCTTTTGACCCTGGTATCATGTTATTTTTTATCACTTTATCAGGGAAAATATTGCGGCAAATTGTCTTTTATGTTATTCTTACTACATCTGAATCATATCTGATACGGATTCTTTTCTCAAATGTCATTATTCGATATGTACAGGTGGCTGTGTCGGCATTCCTGTTTCCATTTTTTTGTAAAAGTCCGCCCATGTTTCCCAAACGGGCTGAACGAACGATTACTTTATATTGAAGATCACAAATTAAGGAAAGGAAAAACTCAAAGGAAAAACTTATATGGAATCAACAGCCATGCACAATATTTATGACAAGATTTTCAAGAAGATTCTGACATTATCGTCCGGTTCTGTGATTCGTCTGATCAATGGACTGTTTGAGACTGATTATCCCACGGACAGCACGGTCACTTACAACTGGACGGAATTTCACGATGACAGACTGCGCCGCACGCTTGCCGATACGATTCTGACAATCGGCGGAACCGACAGTTACCATCTGGAAGCGCAGTCATCAGTCGACGACACGATTATTTTCCGCGTGTTCGAGTACAGCTTCGGGCATGCAAACCGGATGCGCATGACGTCGGACGGAATGTTCTGTCTGAGATTCCCGGAGCCGAAAATCATTTATCTCTATTATCAGAACGAGGTTCCGGATCTCTACACACTGAAACTGGATTTCGGCAGTCAGGGAACATTTGACTATAATGTCCCTGCCCTGAAATTCCTGGAAACCACCGCGGAAGAACTGAACCGGAAAAATATGGTGATCCTGATCCCGTTTTATCTTCTGAAACTCCGTAAATCGATTGAGACAGCACGCACGCCGGAAAATCTTGAAGCATTGAAAAGTCTGATCCTGAATGATATAATCGGAAGTATCAGTAAAAACCTTGAGGCCGGAAACATAACGCAGAATGATGCACAAAAACTGCGCCAGCTGACGCTCATGCTTTACCGGCATCTGTACGCTCACTATGAAGAAATGGAGGCGGTGAATGATATGACAGACGAATCGTTGATACTGGATATTGACATTATCGAGGAAAAATATGAGACGAAGATTCAGAAGCTTCATGAACTGGAGCAACAGCATGTCAAACGTGAAAAACAGCTGGACGAGGAAATCCGGGGCCTCGCAAACGAAAACCGGAAGCTGGGGGAGTCAATTCAGGGCCTTATAAAGGAAAACCAGCAGCTGCGTGACATAATTGAGAAACTGCGCAGAGAATCTGATTGAGAGACTGTGCAGAGAACCGGCCGGGCCGGAATCAGGGGCCGCCATGAAATAACGTCTGAACGGATCAGGAGGAAGAAATGCTGTCAGTACTGCTCGTAGCAATCAATGCAAAATATATTCATTCCAATCTGGCGGTGTACAGTCTGCGCGCTTATGCAGACAGATATCTCACAGAGACGGCGGACATCCGGATCGGGGAATATACGATCAATCAGCCTCTCCGTGAGATTCTTGCGAAATTATATTTGGAAAAGCCGGATGTGCTCTGCTTTTCCTGCTATATCTGGAATATTACATATGCGCAGGAGCTGGCGGAGGAATTTCATAAACTGTGCCCGCAGGTCCCGATATGGATGGGCGGACCTGAGGTGTCCTATGAAGCCGGGGCATTTTTACGGCAGCATCCTGCGGTAACGGGAGTCATGGCGGGGGAAGGGGAGCAGACCTTTCTGGAGCTGTGCGAATACTATGCAGGGATCCGAAATACGTGGGAGACATCACCCGGGAGAGCGGAGAGCGGCAAAAAACCGCCCGGGAGAGCAGAGGAAATAACGGTTGCAGAAGCAGCTGACAGGCAGCCGGAATCTGTGTCCGGTCCTGGGAAGATTGCGGGACTTATTTACCGTGACGGGGAGGAGATCCGCATTACCAGAGAGCGCGGGGCGCTTGATATGGACCGCCTGCCGTTCTGCTATGGGGATCCGAAGGAGTTTTCCAACCGCATCGTCTACTATGAATCGAGCCGCGGTTGTCCGTTTCGATGCAGCTACTGTCTGTCTTCCGTGGAAAAATGTCTTCGGTTCCGTAGCATGGAACTGGTGGAGCGGGAGCTGTTGTACTTTCTTGAAAACCGGACGCCGCAGGTAAAGTTTGTGGACCGCACCTTTAACTGCATGCCGGAGCGTGCGATGCGTATATGGAGGTTCATCAGAGAGCATGATAATGGTGTGACCAATTTCCATTTCGAGATCGCGGCGGATCTGATGACGGATGAAATGTCAGATCTGCTTGAGGGGATGCGGCCCGGACAGATCCAGTTTGAGATCGGCGTGCAGTCCGCAAATCCGGCCACGATCGCCGAAATCAGGCGTACCATGCACCTGGAACGGGTAAAAGAGATTGCGGGCAGGCTTTTGGATGTGGGGAGGATCCATATACATCTGGATCTGATCGCAGGTCTTCCTTTTGAGGGGCCGGAATCGTTTGCAGCATCCTTTGACGAGATCTATGCGGTGAAGCCCGATCAGCTGCAGCTGGGATTTCTCAAGGTGCTCAAAGGATCATACCTGTATGAGCATCGGGAAGAGTACGGTATCCTGTGTCAGAGCAGTCCGCCGTATGAAGTGATGGAGACAGCCTGGCTGACCTACGGGGAGCTTCTGCGTATCCGGCAGGCGGAGGAGATGCTGGAGATTTACTACAACAGCGGACAGTATGTGGTTTCCATGAAGCTGTTGGAGACGCAGTATCAGAGTCCGTTTGTGATGTACCAAAAGCTGGGAGCATTCTGTGACATAAACGGATATTCCGATATGAGCCATTCGCGCATCCGGCGGGCGGAGATTCTTTTGGAATTTGTGCGGCGGGAAACACCAGGTGTTTTTGATTTATTAAAAGAAGGATTAATTATTGATCTGTACGGCAGAGAAAATTGCAGGAGCCGGCCGGACTGGGCGGATGATCCGGCGGAGTGGAAAGACATATCCAGGAGCATCTGCGGCAGGGACAGACAGCAGCATGTGGAGCGTGTTCATTACCGCTTTCCGGACAGGAAGACAAGAACGCTTCGGGCGCTGCCGGCGCGGCAGGAGGAACCGCTGTATGTGAGATTCGACTATTCCTCGAGGGATCCGGTGAGCGGACAGGTGTTTTGGGAGTACTGTACGGGTGAGCAGACAGGCGTTTTGGGAGTACTGCACCGGGTAAGCGACAGCGGTTTGCCGGAGTATGCGGCGGACGGAAAAGAAAAGACGATCCGGCGCGGGAAGACGCAGAGATGACAGCCAGAGTATGAATAAACGGGAGAGCGGGAAAATAAATTGTTAGAGGATTATGTGGTAATTGATCTGGAAATGACCGGGCTGAGAGTGAAGACGGATGTGATTCTCGAGGTGGGGGCAGTCCGCGTGCGGCAGTGCAGGGCGGCGGACACGTTTTCTGCCCTGCTTCGCACGGAGAATCCGATTCCCGGGGAGGTGAGCTCGCTGACCGGGATTACCGGTGAGATGGCGCAAAAAGGCAGGGACCCGGAAGAGGCGATGGCGGATTTTTTTGCCTTTCTCGGGGACGACCCGCTTGTAGGTCAGAATATCATCTTTGACTACAGCTTTTTAAAGCAGTGGTCGGTAAATCATGATTTTATTTTTGAAAGAAATGCTGTGGATACGCTGAAAATCGCCAGGCATTTTCTGGAAGAGGGACAGAAGAAGGATTTGGAAAGTCTGTGCGCGCATTTTTCGATCGACAGGAAACATGCGCACCGTGCGCTGGATGACGCACTGGCGACCTGGAGGCTGTTTGAATGTCTGAAGGCCGCATACGGAAAAACGGAAGAAGCGCTGTTTACACCCCGGCCTCTGTACTGCAAAGTGAAAAAACAGATGCCTGTAACCCCTCGTCAGCTGGCTTATCTGAAAAAATATGCACAGTACTACGGGATCGAACTGCCGCCGCATCCGGAGCGGATGATGCGCAGTGACGCCTCACGTCTCACGGATCGTCTGATTGTACAGTACGGCAGGCTGCCGAAGGAGAAGAGCGGGGCAGGGTAAAGCCGGTGTCACTCTCCGATATATTTTAAGATGGCATTCTTCATCGGGGAATCCAGGTCTTCTGCGTGTTTCCGAAGCTCGCTGAGCCGGTCGGATGCGTTCTGACTGCGGTAGAGATCCGCCAGGAGCCGGTAATTCTGACTGTGGTCGGAGCCGCAGGAAATACCGTATTCCAGCACCGTCTGCGCTTCTTCCGGATGCTCCAGCTTCAGAAGGCACTCTGCGTAGGAAACGAGCGTGCGGCAGAGCGTGGCGAAATTCTGGTCATACCCGGAGAGCGCTTCTAAGTTTGCCAGCCCGTATGCAAGCTTTAAATCCGTATTTGTCTGATTGCTGAGGTTTAAAATTTTTTCGGAAGAAAGCGCTTTTAAGGTATCTTCACAGGCGATTAAATCCGGATGGTCAAAGGTTCCTATTGGCAACCGGTCCAGTGGTATGGTAAGATAAGGGAGTCCGCTGATATCCTGACGGCGGGTGTGGTTGGCCCGGGTCTCACGCTCCCAAAAGGCATCCTGCGCGTCCTCGCGGGCTTTGGTGTCCTTTTTGCGGAAAAATGCGATCAGGCAGACCACAAAGATAAAAATACCCAGGTAAACCATAAAATGTGAATCCTTTCTTAATGAAAAAACGGAGGTTGTCATGTATCAGTTCGGAAAGAAAAAAAACAGAAAACTGCTGGCGCTCATCGTGATCATAATTGTCGGGGCAATGCTGCTGACCACGGTGCTTGCAGCCCTGCTGTAATGGGCCGGATTCTGCGTAATCGGGCTTTCATGTAAAATATACTAAAAATCACAGCCCCAGTCAATGATATTCGTGGTTATGCATCTTTGAAAATAATGGCGGTTGTGATAAAATAATTCAGGAAATGTTTGAGCGCCGGCGGCTTTTTGAGAGCGGCGCAGAGGTTCTATGACACGCATATGGAGAAGAAGATGAAGAGAATCAGAGGGTTATATGTACTGTCGGCTGTCGTGGCGGCATTTGGCCTTGTATGTGCAGGGACGACAGTGATGCGGGCGGAGGAAACAGAGACGATTGCACAGGGTGTGTATATCGGTACGATTGATGTCGGCGGTATGACGGCGGATGAGGCGGCCGAAGCGGTGGAGTCTTATGTGAAGTCAGTCAGCGACGCGGAGTTCACACTTTCGGCCGGAGAGAAGGAGATTACGGTGCAGGCATCGGATTTCGGTCTGCATTTTTCGGATATGAGCGTTGTGGAGGAGGCGATGAATGTCGGACGGAGCGGAAGCCCGATTCAGCGCTACAAAGATAAAAAGGATCTTGAGCACGGCAGCAGGGTGATCCCGCTGGAGCTTGGCGTGAATTCATCAGCGGTCACGGCGGTTCTCACCGACCGGGCGGAGGATCTGAACCAGGAAGCGGTGGACTGCGGGCTGGTGCGTGAGGACGGTGCATTCCGCATTACGGACGGCGCGCAGGGCATTGAGGTGAACACTGCGGATTCCGTTCGCGCGATCGAGGATTATATTAACAGCGGATGGGACGGCGGCAGCGCACAGATCGAGCTGGTGGCGGAGATCGTGAATCCGCGGGGGACCAGAGAAGAGCTTTCAAAGATTCAGGATGTGCTGGGCACCTACAATACGAACTACAGCGATTCCGGGAAAAACCGGTGTACCAATATCGCGG
This sequence comes from uncultured Roseburia sp., assembly GCA_910587865.1. GTDB lineage: Bacteria > Bacillota > Clostridia > Lachnospirales > Lachnospiraceae > Roseburia. The sequence continues at coordinate 61,437 of CAJUNX010000018.1, forward strand.
TGGCCGCGGAAAAGATCAACGGTACGGTTCTGTATCCGGGGGATGAATTTTCGGTGGCCGATGCGATCGGGCCATTAAATGCGGCGAACGGCTACGAGCTTGCAGGGGCCTATGAGAACGGACAGACCGTGGAATCCTACGGCGGCGGCGTCTGTCAGGTGTCTTCCACACTGTACAACACTGTGATTCTGGCGGAACTTGAGGTTACGGAGCGCTCAAATCACTCGATGATTGTCACCTACGTCAGCCCGTCTATGGATGCGGCGATTGCGGGAGATTATAAGGATCTTTGTTTTGTCAATAATCAGGACGCCCCGATTTACCTGGAAGGGTATACGTCCGGAAAGAATGTCTATTTCACGATTTACGGGGAGGAGACGCGGCCGGCGAATCGTGTGGTCACCTATGAAAGCGAAGTGATTTCCAGACAGGATCCGGGGACGCAGTTTGTGGCGACCGGAGATCCGGCAGGATATATCGGAACCGTGCAGGGAAAGCATGTGGGCTACGTCGCACAGCTTTGGAAGGTAGTTACGGTGGACGGAAAAGAAGAGAGCCGTGAGGTCTTTAACAAGAGTACCTACCGCGCGTCGCCGAAGGTGGTGCATGTGGGGACGGCCTCTGCCGATCCGAATGTATCGGCGGTGATCGGCGCGGCGCTTGCGACCGGCGATGAGGCGACGATTTACGGGGCGGTTGCGCCTTACACAGCGGCAGCCATGCAGCAGCCGCCCGCGCCGCAGCCGACGCCGGAGGAGCAGGCGATCACCGGAACCGTGGATGAGAGCCAGATTACCGGCGGACAATAACAGACAGGATATGAGATACAAATTACGTAAGGCTGCCTCGGAACGAGACAGCCTTACGCGCCATGAAGGGACAGGGATACAATGAAGATAGGGAAAGTACCGGAGAATGTATTAAAACGTTCCGTGTTCAGACAGATTCATACCAGGCGGCCCGAGGTGGTGCTCGGCGCCGGAGTCGGGGAGGATTGTGCGGCTGTAAAGCTGGCGCCGGACGAGACGCTTGTCATGTCGACGGATCCGATTACCGGTACGGCAAAGGATATCGGTTCGTTAGCGATTCAGATCACGGTAAATGATCTGGCAAGTTCCGGTGCAGAGCCGGTCGGCGTGCTTCTGACCGTGCTACTTCCGCCGTCCGCGGAGGAGCCGCAGCTGCGTCTTATGATGGCGCAGGTGGAGGCGGAATGTGAGAAAGCCGGCGTACAGATCATGGGCGGCCACACGGAGGTGACGGCAGTGGTAAACCAGCCGGTGATTACGGTGTGCGGCGTCGGCAAAGTAAAGGACGGGAAGCTGGTGTCCACAGCGGGCGCAAAACCCGGGATGGATCTTCTGGTGACAAAGTGGATCGGGATTGAGGGTACCTCCATTATTGCCAAAGAAAAAGAAAAAGAGCTGTTAAGCAGATTTTCCTCTTCGTTTGTAGAAGAAGCAAAGCGGTTTGACCGGTATATTTCCGTTTTAGACGAAGCCATGACGGCGGTCAGAACCGGTGTCAGTGCGATGCATGACGTGACGGAGGGCGGCATATACGGCGCGCTCTGGGAGATGGCGGAGGCGTCTGGAGTGGGACTTCAGATTGATCTGCGGAGTATCCCGCTTCGCCAGGAGACGGTGGAGATCTGTGAGTTTTTCAGGATTGATCCGTATCGTCTGATCTCAAGCGGCTGCATGCTGATGGCTGCGAGGGACGGAAATACGCTGGTGCGGGAGCTGAAAAAGGAAGGAATTCCGGCGGCGGTGATCGGAAAGGCGACAACGGGAAATGACCGCGTGCTGTTTTATGATGAAGAGCGAAGATTTTTAGAACCGCCGAAGACGGATGAGCTGTACCGCGTGTGCGGCCAGGCCGGGAATGAAAGAAACGGCGTAATCACAGCCGGCGGAAAGGGATAGAGGAGGACGGAAGACTATGCGCGAAAAAATATTGACATTTATCGAGAAAAACAGCCGGATCGACTTGAAAGAACTGGCGATTGTGCTTGGAGCTGAGGTATCGGCTGTCATGAATGAGTTAGAACAGATGGAGGACGAGCATATCATCTGCGGATATCACACGATTATCGACTGGGATAAGGTCGGACAGGATAAAGTGATGGCGATGATCGAGGTGCGTGTGACGCCGCAGCGCGGGATGGGATTCGACAAGGTGGCGGAGCGCATTTACAATTATCCGGAGGTAAACGCAGTATATCTGATTTCCGGCGGATTTGATTTTATGGTGATTTTAGAGGGGAAGACGCTGCGCGAGGTGGCGCAGTTTGTCTCCGACAAGCTTTCGCCGCTGGATTCGGTCTTAAGCACCAAGACGAATTTTATCCTGAAAAAATATAAGGATCACGGAACCGTTATCGCGTCGAAGACTAAGGATGAAAGGATACAGATGATACCATGAGAAATCCGTTAAATAAAACGATTGTGACGATAGAGCCGTCCGGGATCCGAAAGTTTTTTGACATTGTCAGCGAGATGAAGGACGCGATCTCGCTGGGCGTGGGGGAGCCGGATTTTGATACGCCGTGGCATATCCGTGACGAGGGGATTTATTCGCTGGAAAAAGGGCGGACACACTATACGTCGAATGCCGGGTTAAAGGAGCTGAAGGCGGAGATCGCGGAATTTCTGTCGAGACGGTACGGGCTTTCCTATGACTATAATAAAGAAATGATTGTGACGGTCGGCGGGAGTGAGGCGATCGATATCGGGATGCGTGCGATGCTTGATCCGGGGGACGAGGTGCTGATCCCGCAGCCGAGCTATGTGTCGTATCTGCCGTGTACGGTGCTGGCAAACGGGACGCCGGTGGTGATCGAGTTAAAGGAGGAGAATCAGTTCCGGCTGACGGCGGAGGAGCTGGAAGCGGCCATTACGCCGAAGACGAAGCTTCTGGTGCTGCCGTTTCCGAACAATCCGACCGGTGCGGTCATGGAGAAGGAGGATCTGGAACGGATTGCGGAGCTTGTGATCCGCCACGATCTGTTTGTGTTAAGCGATGAGATCTATTCGGAGCTCACCTATCTGGAGCGGCATGTCTCGATCGCGTCGCTTCCGGGGATGCGCGAGCGCACGCTTGTCATCAACGGATTTTCCAAATCCCACGCGATGACCGGCTGGCGGCTGGGCTATGTGTGCGGGCCGGAGGCGATTATCACACAGATGCTCAAGATCCATCAGTATGCGATCATGTGCGCGCCGACAATGGCGCAGTACGCCGCGGTGGCAGCGATGCGCGACGGCGACGAGGACGTCGCGGGGATGCGCGAGGAATATAACGGGAGGCGGCGCTATCTGATGCACCGGTTCCGCGAGATGGGCCTGCAGTGTTTTGAGCCGTTTGGTGCGTTTTATGTATTTCCGTGCATCAGGGAATTCGGAATGTCGTCGGAAGCGTTTGCGGAGGCCCTGCTTGCGTCACAGAAGCTTGCCGTGGTTCCGGGAACGGCGTTCGGCGCGTGCGGAGAGGGATTTGTGCGGATTTCGTATGCGTATTCGCTGGAGAGTCTGAAGACGGCGATGGACCGGCTGGAGGCATTTGTGGAGGAATGCAGGAAGAGCTAGCGGATTTGGCAGAAATGCGCCGGAATGCATTATGGAAGACCGGAGAAAGAGACGGCAGGCCGGACAGGGAATGCGCGGAATGCATTTTGGAAGACCGGAGAAAGAGACGGCAGGTCGGACAGAGAATGCGCGGAATGCATTATGGAAGACCGGAGAAAGAGACGGCAGGTCGGACAGGGAATGCGCGGAATGCATTATGGAAGACCGGAGAAAGAGACGGCAGGTCGGGAGTCAGAAGAACGGATAAAAAATGAAAGACAGATTTAATATTGTGTTATATGAGCCGGAAATACCGGCCAATACGGGGAATATCGGAAGAACCTGTGCGGCGACCGGGACGAGGCTGCACCTGATCGAACCGCTGGGGTTTCACCTGGATGAAAAGTCGATCCGAAGAGCCGGGATGGACTACTGGAAGGAGCTTGACGTCACGACTTACATTAACTGGCAGGAATTCTGTGCGTGCAATCCCAAAGCAAAGCTTTACTTCGCGACGACAAAGGGAAAGCGGGTCTACACGGAGGTTTCCTATGAACCGGACTGCTATCTGGTGTTCGGGAAGGAGAGTGCCGGGATACCGGAGGAGATTTTAAAAGAGCACCCGGATACCTGTGTGCGGATTCCGATGCTCGGGGAGACGCGCTCCTTAAACCTGTCGAATTCGGCGGCGGTTGTACTCTATGAGGCGCTGCGGCAGAATGCATTTGCGGGCATGAAGCTTGCAGGAGAACTGCACCGGCTGCGCTGGGAGGATGTGCCGTGCGAGGCGGCGGAATGAGAGGAAATATGGGAATTATTAAAGCGGTTCAGCTGGTCCATGAATATATCCGGCGCGACGAGGAGGGAAACGTGGAGTCGATCTCCACGGCGCTTGACCACGTCAGTCTCGATGTGAAGCCGGGAGAATTTATCGCGATACTCGGGCATAACGGCTCCGGAAAATCCACGCTGGCAAAGCATATCAATGCGCTTTTAATGCCGGGGGAAGGGACGCTCTGGGTCGACGGAAGAGATACATCGGAGGAGGAGAATATTTTTCCGATACGGCAGACGGCGGGTATGGTGTTTCAGAATCCGGACAATCAGATCATCGCGAGTGTCGTGGAGGAGGATGTGGGGTTCGGCCCGGAAAATATCGGTGTCCCGACCGATGAGATCTGGCGGCGTGTGGAGGAGAGCTTAAAAGCAGTCGGCATGTTAAAATATCGTCACCACTCACCGAACAGGCTTTCCGGCGGACAGAAGCAGCGCGTCGCGATTGCGGGCGTCATGGCGATGCAGCCGAAATGCATTGTGCTCGACGAGCCGACGGCGATGCTCGATCCGAACGGGCGAAAGGATGTCATCCGGACGGCTCATGAGCTGAATCGGGAGAAGGGCGTCACGATCATTCTGATCACGCATTACATGGAGGAGGTCGTGGACGCGGACCGTGTGTTTGTGATGGATCAGGGAAAGATCGTGATGCAGGGAGCGCCGCGGGAGATTTTTTCACAGGTCGGGACGTTAAAGGAGTATCGGCTGGATGTGCCGCAGGTGACGATTCTGGCGGACATGCTGCGGCAGTCCGGGGTGAAGGTGCCGGTCGGCGTGTTAAAGCGGGAGGAACTCGTGGACGCTATTTTAAAAGCAGCGCAGATTGCTTAGGAAGCGGCGGCAGGGACCGGGCAAAAGCATGCGGAAAGGACAGGGACCGGCACGATGTCAATCATACTGGACAAGATAAATTATATATACAGCGAGGAGACGGCGTATCAGATCCAGGCATTAAAGGATGTGAGCCTGGAGCTAAAGGACGGGCAGTTTATCGGAGTCATCGGGCATACCGGTTCCGGAAAGTCCACGCTGATTCAGCATTTAAATGGTTTGATAAAGGCGACCTCGGGCGCCATCTATTTTCACGGTCAGGATATCTATGACGATGATTTTGACTTAAGAGAGCTGCGCAACCGTGTCGGCCTTGTGTTCCAGTATCCGGAGCATCAGCTGTTTGAGACGACGATTTTTGACGATGTCTGTTTCGGGCCGAAGAATCAGGGATTAAGTAAAGAAGAGGCAGGTCTGCGGGCGTTTGAAGCGCTGCGCAGCGTGGGGATGCCGGAGGAGCTGTATTATCAGTCGCCGTTTGAGCTCTCCGGCGGACAGAAGCGCCGTGTTGCGATCGCAGGTGTGCTGGCGATGAAGCCGGAGGTTATGATTCTGGACGAGCCGACAGCCGGGCTCGATCCGGCGGGCCGCGACGAGATTCTTGATCTGATCGCGCGGATGCACAGAGAGCGCGGGATGACGGTGGTGCTTGTCTCACACAGCATGGAGGATGTTGCGAAATATGTAGAGCGCATTATCGTGATGAATCAGGGGCAGGTGATGTTTGACGCCGCGCCGCGGGAGGTGTTTCGCCACTATAAGGAGCTGGAGGCCGTGGGGCTTGCTGCGCCGCAGGTGACGTATCTGATGCATGAGCTTCGGGATTGCGGGCTGATGGTGGATGTGGATGCGACTACGCTTGAAGAGGCGAGGGCGAGCCTGATGGAGGCGCTTACGGGCCTCGACGCGCGGCATCGGGATATTCATGGGTAAGTCAGAGCGGCAGAGAGCGTCGGCGTAAGACGGACGGCGAATGAGAATGGCCGGCAGATGGAGAACCGCAGGCGGTATGGAGGAAGAGAAAGTATGTTAAGAGATATCACACTGGGCCAGTATTATCCGGCGGATTCTGTCATCCACAAGCTGGATCCCCGTGTCAAACTGTTCTGTACGATGATTTATATCATATCCCTGTTCTGTTTCCGGGGAGCGGCGGCGCTTGGTGTGGCCACCGTTTTTCTGGCAGCAGTCATCTGGCTGTCGCATGTTCCGCTGAAGTTTATGATCAAAGGTCTGAGGGCCATTCTGATCCTGATGCTCATCACGGGACTTTTCAATCTGTTTCTGACGCCGGGCGAACCGGTTGTGACATTCTGGATTTTTAAGATAACGGCGGAGGGCGCCGCTAATGCATTGATCATGGTCATCCGTCTGACCTATCTGATTCTCGGAACCTCGATCATGACGCTGACCACGACGCCGAATCAGCTGACGGACGGTTTGGAAAAAGCACTGATGCCGCTCTCTAAGATCGGTGTTCCGGTGCATGTGGTCGCGATGATGATGTCGATTGCACTCCGCTTTATCCCGATCCTGATCGAGGAGACGGACAAGATCATGAAAGCGCAGATGGCAAGAGGTGCGGATTTTGAGAGCGGAAATCTGTTAAAGAGAGTAAAAAATATGATTCCGCTTCTGGTGCCGCTTTTTGTGTCGGCGTTCCGGCGGGCGGATGATCTGGCGATGGCGATGGAGGCAAGGTGTTATCACGGCGGCGAGGGCAGGACGAAAATGAAGCCCCTGCGCTATGAGGGCAGGGACAGGCTGGCTTACCTTGCGGTGATCCTGTATTTCGCACTGATCCTGCTGTGCAGAAGATTTCTGCGCTGGCCGCAGTGAGACGGGAGGCGGAGATATCATGAAGCGGGTGAAACTGGTTGTCGCCTACGACGGGACGAATTACAAAGGATGGCAGGTGCAGCCGAACGGAGTCACGATCGAGGAGGTGTTAAACCGTGAGCTCTCCGCGCTGTTCGGGGAGGAGATCACGGTGACGGGCGCGAGCCGGACCGACTCCGGGGTGCATTCCCTGGGAAATGTGGCGGTATTTGACACGAATGCGCGGATGCCGGCGGAAAAGATTTCGTTTGCGCTGAATCAGAGACTCCCGGCGGATATTGTCGTCCAGGACTCCTGCGAGGTGGCGGCGGACTGGCATCCGCGCTATCAGAACAGCAGGAAGACCTACGAATACCGGATTTTAAACCGTACGTTCCGTCTGCCGTCCCGGAGGTCTGACACGTATTTTTACCACCATCCTTTGGATGTGGCGGCGATGCGGCAGGCGGCCGCGTATCTTGTGGGAGAGCATGATTTTAAGAGCTTTTGTGCGGTAAACGCGCAGGTGCGCTCAACCGTACGTACCATTTACGCCTGCGACGTCGGAAAAGAGGGCGATATCATCTCAATCCGGGTGACGGGAAACGGATTTTTGTACAACATGGTGCGGATCATTGCAGGTACGCTCATAAAAGCGGGCTGCGGGGAGCTTGCACCTGTGCGGATGCCGGAGATTCTCGCGGCGCTTGACCGCAGCGCAGCCGGACCGACCGCCCCGGCACACGGACTTACGATGATCGGGATCGTGTATGAATCGGATGTTGCGATTCACGGCCGGTATGGATGTTCGGACAGGCTCGTCATGCCGGCATGTAAGAGACTGCCTGAACATCCGGATCAGGCCTGCGAAGCAGGAACCCCGTCCGCAAAGCAGTCCTGGCTCTGTAAGGAGCGGGACTGAAGCCTCAAAGAGGCGACGAGTGCGCATGTGGGCAGGGGCTGTGAATCGTAGAAAAGTCCAAAAAGTCATTGACACACGCGGAGTCGTGTACTATAATATCTAAGTCTGTGATAGTGTATAAATGTCAGTCCACAGCCCCGGAGTGACATTTGATCTATAAACAAATATGACACGTGTATGCGGTGTGTCCGGACATTCATGCTGCGGATGCGTGGAATACTTTTTTCAGGAGGAGAAGCAATGAAAACTTTTATGGCCAGCCCGGCTACCATTGACAGAAAATGGTACGTAGTTGACGCTGAAGGTATGACGTTAGGACGCCTGGCATCTGAGGTTGCCAGTGTATTAAGAGGAAAGAATAAGCCGATTTTCACACCGCATATGGATACCGGTGATTATGTGATTATCGTGAATGCCGAGAAGGTTAAGGTGACCGGCAGAAAGTTAAGTCAGAAGATTTACTACAGACACTCCGAGTATGTGGGCGGGATGAAAGAGACCACGCTGAAGGAAATGTTAGCAAAGCATCCGGAGCGGGTGATTGAGCACGCGGTAAAGGGTATGCTTCCGAAGGGACCGCTGGGCAGCCAGATGTACAAAAAGCTTTTTGTATACGCCGGACCGGAGCATAAGCAGGCAGCTCAGAAGCCGGAAGTTTTAACATTTTAATGGGAGGTAAGAGACATTGGCGAATGTAAAGAATTACGGAACAGGAAGAAGAAAATCCTCTGTTGCCAGAGTGTACCTGGTACCCGGTACCGGTAAAGTTACGATCAATAAAAGAGATATGGACGACTATTTCGGTCTGGACACCTTAAAGGTGATCGTGCGTCAACCGCTGGTGCTGACCGAGACAGCCGACAAGTTTGACGTGAAGGTGAATGTCCGCGGCGGCGGATACACCGGACAGGCGGGTGCGATCCGTCACGGTATCGCCCGTGCGCTGCTCACCGTTGACAAGGACTACAGACCGGCGTTAAAGAGCGCAGGATTCCTGACGAGAGACCCGCGTATGAAGGAGCGTAAGAAGTACGGTTTAAAGGCAGCGAGAAGAGCGCCGCAGTTCAGCAAGCGATAATTCAAAGCGAATACAGAAAAAGACACAGACCCAGGAAATGCTTATATTTCCTGGGTTTTCTCTATGTCCTGTAATTTTATGGAGTACCACAAAAAAGGCTAAATTTTTGTCGGTAACTTACAAATGCAGAAATAAAAAGCTTGTGTCTTATGTAAGACTTTGCTACAATGTGGAAAAGGCAAAAGAAGGGGCAAAAGATGAACAGGACGGCTTATAAAAATCAGCATTGTAGGGAACATTACGACAGGATATACTTAACGATTCCAAAAGGGGAGAAGGAGAAGATAAAGGCGGCAGCTTCCGCCCTGGGAATGTCAGTTAATGAATATCTGTACGCCTTAGTTTGTGACGACCTGGCAGCAGGGGAAAGCCGCTTAGGAAAGAAGAAGCAAGGCTTTAATGAGGAACAAAAGAAAATGCTAGAGAAGTGGCAAGTACCCAGGAAGTATTACGATATGATAGAGGACTTGTCTTACACGAAGGACGAAGGTTACTTTATCTACTTAAAAGCCGGATATATAAACGACGTAACGGGCAGCAGGAATATACATTGTGAGAAGACAGCAGAGGTAAGAAGAATCATAGGAAAGACACATAAGAAATAAGGCAGGGCTTAACCCCGCCTTAAATTATATTTTATTGATCGCGTCTAAAAGTTCTTCTATCTCAAAGTGAGTATGCGCTATTCCAGCAACAACCTGAACCAGCTGACCCGTAAAGTGCATGAAATAGGGCGGGTTTATGACGCTGATTTGGAGGATATATCCCAGCGGCAGGAACAGCTTTGGGAGGGTGTGCAGAAGATACT
>CAJUNX010000019.1:0-20106 GCA_910587865.1 uncultured Roseburia sp.
CTATCATACAGGTTTGCTCCAGTTTTGTATAGGTACGGACTATCTACCGTTTACAACAGATCCAGTCGTCTGACCTGTATTACAGGATTGTAGACAGGTTAAAAAGTGGATAAGGGGCATCAGGGATCACAGCATCTAAGCCAAACGGTTTAGGTGCTATTTTTTGCACAAACGGAAGTAAGGCAGCCTGAACATTAAGAAAGAGGATGACACAGTGTGATCTTTGGACGGATCATACAGATTTGGAAAAAATTGAAAACATTATCAAACCAATGAGCCGCTGTCAGCAGAACGCCCGGATCAGATATTTCCAGAAAATAACATAGAAAAATTCGTTCTGAGATGATATCATGATATTAGAGAAAAAACGAACAGGAGGATCAGACATATGAAAAGAGTGATCGCGATACTTGTATTATGCGGTATGCTGCTGGGGACAGCCGGCTGCGGGATCCGCAGGCCTGATCCGGAGGAGGAAGCGAAGCGTGAATCGGCGCGGCGGGAGATAGAGCAATCTGCCGCAGAGGAGACGGAGGAGGAGACCGGCCAGACGGAAGCGGCCGTGAATCTTTATGACACGGAAGATGTGGTCGCTAAGACATTTGGAGCGCTTGAGATTCGGATTCCGGAGTCGTGGGACGACGGAAAAGATACCTCCGAGGACGGTAAGTTTTACTATTATTATGACACCGGTCTCATGCTGATGGTGCAGAGCAAAAGCGGTTTTGCATATGAATCGATCGGTACAATGTCCGAGGGGGATAAGACGCTCTCAAAGGACGCCATATTTGACGGGATGCAAAGCGAGTTTACGTCGTGCGATACGATTCTGAGCGATTATGATGTGGTGAGCGGGGATGTGGAAGCGTTCCGCTACAAGGCAGACATTGTGCTGCTCGGGAAGTCATATTATCTGGATGCGCTGGTGTTTATCGAAGACTATACGACATACATAGTATCCATGCTTGTGGAACATGGGTCAGAGAAGGATTATCAGGCGGAGATGGAATCGTTAAAGGAGACGATCCGGGTTGAGAAGGGCGATCGCGCAGACGGGAAGACTTCAGATGAAAGTTCGGTAAAGACAACGGGAGACATACAGTATCAGGTGCCTGCCGGCTGGCGGGAGACACCGGAAAATGAGGAGGGCAGCACTTTTTATTATGTGAGCGGATTTACTTTCATGGTGCAGAATAAGGATCCGGGCTTTGACGCGGCTTATCTGATGGCGAATGTTGATGACTTTGTTTCGGGCATTCAGGAATCAATGGAAAACTGCAGTAATCTCAAATCCGGGTTCAGGAGTATTGCCGGAGTGGATGCCATTGAGGTGACGGCGGGATTTACGTCAGACGATCTGGAGTATGAATGGCATGCAAATACGTTTATGATTGGAAACAGGATGTATTCGTTTGTCGGTATGACGGAAGCCGGGAAGGATTATTCGAAAGAATATGAAGCCGTTATAAACAGTATTGTCATTCTGTCTGACAGCGTATCAGGCGGGGAAACGCAGGAGGCGGATAACGATGCGCCGTCCGAAGAGACGGAATCGGAAGAGAAAACGTCAGAGGATCCTTCCTCCCAAAGTCCGACGACCGGAGAGCGGAACGCGTTAAGCAGGGCGAAGGATTATCTGAGTGTTATGCCGTTCTCCCGGGAGAGCCTGATCGGTCAGCTGGAGTATGAGAAATACTCCCACGAGGAAGCGGTCTATGCCGCGGATCACTGCGGTGCGGACTGGAACGAGCAGGCGGTAAAAAAGGCGAAGGCGTACCTGGATATCGGGTCATTTTCCCGCCAGGGTCTGATCGATCAGCTGGAGTACGAGGGTTTTACACATGATCAGGCGGTCTACGGTGCGGAGCAGAACGGTTACTGATGAGGATCTGTCCTGTCATCGAAAGAAGATTGATGTGTATAAGATCGTCTGTATGTACCGACTTTATCAATGGACGAATTAAAGGAAATTGAGACAGAGGTTATGCGGTTGGTGTAATCAGTCATATCAATAAGAGAGCGATACCAGAGATATCATCCGGCATTTTCAAAACAGAGATCTTTGTGCAAGAATCAAACATTTTTGAGACAGAATAGGTTGATACTTGACAGATTTTGCGGAGAATGTTATATAATAATCGATATGTTTGTATTCAGATACAACGTGATAAAATAATATAGAAGGCAGGGGAATCTGGAAATGAAGATTAAGGTTAAGTTACTTCTGATGGAAATGGTATCGCTGCTTGTATTGTTTGTAATACTTGTCGTGATGGCCAGTCTGATTTCGGTCAATCAGGTTGAGACAAGAATGCGTGAGACGCTTGAGGTCGCGGTGGCTGGATATACGGGTGATGTCAATGTTTATCGGAACGCGGGCCATGATATTGATATCACTATTTTTGAAGGGGATACCAGGATACTCAGTTCGATTCCCGGTGCGGTCGGGTCAAAGGCAGGTGACCGGGTGGTGGAACGTGTATTAAACGGACACCAGGAGTATTTTGATACAAACGTACTGGTAAACGGAGAGCCTTATTTTGGATATTACGAGCCGGCGGAAGGCGGGATGGTTTTTGCAGGGACGCCGAGAAGCGTTGTCAATGAAGTAATCAGGACAGTAGTCATTTTTTTAGTGCTGATCGGACTCGTCGCATATGTGTTATGTGTCGCGGCGGCAGCCGTGATCGCGGCGCGTATCTCAAAGCGTATTGTCGCGGTATCAAATCGTGTAAACATCCTTGCGAAAGGTGATCTGAGCGGAAGGATTCCGCTCCCGGATCAGAAACAGCACGACGAGATCGAGACGATGAACCGGGCCGTTTCCGCGCTGCATCAGGAGTTAAAGAGCATTGTCTCTGTGATCGCGGATCAGGCGGATCAGCTCAACGGCAGCAATCTGGAATTTCACATGAAGTTTAATAAGATCGTGGATAATCTGAACAGCGTGAATACTGCGGTCGAGGAGATTGCGCTCGGGAGCACGTCACAGGCACAGGAGACGACCTCTGCCGGGGAACAGGTTGCCGATATGGCGGATGTGATTGATCAGAATTCCCAGAATATCAGCAGACTGGAAAATGCGATTCAGCGCATGGTGGAATTATTTGACGATACCAGCCATATTCTGGACGATCTGGTACAGATCAACAGTAAAACGTCGTCGAATATTGTGATCGTATCAAAGCAGACAAACGAAACAAACAGTTCCGCGGAACGGATTAAAACAGCGGTTCAGATGATTCAGAATATTGCGGAACAGACCAGTTTATTATCTCTGAATGCAAGCATCGAGAGTGCGCGTGCAGGCGAGGCAGGACGCGGTTTTGCCGTTGTTGCGGAGGAAATTCGCTCGCTGTCCGAGAATTCTGCCAACAGCGCGAATGAGATCGAAGAGATCACGAAGGAACTGCTGGAAAATTCCAATATCAGTGTCAGAACGGTGGAGGAGGTCAACCATGACGCCAGGATTCAGGAAGATAAGCTGACACAGACGAGAGAGGCATTTGAGGGGCTGAAGGGAGAAGTGGATGCCGTTGCGCAGGCATCGAAGAATATTTTTGAACAGACGAGGCGTCTCGAAAGCCAGAAGAATGCCATAAACGGCGTTGTTGAGCAGCTCGCGTCCATCTCGGAGGAGAATGCGGCGTCTACGCAGGAGACCAGCGCAAGTATGCAGACACTGTCCGGAACGATTGAGGACTGTAAGAGAGAGACGGACGCCCTGTCTGCACTGAGTACCAGCTTAAAAGAGCAGACAAACAAATTTGTATTATAAACACGGTGTGTGATTCGGGAAAAAATAACGGCGGAGTGATCCGCCGTTATTTTTGTGATATGACTGACACCCGGATGCGCCATATTTATAAGTTTTGGGGAGCATATGGAAAGCGGAAACGGAATAGCGTCCCTGATAAGCGTGCAGCCCTGTGTGCGTGCCCCGGTCTGCACGCTTGCCGGGGCAGGGAACGGAAAGAATAAAAGCCCTGCGGGAGTGCTTCGTCCTGCGGCCTCCTGCACTCCCGGCCCGAATTCGCATTCCACGCTGACCGCGTTCCATGCTCATACGGGTCAGCGTCTCTGGTGCCTGCACATCCCGGCGTGTGAACACGCGGTCTGTACAGTCCCCGAGACAGGGCTTTTATAAGCGGATATACTGCTGGTTCCGGCTCTGGGGGCGGTCCGGCAGGGTCATCGTGACCAGTCCGAGCGCGATCGCGGGATTGATATAATTTTTGCGGAAGGTCTCCCTGGATTTTAACTGAAGGCGCTCCATCAGAGTGCCCGCCGTATAGGGGACATGATATTCCATAATAGAGAGCAGCTTTCTGACATACCTTGAAAGCGGCTCTTTTTCTCTGTTTTTCAGCGTTTCCGTGACTTCGGTCAGCAGCAGGTCAAGCTGTTCGAGCAGGTAGGAGACGAAGCGTTCGGGGGAGCCTGTGGCATGGCTTTCGGCGAGTGCGCGGTAATAGTCCGCGTCGGACTGCTGCAGCCGGGATTCGAAGGGAAAGCTGGAAAAGACAGGTCTCCAGTGTGAGAGTATCACGATATGCCAGAGCCGTGCCGTTCTGCCGTTTCCTTTCATAAAAGGCTGAATCTGAAAGAATTCGCTGTGAAAAACGGAGGAGAGAATCAGAGGATGAATGTCGTTCTGGTTTGTTTTCATCCAGTCAAAGAGTTCGATCAGAAGTCCGGGGACAAGCTGTGCGGGCGGCGCGCGGAAATAAAAGTGATCCTGATGGATGACGTCGATTTCGTTCTGGCGGTACCAGGAGGAGGCGCCGGTAAATGCGGGGGTGGTAAGGTCATGGAGCTGCCTTAGCGCAGAGAGACTGTACGGATCCAGCTGTGAAAATGTGCGGTAGGCATCGTAGGTGTTCTGAATTTCTTTCTGATACTGGCTGGGCCAGGAGGGCGACTGTCCGCTGACGATGCGGGCAGTATCGCCCGGCGGCAGGTATACACCCTCCATCGAGAGAGAGGCGTGGATATTTTCAACCCGGTTCTCCTTCTGCAATTGTGGTTTTGAAGACAGGTCGGAAAAAAGGCTGATCGTTCCGAGCTTTTCGGAGATCGAGGCAGCCAGAAACAGCATCTGATTTGTGATGTGCAGCGGATCCTGTCTGTCATTCATAAACCGTATACCCTCTTTCAATGTCCGGCCATTCGTCTTTTTTTGCGAGCCACTGTTCGTTCAGCCAGTCCGCAGCAGCAGTCAGTCCTTCCTCCGTAAAGGGAAACTGCGCGGCTGTTTTTTTTTCGTCCGGAGTGGATGCATCATTATAGGGGCCGGGCCAGAGAACCGCCGTGAGAACATCATCCGGCTCACTGTCCGCGCGGTCGGCGGTATCTTTTCGGATGAGATAGCGCATACCGCGAAAACTTCCGGTAAAGATTTCCTTTTTGTAAAAATTCAGGTTTAAAAGGTCTGTTTTCTGTATCATATTCTGTCATCCTTTCTAGTGAAAAACGGGAACGGACCATGTGCTGCATGACTGATTATATCACAAATTTCTGTCTGAGCCGGCTTTTTTCTATGTGAACTGTCTATTATTTCCAAAGAGCCTGTATACAAACATGTTGACAAATGGCGAACGA
This sequence comes from uncultured Roseburia sp., assembly GCA_910587865.1. GTDB lineage: Bacteria > Bacillota > Clostridia > Lachnospirales > Lachnospiraceae > Roseburia. Next base: position 5,602 of record CAJUNX010000019.1, read on the forward strand.
CGTGTATAATACTAGTAGATTATTTTGGTATTTTAGAACAGTACAGTGATAGTACAGCGGTGTAATACTAAAGGATCAGAATAAAATAACAATAACAGGAGAAGAGAATGTGGGAAGATATCTGATAAAGCGTGTTTTGCTGGCAATTGTTTCTATTTTCATTGTGAGTGCGATTACTTTTTTTGTGATGAATGCGATTCCGGGCGGACCGTTCAATAAAGAGAAGGCCACGAGCGCGGAGGCGCAGCGGATTCTCGAGGAACGTTACAATCTGGATAAGCCGATCGGTGAGCAGTATGTGCTCTGGATAAAGAACCTGGCGCACGGGGACTGGGGCGTATCCCTGCATAACGGCCGCGATATCTGGAGTGAGATTACGTCGCGTTTTGCGGTATCCGCACGGCTCGGGGGGATGGCTGCGCTGGTTGCGATTGTGCTTGGACTGATTCTTGGCAGTATCGCCGCGCTTACGAGGAACCGGTGGCCGGACCGGTCAATCGTTTTTTTCACAACGCTCGGGACTGCGATGCCGTCGTTCGTTCTCGCGACGCTGCTTCTTCTCATTTTCTGCTTAAAGCTCGGCTGGCTCCCGGTCTGGTCGTCGAGCAGCCCGAATTATGTTCTCCCGATCATCGCGTTAAGCGTGTACCCGATGGCATACATTACCCGTCTGACAAAGACGAGTATGCTCGATTCGCTCGGACAGGATTATGTGCGGACGGCGAAGGCGAAGGGCGTGCCGGGCTGGAAGGTGATTTTTAAGCATGCGCTTCGGAATGCGCTGATTCCGGTGGTTACATATGTCGGGCCGATGGTTGCTTATATTCTGACCGGTTCGATGGTGGTGGAGAATATTTTTACGATCGGTGGTCTTGGATCGACCTTTGTGACCAGTATTACGAATCGTGATTATACGCTGATCATGGCAGTGACCCTTTTTCTTGCGATACTGATGGTAATTGCGAATCTGCTGACGGATATCGCGTATAAGCTGATTGACCCGCGGATTACGTTTGAATAAGGCGCGGCGGAACACAGGAACAGAAAGGACGACAGGGATCATGCAGGAAAAGGATGTTTTAAAAAAGAGACAGTTTTTGTCTGCGCAGGTGGATCTTGCCAGATTTAATCATACGAATTTTACACAGGCGACAGAGGATGAGAAAAAACAGCAGGACGTGATGGGCGAGTCCACCACCTTTTTTAAGGACGGAATGCGCCGGCTGCGCAAAAATCCGCTGGCGATGGGCAGCATTATCGTGCTGACGCTGATCATTGCGATCATTATCATCGCACCGTTTTTTGTGCCGTACAGTTATTCGCAGATCATTTCGGTGAACGGGGTGCGCGACAAGACGGCGACGAATCTGGCGCCGTTTGAATATTCAAAGCTTGAGATGAAGTACATGGAGGAGACCGGCGAGAAGCTGTTTCCCCATATTTTCGGGACGGATAACCTGAGCCGGGATTATTTTATCCGTGTGATTTACGGGACCAGGGTCAGCCTCTCCATCGGCGTCGTGGCTTCCGTGATGGTGCTGATTATCGGACTGATCTACGGATCGATCGCCGGGTATTTCGGCGGGATCGTCGATCTGGTCATGATGCGGATTGTGGATATCATCTATTCGCTGCCGGATATGCTGATCATCATTCTGCTCTCCGTGGTGTTAAACGAGACGCTAAAGAGCTATATCGAGGGGACGGTGCTGCAGTCGCTGGGCACGAATATGATCTCGATTTTCATTGTGTTCGGCCTGCTGTACTGGGTGAGTATGGCGCGCCTGATCCGCGGGCAGATCTTAACGATCAAGAATAACGAATATGTGCTGGCCGCGCGCTGTATCGGTACGAAGAACGGCCGGATCTTAAGAAAGCATATTCTGCCGAACTGCCTGTCCGTGATTATCATCACGACGGCGCTTCAGGTTCCGAGCGCGATCTTTACGGAGAGTTACTTAAGCTTCCTCGGACTGGGGGTGGCGCGCCCGCTGACCTCGCTGGGAAGTCTTGCGAATGACGCACGGGGTGCGATGCAGTCGTATCCGCTGCGCCTGGTTATTCCGGCGGTGCTGATCTGTCTGATTGTGCTGGCGTTAAACCTGTTGGGCGACGGTCTGCGCGATGCGTTTGACTCGAAGCTGAATTAGAAAAAGCAGGAAATGAGGAAAGATATGGACGAGAAGAGCAAATATATACTGGAAGTAAAGGATCTGCACACCAGCTTTTTTACGGACAACGGTGAAGTGCAGGCGGTAAACGGCATCTCCTTTACCTTAGAGCCGGGAAAGACGCTCGGAATCGTGGGTGAGTCCGGTTCCGGAAAATCCGTGACGGCGTATTCCATCATGCAGATTTTGGCGGAGACCGGCAGGATTACCAGCGGTGAAGTGCGGTTTCGTGATGAGGATATCACAAAGTGGAACAGCAGACAGATGCAGAAGTTCCGCGGGGAGCGGTGTTCGATCATCTTTCAGGATCCGATGACGAGCTTAAATCCGGTGTTTACCGTGGGGAGCCAGCTGACAGAGGCGGTGCTTCTGCACACGGACAAGAATAAGAAGCAGGCGTGGGAGCGGGCGGTCGAGATGCTGACTTTGGTCGGTGTCAATGAGCCGGAGAGCCGTATGCGCCAGTATCCGCATGAGCTTTCGGGCGGTATGCGGCAGCGTGTCATGATCGCGATGGCGCTGGTGTGCGAGCCGGACGTCCTGATTGCGGATGAGCCGACTACGGCGCTTGACGTGACGATTCAGGCGCAGATCCTTGAGCTGATGCAGGAGCTCCAGCAGAATCTTGGGATGGCGATCATCATGGTGACGCATGATCTCGGCGTGATCGCGAGCATGTGCGACGAGATTCTCGTCATGTACGGAGGGCGTGTCTGCGAGCGGGGAACGGCGGATGATATTTTCTACCGCCCGGCGCATGAATATACAAAGGGATTGCTGCGTTCCATTCCGAAGAAGGATAATATGAATGAGAAGCTGGTTCCGATCGGCGGTACTCCGATCAACCTGCTGCAGATGCCGGACGGATGCGCGTTCTGCCCGCGGTGTGATGCGGCGATGAAGATCTGCTTAAGCGAAAAACCGGAGGAGCTGCGCGTGAGCGAGACGCATCTTGCGAGCTGCTGGATGAACATAAAGGATTTGTACGAGGCACAGGAGGAGGGCAGTCATGAGTGAGAACGAAAAGTACCTGTTAAAGGTAGATCACTTAAAGCAGTACTTCCCCGTGCGGCAGGGATTTAAAACGATTCCGTTAAAGGCGGTGGACGATGTTTCCTTTCAGGTGAGGCCGGGTGAGACGCTCGGGCTTGTGGGCGAGTCCGGCTGCGGGAAGACGACGGTGGGGAGAACCCTGCTGCGTCTGTATCAGCCGACGGCCGGCCGGATCGAATTTGACGGCGAGGTGCTGTTTGACAGCGGCGAGCAGTATGACGAGAGCGGACATTTAAAGCTTGGAGCAGACGGAAAGCCTGTGCGGGGAAAGAAAGTCGACGTCAATATGCTGCCGTACCGCAGGAAGATGCAGATGGTGTTTCAGGATCCCTATTCCTCGCTGAATCCGAGGATGACGGTCGAGGATATCATCGGGGAGCCGTTAGATGTCCATAAGCTCTGCTCCACCCGTGACGAGCGGCGGGAGAAGATTCTCTCCCTGATGGAGCTGGTGGGGTTAAACGCGGAGCATGCGATGCGCTATGCACACGAGTTTTCCGGCGGACAGAGACAGCGGATCGGGATTGCCCGCGCGCTGGCTGTAAATCCCAAATTTATCGTATGTGACGAGCCGGTATCGGCGCTTGACGTGTCGATCCAGGCACAGGTTGTCAATATGTTTGAAGAGCTGCAGGAGAAGCTGGGGGTGGCGTATCTGTTTATCGCCCACGATCTCCTTGTGGTACATCATATATCGGACCGCATCGCGGTCATGTATCTCGGGAAGATGATGGAGCTCGCCGACGCGGATGAGCTGAATGAAAATCCGATTCATCCCTACACCTTAAGCCTGCTCTCGGCGGTTCCGATCCCGGATCCCGAGACGGCGAGAAAGAGTAAGCGTATCGTGCTTGAGGGCGATGTGCCGAGTCCGCTTAAGATGCCGACAGGCTGTCCGTTCCGCACGAGATGCCGGTACGCAACCGAACAGTGCGCGGCCGAGATGCCGCAGTTAAAAGACAGGGGGAACGGTCATTTCGTTGCCTGCTGGAACAAATGATGTTTATGAATCAGGTTTTATCCCATTGTGGGTTAAAGCATAAATATTTTATTTAGGAGGAACAACTATGAAAAAGAAACTGGTAGCCGTATTACTGGCTGCAAGCATGGCGTTCGGTCTTACCGCCTGCGGAAACAAAGACGATTCCGCGAATAACGCTGCGAACAATGCAGGCAATAATACGAACGTGGAAAACACGGAGGCAGCAGGGGGCAGTGACGCTGCAGAAGGTACAGAGGCAGGCGCAGGTGCAGAGAACGCCGGCGGTTCCGCTTTAAACAGCGACACCGGTATCCTTTACATCAATCTGGCTTCCGAGCCGGATTACCTGGACCCGGCGTTAAACAGTTCCGTGGACGGAGGCTGTCTGGCAGTAAATTCTTTCGCAGGCTTATATACCTACGACAGCACGGGTGCGCTGATACCGCAGCTTGCTACGGATATGCCGGAAGTATCTGAGGACGGAACCGTTTATACGGTGAAATTAAAGGAGTCCCAGTGGAGCAACGGCGATCCGCTGACCGCACAGGATTTTGTGTACAGCTGGAACCGTGTCATCAATCCGGATACCACGGCGGATTATGCGTATCTGTTTGATGTGATCGCACGCAACGGTGATGCGCTCGCAGTCGAGACACCGGATGATTACACGATGGTCATCACCTTAAACAGCCCGTGCCCGTACTTTAATGACTTAATGGCATTCCCGACCTTCTTCCCGGTGCATCAGGCAAGCGTGGAGGCAGCGGATACGGAAGTTCCCGGAACATGGGCGCAGGAGGCAGGCTTTGTCTGCAACGGCGCGTATACGCTGGAGTCCTGGAATCACGATGAGAGCATGGTTTATGTAAAGAACCCGAATTACTATGATGCGGAAAACGTGACCATGGATGAGCTTCACTTTATGTTAAGCGCGGATGACACCGCAATCTACGCCGCTTACAATGCAGGCGACCTTGATTATATCGATACCGTGCCGACCGACGAGATTTCCTCGTTAAACGGCGTGAATCCGGAGTTCGGGATCCTTGATAACCTTGGAACCTACTATGTCGGATTTAACGTAAACGACCCGCTGTTCGACGGCAAGACCGTTGAGGAAGCTGCAAAGATGCGTCAGGCAATGAACCTTCTGATTGATCGTCAGTTCATCGTTGAGAACGTGGGTCAGTCCGGACAGGTCGCTGCGGATTCCTTCGTTCCGCTCGGAATGGCGGACGGTAACGGCGGCGAGTTCAAGCAGGCTGACACCAGCTATTATGATGCGCAGAGCACAGGTGCGCTTATGGTGGAAGATGCGAAGGCTCTGTTCGAGGAGGCCGGATACAGCTTTACGGATAACGGTGACGGTACATATGCGATTGACCCGGCGATCAACATGACCTATCTGACCAACGACGGCAGCGGACATATCGCAGCGGCTGAGTCGATGCAGCAGGATTTCGCGGTACTCGGCATCAACATGGAGATCAAGTCCGAGGACTGGAATGTATTCCTTGAGAACCGTAAGAACGGTAACTTCACGATCGCCCGTGAGGGATGGCTTGCCGATTACAATGACCCGATCAATATGTTAGAGCTCTTTACCTCTGATTCCGGCAACAACGATATGCAGCTGGGCAAGGGCAGCGGTGAGTCCGCTCCGGACTGGTCCGATTATGACGCTCTGATCAAGGAGATCCGCAATACCACAGATTTTGCTGCACGTGTGGATCTGCTTCATCAGGCGGAGGATATGCTCATGGAGACAGGAGCTGTGATCCCGCTTTACTATTACAATGATATTTATATGCAGAAGCCGAACGTAGACGGCATCTACGCTACTGTTTTCGGCATGAAGTACTTTATGTACGCGACAAAGAACTAAGATCATACGGATGTTTTTCGGACAACGGATGAAGAAAAAGGGCACGCAATGCGTGTCCTTTTTGTGTGCAATAACAAAAGTGAAAAAATATTGACAAAAAGAAGGCGTTATGTATAATTAGAAACAGATGCGTTCGTGTGAGAAAAGCATTTGTTTTTCATGAAAGTGCACAAAAAGGAGGATCAGGATTCATGAAAGGAAAAAAACTGCTGTCGCTGCTTCTTGCGGCGGTGATGACGGTATCTGCTGCGGCCTGCGGAGACGGCGGTACGGTGACGAACAATACGGATGATGATACGGCGGGGTCTGTGACGGGCAGTCAGACCGGCGACACAGAGCAGGCAGCGGAGGAAGCGAATGATACGGAGGCCGAAACAGTGCGGCCGGATGCCCCGACGGGACAGCTGATTGTCGGAACCATTACGGATCTTGAGAACGAGTTTTATGATGCGACGTTCAGCAACAGCTCGGCGAACTATCAGTTGTATTCACTTCTTCACGGATATGCGACTGTTACAGTGACGAAGGACGGAGAGTGGATTACGGACCCGACTGTTGTGGCGGGATTTCAGACGAGCGAGAACGAGGACGGCACAAAGACCTTTACCATGACGTTAAATGACGGTCTGGTGTGGACGGACGGATCCAGGGTGACAGCGAAGGATTACGTGTTTGCGCTTCTGCTGGAATCTTCCCCGGAGATGATGGGGGTGGATCATTATGCGGCGACCGGGTATACATTCCTGGACGGATGGGAATCCTTTAACAGCGGGGAGACGAAGAGTCTGAAAGGAGTGCATCTGCTAAACGAGCTGACATTCTCTGTCACGGTGTCGGCGGATGAACTTCCGTACCATTATGATCTGGCATTTGCAGCGGTGACGCCGAGACCTCTCGCGGTGATCGCGCCGGGATGCGATATTGTCGATTCGGAGGAGGGTGCGTCGATCAGCGGGGATTTCACAACGGAGGTTCTGCTTGCAACGATCAATGACCCGGATACCGGATACCGCTTCAACCCGCAGGTGACCTGCGGCCCGTACCGCCTGGAGAGCTACGACGCGTCCAGCAGACAGGGAACGGTCGTGGTGAATGAGCTTTATGCGGGAAATTACACCGGTACAAAGCCGGTGATTGAGAGAGTGATTATCAAGACGATTTCAGAGGATACGCAGATCAATGAGCTGCAGGCCGGTACGGTGGATCTTCTGACCGGGATTTCCGGCGGAGAGACGATTGAGGCCGGGCTTGATCTCGTGGACGAGGGACTGGCTCAGAAGCATTCCTACTTCCGATACGGATACGGGATGCTTAAGTTTGACTGCTCCCGGTTCCCGACGGACTCCGTGAGGGTCCGCCAGGCGATTGCACTGTGTCTGGACCGCAATGAGTTTGCGCGGATCTACAGCGGCGGATACGCGACGATTGTCCACGGAGAGTACGGACTCTCCCAGTGGGAGTACCAGGATTCGAAGGACTGGCTGGATGAGAATCTGAATACCTACGAGAAGGATATCGAAGCGGCAAAGGAGAAGCTCGCAGCGGACGGCTGGACGCTTGCAGCGGACGGCAGCGAGTATCAGGACGGCGACGGCACGCGCTATAAGGAAGTCGACGGGGAGCTGGTGCCGCTGGTGATAGAGTGGTGCAACGTGGAGGGCAATCCGGTGGCGGAGCTGCTTGCCACGATGCTTCCGGAGGCGATGGGGGAGGCCGGAATGGAGCTTGCCGTGACCACGACGGATTTCCCCACGCTGCGGGCATCTCTCGACCACAAGGCAGAGAATATGTACAATATGTATAATATGGGCTCCAATTTTTCCCTGCAGCATTCTCCGTGGTATTATTTCTCCACGGATGAGCACTACATGGGCAGCTTAAACAGCAACTGGATCTCTGACGAGGAGCTGTCGGAGGCAGCGCTGGCATTAAAGACGATTCCGATCGGGGATCAGGAGCAGTGGCTTCTGGCATGGCAGAACTATCAGAAGGTATGGAATGAAAAGCTGCCGAATATTCCGCTGTATTCGGACGAATATCATGATTTTTACAGCAACAAGCTTAAGGGCTGGGATACCAGCTCTCTCTGGTCCTGGGAGAACGCGATTCTGGACGCGTGGGTAACCGAATAACAGAGAGAACCTGACAGGACAGCCCCCGGGATTGCCGGCGCCGGAACGGAACAATCCCGGGGGCTTTTTGTATCACCAGAAAACGGGGGACTTTATTTATGCGAAACGGGAGATATCTGGCAAAACGGCTGCTGTATATCATATTTGTGTTTTTTATCATATCGATTCTGATGTTTGTCATTTATAAATCGCTGCCCGGAGATCCGGTGAAAATGATGATGCAGGACAATGTCAGACCGGAAGCCTACCAGCAGCAGTACGATACGATCCGCAGGCAGCTTGGGCTTGACGCGCCTCTGCCGGTGCAGTATATCAGGTGGATGGGCAATATGCTCACCGGGGATTTCGGATATTCGACCGAATACCGAAGGCCGGTAAAGGAAGTCATCGCGACGCCGATGCGAAATACGGTTCTGCTGAATCTGTGCTCGATGGTGGTTGTATTTCTGATTTCCGTTCCGCTCGGGATTGTGACGGCGGTGAAAAAGAACGGAATATTTGACAAAGCCGTTCAGTTGATTACGATTGTAGGATACAGCGTGCCGGGCTTTGTGATTGCACTGCTCGCCATCTATGTTTTTGCGATCCGGTTTCCGTTGTTTCCGATCAGCGGCGTAAAGACCGCCGGGTTTACCGGAACAGGCATGGCCGCGTTTCTCGATCAGGCGAAGCATATGGTGCTGCCGGTGCTTGTCATGTCGGTCGGAGGGATCGGAAGCATCACGCGCTACGTGAGAGCTTCGATGATCGATGTGCTGCGCATGGATTATATCCGGACAGCGCGCGCAAAGGGACTTCGGGAAAAGGTGGTCATCTATGTGCACGCGTTTCGGAACGCGCTGATCCCGATTGTGACGGTGACGACCTGGTGGCTGATCGGGCTGTTTGGCGGATCGATTGTCATAGAGTCGATTTTTCTGTGGGACGGGCTCGGAAAGATGATGATTTCCGGTTTGAATCAGCGTGATTTTGCCGTCGTGCTGGCAATGCAGATGTTTTACGTCATATTATCGCTGGTCGGCAATGTGCTGATGGACATCGCCTATACCCTGGTGGATCCGCGGGTGAGACTGGAGAGCTGAGGGAGGAGACTGTCCGGGAAGGCGAAGCGTCCCGGACAGAGCGCGAAACGCATCCGGAAAGGATGGGGCCGTGGAAAGGGGAAGGCCGTCCCGGACAGAGCGCGAAACGCATCCGGGAAGGATGGGGCCGTGGAAAGGGGAAGGCCGTCCCGGACAGAGCGCGAAACGCATCCGGGAAGGATGGGGCCGTGGAAAGGGGAAGGCCGTCACGGACAGAGCGCGAAACGCATCCGGGAAGGACAGGAGCAGGAGGAAAACGAGACGTTATGGCAGATAAAGCGAAAAAAACGAAAAAGAAACGGTCGACGGTCGGCCGGGCAGCCTCGCGGATGATGATCGGAGGCGTGCCGGAACAGGAGCAGGAGGAGGAGATTCTGACACCGGCGCGGATGGTCTGGCAGAGTTTTCTTGGGGATAAAGTGGCAATGGCAGGGGTGATCTGTTTTTCCCTGGTATTTCTCTGCTGTCTGGCGCTGCCTTATTTTCTGCCGATCGACCTGTATTATCAGGATGTGACGCAGGCAAATGTCGCGCCCGGTTTCGGTATGTTAAAGGTGCCGTCCGCGCTGCAGGAAAACGTCAGGCAGCTCGATCTGGGAAGCACGTTTTCCGTGGGAATCGATCAGGCGGGAAATGTGTACGAGTGGGGGAGTTTTCCGAATAAAAAGCTTAAGAACCTCCCGGCCGGCATGGGAAAACTGGTGCAGATCTCTGCAGGTCTTGATCACGTGGTCGCGCTGACGGAGGACGGAGAGATCGTGACCTGGGGCAATGACCGCATGGGACTCGGTTCGATCCCGGCAGAGCTGCGCATGGGGGAAACGGTGAAGGAGATTTTTGCCGGGTATCAGATCTCGCTGGCACTCACAGAGGATGGCCGGCTCTACAACTGGGGAAACAGCTATCTCACTGACCTGCGGTTCCCGGAGGGGATTCAGGGAAAGATCGAGAGTTTTGCAGCGAATCCGGACATCGTCATGGTGCTGACAAAGGACGGGGAAGTGGCGGTGCTGTCGAATAAGCCCGGCGCGTACACCGCGATCCCAGAGGAGATTCAGGGAAGAGTTACGGGGCTGGCTCTCTCGGATGAGAGCGCGGCGGCGCTGACGGAGGACGGCGTCATCCATACCTGGGGCAATAATATCAAGGGAAGCCGGGAGGTCCCGGAAGAGATTCAGGGACATGTGACAAAGGTCCGCGGCGGCAGATATCATTTTGTGGCGCTTTTAGACGACGGCACGGCGGCGGCCTGGGGGGACGACACGTTCGGCCAGAGCAGTGTGCCCCGGATCAGTGAGCCGGTAAAGGAGATCGCGGCGGGCTATTACGGGAGTTATGTGACCGGGGAAAGCGGCCGGGTGTACGGCTTCGGGCTTGACGGATACCTGATGGGGACAGACGCGTTCGGACGGGATGTGTTCCGGCGGCTGTTAAAGGGAGGACGGATGACGATGACAGTCGGAGCAATCGCGGTCATTTTATCGACGTTTATCGGTGTGATCGTCGGCGGTATTTCCGGTTATAAGGGAGGCAGAATCGACAATCTGCTGATGCGGCTGACGGAGATCGTCTCGTCCCTGCCGTTTCTGCCGTTTGCGATTATTCTCTCCGCAATCATCGGGAACAGCATCTCCGAGACGCAGCGGATTATCATGATCATGGTGATCTTAGGGCTGCTTTCCTGGCCGGGCATCGCACGGCTGGTGCGCGGAAGCGTGCTTGCGGAGCGCGAGCAGGAGTTTGTCACAGCCGCAAAAGCGCTCGGTGTGAAGGAGTCGGGGATTATTTTCCGTCATATTCTGCCGAATGTGATCACTGTGATCATCGTAAATGCGACGCTGGATTTTGCAACCTGTATGCTCACGGAGTCGTCGCTCTCTTTTATCGGATTCGGTGTGACGGAGCCGAATGCGACCTGGGGGAATATGTTAAACGGTGCGCGCAGCGCAACCGTGATCGAGAGCTACTGGTGGCGCTGGGTATTTCCGGCGCTGGTGCTGGCGGTCTGCACGATCAGCATCAACTGTATCGGCGACGGGCTGCGCGATGCCATTGATCCGAAATCCAGGGAAAGGTAGGTGCGACGGATGAGTTTGCTTGAGGTGGAACATCTGCATACATTTTTTCAGACAAAACGAGGAATCGTAAAGGCGGTCAACGATGTGACCTATTCGCTGGAAGCCGGCGAGACGCTGGGAATCGTCGGGGAGAGCGGGAGCGGCAAGAGCGTGTCCGCGATGAGCATTCTGCGGCTTCTGGACAGCAACGGGTATATCGAAAGCGGCGGGATCCGCTTTGACGGGCGGGATCTTTTGCACTGTTCGGAAAAGGAGATGTATGAGATCCGCGGCAATGAGATCTCGGTGATTTTTCAGGAGCCGATGACCTCGTTAAACCCTGTTTTTACGCTGGAGCGGCAGCTTGGCGAGGTGTTTCGGGTTCATCAGGGGATGAACAGGAAACAGGCGGCGGAGGAAACGGTGCGGATGCTTTCAGAGGTGCAGATCCCGAATCCGGAGCGTGTGACAAAGCAGTATCCGTTCCAGCTCTCCGGCGGGATGCGGCAGCGCGCAATGATCGCGATGGCGCTCGCCTGCAGGCCGAAGCTTTTAATCGCGGATGAGCCGACCACGGCGCTTGACGTGACGATCCAGGCGCAGATTCTTTCGCTGATGAACGAGATGAAACAAAAGCTGGGCACCTCGATTTTATTTATCACACACGACCTGGGCGTGATCAATGAGATGGCGGACCGTGTCGCAGTGATGTACTGCGGTCAGGTGGTGGAGATGGCGGAGGCAGAAACGATATTTGCGGAGGAAAGCCGCGCGCATCCTTACACCAGGGGGCTGATGACGTCCATCCCGCGGCTGGACACACCGCGGGGAGAGAAATTAGAACCGGTTCCCGGCGCTGTCCCGCATCCGCTGCACCTGCCTGCGGGGTGTAAATTTGCGGATCGCTGTAAGGACTGTAAGGAACGGTGCAGGCAGGAAGAGCCAAAGCTCGCGGAGGCGGAGCCGGGACACTGGATCCGGTGTTTTTATGCGTGAGCCGCGTACACACTGCTGCCCGTATCGAACGGAGGAAAAAGCGAGTGGCGGCGTTTTTTATGATGAGCGGCGTGCAGATTGCTGCGCCGTCCCCGCAGGGCGGCAGAGAGGAGATGGAACATGCAGACAGAACAAAAAGTGCTGCTGCGCATCCGGGACGAGAAGCAGTATTTTCCGGTAAAGAAAACGGGCTTTCGCGAGGAGCAGAAGTATGTGAGGGCAAATGACGGGATTTCGCTGGATATCTATGAGGGAGAGACTCTGGGCCTGGTCGGCGAGTCCGGCTGCGGTAAGTCGACATTCGGCAGGACGATACTGCAGCTCACGCCGCAGACGCACGGTCGGATTTTGTATGAAAAGGACGGTCAGATGCTGGATTTAAAGGAGCTTCCGGCGGAGACGATGCGCGGACTGCGCCGGGAGCTGCAGCTGATTTTTCAGGATCCGTATTCTTCGCTGAATCCGAGGATGACGGCAGGTCAGATTATCGCCGAGGGGCTTACCTCGCACGGGATTTATAAAAAGGGGGATCCGGCTCTGCGGGAGCATGTGATGCTGGTGATGAAGCAGTGCGGGCTCGATTCGTATATGTTCGGCAGATATCCGCATCAGTTTTCCGGCGGTCAGCGGCAGCGGATCGGGATCGCGAGAAGTCTTGCCTTAAAGCCGCGTTTTGTGGTCTGTGACGAAGCGGTGTCCGCGCTGGACGTCTCGATCCAGTCCCAGATATTAAATCTGCTGATGGAGCGGAAGGAACAGGAGCATCTGACGTACCTGTTTATCACGCATGATTTAAGCGTGGTAAAATATATCAGCGACCGCATCGGCGTGATGTATCTCGGGAACATCGTGGAGCTCGCCCCGACGGAGGAGCTGTTCGCGCGGACACTGCACCCGTACACAAAGGCACTGCTCTCCGCAATTCCGACGACGGACACCGGGAACGGGAGCCGGAAGCGGATCCTGCTCAAAGGGGATATCCCGAGTCCGGTGAATCCGCCTTTGGGCTGTAAATTTCACACCCGGTGCCCGCAGTGTAAAGAGAAGTGCAGGCAGGAGATACCGGAGCTTACGGATTACGGAAACGGTCATCTGTCGGCCTGTCATTTTCCGTGCGGGGACTGAGCGGCTGGCGGATGGGGAGGCAGTATGTTTTTAAAAAAAGTAAGGCGCGTGCTTGATGTGGAGCGCGCGGAGGAAGAATTCGAAAAACGCATGGAGGATGTGACACTGGAGAAGAGCGACCGGCCGGCCATGATTATTGCGGCGCTCATCGTCTTTGTGCCGGCGCTGCTTCTGGTGATCGGTGTGTTCGGGCTGGCGCTGTGGGCGTTCTTTTTTCGGTATTTTTAGGAAAATGGTTGTTTCATTGCCACGGAATCTTTATAATAGAAGACAGCATCACAGTATCCCGTATTCGCGGGGCTTACATATGGAGGCTGCCATGAATTTTTCCGCAAAGAATCCGGATCGCAGGGAGTCGGGGAAACAGAAAAAAGAATTAAAGGCCGGGTTAAAGGAGCTGCGCCGTCAGCTGACCGCTGCCGGCGTCCCGAAGGGGAAGACCGCGGAGTATGTGAAGGAACTGCAGGAGACCCTGGAGCGGCGGGAGCGTCTGGCAGCCGGCTATGAGGAAGCGCGCAGGCATTTAAAGCGCGCCAGGGAGTCGATTGCGCGTCTGTCCGAGTGCATGGGCGAGAGTCCGGCAAATGAGGTTGCGGTGAGTTTACAGGAGCTGCTGACGGAGCTGAGAGGCGTCTGCCATGACTGCCTGATTCGGGAAGACGATGCGGATTTCGGTTCAACAGTCGCCGGGATCACGCAGATGGCCGCGCGATACGGGACGGATTCGACCGGTATGCAGGCGATTATGCTGCGGAGCGAGCTGGAGAATGCGAAGGCTGTGATGGATGACGTGTCCGGCTTTACTGCGCCGGATTTTTTTGCACTGGCGTACTATCTCGGTCACGAGGAGAGGGGATCTCTCGCGGAGATGGAAAACGAGCAGAGGAATCAGTTTGTCAGCGCCTACACGAAGGAGCATTTTCTGGATGCGTTCCTGCGCGACTGCCGGAAGGCGGGAGCGGAGCCACGTGTGTGGGAGATGATTCATCACGGGACGTGATATGCCTCAAAAGAGACGGTAA
>CAJUNX010000019.1:20206-46580 GCA_910587865.1 uncultured Roseburia sp.
CCGGGGAATAAAGCCGCGTGTGTGGGAGATGATTCATCACGGGACGTGATATGCCTCAAAAGAGACGGTAAGTTCCGCAAAAAGCGGATGAACCGGGAAATCGCAAAGACGCCGGAGAAGAGGCGTGAAAATGCGGGGCATGGCGGGGAAGAACCGGGGAATAAAGCCGCGTGTGTGGGAGATGATTCATCACGGGACGTGATATGCCGGGAAAATGTGAGGAAAAGGAAGGAGAAGAAGACCGATGAATACGGAATGGTCACTGGACGGAATCTATAAAGGACTGGAGGATCCGGCCTATGAGAAAGATTTTGCCGCGCTGTGCGATGCACAGCGGGAATTCGCTGCGTGTCTGGAGCGCGCAAAGGAGCAGGACTGGAGGGAGCGCGCCGAGGGGCTTTTGGCCTGTCTGGAGGAAATCAGCAGACTGGAGATGAAGCTGGGCAGCTATATCGCGCTGCGGCAGTCCGTGAATACGGAGGACGGGAATCTGATGGCGCAGATGAACCGTCTGATGAAGCTGGAGGCGGAGAGAAAGCCGACCGAGGCGGCGATGGAGAAGCTGCTTGCCGGGATCCCGGATGTGGATGCGCTGGCAGAAGAGAGTGAGATCACCGGGGCGTACCGCGCGTATCTCGCACGGCTTAAGGAGAAAGCGTCCCATCTGCTCTCCGACGAGGTGGAGGAGATGGTCTCCGCGATGAATATGAGCGGCGGATCGGCCTGGGGTCAGCTGCAGTCCTATCTGACTTCCACGGTGAAGGTGGATTATGACGGCGGTGAGGCGACGCTTTCCGAGATCCGCAACCACGCTTACAATCCGGACCAGACGGTGCGCAAAGCGGCGTATGAGGCCGAGCTGGCAGCGTATGAGAAGATTAAGGATTCGGTTGCGTTTTCGCTCAATCACATCAAAAATCAGGTGACGATGTTATGCAGAAAACGGGGATACGCCTCTCCGCTCGCGATGACACTGGAGGAAGCGCGGATGAAGCGCGAGACGCTGGATGCCATGATGGAGGCGATTCGGGAGTATCTGCCGGTGTTCCGCAAATATCTGCGGAAAAAGGGGGAGCTTCTGGGCCATGAAAACGGGCTTCCGTGGTACGATCTGTTCGCGCCGGTCGGGAAGGCGGACCGCTCGTTTACGATTGAGCAGGCGAGGGATTATCTGCTGGAGACATTCGACAGCTTTACGCCCGAGATGTCCGCGATGATGAAGCAGGCGTTTGAGGAGGAGTGGATCGATTTTTATCCGCGAAAAGGAAAGGAAGGCGGCGCGTTCTGTGCGGGGATTTCCTGCTTAAAGCAGAGCCGTATCCTGACGAATTACGACGGGTACTTCGGCTCGATCGGGACGCTTGCGCATGAGCTGGGCCACGCGTTCCACAACCGTCAGATCGAGAACGAGAGGCCGCTCAATCAGGATTATCCGATGCCGGTAGCGGAGACCGCGTCGACGTTTAACGAGGTGCATCTGGGACAGACGGCGCTTCGCACTGCGACGGGGGAGGAGCGGCTGAATCTGCTCGAGAATGACTTAAAGGAGCAGACGCAGTGCATTGTGGACATCTACTCCCGGTATCTGTTCGAGACGGCTGTCTTTGAGCAGAGTCAGGAAAAATTTCTGATGGCGGACGATTTAAAGGAGATGATGCTCGCGGCGCAGAAAGAGGCGTACGGCGACGGGCTTGATCCTGCGTATCTGCACCCGTTTATGTGGGTCTGCAAGAGTCATTATTACAGCGCCGGCTTAAGCTTTTACAATTTCCCGTATGCGTTCGGCAATCTCTTTGCGCTCGGGCTTTACAGCCTGTTCTTAAAAGAGGGAGAGATGTTTGTAGAAAAATATAAGGCGATGCTGCATGCAACACCCTGCGTCACGATGGAGGAAGCGGGTGCGATGATGGGGATTGACCTGACAAAGAAGGCCTTCTGGGAGGAGAGTCTCGCGCAGATCGCGAAACATGTGGAAGCATTCTGCGGGATGTAGGTATTTATAAGAAGGCAGTATGTATATCTGCATGTATACATGCGCCGCGGAACAGCCGGGGACACAGCGGAAACGGACATGGAATCTGCGGCGCGGAACAATGAAGGAGAAGCCGTGAAACGGATATGGGATCTGCGGCGCGGGACAATGAAGGAGAAGCCGTGAAACGGACATGGGATCTGCGGCGCGGAACAGCCGGGGACACAGCGGAAACGGACATGGGATCTGTGCCGCAGTGCAGAAGCAGATCCGGGATAAAAGAGACAGGAAAGGGGAAGAAAAATGGAAGACTTAAAGAAACTGATGCCGAAAAAACTGGGGTTTGGATGTATGCGTCTGCCGGTATTAAACGGAAAAACGGAGGACATCGATGACGCGGCGGTCTGCCGGATGGTGGACGCCTACATGGAGCAGGGATTCAAATATTTTGACACGGCCTATCCGTATCACAACCAGAAATCCGAGGAGGCGGTGCGCCGCTGCATCGTGGAGCGCTATGACAGGGAGTCGTTTTTTCTTGCGGACAAGCTTCCGGTCTGGCTGATTGAGAAGGAGGAGGACTGCCAGAAGTATTTTGACATCCAGTTAGAGCGCTGCGGGGTGGAATATTTTGATTTTTATCTGCTGCACGCGTTGAGTAAGGACCGCGTGGCGGATATCGGGAAGAAGGGCGTGTTTGAGTTTGCGCAGAGGATGAAGGCGGAGGGAAAGATCCGTCACATCGGATTTTCATTCCACGATACCGCGGATGTGCTGGATGAGATTCTGACGAAGCATCCGGAGATGGAGTTCGTGCAGCTGCAGATCAATTATTACGACTGGGATTCCGCGACCGTGCAGGCGGGGAAATGCTACGAGACGGCTGTGGCGCACGGCGTTCCGGTGATCGTGATGGAGCCGGTGCGCGGCGGTACGCTTGCGAGCCTGCATGGGGAGCCGGCGAAGCTGTTTCGCGCTCTTGACGCTGATGCCTCCTTTGCGTCCTATGCGATCCGCTATGCGGCGTCCTTAGACAACGTGATGGTGGTCCTGAGCGGAATGTCGAACGAGGAGCAGATGCTCGACAACATTTCATATATGAAGGAGTTTGTGCCGCTGACAGATGTCGAGAAGGATACGGTGGCAAAGGTCGTGGAGGAGCTTGCGAAAATGCCGACGATCGACTGCACGAAATGCCGTTACTGTGTGGAGGGCTGTCCGAAAAAGATCGTGATCCCGGATGTGTTTGACGATTATAACCTGACGGTGCAGTTCGGGATGAGCGACGCGCGGAAAGAGAGTTATAAATTCCACACCGCGGACAAGGGAAAAGCGGACGACTGTATCCGCTGCGGCAAGTGTGAGGAGCAGTGTCCGCAGCATTTACCGATCCGCGATCTTCTTGCGACTGTGGCAGAGACATTTGCATGAGGTAACCATATGATAACAGAAAAAAACGGGGTCTTTGCGCTGGAAACAGCGCAGACCTCTTATGTTTTCGGGGTGACGGAGACGGGGCATCTGGAGCATCTGCATTACGGGAGGCGGATTCATTTCCGCAATGATGCGCCGCTGCGGGAAAAGCACGCATTTGCGCCCGGAAATACCATTTATTACGGGGACGGGCACAAGGGGTTCAGTTTAGAGGACGCATGTCTTGAGATGTCCTCTTTCGGGAAGGGAGATATCCGGGAGACGTTTGTCGAGATTATTTATGAGGACGGCAGCGCTACCTCGGATTTTCTCTTTGATTCGTATAAAATCACGGACACGAAGCCGGAATATGCCACGCTTCCGGGCTCCTATACGGAGGGCGGCAGGACGGAGCATCTCAGCGTCCGGTTAAAGGAAATGACGCACGGGCTGATCTTAGAGCTGCACTATTACGTGTATCCGGACTGCGACGTGATCGCGCGCAGCGCAAAGCTGATCAATGAGAGCGGGAAGGCGGTGACGATCCGGCGTCTTTTCAGCCTGATGCTGGATTTTCCGACGCCGGATTATGTGTTTACCACGTTTACCGGGGGATGGGCGCGCGAGATGCGGCGTACCGATGTAAGAGTGCAGACGGGACGCCACGTCAACGCTTCCTGTGCGGGGGTGTCCTCGAGCCGGGCGAATCCGTTTGTCATGCTTTCGGAGCCGCATACGACGGAGGACGCGGGAAACTGCTGGGGCGTGAATCTGATCTACAGCGGGAATCACTATGAGTCCGTCGAGGTCAGCAGCTTCGGAAAGACGAGACTGGCGGCCGGGATCAACCCGCAGTCGTTTTCCTGGAGGTTACATCCGGGGGAGTCGTTTGAGGCGCCTGAGGCGGTGATGGCGTTTTCGCATGAGGGATTTAACGGGATGAGCCTTCATATGCACCGTTTTGTCCGGGAGCACATCGTGCGCGGAATCTGGAAGAAAAAGGAGCGTCCGGTGCTGTTAAACAGCTGGGAGGCAGCTTATTTTGACATTGACGAGAGAAAGCTCCTGCGGCTGGCAAAGGCCGGGAAGGAGGCCGGGATCGAGCTTTTTGTCATGGACGACGGGTGGTTCGGAACCCGGACGGACGACACGCGCTCGCTCGGGGACTGGGCGGTCAATGAAAAGAAGCTTCCCGGCGGTTTAAAACGTCTGTGTGAGAAGGTGCGTGCGCTCGGACTTGATTTCGGCATCTGGGTGGAGCCTGAGATGGTCAATGTGGAAAGCGAACTCTACCGCGCGCATCCCGAATGGGCGATGGATATCCCGGGGCGGGATCATTCCGAGGGGAGAAATCAGCGCGTGCTTGACCTGGCGAACCCGGCCGTGCAGGACTATATCATTGAGGAGATGTCAAAGGTTTTCGGGTCGGCGGAGATCTCCTACGTGAAGTGGGATATGAACCGGATTTTCTCGGATGTGTATTCGAAGGCGCTTTTGCCGGATCAGCAGGGGGAAGTGTTTCATCGCTATGTGTGCGGGCTGTACCGCTGCATGAAGGAGCTGACGGAGCGTTTTCCAAAGATTCTCTTTGAGGGATGCAGTTCGGGCGGCAACCGGTCTGACCTTGGGATCCTGTGTTATTTTCCGCAGATCTGGGCCAGTGACAACACGGATGCGCTCTGCCGTGCCGAGATTCAGAACGGCTACAGCTACGGCTATCCGATGTCTGTGGTCAGCGCCCATGTTTCGGCCTGCCCGAACCATCAGACCCTGCGGAACACGCCGCTGTGGACGCGGTTTTCCGTAGCGGCGTTTGGTGTCTTCGGATACGAGTGCAATTTCTGCGACATGGATAAGGAACAGATGCAGATCGTAAAGGAACAGATCGCGCTGTATAAAAAATGGCGCGGTGTGCTTCAGTTCGGTAATTTTTACCGCGGGAGAAATTTCAGCGCGGCAGCCGGTGATGGTTATCACACGTCGATCGGGGTCAGCAGCCAGAATACGATGGAGTGGACCTGTGTGTCGCCGGATCAGACGAGGGCAGTCGGAATGCTGTTTCAGAAGCTTGTGGTTCCGAACGATTCGTTTGCGTATTACCGGGCAAAGGGATTAAAGGAGGATCTGCGCTATCATTTTTATAATGTGAGACAGAAGTATCATTTAAAGGAATTCGGAGGACTGGTCAACATGATTGCGCCGGTCCATATCCGGCAGGATTCCATGGTCGAATCAATTGCGTCGAAGTTTGTGAAACTGGAGGGGGAGACGGAGGATAGTCTGATTTTCGGCGATACGCTGATGTACCACGGGGTGAAGCTGAAGCAGGCGTTCGGATCCGTCGGTTTCGGGAACGACACGCGTGTGATGCAGGATTTCGGGTCGAGGCTTTACTTCATGGAAGGCGCCGCAGGACCGGCGCAGCCAGAAGCCTGAATAACGGCGGCAGAAAGGAAGAGAAATGGAGAAGGAAACAATCACAAAACGGAATCTGATCTTCTTCCCGCTGGGAACCGTCGGGCGGGATGCGGTGTACAGTCTGATCAGCAGCTATCTGCTGACCTTTGTACTTTTTACGCATGCCTTAAACGGAGCGCAGGTCGCGGCGATCACGGGCATTATGGTCGCGGCCAGAGTATTTGACGCGCTGAATGATCCGGTGATGGGAAATATCATCGAGCGGACAAAAACGAAATACGGGAAATTCAAGCCCTGGATTGTGGCCGGCATGATATCTACGTCTGTCGTAATCTATCTGATGTTTAATGTCCGGCTGGAGGGCTGGAGCTTCGTGTGGTTTTTCGGGGTGACGTATTTTGCGTTCAGCATTGCTTACACGATGGGAGATATTTCCTACTGGGGCATGATTCCGGCGCTCGGCTCGGACGCGGATACGAGGAACCGGTTTACCTCCCGGACCACGCTGTTTGCGGGAATCGGCGGTACGCTTGCGTCGATCCTGATCCCGCTGTTTACCGCCGGATCACTGGCGATCGGCGGCAGCACAGAGGTGGCTTACGGGCGGATCGCGCTGGTGATCGCGATCCTCGCGCCGCTGTTTTTATTATTTACGCTTTTCGGGGTGCGGGAGCACCGGGAGCCGCCGGCCGCGGCGGATGCTGACGGAGCCGGGAAACAGGGAGGAGCTGCGGCATCCAGAGATGCCGGGAAACAGAAGTTTTCGCTGGCCGGGGTATTTGGCACGATCGCGAGAAATGATCAGCTGGTGTGGATCGCGGTGATTTTTCTGATCCAGCAGATCGGAAACGGGCTGGTGATCGGCGGACTCGGATCGACCTACATCTATTTTACCTACGGCTATGACGGCGGACTGTATTCTCTGTTTAACACGGTAGGAATGTCGGCGACCGCGTTTCTGATGATTTTTTACCCGGTCATCGGCAGGCGGGTACACAGAAAAAAGCTGATGGGACGGATGGCCGTGCTCTCGGCTGCGGGGTATGTGCTGATGCTTTCTTCCCTGCCGTTCGGCGCGGGAATGGCAGGTTACTGGATGCTTCTGATCGGATATATGATATCGAATTTCGGGCAGTACTGCTATTATCTGATCATGATGATCTCGATTATGAACACGGTGGAGTACAATGAATATCAGTTCGGCGTCCGGGACGAGGGGATCATCACCTCTCTGCGCCCGTTTATTACCAAGCTGGCCTCCGCCCTGATTGTGGCGATTACCGCAGGGATTTATCTGATGTTCGGCGTCACGGGTTACACGAATCAGATCTCCGGGCTTGAGCGGCAGTGCGCGCAGGGGCTGATCACGGAGGAGGAGAAGCTGACCGCGATCTCAGGCGTGATCTTCGGCACGACAGGCGGCGCGCACAGCGGGGTGACGGCAGGACAGAGCAGAGGGCTGCTTGTCACGATGACTGTGATCCCGTGTGTGCTGATGCTGATCTCGTATGTGATGTATCAAAAGAAATACCGGCTCGACGAGGAAGAATATGACCGGATCTGCCGGGAACTGGAACAGCGGAGAGGGAGGATATAAAAGAGAAGAATGGAAAAAGGGAAGAAAAGCAATTGACGTTTTTATGAACGCATGGCGCACAGACCGGATCCCGGTGTGTGCGCCGATTTTTTCGGGCAAAACACTATAGCCGCCGCACGATTTTTTCGATATCCCTCTGATGTCCGATCATCATCAGATGTTCGTTCTTCTGGAAGACATAATCGGGGCCGGGCATCAGCTTCATGCCGCCCTCGTCTTTGATGCCGATGATATTTGCGTTGTAGGCGGCGCGGACATTGGCCTCCCTGATGGATTTGCCGACCCACTCCGGCAGCGGCGCGATCTCATAGATCGAGTAACCGTTGTCTAATTCCACATAGTCGAAGACCTGATTCGCCGAAAAGCGTACGGCAACTTTTTCCGAGATATCCCGGTCGGGATAGATGACCTCATCCGCCCCGTTTTTTAACAGGAATTTTGCGTGGATGTCGCGGTTTGCCTTGCTGACGACATATTTTGCGCCGAGCTCCTTTAACTGGCTGGTGATCTCTAAGCTGCTCTGAAAATTGCTGCCGATGCACACAAAGCAGATGTCAAAATTGCCGATGCCCAGACTTTTCAACACTTTTTCATTGGTACAGTCGCCGATTTTGGCGCTGACCACATGGGGCAGCAGATCCTCGAGCTTCGCCTCGTCCTGATCCACGATCATGATCTCATTGCCCAGGCGGGAGAGATCCATGCACAGATGGGTTCCGAAACGTCCGAGTCCGATAATTAACATTGATTTCATTGATTGCCTCATTTCTGCAGCCGTCAGGCTGCTTTTTTATCCGATATTGATCTGTTCCACCGGCTGCATCACGTGAGCCGTTTTTTTATGGTCGGTGAAGGAAAGCGCAAACGAGAGGCTCCCCAGCCGGCCGATATACATCAGAAAGATGATGATGATCTGTGAGATCAGGTTTAATTTTCCCGTGATGCCGGTCGTCATGCCGACGGTGCACACCGCGGAAATCACTTCAAAAAGCACGTCGCCGATTGCAAAATTCTGGATGCTGCAGATGATAAGGGTCGCCGTGAGACTGCAGGTCAAATACGTGCACAAAAGGGCGCTGGCCTTGATCACGGTCGCGTCGTCGATGCGTCTGCCGAAAATATTGGTGCCCGTCGAACGCGAGAGCGTGGAGCGCAGATGCAGCAGCAGGACAAAAACGGTGGCCATCTTAAGACCGCCGGCCGTGGAACCGGAGCCGCCGCCGATAAACATCAGAAGGATGGTGAGCAGCCTGCCGCCCTCGGAGAGAGCGCCGGTATCCGTGGTGTTAAAGCCCGCGGTACGCGGGGAAACCGCGGAGAAAAAGGAGCAGCACAGCTTTGACGAAAGATCCATGTCCGCATACAGGCGGTTTCCCTCAATCAGGTAAAACAGCAGCATCCCGCCGAAGATCAGAAAAGCCGAGGCGGCGAGCACCATTTTTGTCTGCAGTGCATATTTGCGGAAATGCAGACGGTACCGCGCGAGATCGCTCCAGACGATAAAGCCGAGTCCGCCGATTAAGATCAGTGCGCCGAGCGTAACCGTGACGACGGGGTCGTCGTAGTATGCGGTAAAGGAAGAAAACGGCTCGTAGCATCCCATCAGGTCAAAGCCCGCGTTGCAGAAGGCGGAGACGGAGTGAAAGATGCCGTAGTAAATGCCCTGTAAAAGCCCCATCTTCGGGTAAAAACGGATGGTCAGGATCACGGCGCCGACACCCTCAAAAAAGAAGGTGCCGCGCAGCACCAGCCGGATCAGACGGACGACACCGCCGATGTCAAGGACATTGAAGCTCTCTCTGATCCAGCCGCGCTGTTTCAGGCCGATCCGGCGGCGCAGCATCAGGGAAACCGCGGTTCCGATGGTGATAAAGCCAAGCCCGCCCACCTGGATCAGGCAGAGCAGTACGATCTGCCCGAATACGGACCAGTGCGTGAAAGTGTCGACTAAGATCAGGCCGGTCACGCAGGAGGCGCTCGTGGAGGTAAAGAGGGCGGTCATAAACGGTGTGATTTCTCCGTCACGGGACGAGATGGGGAGCATCAGAAGAAATGCTCCCAGCATGATCAGCAGGAAAAAACCGACTGCGATCAGCTGCATGCCGGAGAGCCTTTTTAAAAAAGAAGATGAAAACGATCCGATAGACGGAGCGCCGGTTGTCTGTTGTGACTGCATGGGATTTTCCTCCGAATCTTATTTTTCGGTTGTGAAACATTTTCCAAAATATTATAATATGATCAGGAGCGTTTGTACATAGTACAAAAGGAGATTTTTGCGTTCGTGAAGGAAACGGGCGCGAAACGCCAAACCACACGGGGGAAACAGGACGGGATAAGGAAGAAAGGGACAGAAGGAATGGCATATGTAGTCATATGGATCATGATTATCGCAATCGTGATATACCAGCAGGTGCAGAAGCAGAACAGGGATGCGCAGCAGGGATACCGGCCGGGAGGAAATGCCGGGGGAACGGCGCAGAACTACGGAATGCAGAGACAGCAGCAGGGATACCGGCCGGTGGGAAATGCCGGGGGAACGGCGCAGAACTACGGAATGCAGAGACAGCAGCAGGGATACCGGCCGGTGGGAACCGGCAGCGGCGGCCGGCCGCAGCCGGACACAGACCGCGGATATCAGGCTTCAGCCGGGCAGGGAGACTCGCAGCAGGAGTTAAAGAACCGGCTGCAGCAGCGCTACGGGAGCCCGTCGGCGGGGAACCGGCAGCGTTACGGCCAGCCGGCAGGAAACGGACAGGGGGCTGACCGGCAGCGCGGCGGGAACCCGCCGGCAGGAAATAAACAGCGTTACGGTCGGCCCGGGAATCGAACCGGCGGCGCGCAGAATGCCGGAGGACAAAGGGCACAGAGCGATATTTTAAGCCGTGCAGCCGCAAATGTCCGGGAGAATGAGACGGATGAGCTGGAGCTTCTGATGAATGCGGCGGGAGGTTTTGCCGGCGGTCTGGCGGATTACGGGAGCCTGACCGGTATGACGGACTTAAGAGAATCCGGTGAGCTGATGCGGGAGGTTGCCGATCTGATGATCATGGGATATCAGGTCCGGCCCGTTTCCACACGTGATTTTGTCGCGGAGGGAGTGGAGATGCTCGGAAAGTATGAGGGATCCGCGGGAAACTGATACGAATCGGAACGCCGGCCCGCGAAGCGCGGCAGGATCCGATGCAGACGGAATAAATGTGGGAGAAAGAGAGGAAAAAAGAATCATGCAGAAAGAACCGCAGGGCGGAGAGATATACCGCCATTTTAAAAACAGACTGTACCGGGTGATCACGGTGGCGACGCACTCGGAAACCGGAGAGCGGCTGGTGATTTATCAGGCGCAGGACGGGAACGGGGAGGTGTATGCGAGGCCGCTTGCCATGTTTTTGAGCAGGGTGGATCGTGAGAAATATCCGGATGCGGCGCAGAGCTGCCGGTTTGAGCGCGTGGAGGAGCCGGGGGCCGAACGTACGGGAACGCAGGACGGGGCGGTAAATCCGAAACTGATGGCGTTTCTGGACGCGGACGATCTCGAGGAGCGCTATCAGATCCTTCTGTCCATGCGCGATGAGGTAAACGACCATCTGATCAATAATATGGCGGTCGTGATGGACGTGGTGATCCCGGAGGGCGAGATCGGCGACCGCTATGAGCAGCTGAAAAACTGTATCCGCACAAAGCAGCGCTATGAGGCGGTGCGGCTTCGGTAAAAGTCTGCCGGTATACGGCAGCACGCCCGCCGGGAAAGGGAGGACAGTATGACAGTGCATGACGAGTCTGCCGCGGCATCGTATCAGGAAAAATTACAACGGCTCGCTGCGGCCGGTCCCTGGAAAATCATTTTAAGCAAACCGGCCGCAAGGGAGATTCCGCATCAGAAAATCGTGGTGGAAAAAAAGAAAAACGGCTATCAGGCGGCCGCCTATACGAAAACGCAGGTGTTCCATCAGAATTTTTCTGCGGAGGAGCTGACGGACTATCTGACGGAAACGGCCGTGGGCAGATATCTTCAGGTAAACGCCTGGGATGATACGAGAGAGCATATTCTGCTTTGCTCGAAAAAAGGAGCCGTGACCTATAAGACAAAAGCGGCTTTGGAACACAAGGCAAAAGATCAGACGTCCCACAACCGGAAAAAGAATTATCTGCTGAAGGAGGGGATGCTGATCCCTCCGCTGGTCGATATGGGGATCTTTACCGCGGAGGGAAACGTCGTGAGCTCCATGTACGACAAATATCGTCAGATCAATCGTTTCCTGGAACTGATCGACGACGCGGTGAGGGATGATAAGCAGGAGAGCCTCAGGATAATCGATTTTGGCTGCGGAAAGTCCTACCTGACCTTTATTCTGTACTATTATTTTACACAGATACGGAAACGCTGCGTGCAGATCACAGGACTTGATTTAAAGGAGGATGTGATTGCGGACTGCAATGCGGCCGCGCAGAAATACGGGTACGGGGGACTGCATTTTGAGGTGGGGGACATCAGTGTGTACCGGTCGGATACACCCGTGGACATGGTGGTGACGCTCCACGCCTGCGACACGGCGACAGATTATGCGCTGTACCATGCGGTCCGCTGGGGAGCGAGAATGATTTTTTCCGTGCCCTGCTGTCAGCATGAGTGTAACCGCCAGATCCGCACAGAGGATTATGCACTGATGACACGCTATGGGATTATAAAAGAGCGGTTTTCCGCGCTGGTGACAGATGCGATCCGGGGAAATCTCCTCGAGTACTGCGGATATCAGACGCAGCTTCTGGAGTTTGTCGATTTTGCGCACACCCCGAAAAATATCCTGATCCGTGCCGTGCGAAGGGACTCTGCCCGTCAGATCGTGCCGGTCTCCGCAAAAAAGCGGTATTTGGGCGAGGTGGAACGGATGATGGAGGAATTTCATCTGGAGCCCACGCTGTACAGGCTGCTGATGGAGGATGGCCGGGAGTGACGTGCAGCGGGGATATCGCTGTCGTGACAGGAGCATTGCGGGAAGGGGGGAGGTTATGGCGACTCAGACAAAGCTGCCCATGGGAATTGAAAATTTCAGGGAAATGCGTGTGCGAAACTATTATTATGCGGATAAAACCGGCCTGATCAGGGAGCTGCTTGAACATCCCGGAAAAGTGAATCTGTTTACACGTCCGAGGAGATTTGGCAAAACGCTCAATATGAGTATGCTGAAATATTTTTTCGGAACGGACAGTGAAAGCGCACTTTTTGAAGGGCTTGAGATCGCGGAGGAAAAGGAGATCTGTGAGGAGTACATGGGAAAATACCCCGTGATCTTCGTCACCTTAAAGGAGACAGTGGGGGAGACATTTGACGAGGCAAAAGAGATGCTTCGCAGGATCATCGGAAAAGAGGCAATGCGGTTTTCCTTTCTGCTGCAGAGCGACAGACTGGGGGAGGCGGAACGCAGGCTTTATAGCGCGCTGATCCATATCGATCATACAGGTATGTTTACAATGTCGGACGAGCTTTTAAAAGAAAGCCTGCTGACGTTATCACAGCTTTTACAAAAACATTATGGGCAGGATGTGATCATACTGATCGATGAGTACGACGTGCCGCTTGATAAGGCGTACCATGCGGGGTTTTATGACAGGATGGTGGCATTGATCCGGAGTATGTTCAGCGGAGCATTTAAGACAAATGACAGCCTTTATTTCGCAGTGCTGACGGGATGTTTAAGAGTGTCAAAGGAAAGCATTTTTTCAGGACTGAATAATTTTAAAGTATACACGGTAAAAGATGTGCGCTATAAAGAATATTTCGGGTTTACAGACGACGAAGTGCGGCGGATGCTGAAGCATTACGGCTTTTCGGATCAGTATGATGCGATCAGGGAATGGTATGACGGGTATCTGTTTGGAAATACAGGGATATACTGCCCCTGGGATGTGGTGAATTATTGCGCGGATCTGCGTGACGGAAATGTCACCAAACCGCAGAATTACTGGGTGAACACGAGCAGCAATGATATTATCCGAAGACTTCTGAAAAAAGCAAATGCGACGACGAGAGATGAGATTGAACTGCTGATCAACGGCGGCAGTGTGAAAAAAATGATTCATCCGGAACTGACCTGCAGAGATCTCGAAACCGGACCTGATAATCTGTGGAGTATCCTTTTTACGACGGGTTATCTGACGCAGCGGGGGGGATCGGACGGAGAGCTGACCGAGCTTTGCATCCCAAACAGGGAGATTGAGTGGATATTTGCCAGGCAGATTCGGGAGTGGTTTCAGGAGAAGAGTACGGACAATATCGAAAGACTGAAAAATTTCTGCAGGGCATTTGAAGAAAATGATGCTGCTGCGGTGGAAAAAGGATTCACCGAATATTTGAAAGAGACCATCAGCATCCGCGATACAAATACCAGAAACGAGATGAAAGAGAATTTTTATCACGGAGTTCTGCTCGGCATACTGGGAAACATGGATGACTGGATTGTACGGTCAAATGCCGAATCGGGCGATGGATACAGTGACATCAGCATAGAGATTCCGCATAAGAATACCGGTATTGTCATTGAACTAAAGTATGCCAGAGAAGGTGCGTTTGCCGCGGGATGCTGCGAGGCGATGGAGCAGAGCAGGGACAGGAGATATGAGGAGGCACTGATCAAAAGCGGAATGCATACCATTTACCGGTTTGGGATTGCGTGTTACAAAAAACAGTGCAGAGTCATGTCTGAAATCGTCGGCGGATTTTCAGATGATTCCCAGAACTGACTGAAACGGCGGAGACAGAAGCGGTCTTTCACTCTCCGCCCGTGGATGATGCGATCAGCCTGACGCCCTGCTTAACATGCTGTTGTGATATTTTGAGGAAAAGGTGACATCCTCCCCAAACCAGTCCGGCGGTGTAAAGACATCTGCCTCTTCTTTTGTCTCAAATTCCACTTCTGCAAGCTGCAGGGGGGCGAGATCCCCCTCAAAAAGATCCAGCTCGATGGTATATTTTTCCGCGTATGGAATCAGATAGCGGCGTTTCTTTATCAGAATGCCGTCCGTCTTTTCACGCAGATGCAGATAGGACGCCTCTGTCAGAGGAAGATTATATTCCTCCCGCACCATCAGCCCGGAGCCTTTATATGTCAGTGTGTACCGGTCGTCGCTCTTCCGGATGCGCACGACCGGATCCGTATTTAAATATCCCTGTTCGATCGCCCGGCAGGGATATGTCTCCAAATCATGCGGCAGCCGCTTCACCAGATATTTTCGTTCGATTTCCATACGAATCCCCTTTCCGGAGCGTTCATGCGGCCGGGCGGCGCAAATCTCAAATTTGCATCTCCCAGCAGGGCTTATTTGTGACGCTCCCGCACAGACAGCCATACCGTCACAGCTACATGCTTCTCTATTATAGTATAGTGCTTTTGAAAAAAGATCAAGCCTGTTTCTGCCGGAAATAACGAAGCTGCAACCAGGCGTTGACAAAGTGCCTTTCAGAAAAGATAGAAAGCGACGACAGCCTGATCTGATAAGATTGACCTGTCAAAAGAAAGGAGAATACGTATATGACATTTGGAGAAAAATTGTTTCGGTTAAGAAAAGAAAAAGGTCTTTCGCAGGAAGCGCTCGCCGAACAGGTTAAAACAACCAGACAGGCAGTCAGTCAGCAAGTGGGAAAACAATCAGGGATATCCGGAAACGGAGAAGCTGCTGCAGCTGTCCGATGTTTTTGAAGTATCCACAGACTATCTGCTGAAAGAGGAATCATCCCGAAGCGACGCAAAGGAGAGAGGGTATTATGTAAGCAGGGAAATGGCGGCGGGCTATATTGCAAATCAGAAAAAAGTGAGCGGCTGTATTGGCGCTGGCTTTATGCTTTGGGCGCTGGCTGGCATCCCTTACGTCATGTTTATGGATGATCTGACATGGCGTTATCTGGGAATGGCGGTTTTGGTGATCGCAGGCATCAGTTCTTTTGTTCTGGGTTCATTCGCGGAACAGGAACAGTATAAAATTTTAAAAGAAGAGCCGCTGATATTTGATCATGGATATCTGAAAGAATTATCCGGTTTCTGGCAGTCAGAAAGGAAAAAGTATGTTTGTCCTTTCTGATGAAACGTAAAATGAAAGATAAGATCCGGCGTCTCTGAGCCACGGAATGTGCGCGGGAAAAACAGGTGAAAGCAAGCCCTGCGTGGAGTGGTTCGCCAGAGAGGATCAGCCTTTTCGCGGAAACAGTTGAAGATACAGGCAAAAACACGTATAATGGAGGATAAGCGGATCCCTTTGAGGCCGGATATAAAAAGCAGGTAAAAGCAGTGATGCAGACAGGAGGAATCAGATATGGCAAAAATCGGAATATTTATGGCGGACGGGTGCGAGGAGATCGAAGGGCTTACGGTTGTAGATGTCGCGCGCCGGGCAAATCTTGAGATCGTGATGATTTCGATTATGGGAAAAGCGGAGGTGACCGGTTCCCACGGGATCCGTTTTATGGCGGATGCGCTGGCTGACGAGGTGGATTACGATGCGCTTGACGGGATCATCCTGCCGGGCGGCATGCCGGGAACGCTGAAGCTGGGGGCCGATGCGGGAGTGAATGAAGTGATCAGAAGCTTTGCGGCGGCGGGGAAACTCGTCTGCGCCATCTGCGCGGCGCCGAGTGTGTTAGGCGCTGCGGGCGTGCTGGATCAGAAGCGGGCGACCTGCCATCCGGGATTTGAGGAGAAACTGACCGGGGCTGTGATCAGTGAAGAGGAAGTGGTCACAGACAGCAATATCATCACCAGCCGCGGCATGGGAACCGCGATTCCGTTTGCACTTGAGATCGCACGTTATTTTACGGATGATAAGACCGTGGAAGGCGTGAGGAAGGGGCTTGTGTACCGGGAGTGATCCCCTGAACGATAAAACGTGCCGCAGCAGCAGAGTCCCTGCTGACACGGCACGTTTTTCATGTCCGGATACCGGTCTGCATTGTGCGCCGGCATCCGGTTTTGTCTGTTTCGGACAGACTTCGTTTTGTCAAATGTTTATCCGCGGTAACAATTTATTTACCGGACATCTGCTCTTCCTGTCTCATGATCATCTTCTTGACCATCTCGCCGCCGATGCTGCCGGCCTGTCTGGAAGTGAGGTCACCGTTGTAACCGTCTTTTAACGGCACACCGATCTCGCTTGCAACTTCCTGCTTGAAGCGGTTCATCGCTTCCTTTGCCTGCGGTACAGCCATCTGGCTCGTGTTGGAACCTGAATTGTTCGATCCACTCATGATAATTACCTCCGTATCGTTCTGTATTGTGACGCGGATGTGCCCGCGTGTTCTGTAGAATCACAGGCGGGCACATCTCCTTGCGGAAATCTGTTCCGTCCGTTGATTCTAATCCTATTATTTACGGGAATAAAAATATTATAATGGTAATTATTGAGAAATTTCTTGACAATTCAGAATACATGTGCCTATACTAAAAGATGTGAGATATGACAGTAATAAAAAATAAAAGAAAGGGGTAAGTATGATGAAAAAATCAGCAGATAATATGAAGAAAAAACATCAGAACAGGAATCACAGAATTACCCCGGCAGGAGACCGTTTCAGACTCTGATGAAGTGCGCACAGATAAGAGGCGTATCATTCGGAAGATGAGAGAGTTCGTGTTATACCGTGGTAATCGTGAGGATTGCCGCGGTTTTTTTGATTCGACAGGCTGGCGCCGAAGCGTGACAGTCTCTGAGAAAAAGAGGAAACCCGGCGGGGATCCTCTTTTTTTTGCACAGGTCCGTGCAGCGGAACGTGCCGCTTTGGCGGTGCACGTGCCGCGCGGCGGGCAGAGGAAGATAATCCGTCCCTGCCTGACTGCACGAATTCTGCCCACGGTTCGTTCTGCCGGAACGAAGCACCGGACAGTCCGAAGCGCAGACGGTTCTGGCGCAGGCACCGGGCAGCCAGAGATGCAGACTGCCTGTGCAGGCGCCGGATCGCCCGAAGCGAAGACTGTCCTTATGTGAGAGGAGGAGTACAAAAAGGTATGAAAAAACTATATACATATGTCGGCCGTTACTGGTACGGGTATCTGTTTGCGGTTCTGGCCATGATATCCGCGATCATACTGGATATGCTTTATCCGCGCATCACGCAGCGGATTGTGGACGAGGTCATTCTGGGAGGACAGACAGAGCTTTTGACGAAGCTTCTGGTCGGGATTGTGATCGTCGGAATCGGCCGCTGTCTGTTCGGATACAGCAAGGAATTTACGTTTGACTTTCTCGCGTCAAAGATCGGCTCTCAGATGCGGAAGGATCTGTTTGACCACATTCAGACGCTGTCCATGAATTATTTTGAGGACACAAATACCGGGGAGCTGATGGCGCGTATCAAGGATGATGTGGATAAGATCTGGAGTGCGCTCGGCTATGTCGGGATGCTTGTCATTGAGGTCGTCTTCCATGTCGGCATGGTGCTTTACTGCATGTTTGCGCTGAACCGGAAGCTGGCTCTGATCCCCATTGCCTGCATGATTCTCTGCGGAACGGTGGCGATCGTGATGGAGCGGAAGTTAGACCGGATTTATGAGGAGATCAGCGAGGAAAACGCGGTGCTGACGACGGTTGCGGAGGAGAATCTCGCCGGTGTGCGCACGGTAAAAGCGTTTGCGCGCGAAAAATTCGAGATCAGGAAGTTTTTGTCCCACAACAGCCGTTACTACGAGCTGAATATCCGCCAGTCGAAGGCGCTGGTGCGCTATTATCCGATTTTCCAGTTTGTGGGAAAGGTGCTGCCGGTCTGTGCGACGATTTTGGGCGGAGTCTTTGTCATGAAGGGTGAGATGACGCTGGGCGCGCTGGTGGCGTTTGTGGAGTATACGAGAAACTGTACCTGGCCGATGGAGATGTTAGGCTGGCTGACAAACGATGTCTCCTCCGCGGCGGCATCATACAAAAAAGTAAAGAAAATTTATGCGCAGCAGCCGGAGATCGGAGATCCGGCTGCGCCGACGGTGCTTGAGCATGTGGACGGCAGTGTTTCGTTTGAGCACGTATCGTTTGTGCGGGATGGCAGGGAAATCCTTTCGGATATCAGCTTTGAGGTCCCGGCGGGAAAGACGCTCGGCATCATGGGAGCCACCGGCTCCGGAAAATCGTCACTCATCAATCTGCTGCAGCGTTTCCACGATGTGACGGACGGCGCGGTGAAGATGGACGGAGTGGATGTGCGGAAGCTCGGATTAGGACAGCTGCGGAGCAATATCTCGGTCGTGCTGCAGGATGTCTTTCTGTTCTCGGATACGATCGAGGAAAATATCCGTATGGGGCAGCGCAGGAAACTCCCGATGGATGAGGTATGTCTCGCCGCCAGGCGTGCCCAGGCAGGGGATTTTATCGAGAAGATGGAAATGCAGTACAAGACGGTTGTAGGCGAACGCGGCGTCGGACTTTCCGGCGGACAGAAACAGCGCATCAGCATTGCACGCGCGCTGGCGAAGCACAGTCCTGTGCTGGTGCTCGACGACTCAACCTCCGCGCTTGACATGGAGACCGAACATGAGATTCAGAAGACCTTAAAGGATCTGGATCACACGACAAAATTAATTATCGCGCACCGGATTTCAGCGGTCCGTCATGCGGATGAGATCATTTATCTCGAGGACGGCAGGATTGCCGAGCGCGGGACACACGAGCAGCTTCTGGAGAAGCGGGGGCTGTATTATGATACCTATATGGCGCAGTACGGGACGTTTCTGGGAGAGACTGTGACTGCGTAAGAAGGGAGGTTTGTTATGGCAGTAAATTCGTATCGTGAAGATGAATTTATGGAAAATACCGATAAAAAGAAAATTTTCCGCCGGCTGTTTTCCTATCTGCTGGATTATAAAGGCACTGTGGTCGCCGTGCTCTTCTGCATGGGCGTGACCGTGGCGATTTCGCTGATCAATCCGCTGGTGATCGAGGAGGCGATCGACCGCTATATCGCAGAAAACGATCTGCCGGGGCTGTTCCGGCTCGGCGTGTTCGCACTGGTGATCAATCTTATTTTTATCATTATGGTAAAAATAAGAATGTACACGATGGCGATTGTTTCCAATAAGATTCTGCTTAAAATCCGTCAGGATCTCTACGAACATATTCAGACGCTCTCGTTTGCCTTTTTTGACAGCAGACCGACCGGAAAGATCCTTGCGCGTATCATCGGGGATGTCAATTCCTTAAGGGATGTGCTGGTAAATGTGGTGACGACGCTGATTCCGGAATTTGTCACAATTATGGGCGTAGTTGCAATTATGATGGTGAAGGACTGGCGTCTTGCGGTCGCCTCGCTTTCGACGATCCCGCTAATGATGGCCGGTATTTTCCTGGTGCAGAAGGCGTCGCACAAGCGCTGGCAGATTTTCCGCAAAAAATCCTCGAACTTAAATGCCTACGTGCATGAGGATATCGCGGGAATGACCGTGGTGCAGAGCTTCCGCGCGGAGGATGAGACGAGGGAGATTTTCGGAGGACTGACGGATGAGCACCAGGCGGCGTATGTAGATGCGGTGCGGTATGCGGATATGTTCGGCCCGGTGATCGATCTCTGCTGGGGGATCGGGGCGATGATGCTCTATCTGACCGGCGTGCGGTTTTTAGGGTTTGAGAAGGTGTCCGTCGGGCTTCTGGTGGCGTTTGGAACCTATATCAATATGTTCTGGAGCCCGATTATGAATTTAAGCAACTTCTATAATAACCTGGTGACCAATCTGACGGCGGCGGAGCGGATTTTTGATATTCTGGATACCGAAGCGGATATCGTGGACGCGCCGAATGTCAGGGAGCTGCCGCCCGTTCAGGGAAAAGTGACGTTTTCTCATGTGAATTTCACCTATGACCGCGGCACGCCGGCGGAGACGAAGGTGTTAAAAGACGTAAGCTTTACTGTGGCGCCCGGAGAGACGATCGCGCTGGTGGGGCCGACCGGGGCGGGGAAGACGACGATTGTCAATCTGATCAGCCGGTTTTATGACATCGAGGAGGGCGTGATCGCCGTGGACGGATATGATCTGACGCGGGTATCGATCGAGAGCCTGCGGCGTCAGATGGGCGTGATGACTCAGGATAATTTTATTTTTCACGGAACGGTGCGCGACAATATTCTCTACGGCAGGCTCGACGCCACGGAGGAGGAGGTCATCGCCGCGGCAAAGGCGGTCAATGCGCATGAGTTTATCATGAAGATGGAAAAAGGATACGACACGGAGCTAAAGGAGCACGGTGCGGGACTTTCCATCGGACAGCGGCAGCTGATCGCGTTTGCGCGCACGATGGTATCGGACCCGAGGATCCTGATTTTAGACGAGGCGACGTCGAGTATCGACACGCACACGGAGATTCTTGTGCAGAAGGGCATCGAAGCGCTGCTTGCGGGAAGAACCAGCTTTGTCATCGCGCACCGGCTCTCCACGATCCAGAACGCCGACCGGATCTTTGTGATCGATCAGGGCGGGATCTTAGAGCAGGGCAGTCCGGCGGAGCTGATGGAGCGGCGCGGGGCGTACTATCAGCTTTATATGGCGCAGTTTGCGGGGATTCAGTAAAGAACGGAGGAAAGCCTATGAATTATCAGGAGATCAATGCGAAGACAATTGACAGATGGGTCGATGAGGGCTGGGAATGGGGGCGTCCGATCTCACATGAGGTGTATGAGGCCGCAAAAGCAGGGCGCTGGGATGTGCTTTTAACCCCGACGAAACCGGTGCCGCACCGCTGGTTCGGGGAGTTGCGCGGAAAGCGGGTGCTGGGCCTCGCCAGCGGCGGCGGGCAGCAGATGCCGGTATTCGCCGCACTCGGCGCGGACTGTACTGTCCTTGACTATTCGAAACGGCAGATAGAGAGCGAGCGGATGGTGGCGGAGCGCGAAGGCTATGGGATCCGCATCATCCGGGGCGATATGACAAAACCGCTGCCGTTTTCGGACGGCGGGTTCGACCTGATTTTCCACCCGGTCTCAAACTGCTACGTGGAGGAGGTCGTGCCCATATTCCGGGAGTGCGCCCGGATCTTAAAGGACGGTGGGATCCTTCTCGCGGGACTTGACAACGGGATGAATTTTATGTTCGACGAGGAGGAGCGGGTACTGGTGAATTCGCTGCCGTTTAACCCGCTGAAAAACCCGGAGCAGATGAAGGAGCTCGCCGATTTGGATGACGGCATGCAGTTCTCTCATACGCTTGAGGAGCAGATCGGAGGACAGCTTCAGGCGGGGCTGATCCTGACCGATCTGATGGAGGACACCAACGGGACGGGCAATCTGCATGAGCACGGGATCCCTGCGTTTCTCGCGACGCGCGCGGTAAAAGGGCGGATTACCTGGTAGTGCCCGTGCAGCGGATTTGTTCTGGCCGGAAAGAGAGACGGATGTCGCGGTCAGAAGAAGCGGCGGATATCCTGGCCGGAAGAGACAGCGGATATCCCGGACGGAAGGAGAGACGGGCGGCGTGGCCGGGGAAGGAGAGGGGATCGATGAAGCTTACAACCTTGTGTTATATAGAAAAAGGCGGAAGCTACCTGATGCTGCACCGGGTCAGGAAGGAACAGGATGAAAATAAAGATAAGTGGATCGGCGTCGGCGGAAAGTTCGAGGCGGATGAGGCGCCGGAGGAATGCATGCTCCGGGAGGTGT
Source organism: uncultured Roseburia sp. (assembly GCA_910587865.1). Classification (GTDB taxonomy): domain Bacteria; phylum Bacillota; class Clostridia; order Lachnospirales; family Lachnospiraceae; genus Roseburia. Next base: position 42,221 of record CAJUNX010000019.1, read on the forward strand.
ACGAGGAGACCGGGCTGACGCTGACGGGCTATCGGTTTCGCGGGATTATTACGTTTGTCTCGGACCGGTGGGAGACCGAATACATGCATCTGTTTACCGCCGACCGCTATGAGGGGGAGCTGACGCCCTTCTGCGAGGAAGGAGAGCTGGTGTGGGTTCCGAAGCGGGAGGTGGAGCGGCTGCATCTGTGGGAAGGGGATAAGATTTTCCTTAAGCTGCTTGAGGAGCAGGAGGAGTTCTTTTCCTTAAAGCTCCGGTATGAGGGTGAGGTGTTAAAAGAGGCGTCTCGGTTTGGGTCGGGCGGCCGCAGTGATATGCTGCAGGGGGAATAGACGCAGTTGGAGGCGGTGAGGGCCTGCCGGTCACGGCGGCCCGGCCGGTGCTCTGCTTTAGGGTGGCAGTGTCACGGAAAGGGGGTTACTTTTCAGGCCAGAAGCAGAAATCGGCGCAGGTGTGAAATGTAACGAAAAGGGGGAGGTTTTTCTGACATCTGGAAAAATATAAGTGGCCTGCCGGCGCGCGATATGATAAAATATAAGCACGGAGCGGGAGGTGAGGCCTATCCGTACTACCATAGCGAAAAATATCCATGCGACAGACGAGAAAACTAATTATGACGCGGCCTGTAAGAGGCTGCTTTCGGAAAAGATTATTTTGGCAAAAGCGGATTATGATCTGATGACGGCGGTTATGATCTGTCTTGGAAAAGAGGAAGAGTCCGGGACAGATGTTTTAAAACTGCTGAATGTGCTTCTTTCCACGGAGACGGATTCGAAGGATAAGTGTCAGATACTGGAAGAAGATTTTCATATTAAGATGACTCAGTCATTGGAGAGTGAGGTGTCGCTTATGTGTAATTTGAGTAAGGGTGTGGAGGAGAAGGGGATTCAGAAAGGAATTCAGGAGGGCATCCAAAAAGGAATAGCAGCCATGGTTTTAACTTTGAAAGAATTACAAATATCGAGAGATGTTATTCTGAATCAAATCTGTGAAAAATTTGGCCTGACAGAGGAAGCTGCGGAAGTGTACCTGAAAGAAATCGGCTAACGATTCCAGGCGACATGGCGGGCCGAATCAGCCACGATGTCTGCCGGAAAGACCGCCCCTGAGAAAAGATGAAAAAGGAGAACGGCCATGGAAAAAGTACAAAACCACGTAATCTACGCTGTCACCAGGAACGGCGGCAACCCTAACAGCGACGGTGAGGACGTCCTTCTGGATATCTATATGACCATGTACCCGGAAACGGAAGGCGAAGACGTGTCCATCCTGTCAGGGCCGTCCCTGAACGATCCTGTGGCCCTGGCCGCCATGCTGAAGGCCGGGGACAGCTGCGACATGGTCGTCGTCGTGCTGCCCGACGAACTGGTGCCATGCAGGACAGGCCCGGGACCGGACGGTATCCAGGTTGTCATCGATATCCTGGAGACAGACATTCAGAACGGCTACGGACAGACGAGCTGGGAAGCCCTGGCACAGTCGATCCGGGAAGGCAGAGAGGAGGCGTGACATATCTGCCCTGCGGCAGGGATGCAGAATAAACGTCATATAGTTCACCCCATGGGAAGCTGCGGTTTCCATGGGGTTTTATTTTTGTAAGGAAATTTTTTTACAGAATGAAACTTTTTCCAGGACAATTCAGTTATATTATACAGACAGTATACCGGAACAATGATTTTATGGTATCTGCACACGGGATATGCCGGATACTTCAGATTGATGAGGAAACAAAGCCGAAGATGCGACACGAACGAAAAGGACAGGCGAAAACTGCATACAGAACCCCGCCATGGCGGGAAAAAGAGCTGATCCGGCAGATTCAGGCCGGAAACCGGGAGCCGCTCGGGGATCTCATCGCGCACTACTACGATGAAATCCTGCGGTTCTGTGTTTGGCAGATCCGCGACACCGCGGATGCACTTGACAACGGGATGAATTTTCTGTTCGACGAGGAGGCGCGGATTTTGGTGAATTCGCTGCCGTTTCACCCGCTGAAAAACCCGGAGCAGATGAAGGAGCTCGCCGATTTGGATGACGGCGTGCAGTTCTCTCATACGCTTGAGGAGCAGATCGGAGGACAGCTTCAGGCGGGGCTGATCCTGACCGATCTGATGGAGGACACCAACGGGACGGGCAATCTGCACGAGCATGGGATCCCTGCGTTTCTCGCAACGCGCGCGGTAAAAGGGCGGATTGCCTGGTAATGTCGTGCGGCGGATGTTTCTGTCGGAAGGAGAGACGGATGTCCCGGCCGGAAGAAGCGGCGGATATCCAGGCCGGCAGGAGAAGATGTCCCGGTCGGAAAGGGTGACGGATGTCCCGGCCGGAAGAGACAGCGGATATCCCGGACGGAAGGAGAGACGGGCGGCGTGGCCGGGGAAGGAGAGGGGATCGATGAAGCTTACAACCTTGTGTTATATAGAAAAAGGCGGAAGCTACCTGATGCTGCACCGGGTCAGGAAGGAACAGGATGAAAATAAAGATAAGTGGATCGGCGTCGGCGGAAAGTTCGAGGCGGATGAGGCGCCGGAGGAATGCATGCTCCGGGAGGTGTACGAGGAGACCGGGCTGACGCTGACGGGCTATCGGTTTCGCGGGATTATTACGTTTGTCTCGGACCGGTGGGAGACCGAATACATGCATCTGTTTACCGCCGACCGGTATGAGGGGGAGCTGACGCCCTTCTGCGAGGAAGGGGAGCTGGTGTGGGTTCCGAAGCGGGAGGTCCCGAAGCTGCGGCTGTGGGAGGGCGATCGGATTTTTCTGCGCCTTTTAAGTGAGCGGGAGGACTTTTTTTCCCTGAAGCTGCGGTATGAGGGCGAACAATTAAAAGAGGCGGTGGAAGGGGGCCAGGGAGGCAGAAGATATCTGTAAAACGGGTCGGATCAGACCAGGAGAAAAAGCAGGAAAATATCCTGCTTTTTTTTAAACCTTTTTGTGCAGAAAATCGTTATATAGACAGAGGCAGGATGAAACGATGAGAGATCAGGACAGGAAGACATCAGAAACAAAAGACTGGTATACTCCGCGGCGGGAGCGTGAGCTGATCCGGCAGATTAAAGCCGGGAAGAAGGAGCTGCTCGAAGATGTGATCGCGCATTATTATGATGAGATCCTGCGGTATGTCATCTGGCAGATCCGTGATCCCGAGAGTGCCTGCGATCTGACACAAGAGGTATTTTGCCGTTTTATCCGCCGCGTGGACCGATACGAATACCGGAATCTGCGCGCATATCTGTATGCGGCTGCCCGCAATCTCTGTGAGGGAAGGCGGAAAGGAGCCTGACGCGCGCATTCTGTGCGGTGAGGGGAAGGCGGGAAAAAATTGCGGGAAAAGGAGGAGAACATGTACGAGCTGACAGCGGACAGACTGACAAAACGATTCGGAGAGAGGGCGGCGGTGGACGGGATATCCGTCACATTTACACGCGGGGTGCACGGACTGCTCGGGGAGAACGGCGCGGGAAAGACGACGCTGATGCGGATGCTGTGCGGGCTGCTTGCGCCTGACGGCGGGCAGATCTTTTGTGACGGGGAGAGGGTGGAAAAGATGGGGGGCGGTTACCGGAGGCTGCTCGGTTATCTGCCGCAGGAATTCGGATATTACCCGGATTACAGCGCAGGGCGTTTCCTGCGATATATGGCGGCATTAAAGGCGCTGCCGAAGCGCTATGCGGAGGATCGTATTGGGGAGTTTTTGGAGCTGGTGGGGCTTTCCGGGGAGGAAAACCGCAAAATGAAGACCTTTTCGGGCGGAATGCGCAGGCGGATCGGCATCGCACAGGCGCTTCTGAACGATCCGCAGATCCTGATCCTGGATGAGCCGACCGCATGACTGCCGCACGGACCGAATGATCCTGATGCGAAATGCCGGTGCTCTGCATGGTATATGGTATATACCAATCGCTTGTTTTATAATATCAGATGAGAAGAAGATTGTCCATAGAGGAAAACAGGCGGAAAAAAGCAAAAATGATTGCAAAGCAAAGATGCGTGCATTAAAATAGAAGAGACACGGTAATAACGCGCAGTGTGGAAAGACCGTCTGAGAGGTAAAGGAGAGAGGCTGATGATTTGTAAATACTGTAATGCAGAGAATAAGGATTATGCGGTTTTTTGTGAACAATGCGGAAAGGCGCTAAATGACAGGGATGACGCAAATGCGGGAAACGGCGGTTTATCGGGCGACGGGAACCAGCCGGGCTATGGTGCAGACGGCCAGGGAAACTACGGATCCGCAGGGGCGGGCTATGACGCGGGCGGCCAGGGAAGCTACGGATCTGCAGGGGCGGGCTATGACGCGGGCGGCCAGGGAAACTACGGATCCGCAGGGGCGGGCTATGACGCGGGCGGCCAGGGA
>CAJUNX010000019.1:46680-68952 GCA_910587865.1 uncultured Roseburia sp.
CGGCCAGGGAAACTACGGATCCGCAGGGGCGGGCTATGACGCGGGCGGCCAGGGAAACTACGGGTCCGCAGGGGCGGGCTATGACGCGGGCGGCCAGGGAAACTACGGATCCGCAGGGCAGGGCTATGGACCGGGCGGCCAGGGAAACTACGGGTCCGCAGGGGCGGGCTATGACGCGGGCAGCCAGGGAAACTACGGTTCCGCAGGGCAGGGTTATGGACCGGGCGGCCAGGGAAACTACGGGACTCAGCCGGGTTACGGAGCGCAGGGAGGCTACAGCGGTCAGCCGTACGGGATGAACGGTTACGGAAATCAGGGAGGCGGCAGCGGCCAGCCGGGTTATGGAATGAACGGCTACTGGAATTACCCGCAGCCGGAGAATAAAGGCCAGTCCATCGCATCCCTGGTGCTCGGATGTATCGGGCTTGTGGCCTGGTGTATCCCGCTGTTCGGCTATCCGGTGACGATTGTCGGACTGATTCTCGGTATCACGGGCAGAAACAAGGGCGGGAAAAACCTTGCGGTTGCAGGGATTATTCTGTGTATTATCACTCTGGTTCTGACACTGATCAATTCCATTGCAGGCGTATACATGGGCCTGACCGGACAGCTGTACTGACAGACGGCATCTGCATGCGGCCCGGTGCGGTGAGGCGGCCCGGGCGCATAAGGAAGGAGAATGACAGATGAATTTTGAACGGCTGACGGCATGGATCGATTCGCTCGGGCCGGTTTACGGAGTCCCTGCGGCCGATTGCAGGATCACGAGAGAACATGAGACGGTTTACCGTCATATGGCGGGCTGCGCTGACGAAGCCAGAACAATACCGCTGACGGACCGGCATCTGTTCCGCCTTTATTCGGCGACAAAGATCGTCACTATGACGGCAGTCCTTCAGCTGATCGAACAGGGAAGACTGGGATTATACGATGAGGTGCGTCGGTATCTGCCGGAATATGACCGTATGATGGTTGCGGATTTTTTCGAGGAGGAGAGCATACCGCGTCTCTGGCCGACCGAAGAGACGCCCTGCCACCTGGCGCATCAGACCATACGGATCATCGACCTGATGAGCATGACGGCGGGAATGTCCTATGACACCGGGGCAAAGACGCTGCTTGATCTGAAAAAGGAAACCGGAGGCCAGGCGGATACCAGAACCGTGGTTGCGCGGATGGCACGTCTTCCGCTGATTTTCGAGCCGCGCACCAGATGGGCCTACAGCCTGGGACACGATGTGCTTGCCGCGGTTGTCGAGGTGATTTCAGGAATGCGTTTTTCGGAATATCTCAGACGTTTTATCTTTGATCCGCTGGAGATCACGGATTTTTATTTCCACTGGAAAGGGGAGCATGGCGGGAGAGTCTGCGCCATGTATATGGCGGATGAGAATGGCGCGATTCTGCCGGAAGACGGGAGAATGAGCGGCAGCTTTCAGCTCACGGACCGCTATGAGAGCGGCGGCGCGGGGCTTGTGGGGAGCGTGGATGCCTACAGCACGTTTGCGGATGCCCTGTGCAATGGCGGGATCGGAAAAAACGGTGCGCGCATTCTCGCGGAGGAGACGGTAAAGCTGTTTGGCACAAGCTATACGACAGGGCGGATGTCTGTTGATTTTGCGAAGACGAACAAGCCGGGATACGAATACGGGCTCGGGGTGCGCGTGTTAAAGGATGCGTCCGTATCCAGAAGTCCGGCCGGGGAATTCGGCTGGGACGGAGCGGCGGGAGCCTACGTGCTGATCGATCCGGTGAATCATATCAGCATTTTTTATGCGCAGCATGTGATGGGATATGCGGCTTCCTTTGAGATCCATACGAAGATCCGGGATCTGGCCTATGAGGCCATGGGACTGTAAGCGTATTTTAAAAATTGCAGACTGCCTGTGCAGAAAGACAGACAGCCGGGAAAGGAAGACGAAAACCGGACGACAGAAAGCAGGGGAACATGGATTTATTTGATTATATGAGGGAGCAGCAGAAGGAAAAAGAATCTCCGCTTGCCTCAAGGCTCCGTCCCGGCACACTCGATGAGATGGTCGGTCAGCAGCATATCATCGGAAAAGATAAACTTTTGTACCGCGCAATCCGGGCGGATAAGCTGGGATCGATCATCCTTTACGGGCCGCCCGGCACCGGGAAGACCACGCTCGCGCGGGTGATTGCCAATACGACCAGCGCGGATTTTGTGCAGATCAATGCGACCTCTGCCGGCAAAAAGGACATGGAGGAGGTTGTTGCCCGCGCAAAAGACAGTCAGGGAATGTACGGCAAAAAGACGATCCTCTTTATCGACGAGATTCATCGGTTTAATAAGGGGCAGCAGGACTATCTGCTGCCGTTTGTTGAGGACGGGACAGTGATTCTGATCGGGGCCACGACAGAGAATCCCTATTTTGAGGTCAACGGGGCGCTTCTGTCGCGCTCGATCATTTTTGAGTTAAAACAGCTGTCAAAAGAAGATGTCCGGACGCTGATTCTGCGCGCGGTGCAGGACCGGGAAAAGGGGATGGGCGCTTATGACGCCGTCATTGAAGAGGATGCGCTTTCCTTTCTCGCGGATATGGCAAACGGGGACGCACGGGCAGCGCTCACCGCGATCGAACTTGGGATTCTCACCACGGAGCGCAGTGCGGACGGGAAAATTCATATTACACTTGACGTTGCGGAGGAATGTATTCAGAAGCGCGTGGTAAAATATGATAAATCAGGCGACAGCCATTATGACACGATTTCCGCGTTTATCAAAAGTATGCGCGGTTCGGATCCGGACGCGGCGGTTTATTATCTCGCCCGGATGCTTTATGCGGGAGAGGACATCCGTTTTATCGCGCGGCGGATCATGATCTGCGCGGCGGAGGACGTCGGAAACGCGGATCCGATGGCACTGGTGGTGGCCTCCTCGGCCAGCCAGGCGGTGGAGCGCATCGGGATGCCGGAGGCGCAGCTGATCCTTTCCGAGGCCGTGCTTTACGTGGCGTGTGCGCCCAAGAGCAACGCCGCATGTCTCGCAGTGGGGGAGGCGACGGCGGCGGTGAGAGACACGATGACGGATCCGGTGCCGGTGCACCTTAAGGACGCCCATTACAAATCCGCGGGAAAGCTGGGGCACGGGGACGGCTATCTGTACGCGCACGATTTTCCGAAGCATTATGTAAAACAGCAGTATCTGCCGGACGGCCTGGTCGGACGAACCTTTTATCATCCGACGGACAACGGCTATGAGAAAACCATACAAAAGCATCTGCGCTGGCTGTCATCGACAGACAGCGACAGAGAGGCGGAGTGAAATGACATTCTGCAACAGCAGTGAGTAAGGAGGAAATCATACATGAAACCATATCAGGAACTGACAAAAGAAGAGCTGCTCAGTGAAAAAAAGACGCTTGAGGCAGAGTATAAGAGATTTCAGCAGAGAGGACTGCAGCTGGATATGTCGAGGGGAAAGCCGTCTCAGGAGCAGCTGGATCTGTCCATGGGCATGATGGATGTGTTGTCCTCCTACATGGATCTCGCCTGCGAGGACGGCACGGACTGCCGGAACTACGGCGGTCTCGACGGGATCCGCGAGGCGAAGGTGCTGCTCGGGGAGATGATCGAGTGTAACCCGGACAACATCATTATCTATGGAAATTCCAGCTTAAATATCATGTACGATACGATTTCGCGGTCCATGACGCACGGTGTGATGGGAAATACCCCCTGGTGCAGGCTGGATAAGGTGAAATTTCTCTGTCCGGTGCCGGGATATGACAGGCATTTCGCGATCACGGAATACTTCGGGATCGAGATGGTCAACGTGCCGATGCTTCCGACCGGACCGGATATGGATATCGTGGAGGAGATGGTGTCCAGAGACGAGGCGGTCAAGGGCATCTGGTGCGTACCAAAATACTCCAACCCGCAGGGGATTACCTATTCGGACGAGACAGTGCGCCGTTTTGCGCGGTTAAAACCGGCGGCAAAGGACTTCCGCATCTACTGGGATAATGCGTACTGCGTGCATCATCTTTACGATCTGGATCAGGACCATCTGATCGAGATCCTTGCGGAATGCAAACGCGCCGGAAATCCTGATCTTGTATACAAGTTCTGCTCAACGAGCAAGATCAGCTTTCCGGGATCCGGTGTGGCTGCAATTGCGACTTCGCCGAACAACCTGGAGGACATCAGAAAACAGTTAAAGATTCAGACGATCGGCCACGATAAGGTGAATCAGCTGCGGCATGTCCGCTTCTTCAGGGACAGCTACGGGATCTCGGAGCATATGAAAAAACATGCGGCCACTCTGCGGCCGAAATTTGAGATGGTGACGGAGTCGTTTGAGCGGGAGCTGGGCGGACTTGAAATCGGAACCTGGTATCATCCGAAGGGAGGATACTTCATCACGTATGAGACACTTCCGGGATGTGCGAAAAATGTCGTGGCGCGCGCAAAAAAAGCAGGGCTGATCATGACTCCGGCGGGCGCGCCCTTCCCCTACGGGAAGGATCCGCAGGATTCGGTGATCCGTATTTCACCGTCCTACCCGTCCTTAGAGGACCTGACGGTCGCGACAGAGATCTTTATCATCTGCGTCAAGCTGGCCAGTATCGAGAAATACCTCACAGAGATTGCAGAGCCAGCGTGAGGCCGGACGGCGTGCCTGGGCGCCGGAACTGCGATCGGGTCATTTCATTCAGCGCCGTATCATCCCGTGTGAGGCCTGGGTGCCGGAACTGCGATCGGGTCATTTCATTCAGCGCCGTATCATCCTGCGCGTGCCGGAGTACCAGGCCCGTCATCACGCCGTGCCGGGGGAACGCAAAACCCCGCCGGCGCAGCGGCGGCGTGCCGGCCCTGAGATTGGTTCGCTTCATCCCGCGCGTGCCGGCGTGCCAGGCCCGTCATCACGCCGTGCCGGGGAAGCGACGCGGTTCACAGGGCGTCCAGAAACGCATGAAGCGGCAGCGATACTCTCCTCCGGTTACTGTAGATGACCTGGATGGACATCCGGATCTGATAATTTTCGACCTGGATTAAGGAGATCGAACCTTCCTTTAACGCATCCTTTAAGGTGATGGAGGGGAGCAGCCCGATGCCGAGCTGTCTGGTAACGGCCTGGATGATATATTGCGAATAGCCGATCTCCGTGACGCAGCGGAGCGTCTGGTCCCTGGCGGCGAGGTCGCTCTCGAAGACCTGCCGGTAGTTGCATCCTTTTTCGGTCAGGATAAAATTTTCCTGCAGCAGCCGCTCCAGCGAGACCTGCTCTTCTCTGGCGAGCGGGTGAGAAGCGGCGCAGAAAAAGGAGATGTCAACCGGATACTCGCGCGCCGTGACCAGGTCAGGGCGCAGAATTTTATTGTCAAGCAGAAAAATCAGGTCAAACAGCCCGCGGTCCAGGTAATCAAGTGCATGGTGCGTGGTTACGATCTGGAGCTTCATCTGTATTTTCGGATGTCTGGCGAGAAAATCCTGGAACATATTTGCGTACTCGGATGCGCATATTGTTTCCATAATACCGATTTTTAACTCGCCGTGCGGTTCGCCGGAGAAAGAAAAGTGTTCGAGAGCCATGGACTCATATTTGATTATCTGATAAGCGTATTGAAGAAATTCTCTTCCTGACGCGGACAGTGAGACCCGTTTTCCGTTCCTGGCGAACAGACTGACCCTAAGCTCGTCTTCAAGCTGCTGTATCTGCATGGTTACGGTGGATTGTGCATAGCCGAGTTCATGCGCGGCCCTGGTAAAATTACCCAGCTCAGCCACGCGCACAAACGTTCTGATGTTTTTCATTTCCATAAATCGGACCGCCTTTCGCTTTTTGTTTTATATCAAAAAAACTGATATGTATTATTATACATTCTGATTTTTCATATTGCAAGCAGTGTGATATACTATTTGACGTACATAGTGCCGGAGGTATTACGGCATGATTTCTGGAAGGACAAATGAGATGGCATTGACAAAAGAAGTGTATCAGACGTATGTAGACATTTTAAAGGAAGAATTAAAACCGGCCTTCGGCTGTACAGAGCCGATTGCCCTTGCCTACTGTGCATCATATGCGAGGGATGTCCTCGGGTGTCTTCCAGAGAAGCTGTGCATTGAGGCCAGCGGGAACATCATCAAGAACGTCAAGAGCGTGATTGTTCCGAATACGGGCGGCTTAAAAGGCATTCAGGCTGCCGCTGCAGCCGGGATCGTGGCCGGCGTGACGGACCGCGTGCTCGAGGTGATCGCCGGCGTGACGGAGGAGCAGAAGACAAAGATCCGCGATTATCTGTCCGCCGCATCGTTTGAGATAAAGCCGATGGAGGACGGGGACAAGCTTGACATCCGCATCACGGCGTCCGCGGGAGCGGAGGAATCGGTTGTGCGGATCGCAAAGAGCCATACGAATATTGTCTATGTCGCAAAGAACGGCGTTGTGCAGAAGGATTGCGGTGCGGACGGCGCAGGGGAGACAGACGGCGCCGGGCAGAGGAAAGTGTTAAAGAAGGAAGACCATGCAGCACAGACAGAACGAACCGGAAAAGACGGCTGCGGCGGGTCAGACGGCAGAGCCGGTGCGAAGGACGACGGATCGGCGGACCGGAGTCTGCTCACGATTGAAGATATCGTTACATTTGCGGACGAAGCGGATCTCGCCGATGTCAGAGAGCTGCTCGAACGCCAGATCGCATACAATTATGCGATTGCCGAGGAAGGAATTGCGAACAACTGGGGTGCGAATGTGGGAAGCGTCCTGTTAAAGACTTACGGGAATGATGTAAAGACCCGGGCAAAGGCCATGGCAGCGGCGGGATCCGACGCGCGCATGAGCGGCTGTGAGCTTCCGGTGGTGATCAATTCGGGCAGCGGCAATCAGGGGATTACGGTGTCGGTTCCGGTGATCGTTTACGCGAGGGAGCTTGATGCGGACAAAGATCGTCTGATGCGTGCGCTTCTGGTGTCAAACCTGATTGCGGTACATATCAAGTACGGAATCGGACCGCTTTCCGCATTCTGCGGGGCGGTGAGCGCGGGCTGCGCGGCAGGCTGCGGGATCGCGTACCTTCTGGGGGGATCGATAAAGGAGATTTCCCACACGCTGGTGAACGGACTGGCAATTGTCTCAGGGATTGTCTGTGACGGCGCAAAGCCGTCCTGTGCAGGAAAGATTGCATCCTCGGTGGATGCGGGGATCCTGAGTTACTATATGTATCAGGAAGGTCAGCAGTTTTATGCGGAAGACGGCATCGTGTCAAAGGGCGCGGAAGCCACGATCCGCAATATTTACCGGCTTGGTGCAAAGGGAATGTGTGAGACGGACGACGAGATCATCCGGATCATGACCCACTGTGACTAAACCGTGGGACTGCTTTCTTTTGCCGTATACCGATGTGAAATCAAAACAGGCAGCAGATTGCGGCATTGCAGGATGGAATTCGTATACGGGGCTGGCGGACGTACTGTCTGCCAGGGAACAAGTAAACGGCCCTTCTGGGTCAGAACAAGGAGGAATATTTATGCACAACATGAAAAAGGTTTGGGCAGTGCTTCTTGCCGGAGTGCTCGCAGCCGGTACGCTTGCCGGATGCGGCGGCGGCGACGGCGAGACGCAGGTGGCGACACCTGGCAGTGACGGATCCGTCAGTGTCAGCACGGAGGCAGGCGGCGCCGGAGAAGACGGCGGCAGCGCAGGCGGCGCGGACACGCAGGTGATGAATGTCGGCACAAAGTCATTCGGAAACAACTACGACGTACAGGACATGGGCTGGCGCTGGATGATGGCGGACTGCTATGAGGGACTGTACCGCAATGCGAACAAGGGCGATGGCGAGGAGTTTCTTCTTGCCGGTGCAGAGAGCGTTGATGTGTCCGAGGACGGAACGGTATATACGTTCCATCTGCGTCAGAATGCGAAGTGGTCGGACGGAGAGCCGGTAACTGCGCATGATTACGAGTATGGCTGGAAGCGTCTTGCAAATCCGGAATTTGCATATGATTATGCATCTTTCGTTTACAATGTGGTAGGCGCGGAAGAGTACAATAAGGGAACCGGTTCTGCAGATGACATGATGGCGGTTGCACTGGATGACTACACCTTCCAGGTGACCTTAAAGGTTGCAGACCCGACGTTCGAGGTTAAGCTTGTTGCGACGCCGCTCTACCCGACGCGTCAGGATATCGCGGAAGCAGCCGGTGATCAGTGGGGCAAGGACTGGACGCTCTGCGTTTACAACGGACCGTTCTGCATGACCGAGCTCGTTGAAGATAACAAGATGACATGGACAAAGAATCCGTATTACTGGGATGCGGATAACACGCATCTGGACGCGGTAAACTGGTATATCGTACCGGAAGATTCCACGATGGCGACGATGTTCGACAACGGCGAACTTGACCAGCTGCAGACGGCAGGCGATTACCTGGCGAAGTACCGCGGGGAAGCGGATGCCGGAAATATTCAGCTTCGTGTTACCGATTATCCGGGAACGATCGGATTACGGTTTAACGGTTTTGGAAACGATCCGTCCGGTCTGATGAGCAATGTCAAGATCCGTAAGGCGATCGCGTACTCCTTTAATAAGGAGGAGATGGTAGAGGCTGTTTACGGCAGATACAAACCGGCTTACAGCTATGTGGCTCCGGGTATCAACTTTGACGGAAGCTCCTACAGAAGCCAGGTGGACGAGGTGGTGAAAGCCGAGTACGAGGAGTACGTGGACAATCCCGAGAAGCTGCAGGCACTGTTCCAGGAGGGACTTAACGAGCTTGGCATTGACACTCCGATCTCCGAGATCACGCTTACATACCTGTCTTCCGGTTCGACGAACGAGGCGAATGCAGAGCGCGAGTATTTACAGCAGACGATTCAGCAGAATCTGGGCTGCAAGGTAGAGCTGAACACGGTTGGCGATTCCGCATTATTCCGTGCAGAGCGCGACGCCGGTAATTTTGACTTCTTCAACAGCGGCTGGTATGCAGATTACAATGATCCGCTTGATTTCCTGTATACCTTCTATACGGATGCATACGGTACGTCGTTCGGCGGTTACAGCAATCCGAAGTACGACGAGCTGGTGGATGCCCTGACCGGCGAGACGGATCTGGCAAAGCGTAAGGAGATCTATCAGCAGTTAGAGGAAACTCTTCTGCTTGAGGACTGCGCATTTGCGCCGATTTACTACTCGACAAAGGAAGTATTTCTGCAGAACTGGGTGAAGGATTACTGCACCTCTAACTTCGGTGCAAGCGCGGAGTTCTACACCACATATATTGAAGGAAGAAACAGCTGACGTTTCTTTGGACGGTACACTGTTTCGGAACGGGATGTCCGGCAGGAGTGACATGACATGCCGTGTGATGAGGACAGCAGGCTGTCTTTGGAGCAGAGGCAGAATATGAACACAGAGAAGGGCTTATGAATGTAAGCCCTTCTTTGGTATAAAGGGGCGAGCTTATGGCGAAATATCTGATAAGGCGATTTCTGGAGCTGGTACTGACCATTTTCCTGATCGCTACGGCGACATTTTTTCTCCTGGAAGCGGTACCGGGAGATCCCTTAAGCGAACGGGCAGACAAGCTGCCGGCGCAGAGCAGGGAGACATTGTATGCGAGATACGGGCTGGATAAGCCTGTGATGGAGCGCTATCTTCTCACGATGGGTAAAATGTGTAAGGGTGACTTTGGTGAGTCTTTTGTGTATGCAGGCCAGACGGTGGGAGGACTGGTTCACGACCGGCTTCCGGTTTCTGCGCGTCTGGGCTTACAGCAGATGATTTTAGGAGTCTCGGTGGGACTTCTTTTGGGAATTCTGGCGGCGGTGAAGCGAAGGACGGTCGTCGACTATATGGTTGTGGGTTTTTCCGTTTTGCTGATCTCGATTCCGCATCTGATCTTCGGACTGATGCTTCAGAAGATTTTTGCGGGAAATCTCCGGTGGTTTCCGACAATTGGATGGCCGGCGGGAAAAGATCTGTGGTTTGGCGGATGGCAGTATACGGTTTTGCCGACGTTAACCGGCTGCTTTTCTTATATCGCAACCTACGCCAGACTGTTAAAAACCTCCATGTTAGACGTGATCAATCAGGATTACGTGCTGACAGCGGAGTCCAAAGGACTGAGCAAAGGCACTATTATCCGGAAACATATTCTGAGAAATTCCTTCATTCCGGTCATGACGCAGCTGCCGATGTCTGTCGGTATGTGCATCACGGGATCTTTCTTTATCGAGAGTATTTTCTCGATCCCGGGAATCGGGCAGTATTATGTGACGGCGGTGAATAACCAGGATCTGTCGATCGTGCTCGGGGAGACGGTGCTGCTGTCCCTGCTGTATGTCGTGATTCTGTTTATCACGGATATTCTCTATGTAGCTGTGGATCCGCGTATTGCGCTGCCGGGTTCAAAATAGGAAGGAGGGCTTCATATGTTATCACAAGAAAAATTCCGTGTGGTCGGCTATACGCAGGAGGAGGCCAACCGGATCGAACGCCCTACGATTTCCTACTGGCAGGATGCATGGCGGCGGTTAAAGAAAAATCCTGTGGCGATGACCTCACTGGTGGTGCTCATTTTTCTGGTCATTATGGTAATTATCGGCCCGCATCTGAGAGGGTACGACTATATTGCGATGAACGTATCGGAAAAGAACCAGGGTTCCAGCGCGAAATACTGGTTCGGGACGGACAATCTGGGCCGTGATATGTTTTCACGTATCTGGGTGGGAGCCAGGGCTTCCATGCTGATCGCGCTGATCGCGACCGGGTTAAAGCTTGTCGTCGGGACGCTCTACGGGGCAGCGATGGCGCATTTTGGCGGATGGGTGGATGATATTCTCATGAGAATCATCGAGGTGCTCAATTCCCTGCCGCATCTGCTTTTGACGATTCTGATCATGATGGTGCTTGGAAATAATCTGTTTGCACTGTTAATCGCGCTGAGCTTTACGGCGTGGTGTTCAACGGCGCGCCAGACGAGAGGTATGATCAAGCAGTTAAAGGAATCCGAATATGTCTATGCGGCCGAGGTGCTCGGTGCGAGCCCGTTTCGGATTATTGTCAAGCACTATGTGCCGAATATGTTAAGTATCCTGATTCTGGATGCTTCCACGGCGATTCCGGGCTTTATCTTTACGGAGGCGGGATTAAGTTTCCTCGGCATCGGTCTGACCGCGCCGGAGATCAGTCTGGGCGTGCTGATTTCCCAGGGGCAGAAGACGCTGGACTTTTATCCGAGTCAGCTGCTCTATCCCTGTGTGGTGCTGTGTGTGATCGTTATGGCGTTTAACCTGCTGGGCGACGGTCTGCGCGATGCGTTAGATCCGCGTCTTCGTCAATAGTGTGAGGAGGAAAGATGAGCGAGAAGAATCATATTCTGGAAGTGAAAAATCTGCGGGTTTCCTACCATACATATGCGGGCGAGGTCAAGGCAGTCCGGGGTGTGTCGTTTGAACTGGGCACCGGTGAGGCGCTGGCGATCGTGGGAGAGTCCGGCTGCGGAAAGTCTGTGACGGCAAAATCCATCATGGGACTGATCAAGGCGCCGCAGGGTGAGATCAAGGAAGACAGCGAGATTATATATCAGGGTGAGAATATTTTAGAATACGACAAGAAGCAGTGGCAGGCTTATAAGGGCGGCGAGTGCGCGATCGTATTCCAGGACGCGCTGGCATCCTTAAATCCGACGATGCGCGTCGGAAAACAGATCATGGAGAACCTGATGGTGCACAAGCACATGACAAAGCAGGAAGCGGCCGCGGAGGCGGTCGAAATGCTGCGGCTTGTGGGGATCCCGGAACCGGAGAAGCGCGTGAAGCAGTATCCGCATCAGTTTTCCGGCGGAATGCGTCAGCGTGTCATGATCGCGATCGCATTTGCCTGCGACCCGAAGCTTTTGATCTGTGACGAGCCGACGACGGCTCTCGATGTGACGATTCAGGGACAGATCTTAGATATCATCAAGGATCTGCAGAAGAAAAACAATACGTCGGTAATCATGATCACGCACGATCTCGGCGTTGTGGCAAATGTGGCAAAAGAGATCGCCGTGATGTATTCCGGCATGATCGTCGAGCGGGGGTTGTGCGAGGATATTTTCTATCATCCGAGACATCCGTATACATGGGCGCTGATTCAGTCCGTACCGCGTCTGGATTTAAAGAACAAGCAGGAGCTCTCGTCGATTCCGGGGACTCCGCCGGATCTGTTAAACCCGCCGGTGGGATGCCCGTTCTCCACGAGATGCCGGTACTGCATGGAGATCTGTAAAGAAGAGATGCCGGAGCGCACGGATTTCGGAAACGGCCATACGGCGGCCTGCTGGCTGCACCATCCGATGGCGCCGAAGGTTGAGATGCCGGAGCTGAAAGGAGGCGCGGTATGAGTCAGGAAAAAGAAGTGCTCCTTTCCGTGAGCCATTTAAAAAAATATTTTAATGTCGGGAAGAATGCGGTTTTAAAAGCAGTGGACGATGTTTCGTTTGACATTTATAAGGGAGAGACGCTCGGAATGGTGGGTGAGTCCGGCTGCGGCAAGACGACCTGCGGCCGTACCTGTATCGGGCTTTACGACCGCACGGACGGCAAGGTGCTCTACAAGGGCAGCGACGTTCATTCGATCACCGGGAAGGACAGGCAGGCATATAAGAAGGAAGTGCAGATGGTCTTCCAGGATCCGTACGGATCGCTGGATCCGCGTATGACGGTGGCGGAGATCATCGGAGAAGGGATCGATATCCATCATCTGGCAAAGGACAAGCAGGAACGCCAGGATATGATCTATAAATATCTGGAGCTGGTCGGCTTAAACCGCGAGCATGCAAACCGTTTTGTGCACGAGTTCTCCGGCGGTCAGCGGCAGAGGATCGGAATTGCGCGGGCGCTTGCGGTACAGCCGGAGTTTATCGTGTTAGACGAGCCGATCTCGGCGCTCGATGTCTCGATTCAGGCACAGATTGTCAACCTGCTGATCGAATTACAGAAAAAGATTGGTCTGACCTATCTGTTTGTGGCACATGACCTCTCGATGGTGAAGCATATCTCCGACCGTGTGGCGGTGCTCTATCTCGGGACGCTCGTCGAGCTGACAACATCAGAGGAGCTGTACGCGCATCCGCTCCATCCGTACACCCAGGCACTGCTCTCGGCGATTCCGATTCCGGATCCGGAGGTGGAGCGGGAACGCGAC
This sequence comes from uncultured Roseburia sp., assembly GCA_910587865.1. Taxonomy (GTDB): domain Bacteria; phylum Bacillota; class Clostridia; order Lachnospirales; family Lachnospiraceae; genus Roseburia. The sequence continues at coordinate 59,841 of CAJUNX010000019.1, forward strand.
GAGAAGAAGATCCGTCTCGAGGGCGAGGTGCCGAGTCCGATTAATACGCCGCCCGGATGTAAGTTTAAGGGCAGATGCAAATATGCGATGCCGATCTGCGAGGAGCAGATGCCGCCGCTTACGGATGTAGGAAACGGGCATTTCGTGGCCTGCCATAAGTGCATGCAGGAGCAGGCGTAGCGGGAAACCGGATGTCCGACCGGACGCAGGGAGAACGGAGAAAAAGTCTGCCTGTGCCGCAGGGAGGACGGAGGAAAGAAGTCTGACCCGGACATAGAGAGAACGGAGAAAAAGTCTGCCTGTGCCGCAGGGAGGACGGAGGAAAGAAGTCTGACCCGGACATAGAGAGAACGGAGAAAAAGTCTGCCTGTGCCGCAGGGAGGACGGAGGAAAGAAGTCCGACCGGACGCAGGGAGGATGCGGGAATGCGCAGAAATGAGGAACGTATGGATGCAGATCATATCAAAAAACTGCCGGCCGATATCGGGAAAGCGCTGCTGGCCGGTCTGATCGCGGCAGCGGCCGCAGCCATCCTGTTTTTTGTGATCGGTCTGATCGCAGGAGGATGGGCGCCGTCCGCCGGGCTGGAATCGGCAAAGAACGGGCTTCTTCTCATCGCTTCCCTGCTTTTATTCCTGCTCGCGGGAATGCTTCTGATGAAAGGAAAAAAGCCCGAACAAAAACCGAAAAAAAACGGGTGGAGGGATCATTTTAAGGTAATCGGGTATAAGACGGCGATTGCGCTGATCGCAGCGGCATTCCTGGCGCTGGCATCCGTGGCGGATTATATTCTGCTGCGGGGATGATTCCCGGAAATATCCATGAGACAGCTGTATCATTCGGCGATTTGCGCCACTTTGCGCGGTTTGATACGGACATAAAAAGAAACGGACAAAACGGCAAAAAAGGCGCCGCAGAGTGTATTCTCTGCGGCGCCTTTGTGATGCGCTGCTTATCTGCTGTCCTATGCCTCTGTCTGAATCGAGTCTGCTTCCTCGTTGCCCTTCTTCCATGCGTCGAATTTCTCTACAACTGCGTCGTAGGTACGCTGGGAGATATCCGGAAGCTTGTCGCCCCAGGTGCCGGTCGCCTGTGCAAAGCCCTTCTTGAAGGCATCTAAGAGTTCGTCGGCTTTGGCCGGATCATTGCCGGAAAGCGCCTTTGCGAAATCAAGGATGCGGTCAGAGGTCTGCTCCACGCCCCAGTAGCCGTCCTCGGCGATATCTGCCTCCGCCTGGGACTTTGTCATGGGATCGACGGTGAAATTACCCTTTGCCAGGAAACTCCACATGGAATCTGCATTGCCGATCGCCGTGCCCTGCTTCTTCATCATCTTTTCGACGAGGCTGCGGAGCTGCGAGGTGCGCTGTTCGGCATCGGCCTTTAACTTTTCGACCATGTCTGCGTTGTACTTCTTCGTGACGGAATTTTTTACCCCGGTCTTCTCATAGGTCACGCCGGTATTCTTCTCCTCGGCTTTTTCAAGGGAATCGCGTTTCGCGGCAGCGGCCTTCTCAGCGGCTTTCTGCTCTGCCTCCGCCTTTGCGGTGGGAGCGGTATAAGCGGGTGTCTGCTGTGCGGTATTGTTTACGGAATTAATTGCCATGGCTGGTTCCTCCATTCCTTTGGAAATATAATGTGGACAAACGTCCTGTGACATCTCAGCCGGCGTCCGTGCCTGACTGATCTTTATATGTTATATCGGAACGAAAAAAGAGAATCTTTAGGGCGGTTGACCTTTTCGGAAAAACATGATAAAATGTATATTGTATACAAAGTACATGCGACGCAGGCCGCGTATGCGGGACTGCCGGCTGGTCAGAGTGCACGGTTCCGGTGAAAGCGGAAGAGTCCGGTGCACGGAAATGGATGTATCATGAGAGAGATTTCAGTAAAAGCGCTGGCAAAGATTAACCTGGGACTGGACGTGATAAAAAAGCGGGAGGATGGTTATCACGAGGTGCGGATGGTGATGCAGACGATCCATCTGTTCGACCGCCTGGTCATCACGCGGGGGCCTTCCGGACGGACAAGCAGTCATTCCTACGGGATCCGGTCGAAAGGGTCGCCGGAGAAGTCCGCGGGGCGTGCGGGAAGGATTACGATCAGTACAAATCTGTCGTTTCTGCCGGTGAATGAGAACAACCTGGCATATCGTGCAGCCAGGCTTCTGATGGAGGAATTTCAGATCGCAGATGCCGTTGATATCAGGCTTTATAAGCATATTCCGGTGGCCGCGGGCCTGGCGGGGGGGAGTACGGATGCCGCCGCGGTGCTGTATGCGCTGAACCGGATGTTTGATCTGGGACTCTCAAAAAAAGAGCTGATGCAGCGGGGGGTGTCCCTCGGAGCGGACGTACCCTATTGTGTGATGCGCGGGACAGCGCTCGCGGAGGGGATCGGGGAGAAGCTTACCCCGCTGCCGCCGATGGTCAGGTGTCCGGTGCTGATCGCAAAACCGCAGGTGAATGTATCGACCAGGTTTGTCTATGAGAATTTGAAGCTGGGGGGAAAGATGAAGCATCCTGATATCGATCAGCTGATCGCCGATATCAGGGAGAAGGATCTTTCGGCGATCGCTTCGGATATGGGAAATGTGCTTGAGACCGTGACGATTCCGAATTATCCGGTGATTGCGCAGATCAGAGAGCATATGCTCTCCTGCGGCGCGTTAAACGCCATGATGAGCGGCAGCGGGCCGACGGTGTTCGGTCTGTTTGCGGATGAGGATACCGCCGCCGCCGCTTATGAGTCCATGCGTGAGTCCGGGCTGGCGCGCCAGGTGTATCTGACCGGTATCTATAATACGACCCGCGCGTAACAGACAGCCGTTTTTTCATAAATCATCGAAATGAGGAGAATTATGACCGATAATCTGACACTGCATATGAATGCATACCTGCCGCTTCGCGACGTTGTATTTCACACATTGCGGGAAGCGATCCTGAAGGGGGAATTAAAACCGGGGGAGCGCCTGATGGAGATACAGCTCTCGAACCGGCTCGGTGTGAGCCGCACGCCGATCCGCGAGGCGATCCGTATGCTCGAGCAGGAGGGACTTGCGGTTACGATTCCAAGGAAGGGCGCGCAGGTCGCGAAGATGACGGAAAAAGATATGGAGGATGTTTTACAGATTCGGGAAGCGCTTGATGAGCTGGCAGCGTCGATCGCCTGCGAGCAGATTTCGAAGGAGGAGCTGGCAGAGCTTCGGGACACGATGCTTGAGTTTGAGGAATCCACGACAACCGGGGATGTACAGCGGATTGCGGAGGCGGATGTGCGGTTTCATGACATCATCTATCAGGCTACCGGCAATCCGCGTCTGGTAAACATTCTGAATAACCTGCGGGAGCAGATGTACCGCTACCGGGTGGAGTATTTAAAAGATGAAAAGAGCTATCCTGTGCTGGTGCAGGAACACCGTCAGATCATAGAAGGACTGGCGGCGCGGAATAAGGAGATGGTGTCCGCGGCGATGCAGATGCATGTGAGAAACCAGGTAAATGCGATCAAAGAGATGATCCGGGAACAGATGTAGATGGACCGGCATCGGCGCGTATAGATTGACGGAAAAAGGAACAGACTAACAGGGACGGTTTACAGCCGCTCCTGTTTTTTTGCGCAGAAGCAGGAGGGGATGTCTGTGAGGGGGCTTGGCACTGCGATGCATGGCGAAAGCGGGAGGGAGGACCTTCCGCCGTTATGCCGCACGGGAAATTGGGGCCTGGCACTGCGATGCATGGCGAAGGCGGGATGGGCGAAGCCAGAGAGGAGACGGGAATTTTGACGGAAAACGGGACGGCGGTCAGCATACGGCTGGATGAAAATATTGCGGGGATGGAACGTCTGTTTCACACCTGTGACGATATCAAGAAAATCAGGATGACGCTGGGAAAGAACAGGGATGTCTCCTGCTATCTGACGTTTATCGAGGTCGCGGTGGACATGGGCAATTCGGCGCTCCTTGAGCTGCTGAAGTATTTCAGGGGATTAAGTCGTGAGGAAATCCACGAATCGCTGGAAAAAAATGCGCTCGGCGTCTCAGATGCGATGTATTTTGCGACGATCGAGGAGGCCGGCGACGGGCTTTTGACCGGCGAGGCGATTCTGTTTGTGGACGGTTTTGCCAAAGCGGTAAAAATTCCGGACGACGGCTATCCGAATATGGGGGTCAGCGAGGCGGATTCGGAAAAGGTGGTGCGCGGTTCCAACGAGGGATTTACCGATTCGGTCAAGCAGAACGCAGCGCTGATCCGCAAGCGGATTCGTTCTCCGCAGGTGAAGGTCAGCCAGAAAAAAGCAGGGGTGCGGTCAAACACAAACGTTTATCTCGTCTATATGGAGGGGCTGGCTTCTCCAAAACTGCTCGCCGAGATCGGGCGCAGGCTTGAGGGATTTCAGATTGACGGTGTTCTGGACAGCGGTGTGATCGAACAGCTGACGGAAGAAAAATGGTATTCTCCGTTTCCGCAGTTTCAGACGACGGAACGGCCGGACCGGGCAGCCATGTCGATCCTCGAGGGGCGCGTGATACTGCTGTCGGACAACTCGCCGGTGGCGCTCGTGCTGCCGACTGACTATAACTCCTTCATTAAGACAAGTGACGATTATTATAACCGCTGGGAGATTGCAAGCTTTGAGCGGCTGCTGCGCTACGTGGCGTCTTTTTTTGCGATGACGCTGCCGGGGCTGTATCTGGCAGTGACGAATTTTCACACACAGATTCTGCCCACAACGCTTTTGCTTTCTTTTGCGGATGCCAGGCGCGGCGTGCCGTTTCCGGCGGTGATCGAGGTACTGATCATGGAGCTTTCGTTCGAGCTGCTGCGGGAGGCCGGCGTGCGCCTGCCGGGTGCCATGGGAAATACGATCGGAATCGTGGGCGGTCTGATCATCGGCCAGGCTGCGGTGGAGGCGAATCTCGTCAGTCCGATCGTCGTGATTGTCATCTCCTTTACAGCGCTCTGTTCTTTTGCGGTGCCGAATGAGGAATTTGCAACGGCAGGCCGGCTGTTAAAGTTTTTCTTTATCGCGGCATGCGCCTGGCTCGGATTTTTCGGGATGCTTGCGGCACTCCTTGCGGTCCTGATTCATCTGTCACAGTTAAAGAGCTTCGGCATTCCGTATCTGATGCCGTTTGTGGGTGCGGATCTGAATGAATATGAGGACGAGAGAGATTTTCTGTGGAGACAGCCGCTGCGGAAACTGCGGAAACGTCCGATTTATGCAAATCCAAAGGATCGCAGGAAGCTTGCGTATCCCGCGAAGAAAAAGTGAAAAACAAACAGGCGCCGGGAAGAGAGGCGGGGAGGAAGCGTATGTTTTCGGAGAATAACAGGATATCAGGGCGACAGGTGTTCCGGCTGCTCACCTATGATCTGCTGGGACTTAGCACACTGCTGGTTCCGCCGGCGTTAGGCCGGCTGGCCGGGCGGGACGGGATTTTCTGTATCGCCGCGGGGGTGGCGGCCGGGCTCTTTTTTTTAAAACTGCTCGGCGTGGTGGCAATGGATATGAAGGAGCCGTATCCGGCGTATCTGGAGCGCAGGCTGGGCGTAATTGCCGGTCGGGCGGTGCAGGCCGGCTATCTGGCGTATTTTCTCCTGCTTGCCGGGTATACGGCATATTTGTTTACGGATGTAGTGAGAAAAAATCTGCTGCGGGAGGAGTCCTTTTATCTGGTGCTGCTGGTGTTTGCGGCGCTGGCGGTCTATGGGCTGTGGGGCGGGATCGAGGGCCGGGCGCGGATCTATGAGATGCTGTTCTGGTTTCTGATGATACCGCTGTTTCTCATGCTGTTTTTTGCGCTGGATGAGATACGGACCGATTACTGGATTCCGGTCGCGATGGCGGAACCGGCCGGGTTTTTCACGGGGAGCTATGCGGTGTTTGTCTGCATGGCGCTGATTGTGTTTGTGATTTTTGCAGGGAGCTATGTGAGTCATAAACAGGGACTTCTTCGCGCCGGTAAAGCGGCGCTGGTGTTTACCGGAGGGATCCACGCAGCGCTGTATCTGATTCTCGTCGGAATATTCGGCGCGCCGGCGCTCGGAGGGATGGATTATCCGGCGGTGACGCTGATGAGCACGGTGAGGATATCCGGCGGTTTTCTGAAACGGGCGGACGCGTTTATGTTTGCCGTGTGGTTTTTTACGCTGTATGCGCTGTTAAACAGCTGCGTGTTTTATGGGACGGCGCTGCTGCTGAAGCTCTGCGGCGCGGGGGAAACGAAAACCGGGCAGGGAGCAGAGAGAAACCCGGGGCTGGAATGTAAGAGCGCCCATCCCGGGCAGAAGCAGGAGAGCGTATATGCGTGCGGGAAAGGTGAAAGCGATGATCCCGGGCAGAAGCAGGAGAGCGCATATGCGTGCGGGAAAGGTGAAAGCGATGATCCCGGGCAGAAACAGGAGAGCGGGTGGAATGGCCGGCATGGGGAACAGAAAAAGATGCGGCTCGCCTCCGTTATTCTGCTCGCAGCAGTGTGTGTCCTCGCCTGTATGTGTTACAAAAGCAATGTCTGGCTCATTTGCTGCGAAGCGATCCTGTGGTATGCCGGAACCCCGTTTCTGGTGCTTGTGACGCTCCTTCTCTGCGCCCGTATCTTCTTTTCGGACAGACGGAAAAGGCGGGCGGCGGCAAAAGGAACCATGCTTTTTCTGACCGTTGTCCTGTGCGCGGGAACCATGGCGGGATGTGCGTCTGCAGAGCTGGAAGACCGCAATTTTCCGATTGAGCTTGTGGTCGGGGAGACGCAAAATGCCGCGCTGGAATGGCTGAATGCAGGGCAGGAGGGGAACCGTGTGATCGACTACAGTCATCTGAAGGTGATTGTGTTTGAGCGGGCATTTATGGAGGACGCATCTGCAATGGAGGAGTTTCTCGGCCTTCTGTCGGAGACGGACGAGGTGCCGCGCAATACCTATATTGTGGTTGCGGACGATCCGAAGGAAATAACAGGCGCGGGTGAGGATGCAGAAGAGGGAGACACAGGAAACGACGGGTCCTCCGTCGAATCGGCGGGACAGTATCTGGAGCAGTTGTTTGAGAATGTCTCTCCGATCAGAAAATGGGCATATCCGACACTGGGGATGCTTTATCGGGAGCGTGCGAACCGCTGTGAGACGCTGTTTATCCCATATATCGGCATGGAAAAGGGCAGACCGGTAGTCACGCAGTATTATGTGTGGAAACGCGGTGAGCCGGCGGGTACGGTGGAAAAGCAGGCGGCTCTGCTGGCTTATTTCACCGGGAATGAGATGGATGACTACACGCTGGCACTTCAGGACGGTACGGTGGTTTCTTTCAGTAACGCGCAAAATCGGATTGATTTTTGCGAGGAAGACGGAGTGCGCAGCATCCTTGTGGAGATCTGCTGTGACGGGGAGATAAAGAACGGAAATCATCGGGGAAAGACGGGGCAGAGCGCGGGGGACGGCTTCGGGCAGCCGGACGGGAACGCGCAGGGTGGCATGAGAGCGCACGTGACAGGTGTGGCGCCGCGGCAGGATCTGGAGGAAGAACAACGCGGCATAGAGGAACAGACGGAGCAATATATGCAGGAGCTGGCACAGACGGTTTTAAGGGAACAGGGGATCGATGTGTCTGGCAGTTACCGGAAGCTGGGAGGAATCCGTCGGGACTGGTACGCGGAATACGGGAGAAATCCGGGGACTTACGAGACGGATATGGAGATCGTCTACCGGGTGCAGATCGACTGGGTGAATCCGTGAAGGGCTGCCGGGGAGACAGAATTTGAAGATGAGGCAGCTTGAAAGAGGAGCGCGGAAACGGGGAGGAGGAAACGATTTCAGCAAACCGTTTCCGGGAAAGGGAATATCAGGGCACCTGCAGGGAACTGCAGGTGTTTTCTGATCATGGAGGGCAGGATATGCGGTTTTAAATTGTACATGGGAAGATCCTGCGTCCTGGTGTTCGGGATAGCGGCAGGCGTTATTTTGTGTTATACTTTCGTTAAATCGAAAGTATACCCGTTTACGGAGGAATATTATGGCGATCCGTTTTAATAAGGCGAATGCTAAGGTTATCAAAAGTGATTTTGCATGCCAAAGGGACAATCTTACGATCCGGGGCACGGAGTACAGGCCAAAGGGGAATTGCCTGCCGATTGCAGTTGTATGCCATGGTTTTATGGCTTTTCAGGATACAGTCCGCCAGTATGCTGTCGCCCTGGCGGAAATGGGGTATGTTTCATACTGCTTTGATTTTTGCGGCGGGTGTGTGATAAAAGGGAAAAGCGACGGCAGGACAACGGAGATGTCCGTTTTAACAGAGGTGAAAGATTTAGAGGCGGTCATCCAATATGCACGGGGAAGAGAATACAGCAATCCAAAAGAAGTCCTTTTAATGGGATGCAGCCAGGGCGGTTTTGTATCAGCAATCGCGGCATCAAGGCTAAACAGTATCATATCAAAATTAGTATTGTTTTATCCGGCCCTCTGTATCCCTGACGATGCAAGGGCCGGAAAGATGATATTCGCTAAATTTGATCCGGACAATATACCGGATATGATCCGCTGCGGGCCGATGAAGCTGGGAAAATGTTATGTCCGGGATGTGATAGGAATGGACGCTTATCAGGAAATACAGGATTTTTCAGGAGATGTTTTATGTCCATGGCACAGAGGACAAAATCGTGAATATGGAATATTCAAAACGTGCGTATGAAATGTATTTAGAGAATAGAGGAAAGAAAGATGAACCAGGGGTTGTATCGTTCTTTCCTTTAGAGGGTGGCAGGCATGGATTTACTAAAAGATATGACAGGGCGGCGATAGAGCGTTTGAAACAGTTCCTTGGCAGGGGAAAGCTGTAGCCTGACGGCAATACTGCCGCAGGCTTTTCATCATCTGCATTTTTAAATTCCTGCCGGCGCAGGTTGTACTGGATAGCGAAATAAGTATGGTTAGTACAGAAACATGGTAAAGAAAATTGGCCGGACTGCCTGCATTGTGACTGCTCATGGTTTTGATATGTCCGAGAAGTATATGTTTGTTTTATATTCTTCGTGTGGTCTGCTTTCTATTTCCATTGTTCCGTGGTGCGCTTCAATAATCTGTCGTACTAAAAGAAGTCCTAAGCCATGACGGAGATC
>CAJUNX010000020.1:0-40392 GCA_910587865.1 uncultured Roseburia sp.
TTCTTAATCATGGCCGGCTGCTGTTCGAGGGAAGTCTTGATGAACTTAGGCAGAAAGCAGTACAGGCAGGTTTCGCAGCGGATAATATGATTCGTTCCGCTAATTTGGAAGAGATGTTCCTTTCCATGATTGATAAGGATAATGCAGTCAGAAAGCAGAGGGCCAGGTTATGAAAACACTGATCATTGAGCTTCGGAAAGAAAAAAGGACTGGTGTTATTCCGTTGTTGCTATTAGTTGGTATCCTGGGAGCGGCCTATGCGTTTGTCAATTTTATTGTGCGCAGGGATACGTTACTGAACCTTCCGTTAGATCCGATGGACGTTCTTTTAACACAGCTTTACGGAATGATTATGGTTTTGAACATGTTTGGCATTGTTGTAGCCGCCTGTATGGTTTATAACATGGAATTTAAAGGAGCTGCAATCAAAAAGATGTATATGCTGCCGATTAGTGTTCCTAAAATGTATCTGTGCAAGTTTTTTATTCTAACAGTGATGCTTTTGACAGCGATTGTGTTACAGAATTTGGCTTTGTTAAAAATTGGGATCAGTGACTTGCCGAAAGGTACTTTTGAAATGGGCACTTTGCTTAAATTTACAGCATATTCCTTTCTTACTTCTATGCCGACATTATCTTTTATGGTTTTGGTTTCCTCCCGCTTCCCCAATATGTGGATGCCTCTTGGAATTGGAGTTGCCGGATTTTTAAGCGGAATGGCCCTGGCAGGTTCAGATGTTCGTCTGCTATTGGTTCACCCATTTGTTGTAATGTTAAAGCCTGCTGTTGCTATGAGCGCACAGCCAGACAATGGAATAGCTATTATAGCTATGGCAGAAACATCTTTGTTGTTAGGAATAGGCTTATGGATGGCGAAACATTTACGTTATGAATAGGAGGGATTTGTGTGAATTTTTTTGATTTATTAAAGATTGAATTTAAAAAGGTAAAGCGGTCGAAAATCGTTCCTTTGATATTTATTGCGCCTTTGTTAGTAGTAATATCGGGGGTTGCCAATTTAAGCAGGTATTTTTCCCCAGAATATACAAATGCGTGGTCTGCCATGTTTATCCAGAGTGCATTAGTCTATGCCTATTATCTATTGCCATTTTCCATGATTGTTGTATGTGTAATGATTGCAGGGCGTGAAACGCAGCACAATGGTATTCTGAAGATGCTGGCATTGCCAGTTAGCCGTTATGCCTTATCTTTGGCAAAATTTGGGATTTTGATGTTTTACCTCTTTATGGAAATGGTTGTTTTCCTCATTGTGTTTTTGATTACTGGTATCGCTGCTACACACATGGCAGGGATTACTGATACTTTACCGGTATTTTATCTTGTAAAGTGGTGTGCAGGATTATTCCTTACGATGCTGCCATGTATAGCGGCTATGTGGGCAATCACAGTACTGTTTGAAAAAGCATTGCTTTCTGTAGGGCTTAATCTGTTTCTTGTTATTCCCGGCGTTTTAATAGCCAATACACCGCTTTGGATTGCGTATCCTTACTGTTACAGTGGTTATCTGGTATCCTGCTCGCTGCATGATTTTACGGCAGAAGGAACAGGCACGGCATTTTCGGTATTTCCGTTTTTACCATGTGCAATAGCGGTTTTTATATTGGCTCTTTTGCTGGCTGTCAAAAGATTTGGTAAGAAAGAAATGAGGTAAACGACGGAAAAGAAAAATTACAAACGATATGTATTGCAGCCCTTGTTATCAGTGTGCTGTCCTTTGCAGGATGGAATTTACTACCAGTGTGCTGTTTTTGATGGAAAGGGCTTATAATCGGCGTGAGAGGGGGCAAAACGGGCTTGAAATGGCGTGAGGCTATATAGTGTGAGAAAGCGGCACACTCCGGGCTGTCACTCTCTTGATTATCTGCTGGCAAAGACGGGGGAGTCAACGGCGGCACAAAGTGCCGTTCATTTTACCGCTGACTCCCCCGTCTTTGCTGCTTTCATTCAATGCCTGTCTTTTGGCCGTTGTTTTTTTGTTCGGAATAGTGTGGTGCTGGCGGTCTGTCTCCTGTTTTCGGTTGCCTGCTTTTTTACCGTACCTTATATCAAGGCCTATTGTTCAATCTGACGGTTGAAATTTTGATTTCTCTGTAGTAAACTATTTTCATCAAAATCCGTATACTTAGGTGGTATAAATGAAATTGTACAGGCTACAAATGACAATCTGACAGAGTTAATGTCTTTTTACAGTGTAATGTGTGATGTCCTTGGTGAAAAAAGTTTCCTGCCAAACGGGGATAAAGGTGGTTTTCCCTCGCAAGCAATGGTAGAGGAATCTATCAAAGGCAGATGTCAATTTATCGGCATAGAAGATAATAAAATCGTTGCAGCATATATTCTAAACCATGATTGCGACAGTGCATATAATACAGTTCACTGGCAAATCAACGCCGCAAAAAATGAAGTAGTCATTATGCACGCACTTCGTGTTCTGCCGGATTATGGCGGGCGTGGATATTCAAAGCAGCTTGTCGAACATGCAATCCAGACAGCAAGAAGCAGAGGTTGGAAGGCAATACGGTTAGACTGTCTGAAAGGGAATGATATACCTGTCAAAATGTATCAGTCATACGGTTTTAAATATGTGGATACTGTGGATATTACTTATGTCGATATAGGTATTCCCATGCCATTTCATCTTTATGAGCTTGCTTTGGAAGAAACAGTTTAAGCGACCAGCGTGGACGGGCTTGCCGGTTTCAAGGAAGCGATCCGGGCAGTCTGCCCGCAGGCCGGGATCTAGAGATGCGTGATCCATATGCTGCGCAATTCCTTCAAATATGTGAATTATAATGACCTGAAAAAATTTTCCGCTGATTTCAAGGCCGTATATAACGCTCCGAATGAAGAGGCAGCCCTTTCCGAGTACGCTTTGGCTCTCTTGGCAATATTATCAGGCGGCACTTTACCCTCACCCTCGCCAAACTCCACTTTTACGTTGATTACGCTGTCGGTTTTTTGTGGGAAAGCATTACAACCGTCTCCACATGCCTCGTCTGCCCGAACTGATCCACACCCCGGACTTTTTTTAATTCATATCCGCCGTCGCAGAGAAACCGGAGATCCCTTGCCAGGGTCGCCGGGTCGCAGCTCACATACACAATCCGCTCTGGCGCCATCAGAAGCATGGTCTCTAAGCATTTCTGGTCGCAGCCTTTGCGCGGGGGATCGACCACAATCACATCGGGGCGGCGCATATCGGAAGGAGCGCTGCCGGCATAGAACGCCGGAAGAACCTCCTCCGCTTTTCCCACAAAAAACTCTGTGTTTGTCATGCCGTTTGCGGCTGCGTTTTCCCGCGCGTCCGCGATGGCCTGCGGTACGATTTCCACGCCGCAGACTTTTTTTGCACGCAGTGCGAGAAAGAGAGAGATGGTTCCGATTCCGCAGTACAGATCCCAGACGGTCTGTGTTTCGTTCAGCCCGGCGTAGTCGAGGGCCAGGCTGTAAAGCTTCTCTGTCTGAAGCGGATTGACCTGATAAAAGGACTGCGGTGAGATCCGGTAGCGGACCGAGGTGTTTGTCCGCTCAAAGGTTTCACAGTCCCGCAGATAGATGCGGTCCGTGACAGAATCTTTTCCCCAGATGGTTGTTGTGACATCACCCATGATTACATTTGTCTTTTTCTGATTGATATTCAGGGAAATGCCCGTCATGCCGTCGATTGCGCAGAGTGCTTCGATCAGCCGCTCCTTTTCTGGAAGATCCGTGCCGTTTATGACAAGGCAGACCAGAAGCTCGTTTGTCGAAAATCCGTACCGGATCAGCAGATGGCGGATCAGCCCGTTTCCTGTCGTCTCATCATAGGGAGGAATCTGACAGTCCCGCATGTAGGAGAGCACGGCATCGAGCACGATGCGGTTCTGGTCCACGCCGAGCAGACAGTCCTGTACCGGGATAATGTCATGTGTCCGGGAGGCGTAAAAGCCGGCGACGGGATTTCCCTGCCGGTCTGCTCCGATCGGAAACTGAGCCTTGTTCCGGTATCGGTACGGGTGCTCCATGCCGACGATCGGGAGCAGAACCTGCTCCACGGTTTCAGGTGAAAACCCGCCGAGGCGGATCAGCTGATTTCGGATCAGATTCTGCTTGTATGCGAGCTGGGCCGGATAGGACATCGTCTGAAGCTGACAGCCGCCGCAGCGCCTGTGCAGCGGGCAGGGAGGCTTAATGCGGTCCGGCGAGGGGGAGAGCAGTTCCTCGAGCCTTGCGTAGCCGTAATTTTTTTTCCGTTTGGTGACGCGGGCCCGGATGCGGTCGCCGATGACGGTATCTTTTACGAAAAAAGCCATGCCATTGTATTTTCCGATTCCTTCCCCGCCGACGCTCATATCCCCGATCGTCAGCAGAATCAGGTCATTCTTCTGCGGGAGTCCGGATCCGGTGTGCCGGTGGTCCTGCGTGTTCTTTTTTTTCATCTGATTCCTCACATTATTTCAGAAAAATTGCACTGCAGTTACTGCAGTGCATTGCCGGTTGTCTCTGTTGGTTTTTCTATTCTCTGCCAGCCTTGCGCAGATTGCTCTCGAACAGGCGGCTGTAACCCTGCCATTCGCAGTTTCCCTCAGGAATCTTTGCGAAAATTTCACGCATACTTTCCATTTTGGCATCGATATTGTCCGCAAAACTGAGCGCAAGCGCCTCCGCGAGCGCCGGTTTTTTCGGGGAACCGTATTCCAGCTCGCCGTGATGCGCCAGGATGCAGTGCTTTAACTCGTTTGCAAGTCCGCGCGGAAAGCCCGGAATGGTGCGGATGCGCTCGCCGACCATCTCGGTGCCGATGATGATATGTCCGAGCAGCTGCCCTTCGTCCGTATAGTCATTTTCCGGAAATACGGACAGCTCCTTTAGCTTTCCGATGTCGTGAAAAATCGCTGCGGTCACCAGAAGATCGCGGTTTAACAGGGGGTAAGCCTGGGAAAAATAAACGCAGTGTTTTGCCACGCCAAGCGTATGTTCCAGCAGACCTCCCACAAAGCCGTGATGAACCGTTTTTGCAGCCGAGTGAAATTTAAACCGTTTTTCAAAATCGGAATCCTGCACGAAGAAGCTCTCCAGGAGCTGCTTTAAGTACGGCTGCTTTATGGCTGCGATCAGACCGGTAAGCTCCGTGTACATCTCGTCGACGTCCCGCGTACTCACGGGCAGATAATCCTTCGGATTATATTCCCCCTCCGCCATCCGGCGGACACGCTTTACGTTCAGCTGCAGATTCCCCTGATAGCTGGTGATATCCCCCATCACCGCGATGTAGTCGAGGGAATCAAATTCCTCGATGCCCACAGAACCGGGCTCCCAGATCTTCGCATCCAGGGTGCCGGTCTTATCCTGCAGCACCAGATTGTCATATGGTTTTCCGGCCTTTGTCACCGCGGACTGCCTTGTTTTGCAAAGATAGATTTCGTTGATTCTTTCGCCCTCGCGAAGACTTTCAATATACTTCATCCCAACCTCATTTCTAGTTTGTAGCCGGTGCTTTACCACTGCAAAACGCTCACGGGCACCGTACAGGTAATCTCCTCATAGCCGTCGATTCCCTGACGCTGGACCACCACCTCCACACGCTCCCCGGGTTCCAGGGAAAGCAGCGTGCTCTCGTAGCTGTCCACGGTGAGGATCGTCTCACCGGCCATGCGCGTCACGACGTCCCCGCTCTGCAGTCCGGCGGCCATAGCCGGCGAGTCCATGACCACTTCTTTAATATATGTTCCTTTTGGTATCTCATATTCATTCGCGATATCGTTTGTCACCGTGGAGAGCTCCAGGCCGATATACGGAATATCCTGATCATTGGACAGCATTGAGATCAGCGCCTTAAGCTCGGAGATCGAGATGGCGGTAAGCGTCACCCGGTTTCCGACGCTGCCGTAATCCTGCATGATCAGGCCGACCACTTCTCCGGCCGCGTTGATAATCGCACCGCTGCCGTTGCTGCTCCCGACGATGTCTGTCGTAAATACGGTATAATTGCTGTCGATCGTAGAGACGCTGTTTGTCGTGGATGTGATGGTCCCCGTCAGAATGGAATAATTCGTCCCGAGCGGGCTGCCCACCGCGATGGCGATCATTCCCTGCGGGATCATCAGGGAGTTGCCCAGCTGCGCGACGGCTATTGCATTTAACGTCGCCTCATCCAGACTGCTGCGCGGCACGGAAAGCACTGCGATGCCTGTATTCCCGTCGTATTTCTTAAGAACAGCCTGTACCTCCATCTCATTGAGAAAGGTCACATAGATCTCCTCGACATCCAGAAGCTCCCTGCGCTCTGTCAGAATCAGAAGCTCCTGCCCGTTGTCCGCGATGATGATACCGGAAGTCTGTCCCTTCCTCTCGTATGGATTGTTAAACCAGTCCGTATCGCTTCTCACCCCGGTTACGGTGACGACAAAACGGTTTGCCTCGCGCCCCACTGCGTACAGCTTGTTCTGCAGATCCTGAAAATCCTCGATTTCAATCTCAGACTCAGCCGGTACGGGCGGGATCTCTGTGTCAGCGGTTCCGGTCTCCGGCATCTCCGCGGTCTCTGATACCGGCGGGGGGGCGGGCTGTATGTCAGCGGTTTCCGTCTCCGGTCCGACGGTGTCAGCTGCGGTGTCATTGGGAATCGTCACCACCGGCGGCTGTTCCGGGTAAAGCGCCGCTTCGAATCTCGGGCGGAAATAAGCGAAAGTCAGGCTTGAGACGATGCCAAAAAGAATCGCCATACCGAAAACAAAACCTGCCTGAAGCAGAAGTCTTTTTTTATTCATAGGCTTTTTTTTGATCTTCTCATTGATAAAGGAGAACTGATCTTTATCCTGTTCCTGCATGATTTTCCTCTTTTCCCGGTGCATGACACACGAATTTCTGAAAACCGTACTAACAATCATTATAAAATGATTTAGATATGCTTGCAATAGGTATTCTGGAAATCTTTTCATTTCTGACTTTTCTTACCTTTCCAGATAGGATATAATATCCGTGCAGGGCAAAGAAAGAAACGTCTGTCCGCGTCCGTTTCCGGAGAGACGGCGCCCGCAGACCGTGATGACAACATCTATAGACAGGAATATGACTTATGAATGAAAAAGTATTAAATACGCTGGAATACAACAAAATCACCGGACAGCTGGCCGAATACGCGTACAGCAGAGCCGCGAAGGAACGCTGCCGGACGCTACGGCCTTATACCGATATCGCGAAGATCCGCGGGCTGCAGGAGCAGACCGCCGATGCGCTCGGGCGGATCCTTCGGTGCGGATCCGTCTCCTTTTCGGGCGTCAGCGACATCACGGATTCCGTGAAGCGCTTAGAGATCGGCGGATCCTTAAGCGCCGCGGAGCTGCTGCGCATCTGCTCCCTGTTAGAGGCCGCCAGACGCACGAAGGCGTTTGCACGCCAGGCGCAGACACATGGACCGGCGCAGGATGCCGCCGCGGACGACGAAGAGGATTTTATCGATTCTCTTACCGGCTTTTTCGCGCAGATCGAGCCGTTGGCGCCGCTTCACACGGAGATCCGCCGCTGTATCCTCTCGGAGGATGAGATCGCGGATGACGCCAGCAGCCGGCTGCGTTCCATCCGGCGCTCCATGCGGGGAATGAACGACAAAATACGCGCGCAGATGAATGCCATGATCAACAGCACGACGACGAGAACCTATCTGCAGGATACCGTGATCACCATGCGGGACGGCCGGTACTGCCTGCCGGTAAAAGCCGAGGCCAAGTCGCAGATGCCCGGCATGATCCATGACCAGTCCTCCAGCGGCTCCACGCTTTTTATCGAGCCGATGGCTGTCGTGAACCTCAACAACGAATATAAGGAACTTCTGCTGAAGGAGAAGGAGGAGATCGAGATCATTCTGGCTGATTTGAGCGGTCAGGCCGCTGGGTATACCGCGCAGCTTCTGGCTGATTATCAGGTTCTCACCGAGCTTGATTTTGTCTTTGCAAAAGCCTCCTTCGCAAAAGAATACAACGGTGTCGCGCCGTTATTTAACAATGACGGGCGCATTCACATCCGCAGAGGGCGTCACCCGCTTTTGGACAAAGGCTCTGTCGTGCCGATCGACGTAAGGCTCGGGGATGACTTTAACCTTCTGATCGTCACAGGCCCGAATACGGGAGGCAAGACAGTCTCCTTAAAGACCGTCGGGCTGCTTGCGCTGATGGGACAGGCGGGGCTTCATATCCCGGCAGCGGACCGCTCGGAGCTCGGTATTTTTGAGGAGGTATTTGCGGATATCGGGGATGAGCAGAGTATCGAGCAGTCCTTAAGTACCTTCTCGTCCCATATGACGAACATCATCCGCATTTTAGAGCAGGTGAACGATCGTTCCCTGGTATTGTTTGACGAGCTGTGCGCCGGCACCGATCCCACCGAGGGCGCGGCGCTTGCGATATCGATCCTCTCAAAGCTTCATCTTTACGGAGCGCGGATCATGGCGACGACCCACTACAGCGAGCTGAAGGTTTTTGCGCTTTCCGCGCCGGGTGTGGAAAATGCCTGCTGCGAGTTTGACGTGGACACCTTAAGCCCGACCTACCGGCTGCTGATCGGGATCCCGGGAAAGAGCAACGCGTTTGCCATCTCCAAAAAGCTCGGCCTGCCCGAAGAGGTCATTGAGGATGCAAAGGGCCGCTTAACCGAGAGCGAGGAGAATTTTGAGGATCTTCTCGCCAATTTAGAGAAGAGCCGTTCCACCATCGAAAAGGAACAGCTCGAGATCAGCCAGTACAAGCAGGAGATCGAATCATTAAAAGAAAAGCTGACACAGAAACAGGAACGTCTGGATCTGAGCAGGGAGAAGATTCTGCGCGAGGCAAACGAACAGGCGTATCACATTATAAAAGAGGCCAAGGATGTCGCCGACGAGACGATCCGCAACTTTAACAAATACGGAAAAGCCGGCGCTCCCATCCGGCAGATGGAGCAGGAGCGCGCAAAACTCCGCGGCAGACTCGATGAAGCGGCAGGAAAGATGTCCGATCAGAAAAAGGCGGCGCCCGCAGGTCAGATTGCGCCGGCGAAGCTGCGCATCGGTGACAGCGTGAAGGTGCTCTCCATGAACTTAAAGGGCACGGTTCACACGCTGCCGAACGCGAAGGGCGACCTGTATGTACAGATGGGGATTTTAAACTCCCTGGTGAACATTAAAGATCTGGTGCTGCTGGAGGAGGAGACTGCGCCGGGCGGGAAAAAATTCCACAAAACCGGCGCCGGGAAGATTAAGATGAGCAAATCGGCCTCCGTCTCCACGGAGATCAACCTGATCGGGAAGACCACGGCGGAGGCGATCCCGCTTTTGGACAAATACCTCGACGACGCTTACCTGGCGCATCTTCCCTCTGTCCGCATCGTTCACGGGAAAGGCACAGGGGCGCTTCGAAACGCCGTGCACGCTCATTTAAAGAGACTGAAATATATCGATGAATACCACCTCGGAGAATTCGGGGAGGGCGATGCCGGCGTGACGATCGCCACCTTCCGGTAACGGGCGCGGGGGATTTTACGACACTGATGTTCAGTGCACAGACGTGTATGAAATGATACAGGAGGAACTTATCAATGGCAGTGAAACAGAAAATACTGATTGTGGACGACGATAACAATATCGCGGAGCTGATTTCCCTTTATCTGACCAAGGAGTGCTTTGACACGCGGATTGTCAATGACGGGGAGGAGGCTCTGCACGCGTTTGACCAGTATGGCCCGAACCTGATTCTTCTGGATCTGATGCTTCCGGGCATCGACGGCTATCAGGTCTGCCGCGAGGTTCGCGCGAAGGCGAATGTACCGATTATCATGCTTTCCGCAAAAGGAGAAATTTTTGATAAAGTGCTCGGCTTAGAGCTCGGCGCAGACGACTATATGATCAAGCCCTTTGACTCTAAAGAGCTGGTTGCGCGCGTGAAAGCCGTGCTCCGCCGGTATCAGCCGGTGAAGGTCGAGGAGAGCCTTCCGGAATTAAAGTGCGTCAAATACACGGACCTGGTCGTCAATCTGTCAAACTACTCCGTGATTTACAGGGGGCAGGCGGTCGACATGCCGCCGAAGGAGCTGGAGCTTTTGTATTTTCTCGCCTCCTCGCCCAATCAGGTATTTACCAGGGAGCAGCTTCTGGATCATATCTGGGGCTATGAATACATCGGCGACACCCGTACCGTGGACGTGCATGTGAAGCGCCTGCGGGAAAAGATTAAGGATCATGCAAACTGGAGCCTTGCGACCGTGTGGGGCATCGGCTATAAATTCGAGGTTCGCGATCTATGAAACGCACACTTTACCCGAAATTTCTGGCAGGCTATGTGATGTACGGTCTGATCGGTTTTCTCGTCATCACCACCTTTACCTACCGCATGACGTATCGGTTCGTCGAGATGCGTGAAGCCGCGGGGCTTTACCGGGAATCCGCGCTGATCTCCTCAAGCTATGCGGAGCATTATTTTTCGCAGTCCATGAGCCTGGAGGAGATTCAGGCTCCGCTTGCGGCGCTTGCGTCTTATCTCTCCGGCGAAATCTGGATTGTGGACACCAGAGGAACGGTGCTTTTAAACACGGCAAAACCGCAGACGACGGATGCGCCCGAGGTGATTCCGGATTTCAGCGTCACTGATTTCGGCAACAAATATTATCAGACCGGTACGTTTTACGGGCAGTTTACCACGGAACAGCTCAGTGTTTTTTCGCCGATTACGGCAAATTATAAGGTCCGCGGTTACGTCATCATCCACAAACCGACCGGCAGTCTGGTCTCTTACGCAAACGGGCTGATCACGATCTCCTATCAGACGCTCGCCCTGCTTTTCCTGGCGGCCCTGATCATGCTGATTTTATTTACGTATGTCATATATATTCCGATCCGAAGGATCACCAAAACGGCCGACGCCTATGCGGCCGGTAATTTTGACGCGCGGATCGAGCTGCATTCCGGCGATGAGATCGGCTATCTTGCCGCATCGTTAAATTATATGGCCAGCGAGCTCCACACACTTGAGGAAGATCAGAAAAAATTTGTCTCCAATGTCTCGCATGATTTCCGCTCGCCGCTGACCTCGATCAAAGGCTACGTGGAGGCCATGTTAGACGGGACGATCCCCGTCGAGATGCAGGATAAGTACTTAAACATCATTCTTTTTGAGACGGAGCGCCTAAACAAACTGACCAGCAGCCTGTTAGAGCTGAACAAATTCGGGGCGCACGGAATGATTCTCGATATCACGGATTTTGATATTAATTATACGATCCGTATGACGGTGCAGACGTTTGAGGGAATCTGCAAGGATAAGCGGATTTCGTTCTCGCTGATTCTGACCGGAGAAAAGCTGTTCGTCTCGGCCGATATGAGCAAAATCCAGCAGGTGCTCTACAACCTGATCGATAACGCGATCAAATTCAGCCACACGGATTCCTCCATTACAGTGGAGACCACCGCAAAGAACGATAAAATTTTTATCTCGGTAAAGGATACCGGCATCGGGATTCCGAAGGACAGCATCAAAAAAATCTGGGAGCGCTTTTATAAAACGGATCTCTCCCGCGGAAAGGACAAAAAAGGGACCGGACTGGGTCTTTCCATCGTCAGGGAAATCATACAGGCGCACGGGGAGAATATCAACTGCATCAGCACAGAGGGAGTCGGAACCGAGTTTCTCTTCACGCTGCCGCTCGCAAAGGAAAATGAGTGACGCGCGCATTGTTTCATAAATTTTTAAGAATAGTTTCCTTGACAATTCTGCAAAATAATAGTAGTATGACTCTAACAAGTAGTAATGAATACTATGTATGGAAATATACGGAACTATTAATTGCGGAAAAGGGGGCTGAATTTATGCAGATTACAATCAGGGAACCGGGGAGCGCGCTGACCCATTTTGCAGGACTGGTGCTGGCGGTGCTCGCGGCGATGCCGATGCTCGCGAAGGCGGGACTGTCCGGCAGTGTGACGAATGTCGGCGCGATGATGATTTTTATGATGAGTATGGTACTGCTTTACGGGGCGAGCACGCTCTATCACTCGGTGGTCGTGCCGGATAAGGTGCTGCGCGTCTTCCGGAAGTTAGACCACATGATGATCTTTGTGCTGATCGCAGGTTCTTACACGCCGGTGTGCATGATCGTGCTCGGCGGAAAGATGGGGTATGAGCTGCTCGTTGCGGTGTGGGGCATCGCTGCGGCCGGGATGCTCATAAAGGCGCTCTGGATCAACTGCCCGAAGTGGTTTTCCTCCGTGATCTATATCGCGATGGGCTGGGTGTGCGTCTTTGTATTCCGGGAGCTTTTAACGACGCTCTCCGCCGCGGCGTTTCTCTGGCTTCTGGCGGGCGGGATCATCTACACGGCAGGCGGCGTGATCTATGCCTTGAAGCTGCCGCTGTTTAACGCGAGACACGGCGGATTCGGCAGTCATGAGATCTTCCATCTGTTTGTGATGGCCGGAAGCGTCTGCCACTTTATCTTTATGTATCAGTATGTGCTGTGAACGGTAACGCCGCGGGTTTTTATGTTTTCGACAAACGACGACAAATTGGCCGGCAGTGGAATTATAAGCCGTTTTCAGAGAGTTCAGGCCCATATGAGGATTGCAGGAAAGGAAAACGCTGCTGAAACATATGAAAGTCTGAAAAATGATTACCTGTCAATAAAAGCGGTACTGACATCCTAAGGGGTGAATCTGACCGATATTGACAGGATCAGAGAATAAAAGAAGAGGCAGCGAAATACGGAATTTTTCGCTGCCTCTTCTTTTATTTTCTGATCCGGATATGATTATAGCGGACAGGTCGAAATGTGTAATCCCCGGCCACATACCCGATAGGGGGATCTGCCGGCTTTTACCCCAGCGCCCCGCTCACCTTCACCAGCTCATCCCGGATCTTAATGTGCTGCGGACATGCCTCCTCGCATTTTCCGCATCGGATACACTCATTCGCGCGCTTGTGCCCGTGACCGCCCACAAGCCAGTTCTCCTGTCCCTTTGCGGCGTTCATATCACCGTAGAGCGTGAGGTAGTTCATGGCGGTGAAGGAGCCGGAGATGCCGATATCCATCGGGCAGACCTTCGCGCAGTAGTTGCAGGTGGTGCAGGGGATCAGGGGAATCTTTTTCAACTCTTCCTGTGCGTTTGCGAGGGTCTCCTTCTGTGCTTCCGTCAGCCCGTCAAAGGCCTTCATGTAGGACAGATTATCCTTCATCTGCTCCACGCTGCTCATGCCGGAGAGGACCGTGATCACGCCGGGCAGGCTGGCTGCGAAGCGGACGGCCCAGGATGCCACAGAGCGCTCCGGTTCCGCTGATCTGAAGATATCCGCGACGGACGCGGGCGGATTTGCCAGCATCCCGCCTTTTACAGGCTCCATGATGATGACCGGTTTGCCGTGGGCCCGTGCGACCTCATAGCAGCCCTTTGACTGGATCGCCGGGTTTTCCCAGTCCGCGTAATTAATCTGCAGCTGGACAAATTCCATCTCGGGGTGTGCGGTTAAGATCGCGTCCAGCTCCTTTGGCGTGGAGTGGAAGGAAAAACCCGCATGGCGGATCTGTCCGGAGGCTTTTTTCTCCTGAATCCAGTTCCACATATCAAAATCGTCAAAATATTTTGTTCTGCTCTCGCCTAAGTTGTGCAGCAGATAAAAATCAAAATATCCGGCACCGGTCTGTGCCAGAGAGGTGTCAAACTGCGCGTATGCCTCCTCCTTTGTCTTACAGTTGATCCAGGCAGCGTTCTTGGTGGCCAGCTGGAAGCGTTCTCTCGGATACCGTTCCACCAGCGCCTGCCGGATGGCGTCCTCGCTCCCGGCATAGGCCCAGGCCGTGTCGAAATAGGTAAAACCGGCATCTAAGAACAGATCCACCATTTCCTTTACCTGTTCCACATCGATTACGCCCTCCTTCTGCGGCAGACGCATCAGGCCGAAACCGAGCTTGCGGATGTCTTCTCCCAAAAATCCCATTGTGAAAATCTCCTTTCTGTCAGAAAATTCGTTTTGTATTGCAAAAAATCCATTACTGATTTAAAATAAGTATATCAGGTTCGAGTAACTCGAAGTCAATGCTTTTTGTAACTTTTCCCATAAAGTGAAACGGAGCGCGTATGGAATATACATTAAAAGAGTTTGCAGAACTGTTCGGGATCACGGAGCACACGGTGCGCTACTATACGGATATCGATCTGCTGCCCTGCAGGCGGGACGGACAAAACCGGCGTGTGTTCAATGAGGAGTCGGCAAACTGGATGCGGGGGATCCTGTATCTGAAGCGATGCGGCGCGCCGATTAAGGTGATCCGGGAATACTGTGAGCTGTGCCGGGCGGAGGAATCCGAAGAGCATCTGATGGCGAGATACCAGATCATAAAGGATCAGCGCGCGCAGGCCCACAGGAGGGCAGAGGAGGCGGCGGCCACCGCGGCGTACATGGATCAGAAGTTAAGGCATTATGAGGATATTCTGGCGGGGGTTCTGCCGGACGACACGAATCCCGGAAACTGGAGCCGGAAAACAGGGCATGACTGCGGACCGCAGGAAAAGGACAGGGATGCCAAATAAGTGAGACAGATAAACAGAGAGAAACGAGGAGGAGAAGCATGAGGTACACATTACAAAACGAGTCGCTTGCAGTAGAGATTGATTCCTTCGGTGCGGAGTTAAAATCCGTAAAAAGGGTATCGGACGGGCAGGAGTACATGTGGCAGGCCGATCCGGCCTACTGGGGGCGTACCTCGCCGGTGCTGTTTCCGTTTGTGGGCGTCCCGAAAAACAAGGAATACCGCTACGGCGGAAAGACCTATCCCATGGGGCAGCACGGGTTTGCCAGGGACATGGAATTTACCCCGGACCCCGCAGAGACCCGGGAGGAGAACCGCATCTGGTTTGTGCTTTCCTCCACGGAGGAGACCTGTGCGAAATATCCCTTTGCCTTCCGTCTTCATATCGGCTACGAGCTTGCCGGGAATCAGCTGAAGGTGCTCTGGAGAGTGGAGAATACGGATCAGAAGACGATGTATTTTTCCATCGGGGCGCACCCTGCATTTAACTGCCCGATACATGGCGAGGAAGATAAGCTGGGATACGGCCTGCGCTTTGGCGGTCTGACGGACGGGATTCATCATCACGGCAACACGCCGGAGGGGCTTGCCATCATGGAGGACGAGGTGCTCCCGCTTCATGACGGGGCCGTTTCCTTTACGCCCGGGTTTTTCGACGAATGTACATATATGATCGAGGGAAAGCAGACCGGCGAGGTCTCGCTGCTGGACCGGTCGGGGGAGGCGTATGTGACGGTCCGCTTCGACACGCCGCTGTTTGCCGTGTGGTCGCCGGAGAGAAAGAATGCGCCGTTCGTCTGCATCGAACCGTGGTACGGCAGATGTGATGCGGTGGACTTTGAGGGGAGCTTAGAGGAGCGGGATTACGGGAATGTGTTAAAACCGGGCGGGGACTTTGCGGCGTCCTATGAGATGATCTTTTCCTGATTCAGAGCCGTGACGGGAAAGCCGCCGGGATGGCATATCCGGTTCATAACCTGCATATAGTTAGATATATCATATCAGGCAGGTTATCCGATGAAGTTTGAACACCAAATAAAACCAAGGGACGCAAAAAATAATCCTCTGACAGCAGTCTTTTCGGCGGTCTTTGTCATGTTTATCGTCAGCGGGCTGCTGCTGCTTCTTCTCGCGCTGCTGCTCTATAAGCTGGAGCCGGAGGAGTCCGTGATCCGAATCGGGATCGTGGTGATCTATGTGGTTTCAGGATTCGCCGGCGGGCTTCTGACCGGGAAAATGATGCGGGAACAGAAGTTCCTGTGGGGGCTTGCCGCGGGACTGATTTATTTTGTGATGCTGTTTGCGGTGTCGCTGCTGATCAGGGGAAGCTTTGACATTGATGTGGCGAAGGCGGTGACGACGCTGGCGCTGTGCGCGGCTTCCGGCATGGCAGGGGGGATGGTAAGTTAAAAAAATACTTTTCATCTGTAACGCAGTGTGCTATACTATCTTAACGGGCGTGTCTGCCGGTGCGGACATTCCCACACAGGATTCTGCGACGGCTGCAGTGGAATACCATGCACGAAGGCGGATCGGGAAAGGAGACGGACAAATGAAACATATTAAGACATTAAACACCAGAAAGCTGCAGAACACGGTAAAAAAGGGCGGATGCGGCGAATGCCAGACTTCCTGCCAGTCTGCGTGCAAGACATCCTGCACGGTGGGCAATCAGAGCTGTGAGAACAGATAGGGCAGCGTGTGACAATTAAAAAGCAGGAAGCATAACGACCGTTCGCGTTGCGTGCGGTCATTTGTGCGTTTTGCCCGAAAAGAAAAAATACCAGAAAGAGAGGAACTACCAGGTGGTTCATCAGTATAAGAACAATGGTTATGATATTGTTCTCGATGTAAACAGCGGGGCGATTCATGTCGTGGATGACGTGACGTATGATGTGATCGCGATGTATGAGTCGCATTCACGGGAGGAGATCGTCGATGCGCTTGCCGGGCAGTATGGAAGAGAGGAAGCCGGGGAGGCGTATGACGAGGTACAGACGCTCGTTTTGGCCGGGGAACTGTTCACGGAGGATGTCTATGAGGATTATATCATGGACTTTAAGAAGCGTCCGACCGTGGTAAAAGCGCTCTGTCTGCATATTGCCCATGACTGTAATCTCGCCTGCCGGTATTGCTTTGCCGGGGAGGGAGAGTATCACGGGAGACGGGAGCTCATGTCGTATGAGGTCGGGAAAAAAGCGCTGGATTTTCTGATTGCACATTCCGGAAAACGCAGAAATCTCGAGGTGGATTTTTTTGGCGGGGAACCGCTTATGAACTGGCAGGTCGTGAAGGATCTCGTGGCTTACGGCAGGCAGCAGGAGGAGAAGTTCGATAAGAAGTTCCGTTTTACGCTGACGACAAACGGCGTTCTGCTGGATGATGAGGTGATGGAATTCTGCAACCGGGAGATGGGAAACGTCGTCTTAAGCATCGACGGGCGCAGGGAGGTTCATGACCGGATGCGTCCGTTCCGGAAAGGCGACGGGAGCTATGACCTGATCGTGCCGAAGTTCCGGAAGTTTGCGGACAGCCGGAATCAGGACAGGTACTATGTGCGCGGGACGTTCACCCATGAAAATACGGACTTTGCGGCAGATGTACTGCATCTGGCGGATCTTGGGTTTCGGCAGATCTCGGTGGAGCCGGTCGTGGCGGAGCCCTCGGAGCCGTATGCGCTTCGGGAGGAGGATCTGCCGGTCTTATTTGAAGAGTATGACAGACTGGCAGCCGAGATGGTCAGACGGCGGAAAGAGGGGAAGGATTTTAACTTCTTTCACTTTATGATCGATCTGGAGGGCGGGCCGTGTGTGGCCAAGCGTCTTTCCGGCTGCGGGTCGGGAACCGAGTATCTGGCGGTGACGCCGTGGGGGGATTTTTACCCCTGTCATCAGTTTGTGGGCAATGAGAAGTTTCTGCTGGGCAATGTGGATGACGGAATCGTTCAGACGCAGATCTGCGATGAATTTAAGTGCTGCAACGTCTATGCGAAGGAAAAATGCCGCGACTGCTTTGCGAGATTTTACTGCAGCGGCGGCTGCGCCGCAAATGCGTACAATTTTACGGGCGATATCTGCGGCGCCTATGACATCGGATGTGAGCTTCAGAAGAAGCGGATCGAGTGTGCGATTATGCTGAAAGCAGCAGAAAGTGAGGAAGAACATGAAGAAGAGTAAAGCAGCGGCCATACTGATCATAATACTGGCTGCACTGGCGGGCCTGTCGTATTATGCGTCGCTGATTCTTTCATCGACCGGCGCGGGCGAGAATATGAGCATTCCGCTCGGGCTGGATTTATCGGGCGGCGTATCGATTACGTATCAGGTGACGGACGAGAATCCGAGTGCCGAGGATATGAGCGATACCATTTACAAGCTGCAGCGCCGTGTGGAGAGCTACAGCAACGAGTCGTCGGTGTACCAGGTGGGAGACGATCGGATCACGGTTGAGATTCCGGGTGTGACGGATGCCAATACGATCTTAAAGGAGCTCGGCAATCCCGGTTCGCTGGAATTCCAGCTGCCGGACGGCACGGTCTATATGACAGGCGAGCAGGTAGCGAACGCGCAGGCAGGCACGAGTCAGGACGAGTACGGCAATAAAGAATATATCGTGCAGCTGACGTTAAACGATGAGGGAGCAAAGCTGTTTGGCGAGGCGACGGGCGCGAATGTCGGAAATTATCTCCCGATCATCTATGACGGGGAAGTGATCAGCTACCCGCGTGTGCTCCAGGAGATCACGGGCGGCACGGCGCAGATCTCAGGGATGGCGACCTACGAGGAGGCGGACGTGCTCGCGACGCAGATCCGGATCGGTTCTCTTTCGCTGGAGCTTCAGGAACTGGAGTCAAGCGTCGTCGGTGCACAGCTTGGAAGTCAGGCGATCTCTTCGAGCTTAAAGGCTGCTGCGGTCGGCCTTGCGCTTGTCATGGTATTTATGATTGTGATGTACCTGATTCCGGGTGTCGCGGCTTCGATTGCGCTGGCAGTCTATACGGTACTCGTGATCGCAACGCTTTATCTGTTCGATATCACGCTGACGCTGCCGGGTATCGCGGGTATCATTCTCGGTATCGGTATGGCGGTTGATGCCAATGTCATTATTTTTGCGCGGATCCGCGAGGAGATTGCGACCGGAAAGACGGTGAATTCCTCGATGCGGATCGGATTTAAAAAAGCGCTGTCCGCGATTTTGGACGGAAATATCACGACCTTTATCGCGGCGGTCGTTCTGATCGGGCTCGGGTCCGGATCGGTGAAAGGCTTTGCCTACACGCTGATGATCAGTATCGTGATGTCCATGTTTACCGCGCTCGGCGTGACGAGATGGGTGCTGTACGCGCTGTTTGCACTCGGACTGAAGGACGGGAAATTTTACGGCCGTGCGAAGGAGCGCAAATCCATAGATTTCCTTGGAAAGAAAACGGTCTTTTTTGGCATTTCCGGCCTTGTGATCGCAGCCGGTCTGGTTGTGATGGGCGTGCAGGGCGCAAGAGGCAGCGGCACGTTAAATTACGGTCTTGATTTCGTCGGAGGGACTTCGACCACGGCGGATTTCGGAAAGGATTATACGATCGAGGAGATCGAGAGTCAGATTGTCCCGCAGGTGGAGGAGATCACCGGCGATACGGATGTGATGGCCAACAAGGTGGAGGGAACCACGCAGATTACGGTGAAGACACGCACCCTTTCCGTGGAGGAGAGAGAAGCGCTGGAATCGATGTTTGCGGAGAGCTTTTCCGTGGATCAGGCCACGATCACCTCGCAGAGCATCAGCTCTACGATCAGCGGTGAGATGCGCGCGGACGCCGTGATCGCGGTGCTTGTTTCCGCGGTCTGTATGCTGATCTATATCTGGTTCCGGTTTAAGGATATCCGGTTCGGCGCCAGCGCGATCATGGCGCTGCTGCACGATGTGCTCGTGGTGCTTGCCGTCTATGCGATCGTCCGGATCTCCGTCGGAAATACCTTTATCGCGTGTATGCTGACCATCATCGGTTATTCGGTCAATGACACGATCGTCATCTTTGACCGGATCCGTGAAAATATCGGAAAGACGGCGGAACGGATGACCCCGGAGACACTGACCGGGATCGCGAATCAGAGTCTGACACAGACGATTTCGCGAAGCATCAATACTTCGATCACGACGTTTATCATGGTGCTGATGCTCTTTCTCTTCGGTGTGCCGAGCATCCGCGAGTTTGCTCTGCCGCTGATGGCCGGTCTGATCTGCGGTACGTATTCATCGATCTGTATCGCGACGGAGCTGTGGTTTGTGATGCGGACACGGCTGGTGAAGAAAAGCTAAGGTGTTTTATGAGAGTGATCCTTTTATATATCATCATTGTGAATGCGGCGGGCTTTCTCCTGATGGGGGAGGATAAACGGCGGGCGAAGCTGCACAGGTGGAGGATTCCAGAGAAAACCCTGTTTCTGTGCAGTCTGATCGGGGGCAGCATCGGGAGCTGGGCCGGGATGTATGTCTTCCGCCACAAGACCAGGAAGTGGTATTTTGTGGCGGGGATGCCGCTCATCGCGGCGCTGCACGCGGCGTTTGCGGTGTGGGCCGTCTCACAGGGGCTGTACCGGCCGCCGTTTCACTGAAGGATGAAGGGGAAGGCACAGGAAGAAGGGAGAGACATGATGGGGCATATGACGGGATTCGTGATATGGGCGGCGTTTGGGCTTATGATAGCGGGCTTTGGCGTGGCGGCATACGTTTCAAAAAAGCCGGCCGGATTCTGGGCGAATGTGAAGGCGCCGCAGCAGAATGAGATTACAGATGTAAAGGAATATAATCACGCGGTGGCAAAGCTGTTTTTCGCATACGGCTTTGTTTTTATACTGCTGGGGCTGCCGCTTTTAAACGAACAGAATACGCCGTGGATTCTGATTTCGGTCCTGGGCGTGATGGCGGAGACGATTGTGACGATGGTCTGTTATACGCTGGTGATCGAGAGGAAATGGAGACGTCGTAACTAATTTGTGCGGCAGAAAGGGAAGGCGGAGGGGCTTTGGCCGTGAATGAGGCTTGTTGGAATTGACTTTGATTTCCGTATTGGATATAATGACACCATGGCATCCGCCAGGAACCCGGTGCGGCAGCGGAAAAGGAAGCACGGCGGCGGGATGCGGCAGAGAAAAGGGAAGACGAGGAAGGAGACCAGAATATGTATACAATTGAGGATATCCGTGCGGTGGATCCGGAGGTGGCGCAGGCCATCACAGACGAATCTGAACGGCAGAACAGCCACATTGAGCTGATCGCGTCCGAGAACTGGGTCAGTCCGGCGGTGATGTCGGCAATGGGAAGCGTGATGACCAACAAGTACGCGGAAGGATACCCGGGAAAGCGGTATTACGGAGGCTGTGACTGTGTGGACGTCGTGGAGGAGCTGGCGCGGGAGCGCGCGAAGCAGCTGTTTGACTGTGAGTACGTCAATGTGCAGCCGCATTCCGGCGCGCAGGCGAATATGGCGGTACAGTTTGCGATCTTAAAACCGGGCGACACGGTGATGGGGATGAACTTAGACCACGGCGGACATCTGACGCACGGGAGTCCCGTGAATTTTTCCGGGACCTATTTTCACATCGTGCCTTACGGGGTGAACGACGAGGGATTTATCGATTATGACAACGTGATGGAGATCGCGATGGAGTGCCGCCCGAAGATGATCATCGCGGGGGCAAGCGCATATGCGCGCACGATTGATTTTAAAAGATTTCGTGAGATCGCGGACGCCTGCGGTGCGGTTCTGATGGTGGATATGGCGCACATCGCCGGACTGGTGGCGGCGGGACTTCACCCGAGCCCGATCCCGTATGCGGATGTCGTGACGACCACGACGCACAAGACGCTGCGCGGTCCGCGCGGAGGTATGATCCTGTGCGGTCAGGAGGCCGCGGAGAAGTACAACTTCAACAAGGCAATCTTCCCGGGAACCCAGGGCGGTCCGCTGATGCATGTGATCGCGGCCAAGGCGGTCTGTTTTAAGGAAGCGCTCTCCCCGGAATTTAAGGTATACCAGCAGGGCGTGATCGATAACGCGCAGGCGCTGTGCGCAGGGCTTTTAAAACGCGATATCCGCATCGTTTCCGGCGGGACGGACAATCACCTGATGTTAGTCGATCTGACCAATTACGATCAGACCGGAAAAGCGCTTGAGAAGCTGCTCGATTCCGTGAATATCACCTGCAATAAAAATACGATCCCGAACGACCCGAAATCCCCGTTTGTGACCAGCGGCGTGCGTCTTGGAACGCCGGCGGTGACCTCCCGCGGGATGAATACGGAGGATATGGATCAGATTGCGGAGGCGATCGCCATGATGATCAGAGAGGGCGAGCCGGCTGCGGAGCGGGCGCGCGCGATTGTGAAATCTCTGACAGAGAAGTATCCGCTGAGATAGGGACGGACAGCGAATACCATAATCCGGTCCATATCGTCAAAGCAGAAGTTGACAGGCTGCCGCACAAATGTGCGGCAGCCTGTTTTTATGCACAGCCCCGTGCAGAGGAAATATGCCGCTGAAGTGACGCACGGGCCGCGCGGCGAGCAGGGAAGATCTGTCTTCTCTGCCCGATTCCGCATGATTCATCCGGGCCGGATGATTTTTGCGCAAAAGCCTGTCGGACAAGAAAGTCGGTCGGACAATCCGCCGGAGGCATCTTTGCCATAGGATCCTCTCCTTTCTGCTGATCTTACGTTACCTTCTGACCCTGGGGAAGAGTCAGGGGTTTTCTGAAAATGTAATGCACATTCTGCCGGTTTCTGATATAATTTAACCATAACCGGCAAATGAGAGGGGAACGGCAGTATATGACAAACGAACAGGTATATGCAATGTCTTTTGCGAAGGTGTATCCGCTTCTTGAGAATAAGGCGCTGCGCAAGGGGCGGACAAAAGAGGAAGTGCGCAGGGTGATCGCCTGGCTCACCGGATATACGGATGAGGATGTGGAACGGATGCTGGCGGAGGATATCTCATACGGGGATTTTTTTCGGAATGCACCGCAGATGAATCCGAAGCGGAAAGAGATCAAAGGATCGGTCTGCGGCGTGAAGTTAGAGCTGATTGAGGATCCGCTGATGAAGGATATCCGGTATCTGGACAAGCTGATTGACGAGCTGGCCAAAGGAAAGCCGATGGAGAAGGTTTTGAGAGATGCGTGACACAATGAAAGCGGTAATCGCAATGGATTCCTTTAAGGGAAGTCTCTCCTCGTCTGAGGCCGGCACAGCGGTCATGGAGGGGATAAAAAGAGTATATCCGGATGCAGAGGTGTGGGTGAGCCCGCTCGCGGACGGCGGTGAGGGAACAGTGGAGACGCTTGCCGCGGGGATGGGAGGCCGGCTGCGCGAGGTGACGGTGACCGGGCCGCTTTGCCGTCCCGTGAAATGTACCTACGCGATCCTTCCGTCCGGGACGGCGGTGATTGAGATGGCGGCAGCCGCAGGGCTGCCGCTTGTGCCGTTTTCGGAGAGAAATCCGCTTTACACCACGACACGCGGCGTGGGAGAAGTTATTCTGGATGCCGTCGGAGCGGGATGCCGGAAGTTTCTGATCGGGATCGGCGGAAGCGCGACAAATGACGGCGGAATTGGGATGCTGCAGGCGCTGGGCTTTGACTGCCAGGACCGCGCAGGCCGTCCGGTGGCGCCCGGGGCGCTGGGGCTAAAGGAGCTGACTGTCATCCGGTCAGAGCGGGTCCCTTCTATTATAAAGGAATGTGTGTTTCAGATCGCCTGTGATGTGGATAACCCTCTGTGCGGGGAGCACGGCTGCAGCGCAGTGTTCGGACCGCAGAAGGGCGCGGATGCACGGATGATCCGGCAGATGGACGGCTGGCTTGCCGCATATGCGGCACTGGCAGCGCGCAGTTTCCCGGGCTCGGGATCGGCCCCGTCCGGTCCTGTCCGCCGCGGCATGCAGCGGGAGGCGCCGGCTGCTGCGGACCCCGGCTTTCCGGGATCGGGTGCGGCCGGCGGCATGGGCTTTGCATTCCGGACATTTCTCGGGGCAGAGCTTAAGCCGGGAATCGGGCTGGTGACGGAACACACGCGCCTGGAAGAATACATCCGCCGGGCGGATCTTGTGGTGACCGGGGAAGGCCGGCTCGACGCGCAGACGGTGATGGGAAAGGCGCCTGCCGGTGTCGCGGCGCTCGCAAAAAAATACGGAAAGCCGGTGATTGCCTTTGCGGGCTGTCTTGGGGAGGATGTATCTGTGTGCAATGCACACGGGATTGACGCGTATTTTCCGATTCTGCGCGCGGCAGTGACACAGGAGGAGGCGATGGAGCCTCACTGCGCGGCGAAAAACCTTCGCGACAGTGCGGAACAGGTATTCCGTGCAATCCGTTTTTGCAGATAAAACGAGTTCCGGTCTGTTTGTGTGAAACCATATGAAATGACAGCGGCAGGGAGGCATCAATATTGAAAGAAACATTCTTCCGGAATATCCGGTTTACGGACAAACTCTATGTCCGCATCGCGGCGGCCCTTTTTCTGATTCTGATCGTACCGTTTTATCTCATGCTGCAGTCCGTGCAGAACTCCTATCGCCAGTACATCGAGAAAGAATTGAGCGAGAGAACGATCTCCACGATCGAAAAGAGCGAGGAGGAGATTCGGGCGGCGTTTCAGAACATGGCGGCCGCGACCAATATCTTTTCGATGGACGATCCTCTGATCGGGGCGTTAAAGCAGGAGGACACCTCCTGGTATGAGCGCACGCTCTGGTTTGACAAGGTCGTCTCAAAGATCAATACCACGAACCTGTTTCAGGTGCGAACCATGCATTTTGCGATGGTGGACCGGGACGGGCAGATCTATATCGACAGTACGATGGAGGGCATGCATTTTCCGGAGGAGTTCCTCCTGGATCTGATTGAAAAGGGAACGACAAGGGAAGAATATCTCTCCTGGAGTATGTTTTCCCCGCTGCCGGGGGACGGCAGGCAGGATAAGTATGTGTCGGTATACCGCCCGCTGTTTTCGGAGGGCGTGACGGGGGAATACTTAGCGACCCTCATGGTCTGCATCAGTCAGAGCGAGGTCGGCGATATTCTCTCGCGATACCGGGTTGGCGAGGAGGATTTTATCTATCTGTGCATGGAGGCGGACGGTGAGATCGTATTTTATCTGGACGAGCACCGTCTTGCCGATCCGGGAGAGATCCGGGAGATCATGGCAGGGATCCGGGAATCGGACGGGTATGAACAGAGCGTGATCCGCGACCGGACGTACATTGTCAGTTATTATCGTCTGCACCAGCCCTGGGGGTTTTCGGGAGAACCGATGTATGTTCTCTATTTTACGGAATACACGCCGATCGTGCAGACATTTGAAGCGTTTGCCGGCCGGCTTAACATGATGATGCTGGTATTTCTGGCACTTCTGATCCTCGCCGCGGCGGTGCTGGCCGGATTTCTGACCAGGCCGATTGTAAGGCTTCAGCGATGTATGGAATTATATTCCGAGAAACAGGAGGTAACGGGTGTCAACTTAACGCGCAGGGACGAGATCGGAAGCTTAAGCCGTACCTTTTATGAGATGGAAAAAAAGATCAACGAGCTGTTTGTCCGGCTCCGTGAGGAGACGGAGGTGCGGGAGCGCTACCGCTATCAGGCGCTGCGGGCGCAGGTAAATCCGCATTTTCTGTTTAACACACTTGGGACGATCCGCTGGATGGCGGTGATCCGGCACGCGGACAATATTACGGAGATGCTCGATGCGCTTGGAACCATCCTGCGCTACAGCATGGATCGGGAGGGCGAGACGGTGAGGCTGGGCGAAGAGCTTCAGATGATTCGGAAATATATTTTTATTCAGAATTACCGCTACGGCAGGGAATGCCGCTTAAAAATTGACGTTAAAGAGGAGCTGACCGACTGTCCGATCATCAAATTTATCCTGCAGCCGGTGGTAGAAAATGCGTTTCTGCACGCGTTTCGCGAGTTTGACGGACAGCCGCAGATTACGATTGACGGCGAGCGAAACGGCGACGAGCTGTATCTTCGTGTCAGCGATAATGGGAAAGGAATCGAAGAGAGCATAAGGGAGAGCATCAATGATCAGAACGGGCCGCAGAGAAAAAAAGTGACGGGAATCGGACTGACAAATGTAAATGAAAGAATCCGGATCGAGTACGGGGACGGGTACGGCATTCGCATCCGGCCAAAAGCGGAGGGAGGAACCACGGTGGAATACCGGCTTTTTATTGTGAGGGGAAATGAGGATGATGAGAAAACTGCTGATTGTGGACGATGAATTTATCGTCCGGATGGGGATAAAAAGCATTGTGAACTGGGAGGACTTTGGATATTACATCGTCGGGGAGGCATCGGACGGAGCAGCGGCCTTATCGCTGATGGAATCCGTGCGTCCGGATATCGTGCTGACGGATCTGATCATGGAGCCCATGGACGGATTTGAACTGATCCGGCAGAGCAGGAAGCGGTTTCCGAAGACAAAATTCGTGGTGTTAAGCAATTACAATGATTTTGAAAATGTGAAGCAGGCGATGAAATTAGGAGCAGGCGACTACATTTTTAAAATGACGGCGCAGCCGGAGGAGATCATAAAGATTCTTGACGAGGTATGTGATACGATCGGGGAGGAAAATCATGCCGTGGACGCGCTGGTGCAGAGAAACCGTCAGGCTCTTAAACGCAGCGTGATCCAGAAGTGCATCCGTCAGAAATATTATGATGCCGGGGAGATGGAATCCGAATTTGCCACGCTGGGGCTTTCGGTGAATCTTTCGTGTCCGTATGTGCTGGTGTATTTTGTGGTGCGTCCGTCCGGAATGGAGGAGCGGCGGATGCTCTGTCAGAAGGATCCGGATTCCGTGCTGGAGTTTGCGATGGGAAATATCGCGGATGAGGTGTGGAAGGCACGCTACCGGGCCGATACGTTTCCGGTGGACGAGGGGATCATGGTGTCGGTGATCAACCTGGATTCCGATCCGCCGTATGAGCACGAGAAAAAGGAGATCGCAGAGAAATTCCGTCTGATCCGGGAGTATATTCACCGGTATTTAAATCTGACGGTGTACGGTGTGTTAAGCGAACCGGGAGAGAACTGCGGGCAGCTGAAGAGCCTGCACAAAAGCTGCATGGAGGCGGAGATGACCTACAGCGGGGAGGCGGAGCTTTTAACCTGTGTGCGCCAGCGGCCGGAAATCGCGGAGGTCTGCGGGTATATCGACAGCCATTTGTCGGAACAGCTTTCGGTCGCGAAGGCCGCGCAGATCGCCTGTATGAGTGAGAGCTATTTTTCGTCTGTTTTTAAAAAGGAAGTCGGGATCTCGTTTGTGGATTACATCAGTCAGGTGCGGATCCGCCGGGCAAAGGAGCTGCTGCGGCAGAAGCATGTCAAAATCTGCGAGATCTGTCAGGAGGTCGGGATTGAGAACCCGAATTACTTCAGCAGCCTGTTTAAAAAAATTGAGGGGATTTCTCCGAACGCGTACCGCTCTCTGTTTGAACCGTGACGGATTGTGAGTCTGAACCGCAACGGATTGTAAGTCTGAACCGCAACGGATTGTAAAATTGTAAAATAGAAAAGAACCATCCAAAAATTTGAAAGATCACGTCTTGGGAATCGTAAAATTCTGATGATGAAAGAGCGATTCCTTCATGTACATGAAAAAAACCCATTGTTATAATAATACCATCAAAGAGAACAGCGCATCTTCCCGTCTGAAACACTGCGGGAAGATGCCAGAGAGAGGGAGGTACAGCCGGATGAAAATGAAACGGACAATCGCGCTCCTCTTAGCCGGGCTGATGGGGATTTCCATGGCGGCCTGCGGAGCGAAGGGAACGGACGGACAGGATGCGGGAGGAAACAAAACGGGAGCTGCCGGCGGAAGCGAGACACAGAATAATGCGGGAGATGCTGCCGGAAACGGTGCGAAGGACGGCGCGGGAGATGCGGACGGAGCCGGGAGCGGTACGGAACCCGTGCTCTTAAAGATCTGGGGCGGGGTTCCGCCAGAGGCCGGGCCGCAGGAATCGGTGGACCGGTTTAACGAGGCGTATCAGGACAGGGGGATTCAGGCCGAATATGTCTATTACGTCAACGACGATAACGGGAATTTAAAGCTCGAGACGACGCTGATGGCCGGGGAGGGCGTGGACGCGTACATGTGTTATGACGAGCGCTACTTATCCAAACGGATTGAGGGCGGGATGGCGCTGGATCTGACGGATCTGTGTGAACGGGACGGATTTGATATCAAAGAATTGTTCGGAGAGGAGATGGTGACTTCCTACGAGTATGACGGCGTATTTTACTGTATCCCGACGAAACGCGATCAGTACGGCATGATGTTAAACAAGGACATGTTTGACGAGGCCGGGATACCGATCCCGACAGAGTGGACTTACAGCGAGTTCCGGGAGATTGCAAAGCAGCTGACGCACGGCGAGGGGGAGCAGAAGGTTTACGGGGCATTTTTAAACACACAGCAGAACCTGCTCACCACCTTCCAGTATTTCGGCGTGGCGTCGCTCGGCGGGGACTGGATGTACAATGAGGACGGAACCGCGACGAATTTTACGGATCCGGTGATGGTCGAGTCCGCGCAGCTCGCCTATGATATGATGAATGTGGACGGCAGCGCACCGACACATGTAGATTCCGTGACGCAGAAGCTCTCCTGCGACGGGATGTTTATGAACGAAAGAACCGCGATGGTTCCGGCATCCTGGACAGTCCGGAATGTGAAAAATCTGGAATCGTATCCGCATGATTTTGTGACGGCCTTCGCACCGTATCCGGTGCCCGATAACGCGGAAGCGCCCTATATTATGGGCGGTGTGGGGGACATGCTCTGCATCAATCCGAAGTCGCCGAACGTCGACGCGTGCTGGGAATACGTGAAATGGTATTCCACGGAGGGTGTCGTTCCTCTGGCATACGGGGGACGGATTCCGCTGTGTAAATCGATCGACATGGATGAGGTAAACGAATATTTCTTCCGGGACGCGGAGGGGCTGCTTGATGAGGAAAGTGCAAAATATGTCATGATTGTGCCGAGGGGCAGCTACGCGTTTCCGACGATCTCGCCGAACGCCGCGGAGCTCGGGGACATTTTATCCGAGGAGATGGAAGCGGTATTGAACGGCAAAAAAACGGTGGAGCAGGGACTGGCGGACGCAAAGGAGCGCGGGGATGCGCTGCTGGCAAAATAACCGGATGCGCCGGACCGGTCAGCCGCGCAAAAGCAGAAGGGAGGAGAAACGATGAATGCAAAGAAGCGAAGACAGCGAAAGACGGACCTCACGGGATATCTGTTTATCCTCCCGAATATGCTTGGCATGATATTGTTCACGCTGATTCCGATGCTGTTTTCCCTGCTGATCAGCTTTACGGACTGGAATTTTGTCAAAGGCTTCGGAAACTGGAATTACATCGGATTTGAAAATTACCTAAAGATGTGGAAGGACGAATGGTTTCTCTCCGCACTGTGCAATACCGTGATCCTGGCTTTTATCTGCGTGCCGGTGACGATCGGTCTGGCGTTAATCGCGGCAGCTGCGATCGACCGGTTTGCATTCGGGAAGCTGCCGATCCGCCTGGCCATGTTTATGCCGTATATCTCAAATGTCGTCGCGGTGACGATCGTCTGGGTAATGATGTATTCCCCCTGGGGACCGTTTACGCAGATGGTAAAGATGATGGGGGTAAAAGATCCGCCGCAGTGGCTCGGGGATTACACCTGGGCGCTGCCCGCGATCATTCTGATGATGGTCTGGTCAAATGTGGGATACTGCGTCATGATTTACACCTCCGCAATCCAGGGACTGCCGCGGGATGTCTACGAGGCGGCGGAGATGGACGGGGCAGGGGAGATCTGTAAATTCTTCCGGCTGACCGTGCCGTTTCTCTCGCCCACAACCTTTTTTCTGGTGATCACGCTGTTTATCAATGTGTTCCAGCTGTTTGCGCAGGTGCAGATCATGACAAAGGGCGGGCCGGGGACATCGACGAATGTAATGGTATACTATATTTATAAATCTGCATTTAATTATTACAACATGGGATATGCCGCTGCGATGTCCTGGATCCTGTTTGCGATCCTTCTGGTGATCACGCTGATCCAGTGGAAAGGGCAGAAGCGGTGGGTCAGCTACTGATGATCGGCCGGGCAGGCACGGGAAACAGAACCGGCCAGAAGCGGAAGCCGTCCGGGAACAGACGACCAGGTACAGAGGGAGGCAGCATGAGAAATAAGAAGACAAAACGATTGAAATTACTGAGGAGGATCCTTGTCACCGCCGTGCTGGCGGTGGCCGGATTTACGATGATCGTACCGTTCTTATGGATGCTCTCCGCGTCCATGAAGCGGCCCATCGATGTGATGGAGCTGCCGATCCGGTGGATTCCGAAGGATTTTTACCCGGACAATTACCTTAAAGTGTGGAATATCGGCGGGAAGGGAGCAAGAAATTATAACTTCGGGCTGGCGTATGTCAATTCGCTAAAAATCGCGGTGATCAACATGACATGCTCCGTGTTCACGAGCGCAGCGGCCGGGTACGCGTTTGCAAAGATAAAGTTCCGGGGGAGAAATGTGATCTTCCTTCTGTATCTGGCCACAATGATGATCCCCACGCAGATCACCCTGATTCCGAAATTCGCGATTTTTGCGGAGCTGGGATTATCCGGCACGCACTGGACGCTGATTCTGCCGGGGCTGATCACGATCACCGGAACCTTTCTCATGCGCCAGTATTTCACGCAGATTCCGGATGAGCTGAGAGAATCGGCCTACGTGGACGGGGCAGGGGAATTTCACATCTGGATCAGGATCATGCTTCCGGTCGCAAAGCCCTGTATGGCCTCGCTTGCCATGGTGGTCTTTCTCTGGAACTGGAATAATTACCTGGACGCGCTGGTCTTTTTATCCGACTGGAGGCTGTATACGATTCCGGTTGCGCTGACCGGCTTTATCGAGGAAAACACGACGGACTACGGTCTGATCATGGCCGCGTCCACATCGGCTCTGCTGCCGGTCTTTCTGGTTTTTCTGGCCGGACAGAAATTTTTTGTAAAAGGGCTCGTGGCCGGGGCGGTGAAGGGATAGAACACGGCTGTTTGTGCTGGAGCGTCACAGATAAGCCCTGTTGGCAAACGCAGGTATGCGTTACGCAAATCTGAGATTTGCGACGCCTCGTCGCATAAACGCTCCGGAATGGAGATTACGATGAAAACAATCACGGAACCCGCGCGGGAGATTCCCGTGGCGGAGGAGACGGACGTACTGGTGCTCGGAGCGGGACCGGCAGGATTTTCGGCGGCGGTCTGTGCGGCGAGGGAGGGCGTGAAGGTCACGCTGCTCGAGGGAAGCGGCGATGTGGGCGGAATGGCGACCACGGGGATGATGAGTCACTGGATCGGGGAAACGAAGGGCGGATTTTATGAGGAAATCTTAAACCGGTCCACGGACCCCTGCGGCAATCCGGGGCTGGATCTGACCTTCGGCGGCAGTGCGCGGCAGATCATTAACCCGGAAAAGCTGAAAACTGTCATGATCCGGATGCTCGCGGAAGCCGGCGTGAATGTCCGGCTGTACACACGCGCCTGTGAGCCCGTAATGGACGGCGATACGGTGTGCGGCGTGTTTGCGGAGAGCAAATCGGGGCGGGAGGCGTTTCTTTCAAAAATCACGATCGATGCGACCGGGGACGGCGATATCGCGGCAAAGGCGGGCGTGCCGTATCACCTGGGACGGGAGTCGGACGGGAAGATGCAGCCGGCGAGTATCTTATTTAAAGTGGGCGGCGTGGATTATGAGAGAGCCGTTTTCCCGGGACGCTTCGAGGACGAGACACCGGTTCCCGCCGGCGTGATTCAGAGCCTTGCCAGAGAGCATTTAAAGGCGCCGCTCGGCCATGTGCTGCTGGTACGCTCGACGCTGCCAGGGGTCGTCACCTGCAATATGACGAATGTCCC
The DNA here is from genome assembly GCA_910587865.1 of uncultured Roseburia sp. Classification (GTDB taxonomy): domain Bacteria; phylum Bacillota; class Clostridia; order Lachnospirales; family Lachnospiraceae; genus Roseburia. The sequence goes on from CAJUNX010000020.1 coordinate 31,518, forward strand.
GGATGTCGATGGGACGGATGCGGCGGAGCTTACGCGCGCGACATTTGTCTGCAGAGAGCAGATCGAAGAAATCGTGGATTTTCTGCGCAGATATGCGCCGGGATATGAGAATTGTTATCTGATGAGCGCCGCATCGTGCATCGGGATCAGGGAAACGCGCCATTTTCACGGGCAGTATGTGCTCACGGAGCAGGATGTCTTAGAGGCGGAGGAATTTCCCGACCGGGTGGTGACAAGGGCACATTTTAATTTTGACATCCACAATATGAGCGGGGCAGGACTCGACGAGACAGGGGTGACCGTGTCGTTTCCGCAGAGAAAAGGCTACTCGATTCCCTACCGGTGTCTGCTGCCGGAGCGTGTGAAAAACCTGCTTCTGGCCGGACGCGATATCTCGGGCACGCACATGGCACATTCGAACTACCGCGTGATGCCGATCTGTGCGAATCTCGGGCAGGCGGCGGGGACGGCGGCCGCGCTCAGCGTCAGGCAAAAGGTCGGCCCGGACGGGCTTGACGTGCGAAAACTGCAGGAGATTCTGCGGAGGAGAGAGAGGGAACGGCAGAGGATGCCGCAGGTCTGATATCCAGAAGAAAGCTCTGATTTTTGTTTGGATTCATTTGACTTTTTATGCCGGCTATAGTATATTTATACATGATCTGAATAGATGTCCTGACCGTACTGCACACAGCAGCGGTGCAGGGCATTTGTCAGTTATTTTAATCATTATTATACTTCGGGGGATTCTGACATGAAAATCAGAGCAAAAATGATTCTTTGTTTTTCTTCAATCTGTATCGGATGTATGATTCTTGCACTGCTGAGTGCGCTGGTGATGACGCGCGGCCGTTTTGCGGCGATGAACGATGCGCGCAACGGGATATCTGCGGATTTTTATGCAGCGGAAATCCATGCGTGGCTGGAACAGAAGACCGCTTCCGTCGACTCTGCCGTCATTTATATGGAATCTGCGGCGAAGCCGGAGAAAGAGGCGGCTGTCGATTATCTCGGGGCGATGATTCAGAACACGGAAGGCGTTACCGACATTTTTGTGGCGTTTACGGACGGGACATTCTGGGACGGGAACGGCGCTGATTTCGGGGACGACTGGGATTACAGTACATATCCGTGGTATACCGGAGCGTTGGAGACAGAAGAAAAGATTTACTGTACTCCGTACATGGACGGCAGCGCCGGTCGTATGGTGATCCCTGTTTCCAGACAGTTTACCTGTATGGACGGCAGGCAGGGCGTGATCGGCATGAGTCTGGAGCTTGACACCATGTTTGAAATCATAAACCGGCTGACGGATACTTCGGACGGGAGCTATGTGTTTCTGACGGATGATTCCGATATGATACTGCTTCATCCGAACAGCGGTTATATGCCGTCAGCGTCCGGTATGACAGAGATGCCGGCGGAATATACGGCGGCGATCAGCAGCGGGAAGTCCGTTGCCGATTATGACGGAGTGAGACGATATCTGAAATCGGTTCCGTGTATTGTGGGAAGCGTGGTCGTTGCCACACCGGTTTCGGTTTATAATGAAGCGACGAACCAGCTGATCGTGATTTTCGGGATCACGATTCTGATTTCCGCTGTTGTGGCGGCAGTGATCGTGGCGATTTTCAGCAGCGGAATTACAAAACCCATTGTGGCGATGCAGCGCGAGATCACAGAACTGCGTGAACTGAGGCTTCAGATGCGGAAGAAAGCGGCAGTGCGCCCGCGCAGGGATGAAATGGGGGTTATGGATCAGGCGATCGAAAGTCTGCGTGTCCGTCTGAACCAGATCGTACAGCAGATGATCGAAGCGTCGGATACCCTGAAAGAACAGTTTGATACGGTACAGGGTGCGGTGCATAATTCCGTGCAGGATAATCGATCGGTGAAGGATACGATCAGTCAGATCGTACAGGCAATCGATGATGTCGCACAGCAGACACAGCAGGCAAACGAAAATCTGACAGACTTTGCCGAAGAGCTGTCAAGTGTTGCGACCCGGATGGAGCGCATGAATGAGATAGCGTCCGCGACAATCAGCCTGTGCGCTTCTGGTGTGAGTACGGTGGGAGTGCTGTCAGAACGAATCGAGAACAGCCGTGAACTGCAGAATATGACATATGAGATAGCGGACGGTCTCTCACAGAAATCCGTCTCCATTGACGGTATCAGCAAAACGATCAGTGAGATAGCCGGCCAGACGTCTCTTCTGGCGTTAAACGCATCGATTGAAGCGGCGAGAGCAGGAGAGGCAGGACGCGGATTTGCGGTTGTTGCGGAGGAGATCGGGAACCTTGCCGCACAGACTGCTTCTGCGACAAACGATATCAATCAGATTATTACGGAGATTCAGAATGAGATTCAGAACGTCACTTCCCGGATCGGACAGATCCAGACGACGACGACGGACTGCATGAGCGCCATGTCCGACACGGAGGGCGTGTTCCAAAGGATCAGTGAGGATATTTCCAGTATGGGAAGTGATATCAGTGAGCTGGAGAATGCGGTCGATACCTTAAACAGGAATAAGGATAACATCGTCGATAAGTTCTCCGGCATTTCCAGTGAGACGCAGGAGCTGACGGCATCCAGTCAGGAGGTTCGCGAGCGCGTGGAGAACCAGAGCATGGAGATCGGCCAGATCAGCGCTTCCATGGAAGAGCTGAACGAAGTGGTGAGACGTCTGAATCAGATTATCGAAACATTTCATGTTTAAGAATCGAAGGGGCGTTCAAAAAGAAGAACAGTTCATGTGAGCTGTGATATAGGAGTGGGGGAACCGTCTCTGCTGTCAGCAGAGGCGGTTCTTCGTTTGTACGTCTGCTGCGATGTCGCAACAGCTATTGCAGCAGATCCGCGATACGGATTACCAGGTCGCGGAGCATGCAGGAACGGATCTTTTCATGGAAAATGTACTGGCAGGTTTCCTTTTCCCGCTCAAATCCTTATTTACCATATCGTTCATATCAGAATGTAAGGGTGCAGCCAGTTCTGCCGGCTTTTTTATTGGTGGTTCTGACACTCCGGACTCCCGTTTCTGGATTGTCGTGCAGGATTGAAAAATTAAAGCATTCTTAAGAAAAAGCCCTATGTATTGTCCGACAAAAATGGTAGAATATCTGTATGAGTTTGTCTGCACAGGAGTTGGCTATGGAGGATAAAGGATGAGTGGGAAGAAAGCAGCAGTGCTGGTGGGAGTACTTGCGGTCATCGCCGCAGCAGGAGGAGCCGGGTATTATTTCCGGAATGAGATAAAAGAGATGATTCCCTTTTTACAGGACGGCAGTCCGGCGGATAAGGTATATGTGGAGAAGGTTTCACGCGTGATGAACCAGTATTCCGGCGTTTCCAACCGGTACAACGGCACGGTGGAGTCACAGGAGACATATGAGATTAATGTGGACTCGTCCAGGACGATCGGCAAGATCATGGTGGAGGAGGGAGATCTGGTGGAAGAGGGTCAGACGCTGGTTACATATGACACCAGTGATCTGAAGATGCAGATTCAGCAGATCAATCTGGAGATCGAGAGTATCAACAACGATATCGATAATTATAACAAGCAGATTGATATGACGGCAAAGGAGGCCGAGAAGCTGCCGGTGGAAGAACGGTTTACGTATGAGACGGAGATCCAGTCGCTGCGCAATTCCATCTCTCAGAAGCAGTTTGACCTGGAGAGTAAGAAGTTGGAGATCTCAAAGAATCAGACCCAGATCAATAATTCCTCACTCGTGAGCAAGGTGTCGGGCGTGGTCAAAACGATCAATGAGAAGGGGACGGATGAATACGGCAATGCAGCTCCGTTTATGACGATCCTTCAGACCGGGGATTACCGTATTGCCGGCAGTATCGATGAGCAGAATGTCTGGACGATTTCAGAGGGGCAGCAGGTGCTGATCCGCTCCCGTGTGGATTCTGAGAGGACCTGGGACGGAGTGATCACCCTGATCGATACGGAGAATCCGAGGCAGGGTGATAACAATTACATGAGTTCGGACAGCGATACGCAGACGGCGTCCAAATATCCGTTTTACGTGGAGCTGGACTCCGTGGACGGCCTGATCCTGGGACAGCACGTCTATATTGAGCTGGATCTGGGACAGCAGGAGACAAAAGAGGGGCTCTGGCTGTACGGCTCGTATATCGTGCAGGATGACGGAGAACCGTATGTGTGGGCGGCAAATGACAAGGAGCGTCTCGAAAAACGCTATGTCACACTGGGCGAATACGATATGGAAAAGGATGAGTATGAGATCCTTTCCGGACTCACGGTCAGCGACTACATCACCTGGCCGATGCCGGGGCTTTATGAAGGCGTGGTGACCGTGACCAGCGAGGCGGAGGTGGATTATTCCTCGCCGCTGTACAACCAGGAGCCCAGGGAGATGGGGGACGATCTTTATGACGTGGATCCGGGGATGACGGACGACATGGGCGGAACCGAGTGGACGGACGACATGGGCGGAACCGAATGGATGGACGACATGGGTGAAGGAGTCATGATGGATGACCCGGAAATGCCGGAGAATACGGATGCGTCCGACGGTGAGGAATCAGACGCGGACGCCGGTGTGATGCCCTTATCTGCGGGGGAAGCGGAGGTGGAGGAATGATACTGAAGCTCGAGCACATCTATAAGGATTATCAGCAGGAAAAACTGGTTGTCCCGGTGTTAAAGGATGTTTCCCTGGCCGTGGAGGAAGGCGAATATGTGGCGATCATGGGGCCGTCGGGTTCCGGGAAAACGACGCTGATGAATATCATCGGATGCCTGGATAAACCGACCAGCGGAGAATATGAACTGGCCGGGGAAAATGTCTCTAAAATGAAGGATAAGGAGCTTTCCGATCTGCGGTTAAAAAGCATCGGATTTGTCTTTCAGAGCTTTCATCTGATGCCGAGGGAGAGCGCAGCGGAGAATGTGGCGCTGCCGCTCAGCTATGCCGGAGTGCGCAAAAAGGAGAGAAAAGCACGCGCGACAAAAGCGCTCGAGCGGGTGGGGCTTGGGGACCGGGTGAGTTTCAAACCCACCCAGCTTTCCGGAGGACAGAAGCAGCGTGTCGCAATCGCCCGGGCGATGGTAAATCAGCCTAAGATTCTGCTTGCCGACGAACCGACCGGAGCGCTTGACTCCAAATCCGGGGAACAGATCATGGAGCTGTTTCACAGCTTAAATGAGGAGGGCGTAACGGTTGTTATGATCACACATGATCCGAAGATTGCAGCGCGTGCGAAACGTGTGATCCATATCATAGACGGTGAGATTCATGAGTCCGCAGAAGGGGAGGCGTCGTCATGAAGGCAAAGAAAGTGATCGCGACAATTGTAGCGCTGACGGTTGTCATCGGCGGTACCGCAGGCGGGATTTATGGCTACAAGTCTTATCAGGATAAAAATCTCGTGTCGGAGGTTCAGCCCGTATCGAGTCTGAGCTGGGGCTACTGGGGAGATTCCGAGACGAGCTACGGCATGGTGACAAATGATTCCTCACAGGAAATCTATCTGTCGGATTCAAAAACGATCAAAAAGATCTATGTGGAGGAAGGAGATCTGGTGGAGGAGGGAGATCCGCTGTTAGAATACGACACGGCGGAACTGCGCATTGAGATCGAGCGCAAGAAGCTGGATCTGAACACGACGGAGAATCAGCTTGCGATAGAAACATACAAATACGAAAAGCTGAAACAGGAAAAGCCGGTGGACAAGACGCCGCCGAAAATCGACACCTCAAAGCTGGAGGAACTGGAAAAACAGGATGAGGCGAATCTGAACAGGCCGGAACGTGACGTGAACGATCAGAGGATTTTTAATTATCTGACTGCAGGGTCTGAGCCGTATAATGTAACGTATGATGCGGACGGAACCGCGACATATCCCGAAGGAACAAAGGAGGATCCCTACAAATATTACTGCAACGCGAGGGCATATGCGGACGGAAGTTTTTTTAACTCGATCCGTCCGATGGGAGATGAGCCGGGGAAATATGTAGAGTTTTACGTGTGTCAGAAAGATGCGGACGGGAAGATGATTATTGCAGAGAGAACGGTGCCGGTCGAGACGGATCCGGGCACGGGCGGCGGTTTGGGAGGATCGGGTTCCGGCGGGGATCATTCCGGCTCCGAAGGAACCGCGACGCCAGGAGGAACCACCGGCGGGGATCATTCCGGCTCCGGAGGAACCGCGACGCCTGAAGGAACCACCGGCGGGGATCATTCCGGCTCCGGAGGAACCGCGACGTCAGGAGGAACCACCGGCGGGGATCATTCCGGCTCCGGAGGAACCGCGACGTCAGGAGGAACCACCGGCACCGGGGGAATCACGACGACATCGGCCAGAAGCATTCGCGTTGCGACCGGAAGTACCCAGATGTTGGACAGTACTCAGACGACAGAGAGTACAGAGAATCCGTCTGATACGGAACAGCCGGGAGATACGGAGAATCCGTCTGATACGGAACAGCCGGGAGATACGGAGATACCGGTGCCGCCGCCCGCGACGGTTACCGTCAGGGAGCCGCTGCTGGATAACAGCGTCAGCCCGAATACGGTGCGGCTGAACGGAAACAATCTCCCGGGAGAGTATGACGCATCGAGGATGTGGTATATTTTTACCGGGGAGGAATATATACCGGAGCAGTCGCTGGCGGATAAATACATGGATGATTTTATGGAAAACGCGACGGACTGGAAGGAGCCTAAGGGTTATACGGCAGAGGAACTCGCAAAAGAGCTGCTGGACACCGAAAACCGGCTGAAGACGCTGGACATCCAGAGACGTCAGCAGGTGCTGCAGCTGGAATCCATGCAGAAGACGGCATCGGACGGAATGGTGTACGCGGAGGTGTCCGGCGAGGTGAAAACCGTGGGGGATCCGGATGAATTTCAGGAGTCCGGAACGCCGTTTCTCGTGGTGACGGGGGATGCCGGCCTGTATGTGCGCGGTTCGATCAGCGAGCTGCTTTTGGATGACGTGGCGGTGGGGACCGTGGTGACGGCAAATTCCTGGGAGAGCGGCATGACATTTGAGGCAACGATCACGGAGATCTCGGATTATCCCTCCTCTGGAGGCAATTCCTGGGGCGACGGAAATCCGAATGTTTCCTATTACGGATATACGGCCTATATTGAGGACAGCTCCGCTCTGCGCAACGGGGAGTATGTAGATCTCTCCATCTCGACGAATCAGACGGAGTCGGGCGGCCTTTATATCGATAAAGCGTATGTGCGTCAGGAAGACGGAAAGTCCTACTGCATGATCGCGGATGAAAATGACTGTCTGAAAAAGCAGTACGTTGTGACCGGAAAGACGATCTACGGTTCCGCGGTGGAGATCAAATCCGGGCTGACCGAGGAGGACCGCATCGCGTTTCCGTACGGGAAAAATGCGGTGGAGGGCGCGTCGGTCACAGAGCCGCAGAATATGTATTATTAAGGGGGAGCGCCATGTTTGAAAATATAAGACTGTCTTTTCTGGGGATCTGGTCACACAAGATGCGCTCTTTCCTCACCATGCTTGGGATTATTATCGGAATTGCCGCGATTATCGCGATTGTTTCGACCATTCGTGGAACTAACGAACAGATCAAGCAGAATCTGGTGGGTTCCGGAGAGAATACGGTGGAAGTATCGCTGTATCAGGGAGAGTGGGAGTATGAGATGTCCTACAACGGGATTCCGAACGGGGTTCCGCTTGTCGCGGACGAGGTGGTTGCGCAGATCCGGGACATCCCGCATGTGCAGAATGTCTCGCGCTACTTAAGCAGACAGGACTACAGCGGAGTGTATCATCTGAACACAAGCCTTTCTGGGGGATATGTGAGGGGCATTGATGCGGACTATTTTGACACCTGCAATTATATCATGAAGTCGGGAAGAGGGTTTACGGCGGATGATTTTACAAAATACCGGAAGGTCGCGATTCTGGATGTGGATTCCGCAGATGCACTCTTTCAGGGGGAGGATCCGATCGGAAACACGATTGAGATTCAGCAGGAGCCGTTTGTCGTGATCGGGATCGTCACAAAAGCGAAGGTGTTTGAACCGGTGATCAATTCGATTGAGGATTACTATACCTATGCACAGCGCTCGGCGGGATCGGTCTATATCCCGAAGACGGCCTGGCCGATCATCTATCAGTATGACGAGCCGGAAAATGTGGTGATCCGGGTAGAGAGTACAGATTTTATGACCGCGGCGGGGAAAGAATGCGCCGATCTCTTAAACGGTTATTTAAGTCCGCAGGATGAGACGATCCAGTACCGGGCAAAGGATCTGCTGGAGCAGGCGCAGCAGATCCAGGAACTGAGCAGCTCCACCAATACGATGCTGATCTGGATCGCCGGGATCTCGCTGATCGTCGGCGGAATCGGCGTTATGAATATCATGCTGGTATCCGTGACCGAGCGAACGCAGGAGATTGGGTTAAAAAAGGCGATCGGTGCGCGTAAATCCAGGATTTTAGGGCAGTTTCTGACAGAGGCGGCCGTGCTTACGAGCCTTGGAGGACTGATCGGGGTGATCGTCGGGATTATTTTAGCGCAGATTATCTCCTATATCAGCACGACGCCCGTCTCGATCAGCGTCCCGGCAGCAGTCGGCGCGGTGGCGTTTTCCATGGTGATCGGGATTGTGTTCGGCGTGTTTCCGTCTTATAAGGCGGCGAACCTGAATCCGATTGATGCACTGCGGCATGAGTAGGCGCAGCATGAAGGAACAAAGCAGAGCGTAAACGAAGCCGGCAGGCGTGCGGCATGAAGGAACAAGGCAGAGCGTAAACGAAGCCGGCAGGCGTGCGGCATGAAGGAACAAGGCAGAACGTAAACGAAGCCGGCAGGCGTGCGGCATGAAGGAACAAGGCAGAGCGTAAACGA
>CAJUNX010000020.1:40492-68905 GCA_910587865.1 uncultured Roseburia sp.
CGTAAACGAAGCCGGCAGGCGTGCGGCATGAAGGAACAAGGCAGAGCGTAAACGAAGCCGGCGTGTGAAGGCGTGCAGCAGGGAAAGCAGACTGGGGCAGGGAAACGGTAACCGGACGAAGCAAAAGAGGACACAGGTATGACAGAGAGTGCGGAAAAGCGGAAGATCAGACGGATTGTCATGGTTGCGGGCGGAGTGGAAACGCTGGAATATTTTGCGATTCAGATGGCGGAGCGGTTCCGGGAGCTGGGATATTCCGTTTTTTTCTATCAGTTAAAAGATGAGGCCGGGAGTGCGAGAAAGCTTCGCAAATTTGTGCGCACCGGGGAGACTGCGCTTGTGACGTTTAATTTTCAGGGACTCGAGAAGGAGGAGGGTGTCTATCGGGAGGGAATCGGATATGTCTGGGAAGAATATCGGATTCCCTGTTATAATATCGCGGCGGATCATCCATACTTCTATGATGACAGACTGTGCGATCTGCCGGCGGATTATCATCATATCAGCATTGACCGGTGTCAGGAGAGCTATTTTCGGGAATTTTACCCGGAATATCACAGCCAGGGCTTTCTGCCGCTGGCGGGGACAGAGCTTCATGAGAATCAGTCCGGCGGAGGGGAACCGGCCGGGAGCGGGCAGCGTGAGACCCGGCTCGGCGTGGCTGTGCTGCGGGAGGATATGGCTGCAGGAGACGGGGCGGCGGAACGCGAATATGACGTTCTTCTGACCGGAAATTATACCACGGTTTCCTTTTTTGAGCCCTATATCAACTGGATCAATGAAGAATACGCGGCGTTTTACCGCGGGATTATCGACGACCTGATCGCACATCCGCATCAGACCGTGGAGGAAGCCGGGATCCGGCACTGTGAGCGGGAGATGGGGAAAACGCCGTATGACGAGCTGCGGATTGCGTTTCACAAGATGATTTTTATCGACATGTACGTGAGGAACTACTGGCGCGGTGCAGCTGTCCGGACGCTCGTCAATGACGGAATCCGCGTGGATGTCGTGGGAAAAGGCTGGGAGGAGCTTGACGGCGTGGAGCGGCCGGAATGTCTCGTGATCCATCCGCAGACGGATTCCCTCGCCTGTCTTCGGATGATATCGCGGGCGAAGGTATCTCTTAACGTGATGCCGTGGTTTAAGGATGGCGCGCATGACCGGGTTTTTAATTCTATATTAAATAAAACGGTCTGTGTCACGGATCCGAGCCGGTATCTGCGTGAGGAATTATCGGAGGGCGAGGGGGTCTGCTATTATGAGCTGGAACGGTTAAACGGGCTGCCCGGCATCGTAAAGAGGCTGCTTGGTGATCCGGGACTGCGGGAGGAGATTGTCGCGGCCGGGATCGGAAAAGTGCGGGAGCGGCACACCTGGGCGAACCGGGCAGATGCCGTTGACGGATGGATAAAAAGCACTTTACAAAACGGAAAACAAAGTGTATGATAGACAACAACATGACGAAGACGAGAGCTTCGGTCCGGGTACTGCGACAGAGAGCCGGCGGCTGGTGTGAGCCGGTGCAGGAGCGGATCTTTCCACTTTCCGAGTCAGTGATGAAAGTCACGGGTTCGTACCCCGTATCGTACGTCAGAGAGGTCATGCCGGATCATTCGGCATGGCAAGATGGGTGGCAACGCGGAAGGATATGCCTTTCGTCCCAGTGTTTCGTCCATATGGGCGGGCCTGACCCACCGTGCAGTATGGCACGGGCGGGCAGGGAGACACGGGGCGGGAGGCTTTTTTATGCACACGGGGCGGAAGGCATATGGTACTTTCTCAGTCGGCCCCGGCGAAAAAAGCAGGGAAGATCTGCCGTCCCTGTCTGATCACAGGCCTGTGCAGAGGATATTGTCATGGAAGCAGTGAGCGGGCCGCGCGGCCTGCCGGGAAGATAGCCCTGCCCGATCGTGAGGACAGCCGGCGAAGCCTGACACCTGCTGTCTGCCCACAGAGACGATATATTATAGAATCAGGATTTAATAATCAAAGAACAGGGAGGAAAACAAAATGATTGATCTGAAGTTTCTGAGAGAAAATCCGGAGACGGTAAAGCAGAACATCTGCAACAAATTCCAGGATCACAAGCTGCCGCTGGTGGATGAGGTGATCGCGCTGGATGCGGATGCGCGCAGGACACAGCAGGAGGCGGACGAGCTTCGTGCAAAGCGCAATCAGCTTTCGAAGGAGATCGGGAAACTGATGGGCCAGGGCAAAAAGGATGAGGCGGAAGCCGTGAAGGCACAGGTCGCGGAGGGTGCGTCACGCCTTGCAGAACTGCAGGAGAAGGAAAAAGAGCTGCAGGAGAAGGTCACGAAGATCATGATGACGATTCCGAACATCATTGATCCGTCCGTGCCGATCGGGAAGGACGATACCTGCAATGTCGAGATCGAGAAGTTCGGAGAACCGGTGGTGCCGGAGTTTGAGATTCCCTACCACACGGAGATCATGGAGCGCTTTCACGGGATCGATCTGGACGCGGCGGGAAAGGTAGCCGGAAACGGATTCTACTATCTGATGGGCGATATCGCGAGACTGCATTCCGCGGTGATTTCCTATGCGCGCGATTTTATGATTGACCGCGGTTTTACTTATGTGGTTCCGCCGTTTATGATCCGAAGCAATGTCGTGACCGGCGTGATGAGCTTTGACGAGATGGATGCCATGATGTACAAGATTGAGGGGGAGGATCTCTATCTGATCGGAACCTCGGAGCATTCGATGATCGGAAAATTTATCGATACGATCAACGAGGAGGAGAAGCTGCCGTACACGCTGACCTCTTATTCTCCCTGCTTCCGCAAGGAGAAGGGCGCGCACGGGATCGAGGAGCGCGGCGTCTACCGGATCCATCAGTTCGAAAAGCAGGAGATGATCGTCGTCTGCAAGCCGGAGGAATCTCCGCAGTATTACGACAAACTGTGGCAGAATACCGTGGATCTGTTCCGCAGCCTGGATATCCCGGTGCGGACGTTAGAGTGCTGCTCGGGAGACCTTGCGGATCTGAAGGTAAAATCCTGCGATGTGGAGGCATGGTCGCCGCGGCAGAAGAAGTATTTTGAGGTCGGAAGCTGTTCAAACCTGGGCGATGCACAGGCGAGACGGTTAAAGATCCGCGTGAAGGATAAGAATAACAACAAGTATTTTGCACACACACTGAATAATACGGTTGTCGCTCCGCCGCGGATGCTGATCGCATTCCTGGAGAATAATTTAAACGAGGACGGAAGCGTGAATATTCCTGTCGCGCTTCGCCCGTATATGGGAATGAAGGAATTACTTGTTCCGAAGAAATAAAAGAAAGGGTGGCTGCTTTGGGGCGGTCACCCTGATCTTTTATAAAAACATCTTTGAAACTGATCAGGATTATGATATAATAAAAGAACATATATTCGAAATAGGGAGGGCGCGATGCCGGGAAATATCAGTGAACAGATTTCTGAATTGAATAGTGTGGAACGCGTATTTCAATTTCTGATCGATAAGCTGGAATATAACAATACCTCCCGTTTTTGTCTGAACAGTGATGAACGATATGATGCGGCATATGTCGTGGAGTGTGGTCATCAGTCTTACACGCTGATCGGAATAAAAGTGTATGCGCAGAGGGATGAGGAGCTTATCTTAAGAAAACATCTGCAATACTGGAATGAAAATGATGTACCGTTTTCCATACTTGTATTACCGGATGAGATCAGGATATACAATAATTTTACAATCAGCAGGCAGAAGATCTTATATACATCCAAACAGAAGAAAGATGATGTGCTGGAACTGTTCAAAGATAAGAATATAATGAATGGAATGATGTGGAAGAAAATATATTCTGCATTTAAGAAAAAGGACAGAGTGGATTCGTTTCTTCTCAATAATTTGAGAAATACTGTTATGATCCTCTGCAATAACTGCGACATGGATGTGGAATGTGCATATCATTTTATTGCACAGTGTATTTTTATAAAGTATATGGAAGACAGGCAGATATTAACGGAAGTAGTTTTTTCGGAGTTTGATGTACATGACTTTAATCAGCTGCTGGGACAGGGGGATGCGGAGCAGATCAGAAAGCTGTTTTTGTGGCTGAAAAAAAGATTTAATGGAGATCTGTTCGATACAGTGCAGATGAGCTGGCCGACGGCAGAGCAGCTTGCTGTGATCCGGACCTTTTTTGACGCAGAAGAAATTTATGCAGATCATACCATTCAGTACACGATGTATAAATATGATTTTTCGAAAATTCCGATTGAACTGATCAGCAATATCTATGAGACTTTTTTCAATCTGGGAGATGAGTTAAATAAGAAGAAGAGCTCTTCCGAAAACGGAGCATACTATACGCCGTATTATTTGGCGGATTTTATTAACGACAGTTGTATTGGACGAGGGAACAGGCGACAGATACCTGTGGTGCTGGATCCGGCCTGTGGTTCGGGTGTGTTTTTGGTCGGAGCATTTCGGAAGATTGTGGAACGGAAAAAAAGTGCCTGTAAAGAAGTATCGGCAGAAGATTTAAAAGAAATTCTGCTACATCATATATACGGAGTTGACAGGAACCGCGAGGCACTTCGGATTGCCTGTTTTAGTCTGTATATTGCACTGCTGGAATATCTGACGCCGAGGGATATTCAGAAAAATCAGTTTACTTTCCCTGATCTGATGGATCATACATTGCTGTGTTGTGATTTTTTTGACAGCAGGCTGGACGGGCGGGGGATTTGTGCAGATATCGTTGTCGGGAATCCTCCCTGGGTGAGTGACAGGGCGGGGATGCATAATGCATACTGTAAAGAACGGGGAATACCGTTATCCGACGGTCAGACAGCGCAGGCTTTTATAGCAAGAGTACAGGATTTTATGAGAGAAGACGGGACAGCGACTCTGATTGTCACAAACAGTATTTTTACAAATGAAAATGCGGCACTGTTTCGTGAGTATCTGCTGACCCATTTTCAGATACAGGGAGTACTGAATCTGGATAAGATCCGTGAAAGTATTTTTTTACATGCAAGTGCACCCTGTTCGATTTTGGACTACAGATGCGACAACAAGGAGAAGGAATATACGTTCCGGTATAACTCCTTTCGTCCAAATCTGCTGTCAGAGACGTTTCATAAAATCGTATATGATAAGGGGGCGGACATTGCTGTCAGAAATACCGTGATGCTGCGGGACGAAAGTATTTGGAGAATTTTGTGTAACGGTGATGAATATGATGTCAGGGTGATTGCCCGCATTAAGTCGCATCCAAAGCTTTCAGAGAGGGGATATTCTTATTTTCGAGGATATGCGGTCGGAACAAAAGATTTAAAAGAGAGAAAAGAATTCCTGCAGTATAAAGGAGGAAATCTGCAGGAGGGATTTCATCCTTATCTGATTCAGTATGATGCATTACCGTGGATGCGGCAGGATAAGTTTGAGCGGCCGAGAAAGCTGGAGAGGTATCTGTGCAGAAAAAAACTGCTGATCAAACGGACACAGAATGAGAAGCTTTCCGGTGCGGCATTTTGTGAGGAGCCGGTAATTTTTACGGACGACTATCACTGTCTGTATGATACGGGAGAGGGTGACGGAACGGACCTGAAAGTGGTGGAAGCGTTCCTGAATTCAGGTATTTTTACCTATTACAGATTTTTTGCCAGTAAAGCGGCAAGCGCGATGAAGCCGGAACTGACGAAGGGAGATATCCTGTCCTTTCCGATACCGGCAGAGATCGGAGAGCAGGACAAAAGAGGGATTTTGGAACGCATTTCACGGATGGAGGAATTGCTCAGGCAAAAATATGCAATGGGATTGTTCTGTGATTATGAGCGGCAGGAAACAGAGGCGGAGATGGAGCGTGTACAGTCTGAACTGGATCAGATCATCTGCAGAACGTATGCATTTGATGAAGTAGAACGGGCTGCTATTGAGTATGCGCTGCAATATGTGATCCGTAAAGATCAGGATGCCTTCGGATTTACAGAGCCAGAACGGGAACGGGGGGCATATGAAGCTTATGTGAAATATATGGAGAATTATTTCAATCACTTTCTGCAGGAGGGTGGGATGAGACTGCACTGTTCTGGGGTATTTCCGAAAAATCTGTTTACATTGATCAGTTTTTCAATTCAGCCGCGGGGCCGGGAGGACGAGTCAAAAGAGCAGATAAAGATGCTGGGTGAGGTGGCTGATGTGCTCGGACTGTCGGGAATTGAGGCAATGGAGAGTGAGCTGCTGGTGAAGAGGAGATTAGCGGGATTCCTGGATCACGGTTTTTTTGTGGTAAAAGAAAGAGAGGCAGCATCCTGGACTCGGATGAGTGCCATAAAGGACGCGGATTATTTTGCGCGGATGATACTGACAGGGAAAGAGGTGGAATGATATGGGAGAAATGAACGCCGCCTGTTCCTGGAAAGAGCTGTTTCGAAAAGGCTTTGTGGATCAATATATGAGGCTGATAACAGACAGCTATAAAGAGATGGCAAAAGAGACTTTCGGCGGCGATCCTCCATGGGAGAATACAAGACGCAACCAGCTATGCGCCTGGATGCAGAAAAAGAAAGCTGACTATGGCATTACATTTCATATTGCGCCGGAACGCGGTGTGTGGGACGAGAATTACAGGGATCAGGGAAGGATAGATCTCTGCTGTTATCTGAGTGAGCTCGACGAGGATTATATTGCATTTGAGTGTAAGCGGTTTTTGAAAAAGGACATCCGACCTGGATATATCAGAAGTGATTACTGTGAAAAAGGAATAAAACGATTTGAGAAAAATATTTATTCGCGAAATACAGATATCGGCGGTATGATTGCATTTTTGGAGGAGGGAGATTTTCAGAAGCTGAAAGAGATCCTGTGGGAGGAACTTCCGAACTATGCGGCGGACAGGGTGGTAGAAGATCGTTCACAGGAATATGATCATGATTCTATCTATCATACACTGCATTACCGGGAGGAAAATCAGAATATCCGGCTGATGCATGTATTAATGGATTTTTCCTGAAAACCGCAGGCATTTCTTCGGGCACGCTGCGATGCACTCCCCGCAGCGGATGCACTCCGGGGAGTGTGAGATCTCGCGGACACTCAGGCCGACGGGGCACGCCGTCTCGCAGGCAGAGCAGTGGATGCAGCGTTCCTCCTCCCAGCGGATCTGCACGAGAGAAAAACGGTTGAACAGCCCGTAAACGGCGCCGAGCGGGCACAGATACTGACAGAACGGGCGGTACACGAAGACGGAGAGGAGCAGCAGGACGAGGAGAATGCCAAGCTTCCAGAAAAACAGCCCTCCCGCCTGACTGCGCAGTCCTTCGTTTGCGCCAAGCAGCGGAAGCGCGCCGAGCAGTGTCCCGGAAGGACATAAATATTTGCAGAAGGCCGGGAACTTTGCGAAGCCGTCCGTCAGGAACGCGGATCCGAGAAATACAAGACCGACAAGTGTAAGATATTTCCCGTGCTTTAGGATATGGTGGAAGGGAAGGCGTTTTCTTTTCCGGAAGACAGCAAAAAGACGTGAAGGATGCTCTCTGTCCGGGGCTGTGTCCGTGTGCTGCCGGCGGCTGCCCGGAGCAGAAGCGGCCGGTGCGACTGTGCGCTGTCCCGGGAGCGGGATCCGGTGCATCAGATCCTGCACGAGTCCGAACGGGCAGAGCCAGCCGCAGACAAAACGGCCGAGCAGGCTGCCGAATACGAACAGAAAACCGAGCGCGGCAAAGGGCACCGTAAAACCGCGCTGGTTTAACAGCGCCTGAAGCGCTCCGATCGGGCAGGATGCCAAAGCTCCCGGGCAGGAATAACAGTTTAAGCCGGGGAGGCAGGCGTACTTGAGCTTCCCGCGGTAGATTTTTCCCTGTAAAAATCCGTACAGATATCCGTTGGTCAGTATGGTAAAAAGAAGCTGTAGCGTTGTCCGCAGTTTTCTCATAAAAATCTCCATTCCGGTATACTTACGCGACGCGCGGTGCAGATTTCGGATTTGCATCTGTCGACAGGGCCTGTGTGATCTCTGTATGCGCTATCCGATTCCGATGCATTCCAGACAGATCATGACCGCCTTCTGCCAGACGGCCGTCAGCTGATCCTGTGCGATTCCGATGACAAGGAACGCGATCCCTGCGAGCGTACCGATGATCCAGCCGTAAGAACGATTATTCTTCCAGGAGCGCATCAATGATCTCCTTCCATGATGTTTTATCCCGCGCACCGACCACCGTCTCTATAATGACGCCGTTTTCGTCGAAAAAGAAGGTGGTGGGCACAGCGGAAACATCGGTCAGAAGCCCGTAATACAGCGACTCGTTTAACAGCAGATGCGGGTAATCCGCGCCGGTCTCTTCGATTAAATCCGCGGCATAATCCAGATCCTTCTGCTTTGCGTCTTCCGTGACATCACTGATGATGCCGATCAGCTGCAGCTCGCCCGGGTCGTATTCCGCAGCCAGTTCGCCGAGCTCCGGCATCTCGCCGAGGCACGGGCCGCAGTAGGTTGCCCATACATTGACCATGGTAAGCCTGGAGTTCGGGAAAATGTCTGATGATACGGTCTCTCCATCCATATTTGTCGCCTCAAACGTCGTCCCGGACGTTGTATCGTCACCCAAAGCACCGGTTTCGGCGGCATCCACGTCCGCCGCGCCGCCATCCGTCTGGCTGCCGGAACCGTCATTCAGGGAAACGTCATCCGCCTGTTCCCCGGAAGCGTCATTCAGGGAAGTGTCATCCGGGGAGCCGTTGTCCGCCGGGGTGCCGGAAGCGTCATCCGAAGCTGCGTTTCCGCCGGCTGCACCGGCGTTCTGACCGGAATCCGGCGCTCCGCATCCGCCGGCTGCGAGCAGGAATCCGATTGTGATACATAATAGCATTTTCTGTTTCATATATTCTCCTTACATATGTCTGATGGTATAAGATCAGGTGAATAAAGTATATCATGAGTCGGCCGCATGGGCAATAGCGTAAAAGACGGGCCGGCTGAAAAGCAGGGATACAGTATCTTCAGCGGTCCGGTCGGGGATCCGGATCCGATTCAGACAGCGGCAGCGTGAGCGTAACGGCGAAGCGCTGCCCTTCTTTTTCCGCTAATACGGTTCCGTGATGCAGTCTGATTATTTTCTGGACACTCTTTAAGCCGATCTGATTGCTGGCGATACCGGAACAGTCTTCCCGGATCCCGTTGGAGATCTGGATCCGCAGCACGGCTTTGTCCGGATGATCCGGCAGCCCGGTATCCGTTTTTTTCATATCGCAGGTCCTGGCCGCATGTGAACGGGATGATCCGGGAGCAGGAGGCGGGGCTTGCGACAATATCAGGCCTACCGCAGTCCGTTTATCCCCGTATTTTAAGATATTAGAGAAAATATTTGTGAAAACACGTTTTAACATTGTCTCATCTCCGCTGATCACACCGGACTGCGGAAATTCCGGCGTTTTTGCCGTAAATCCGGCCAGCCGTATATAATCCAGGTTTTCCGTCAGGCACCGCGCAAAAAAACGAACCGGAAGCTCCTTGAATTCCGGTGTTTCATCCACCTCATAGACCAGTGCGTATTCAAACATCCGGTCGGTCAGCTCACGGATATCCGAGACTTTCTGTATACAGCGGCCCATGTATTCCTCCTGTCGTTCTTTGGACTGTCCTCCCAGCCTCATCACCTCAAGATATCCGTTTAAGATCGTCAGCGGCGTGCGGAGATCATGCGACATAGATGTGATTAAATCCTGATTTGATTTTCTTATCTCCTCTTCCTGACGGAAGTTGGATGAGAGGGCGATGCGAAGCTGATTTAAGCCGGCGCCCAGGCTGCCGATTTCATCATATCCGGCGGGCGGAACCGGGTGGGAGAGATCGCCGGATGCCATCAGGGCGATCTCGCGGTCGAGCAGTCGGATACTGCGGATCCGGGAGCCGATATAGAGCAGCACCGGGACCAGAAAGACGGCGATACAAAGCAGCGCGGATACTGCGATATAGGGATAGATGAATGCGATACAGTGGTAGTCGGTCAGGTACAGGGCGGCGACTTCTCCGTTCCCGAAGCGGACGGTATAAGGCGGCTCCCGGATGGAGGGAACCGATGCGATATCTAAAGCTCGCTGCAGGACGGATCCGTACTGGCTGTGAAGAAAGGTTTCCGGATAAAAGCTCAGGCGGTAGTAGCCGTCGGACTCCCCGTAAAAAGAAACGCCGGTTTTGTCATCCAGCAGCATGGATATGGAAGGAAAATCACTGATATCCACATCGTCCCCGTATGCGGGAAGATCATAGTGAAGAGCTTCCCTGCGGATCTGTTTGATCAGGGCCTCCTTTCCCCAGTCAAAGGGAGGCAGGTCCTGCGCGATTTTCCAGGCATCCCACATATGATTCCACAGAAAAATAAACAGCGGGACGGCGATCGCTGCGGAACAGACCATAATCAGTGAAAACATGGTGCGCATCCGGAACAGCTGTTTTGGAATGTGGTTTTTTTCAGACAAAGCGGTACCCCTTTCCCCAGACCGTCTGGATCAGTGCAGGATTCTGCGGGTCTTTTTCGATTTTTTTGCGCAGATTGCGGATGTGCACCATCACGGTGTTTGAAGCGCCGTAATAATACGGTTCGTTCCACACCGACTCATAGAGGTGCTGTGCCGAAAAAATCTGTTTCCGGTGTGAGGCGAGCAGAGTGAGCAGCTCGTACTCCGTGTCGGTGAGCTCGACGGGAGTGCCGTCGGAGAAGACGGTGCGGCTGTCGGTGTGGATGGCAAGATGCCGGATGCAGATGTTTTGATTCTGTCCGGCAGACGCATCCTGCTTCTGCGGCGTTTTGCCCTGATAGACCTGATACCGCCGGATCAGCGCCCTGGCACGGCCGACAAGCTCGCTGTGGGAAAAGGGTTTGGCGAGATAATCGTCCCCGCCGCAGGAGAATCCGAGCGTCTTGTCATTGTCCGTCGTGCGCGCGCTTAAGAAAAGGATCGGCGCGTTGGTCAGCTCCCGAAGTCTGCGGCAGGTCTGGTAACCGTTTGGCCCTGGCATCATAATATCTAAAATGAACAGGTCAAAGGGATGCTCCGCCGCCATACAGGCGGCGCTGTCTCCGTTTGCCGCCTCCGCCACGAAGAACCCCTCCGCCTCCAGCAGAATCCGTATGATTTCCCGGATTTCCGGGTTGTCGTCCACAACGAGGATCGATGTCTCCGGCACCATTTCCGTCCCTCCCTGAAGATAAAAATTCTGAGACGAGTATATCATTTTTTAAGAAGAAGTGCGGAGATCTTAAGAAATCTTTAGAAACTCTTTTGAAGAATTTTAAGAAATGACTGGTATAACAGTATCTGCGCGGTGCGGCGGCCAGATCTGCCGTAAAACGATGCGGCATGTGACAAAAACGAACGGTATGTGACGTGCGGTATGCCGCTCTGCGGGATTATGAGAATAAGGGAGTGCCTGTGATGAGACAGAAGATGTGTGGCAGAATATGTGACAGGGTGAAAAAAAGAATAGACGGGAAGTGGGCATATCCGGCGTTTCTGGCGCTGGCGGTGCTGGTTGTGACAGGATTGTCCGTGCCGCCGGGCGCGGTATACGGATCCACAACAGACTGGTTTCCACAGCATGTGGCGTTAGCGGAAACGATACGGACGGAATGTCTGCGGCAGGGGACGCTGCTGCCGGAATATCTGTCCTTAGGGGGAGGAAGCAATGGTTTTATGTTTTCTTATTACGGCTTTCTTCGGCCGGATATCGTGGCGGGCTGCCTGCTTCCCGGTGTGTCGATGCTTTATTTGGTAATCAGTTATATGCTGATGGAATATCTGGTATCCATACTCTTGTTTTACCGGCTGCTTTTAAGCGACGGGAAAAGCCGTTTCGTGTCGTTCTGGGGGAGCATGCTGTTTTTATTCGCCGGATGTTTTTTTCACACACATCGTCAGCTGATGTTCGTGAATTATATGCCGTATCTGCTCGCTGCCCTTCTTCTGGTAAAAAAGAAGCGTTACGGGTGGGTGTGCGTCTGCCTGACACTTGCCTACTGCAACAGCTTTTATTATGCGCCGGCGGTGCTTGCGGTGCTCGGCTGGTACTGGCTGAGAGAAGAGGGATGGTCGTTTCTGAAGCATTATGTAAAGGCCGCGGCTCTTTCGATCGGGATGGCGGCAGCGCTTCTGATTCCGACCGGGCTTGTGATTCTGGAGCACAAAAGAGGCGGTGCGGCCGGCGGGGTGGAGGAGCTGCTTGAATTTCAGTGGGATTTCACCTCTCTGTTATATACGCCCTATGGGATGGGTCTGACGCTGGTCTGCCTGTATGCGCTGTTTCTGGGGCTTATGGCTCCCAGATTTCGGGCGGACAGCATCTGCTATTTATGTGTCTGTGGATTTGCGGTATTTCCGTGGATTCTGAATGCGACGCTGTATACGAGAAATAAGATTCTGATTCCGTTTGTGCCGCTTGTGGTGATGCACTGCGTGCGTGTGTTTGAAGGGATGGCGGAGGAGAAGCGGTATGTCCGGCTGCTCCCGTTCGTGCCGATTGCGGCCGTAGTGCTGAGTTATCAGGGAAAGAAGCGGTTTGTGCAGATCGCGGCAGAGGCGGTGGTGCTGCTTGCGGTGACAACATTTGTGATGGTGCAGAAAAAGCGTCTCACAAGACCGTATTACCTGGCGCTTCTGATCCTGCCAGCCGCCTTCTGCCTGCAGACGGCGTGGACGGAACAGTATGTGAGCGGCGATGAGGCCATGGATCCGGCTGTCAGCCAGGAGAAGAGCCGCCACTGGGATGTGGCTTCCGTGGGTCAGGAGATGGCTTCTTTATCGTCAGGAGAAGTGCTGATGGATTCATCGGACACGGGCGGTAAGACGGAAGAGCCGCAGGCGGATGCCTTGTCCAAAGAGCCGGAAACACGGAAGACGGGGGAATTTGGTCCGGCAGAAGAAGCGGCGAAAGCTGCCGGCCTGCCGGCGTTCTGGTACCGCACGGAAAGCCTTTATGAGCCGCTCGACACCGCAAACCGGTACATAACCGCCTCCGCCGGAGAGGAGGATACGATTTCGCAGAGGGGATCCATGTATTCTTCGGTCACAAACGGGGCCTATGCGAAGGTATGGTATGATCTGCTGCAGACGCCGATCCGGATCAATAACCGTGTCGCACTGCTTGCGTCCGATAACCCGTTTCTGCTGCAGTTTATGGGAATACGCTATGTGCAGACCGCGCCGGATCAGGTGCCGGACGGATACCGGGTTACGGAGCTCGGGGAAAACATCGTGATCGCGGAAAATGACCGGGTGCTGCCGAGGGCATATATGGTGACGGACGTTATGGAGGAGGAAACGTTTGAACGGCTGGATCCGTATGCGAAGCTGGATGCACTGATGAAAACCACAATTGTAGAGGAAGGCGCGGATGAGACCGTGTCCGGTCTTATGGTTTCGGGAGCAAAAGGCGGACAGGAACCGGTGGCCGGCGGAGCGCAGGAGAAAACGAAGCCCGGCGCCGCCGTCCGGAATCCGGAGGAGACGGAGTCAGGAACGGCCGGCGGAATGCGGGTATATGAACCGGGATTTGCGGCCTGGGACATGAAAGACATTACTATGGAAGAAGACGGACCGGGAGCATGGGTGATCACGGCGGGAAAGGATGCCGAAATCAAGCTGGAATTGTCGCATCCGGTGACGGATGAGATTCTGCTGCTTTCTTTTTCGGTGGAGCGGAAGAGTGCGGATGCCGTGGTGATCGATATCAATCAGATCCGCAATAAGCTTTCCGGGAAGGGGGCGGCTTATCCGAATGAGAACAACGAGTTTCATTATCAGTTTTCCGAATCGGACGCGGACGGCGTGTCAAAGCTAACGGTGGAACTGTCCGCCGGCAGATACCGGATCTCGGATGTGCAGTGGCGCTGCTACGCAAAGGAGAATCTGTATCAGAAGGACGTGCTGCCGGTGAAAGCGCAGGAGACAAAAGGAAATGAGATCCTCTCGTGTGTCTCGGATACGGATCAGGATACCCTCTTTGTGACCTCCATTCCGCGGCAGCGGGGCATGCAGATCCTGGTCGACGGAAAGGAGGTTCCGCTGCGGACGGTAAACACTGCATTTGCGGGAGCCATGATTCCGGCGGGGCGTCATGAGATCCGTCTCATCTTTTACGCACCGGGTCTGCGCGCGGGACTTCTGATCAGTGCGGTGTCGGTGTGCCTTGCTCTGGTATTTATCCTTCGGGAAAGTTTCGCCGGACAAAGGAACCATGAGCGGCATGTCCGGCCGCGGTTTAAAAGGAAGTAAGATCAGGGGAAGTGTCTGAGAGAAAAAGACGCTTCCCCTGTTTTTTGCCTGACAGTCGTTTGATCTTCTGACGGATTCATGGTAAAATAGCATGAAAACCATCAAAACGGAGGGAGTTTGCAAAGTGCGGAGGCGGGTTGATCTGTTCGGATCCGTTCGAGCTTTATTTTGATTATCCGTACGGTATGAGTCCGCTGAAAAAGGTATATCAGACCGCACCGCATCTCGGGAAGAGACATTCGGATTTTTACGGAAGATGGGGGAGATCCCTGCGGACGCGGACCGGGAGGAGGCCGTGATGCCAAAGCCCGGGCGGGAGTTTGTCCGCTGTTTTGTGTCGAAGCTTTTTCCGCCGTCCGGCCTTTTGGCGCCGTTAAAAATGTATTGCCGTTAAATCAGAACCGCTGCGGGGAAGGAACGGCATGATGAGAGGAAGACAGATATGAACGCGGTAATCCGGGATATGTTCCGCGCCATCCACGAGGGAAAATGGCTGAGCATCGAATATCACAACAGAGAGGATCAGGTGACGAGATACTGGATCGGCATCCGGGGTCTGGACGTGCGAAAACGCACGCTGGCGGTGGAAGGGCTTCATCTCGGGCTTTATACGGTGGAGGCGTATGATCGGATCCGGATCGATGCCATCCTCTCCTCGGAGGTGATTGAGGGCTCGTACTATCCGGTGAACGAAGCGCTCGTACGCGACATCGGCAGGAATCCGGAGCGCTATTATCCCCTGTTTGACAATCTGGCCAATCTGAAAATTCTGACATATCTTGAGATGTGCAACCGGCTGGATGTGGTTCCTTATCAGTCGGATTTTGCGCTGATCCGCTATCTGGATCAGGAAAACCTGACAGGGGAGCGCTATCCGCTCCGGGAGGAGCAGTTCCGGGAGATTGTAAAGCATTTTCAGTATCAGACCGAACAGAAAAAACGCGCGGATGCGGGCCTTAACATCCGGCAGCTCGCGCTGAATATCTTAAGCATCCATATGGCAAAAGGACTCTATGTCCTGGCGTACCGGAAAATGAACCTGGATGTAAAGCAGCGCGCATTAAAACCGGACGATGAGATTACCGTCTGTACGGAATTTACGATTGACGGAAAAAAACAGAGCATCCGCAGGTTTCTGGACGGAGACGAATATGAGCTGCTCTCGGATTTTGAGCGGCATCAGGAACGGATCAAGGACTGCATTACGGCGCGGATGCCGCAGGGCTGCGGCGTGGACGATCTGCCGTATCTGATCGGGCTGAACGCGGAGATCGCCCTGGATCTGCACGCAGAATATCAGTCGCTGATGAAGCTGTACAAGAGCGGCAGTGCGCCGGTGCCGCTTCGCGCTTTTTTCGGGGATCTTTTGGAGAGGCCGAGGCGGAGCGCCGTCTGGCCGGTCGCACTGGCCGATCATAAAATCAATATGGATCAGCTGCTCGCGATTCACAATGCGATGAAATATCCGGTGGCCTATATCCAGGGACCGCCCGGCACGGGAAAGACGAACACGATCATCAATACGATTGTGACGGCTTTTTTTAACGAGCGCACGGTGCTCTTTTCCTCCTTCAACAATCATCCGATCAACGGGGTATGCGAGAAGCTTTCCTCGATGGAGTATCAGGGAAAAACGATCCCGTTTCCGATTCTGCGTCTGGGGAATCACGAAAAGGTAAAAGAGGCGCTTCGGACAATCCGGCGGCTCTATGAGAGTGTGCGGGACGTGAAGGTGTTCGAGGGAACGCTTGAGAACAACCGCGACGACCGGAAACGGCGCGCGCGCCGTCTGTCGGAGCTTTTGAGACGGTACGAGGAGCTTCTGGACTTAAAGGAGCGTGAGGAGACGATTGAGCGGATGCTCTCTTACCGGAAAAAGAGAGGCGCGTCCTTTCAGACCATGTCCTTTGAGGAGGATCTTAGAAATCGTCAGCGCGGTCAGATCAGCAGAAAAATCAGCGCGACGGGCGAGGTCTCGGAGGAGGAGGCGATGCTGCTTTTAGACGATGATACCGAGGAGTTGAAAAAATATCTCTACTACACCTCCGCTGGTTATATCAAAAAGCTCGGGAAACCGGCAAATGCCGATCTGCTGGAGATTATAGAGACGGAGGATCCGAAAACGCAGACAGAGGCGTTTTCCGAATATCTGCGAAAAAAAGAAAACATCACAAAGCTGCAGAAGATTTTTCCGATTATCGCCACGACCTGTATCTCCGCGCACCGTCTCGGGAAGCCGGAGCCGATGTTTGACATGGTGATCATGGACGAGGCCAGCCAGTGCAACCTCGCGGTCTCCCTGGTTCCGATCCTGCGCGGGAAAAATCTGATGCTGGTGGGGGATCCCCAGCAGCTGGCGCCCGTCATTCTGCTCGATGAGATCACGAATGAAAAGTTAAAGAAGCGCTACCGGATCTCGGAGGAATACGATTACCGGAAGAATTCGGTGTACAAGACGTTTCTGGCCTGCGATGCGGTCAGCGACGAGACGCTGCTCCACAATCACTACAGATGTCATGAGGAAATCATCGGTTTTAATAACCAGAAATACTATAATTCCCGGCTGAATATTCTCTCGGAGAGCCGGGAGGAGGAGCCGCTCGTCTGGCTGGACATGCCGGATTCGTTTGCGGACCGCAGAAACACGGCGCCTGCCGAGGCATATGAGGCTGCCCGGTATGCAGCGGCACACCGGGACAAAAAGATCGGGATCATCACACCGTTTGTCAATCAGAAGCATCTGATCGAGGAGGAGCTGGCGCGCGCCGGCGTGGAGGGCGTGACCTGCGGGACGGTACATGCGTTCCAGGGGGACGAGAAGGACATCATTTTATTTTCCACCGCGATCACGGGACAGACGCAGGCCGGAACCTACGAGTGGCTGAAAAACAATAAAGAGCTGATCAATGTGGCGACCTCGCGGGCGAAAGATCAGCTGGTCATCTTATCCAGCAGGAAGGAGCTGGAGCGTCTGCATGCGGGCGACGGCGAGGATGACCTCTATGAGCTGGCGCAGTACGTGTGGTCGAAGGGGACGGCCGCGGTCACGCCCCGTCACACGGCGTCGCGTGCGCTTGGCGTAAAGCCTTTTTCCTCCGCCACGGAGGAGGCGTTTCTCGCGAGCTTAAACCACGCGCTGGAAAATATCTGGCTGACACAGAGCCGCTACACCGTGCACAAGGAGGTCGCCGTCTCGCATGTGTTTGCGGAAAACGAGACTGGCAGCGATCTGTTTTACAACGGCCGGTTTGATTTTGTCGTCTACGAGAAACAGGGGAAGCAGGAACTGCCGGTGCTGGCGATCGAGCTCGACGGGATGGAGCATGCGGAGGATGAGGTGGTGAAGGTGCGGGACGCGAAGAAGCAGGCGATCTGCGAGGCGCATGATCTGCAGCTGATCCGCGTGGAGAATTCGTACGCGAGACGGTATCATCATATCAAGGAGATCCTGATGAATTTCTTCTCGGTGCGGCACTAGAAGCGCAAAAAAGTCCTGTCAGCGTTTCATGCCGACAGGACTTTCGCTGCAATAATCTGTCATCAGCACGTCTCCGGCTCCGGATACTCCGTGTCAAACGTCTCGACCGTCACCTTCTTCATGCGCTGCGTCTCCATCGGGCGGTCGGAATAATCGGTTACGACCGTGGCGATCTTATTGACCACGTCCATCCCCTCCGTCACCTTTCCGAATGCCGCGTATGCGCCGTCTAAGTGCGGGCTGTTTTTGTGCATGATGAAAAACTGGCTGCCTGCCGAATCCGGATGCATGGAGCGCGCCATGGACAGAACCCCTTCCGTGTGCGCCAGGTCATTCTGAAAACCGTTCTGCGCGAACTCGCCGCGGATCCCGTAGCCCGGGCCGCCCATGCCGTTCCCGTCCGGGCAGCCGCCCTGGATCATAAAGCCTTCGATGACGCGGTGGAAGATCAGCCCGTCGTAGAAGCCCTTATTAATTAAGCTGATAAAGTTGTTTACCGTGTTCGGGGCGATTTCCGGATAAAGCTCCGCTTTGATGAGATCGCCGTTTTCCATCTCAATGGTTACCATAGGATTTGCCATAATTTTACCTCTTTCTGATTTGATCGCCTCTATTGTATTATAAATGGAACGGATCGTAAAGAGGAAAATAGGCCAAAGGCGCCTGCCGGGCAGGGGAATAGGATGTATCATGATGTGAAATGCTATAGAGACAGGCACGTGCAAAAAGAAGAAAAAAGGCGGAGACATGCCGGATGCAATGCGGATCCGGGCCGTGTATCCGCGGAACAAAAAGGAGCGAAAGGTGGACAGAAAAAAAGCGTACACGGAGAAAAAAGTCTGGCAGGCTCTGCTTCTGGCAGGACTGCTTGTCCTCCTGGCGTCGGAGAGCAGGGACATGCCGGCATCAAAGGAGGCAGGCATGGCAGCGCCCGCGGATCCGGCGGAGGGAATATGGTATCTCTATGCAGGAGCGCCTGCGGCGGTGCTGCGGGACGGCCCGATGCCGGCAGGGGAAACGCAGACGGCGGAGGCAATGGCGCAGGCCGATCCCACGGCGCAGATCTATACCTTTTTGCAGGGACCGAAATCCTGGGGCGAGGGAAGAACCTGGTCCGGGGAATGGTCAGAGGCATATGTAAACGGAAATTATTTCGGCAATTTTGGCTGCGGACTCTGCTGTATGGCGAATATCTATTCCTCGCTGACGGAATACACGTGTTCGCCGTGGGATATGTTTGAGCGGGCGCGGGCGGTCTCCGGCTATTCGCCGACGCGGAAGGTCGGAGCGATCGGCTGGGCGGATATGAAGGTGACGCTGCGAAAAAGCGGATTTGACTGCGCACTCTTTAATAAAGCGGACCGTTATGAGCAGTTTCAGGAGCAGATTCGGGAAGCACAGATGGCGGTGGTTCTGGTCTGCAGTGCAGATGACGATACCTTTTGGGAAAATACGGGCGGACATTACGTCACGATCTCGCTTTATAACCAGGACACGGACGAGGTGTTTCTCGCGGACCCCGGCGGACCGGACCGCAACCGTACGTGGATCCCGCTGCGCTATGTCTATGATGCGCTGAAAACGTCAAGCCAGTATCAGTATCTGCTGGTAAACGGCTATGCGGAGGAGGACAACCAGTGGAAACAGGACGGGATCGATGAGGCGTGGGTGGAGCCTGCGGGGTGAGGATCATTTTTTACTCCGCTCTTGTTTTTTACGAAAGTTGCGTTATAGTATAAAAGTAAGGGGAAAATACTCGGAAGATGAGTTTTTCTGAAACGGGAACGCAATAGAATTGTGAAAACAGACAGAGGAGGAAATGCCGGTATGAAAACATGTGTCAACTGCGGGGAGCTGATCGGGGATAATGCGGACGATTGTTTTAAGTGTCACTACAACTACAAATACAGAAGAGTGATATCGCCGCAGGAGATCCGCCAGAAGCGGGAGCAGGAGGAAAGAAGGCGCCAGGAGGAATCCGAGCGGAGAAAAAAGATCGAGCAGGAGAGGGTCGAGCAGCTCGCGAAAAACGGGGGCTATGAATATAAGATTGAGGTGGTCAGGGATCAGGATGATTCCGCGAGAGAAATACAGGCGCTTCTGACACGGTATGCGTCCGACGGCTGGAGACTGCACACCATGTTTTCCAACGAGATTGGGAGGGAGTGGCTGCGTCCTGACACACCGGCCTATCCCACCCGAACGGTTTCCACTTATAATCAGATCGTCATGGTGTTTGAGAGGATGATTAAGCCGCAGCAGAATTAATGTGCCGGCATCTGGTACAACGAATCATAAGTAACAGTTGTACTGGTTGCGGCAATTGGGAGCAATATGTTAAATCTGGATTATATTATAGTCGGAGCGCTGCCGCTTCTGGAGCGCATGTACCTGGAGGAAAATTTAAAGAGGGACGGGCTCATGTCCGTGTGCTCTTGTGCCTTCGGTGAACCGAACGGACAGGTTACCCTGTTTGTCTCCGGCACAGGAGAGGGACAGAAGATGTCCTGCCGAACCCAAAACGCTGCGGAATCGTCCCTGCCTGCCGCGGAGAGGGGAATCCCTGTGGACGGCATCTGTTCCGGTTCGGAATCGTCCCTGCCCGCCGCGGAGAGGGGAATTCTTGTCTCCGGCGATGCAGGAGAGCTCCTCACAGCGAAACGCCGGGGAATGGCGGCGCTGGGATATAGCGGGAAGGCAGCGGATCGCGTTTCTGCGCTCTGCGGTGCGGCGGCGGATCCGGGAAGACATGACGGGCAGAAGGAAACTGTCTGTAGTGAAAGAAATACACGGCAGGCGTCCCTTCGCATGTCGTCCGAAACGGCAGACGGACTGTGTGCGGACATGTACGCGGAGGGGCTTGAGGAGGTGGATCTTCGTTTTCTCACACGCATCTGGCAGCGACATCACCATCTGCCGTGGACGATTCTCACCACACGGCGATGCGTGGTGAAGGAATTTTCTATGGACGATCTTGATGATCTCTTTGCGCTGTATGCCGGAGAGGGGATGACGGATTATATCGCGCCGCTCTATCCGTATGAACAGGAAATGGAGTATCAGCGCTCTTATATCGAGTGCATGTACGGTTTTTACGGCTACGGCATGTGGATCGTGCGTGACAGAGCGGACGGCAGTCTGATCGGGCGGGCCGGGATCGAATGCCGGGAGGAGCTTGGCGGGGAGCCGGAGCTCGGATATGTGATCGGTGTCCCGTATCAGCGGAAGGGCTATGCGACGGAGGTCTGTACGGCGATCCTCGCCTATGCCGGGGAGGAGCTCTCGCTGCCGTTTATAAACTGTCTGATCGAGGAGGGAAATACCGTGTCGGAGCATGTGGCGCTTCGGCTTGGTTTTGCACCGGCGGGAGAGCTCTTTTTGGACGGAAAGCGGATGAAAAAGTACAGATATCGTTTATTTTGAATATGAAGCCAGCCTCCGACAGAAGTCTTTTTGTGTGGTTTTTGCGTTGCATTTTATAAGGAAATAAAATATAATATTAAAATAAAAGTTCAGCCATCCTCTGTGAAACGGGCGAATCATGCCTGCATGAATGAGCATGTTTTGCAGAGGATGAGCGGAGCGTCCGTATATGAGCAAAAATGAGTTGCGAAGCAACGGAGAGTGCTGTCAGGCACGGTTTTGCGAATGGCGCGGGCTGAACTTTTATCGTAAGAGTTCAGCCATGCGCAGTAAAATGCCGAATGGCGCGGGCCGGACGATAACTTTTTTAAAATCCAGGAAGAATAAAGCGGGTGATATACATGGCAGAGCATCTCACAGAGACGATGAGAGCAGAGGAGCTTGAGCAGGCGATAAAAATGGAAAAGGATCTGATAAAGCCGACGAAGGACTTTGAGAGTCCGGATAAGCTTTATGAGGAGCTGATTGCGCGTGTGCGCAGGTATCATCCGTCTGCGGATATTTCCCTGATCGAGAAAGCCTATACGATTGCCCGCGACGCGCATGAGGGTCAGGCGAGGAAATCGGGGGAGCCGTATATCATTCATCCGCTGTGCGTGTCGATCATTCTGGCGGATCTGGAGCTGGATAAGGAGACGATCGTGGCCGGTCTGCTGCATGACGTGGTGGAGGATACCGTCATGACAGACGAGGAGATTGCCGGGGAGTTTGGCAGCGAGGTTGCGCTTCTGGTGGACGGCGTGACGAAGCTGGGACAGCTCTCCTACGATGCGGATAAGGTGGAGGTGCAGGCGGAAAATCTGCGAAAGATGTTTCTGGCTATGGCGAAGGATATCCGCGTGATCTTAATCAAGCTCGCAGACCGTCTGCACAATATGCGGACGTTAAAATATATGAAGCCGGAGAAGCAGAAGGAGAAGGCGCGGGAGACGATGGACATCTATGCGCCGATCGCGCAGCGCCTCGGCATCTCCTGCATCAAGATCGAGCTCGACGACCTCTCACTAAAATATCTCGAACCAGACGCCTACTATGATCTGGTACGGCAGATCGACCAGCGCAAGAGTGTGCGGGAGGACTATGTACAGAGCCTTGTGGACGAGGTGAAAAAGCACATCAGAGACGCCGGGATCCCGGCGCAGATTGAGGGCCGTGCCAAGCATTTTTTCAGCATTTATAAAAAAATGGTGAATCAGAACAAAACGCTGGATCAGATCTACGACCTGTTTGCGATCCGGATCATCGTGGATTCGCTCAAGGACTGTTATGCGGCGCTCGGTGTGATCCATGAGATGTATAAGCCGATCCCGGGACGGTTTAAAGATTACATCGCGATGCCGAAGCCGAATATGTATCAGTCGCTGCACACGACCTTAATTGGGCCGACCGGGCAGCCGTTCGAGATCCAGATCCGCACCTATGAGATGCACCGTACGGCGGAGTATGGGATCGCGGCGCACTGGAAATACAAAGAAGCGGGCAACAGCGGCGGGATTGCGCAGCCGACGACGGTGACGGAGGAGGAGAAGTTAAGCTGGCTCCGCCAGATCTTAGAGTGGCAGCGCGACATGTCCGACAACCGGGAGTTTATGAGTCTGCTAAAGAGCGATCTGGACCTGTTTTCCGACACGGTATTCTGTTTTACGCCGACCGGCGATGTCAAGAATCTTCCGAAAGGATCGACGCCGATTGATTTTGCATATGCGATCCATTCCGCAGTCGGAAATAAAATGGTGGGCGCACAGGTGAACGGCAGACTGGTGCCGATTGATTACGAGATTCAGAACGGCGACCGGATCGAGGTGCTCACCTCGCAGAATTCCAAAGGCCCCAGCCGTGACTGGCTGAATATCGTCAGAAGTACCCAGGCGAAAAATAAGATTAATCAGTGGTTCCGCAGCGAGTTTAAAGAAGAGAATATTCAGCGGGGAAAAGACCTTCTGATCGCCTCCGCGAAGTCGAAGGGACTGAATTTTCATGAGATCAACCGTCCCGAATACCAGCAGAAGATTCTGCGCAAATACGGGTTCCGCGACTGGAATTCCTGTCTTGCGACGATCGGACACGGAGGGTTAAAGGAAGGGCAGATTGTCAACCGGATGTACGAGGAGTACAAGAAGGATCATCTGACGCAGATTACGGACGATGAGGTCCTTGAGACGATCCGGACGGAGAACCGGGAGAAGGTGCCGGAGAAGCGCTCAAAGAGCGGGATTATCGTAAAAGGCATCTACGATGTGGCGGTTCATTTTTCCAAATGCTGCAGCCCGGTGCCGGGGGATGAGATTGTAGGATTCGTCACAAGGGGACGCGGCGTGTCGATTCACCGGACGGACTGTATCAATATGATCAATCTTTCCGAGATGGAGCGTGAGCGTCTGATCGACGCGGAGTGGCAGCATGACATCGGGAGTGAGGGCAGCGGGCTTTACCGCGCGGAGATCAAAATATTCGGGAATAACCGGACCGGACTTCTCGTGGATATCTCAAAGATCTTTACGGAGCGTGAGATCGATATCAGGGCGATTCATTCAAAGACGAGTAAGCAGGGGATTGCGACGATCGACGTGTCATTCCACACAAAGAACAGGGAAGAGTTAAACAGCCTGATCGAAAAGCTCAGACAGGTGATGAGCGTAATCGATATTGAGCGAACGACAGGATAAGCGGGACGAACATATCAGGGGCCGGACGGCTGGGTGCTGCCGGCCCCTGATTGCTGTAAAAGGCCGGATCAAAATGCCTGTGCCGGCAGGCGGATTTTCATGAAATATCAGGCTGGCAGAGAAGGAGGAGGAGAGATGGCGCCGTTAAAGGTAGAACAGTATGTGGTGGGGGCGGTACAGACGAACTGTTATTTTGCCGTCAATGAAGACACGAAGGAGACGCTGATCATCGATCCGGGGGCGAGTGCGGCGAAGCTGGAGGAGATTCTGAGGGATGAAAAATTAAATCCTGTTGCGATTTTGCTGACGCACGGGCATTTTGACCATGCAGGCGGGGCGGCGGAGCTGGCGGAAAGTTTTGGGATTCCGGTTTACGCGCACGAAAAGGAGCAGGAGACGCTGGAGAATCCGGCGCTGAATCTAAGCGGCTGGGACGGAAAACAGGTACAGTACCATGCGGATGTATTTGTGCGGGATGAGCAGGAGATTGATCTCGCCGGTTTTCACATCCGGGTTTTTTTCACGCCGGGGCATACCGTCGGGGGATGCTGCTATTATTTTTCCTATCAGAATGCGGTGTTTTCCGGGGACACCCTTTTTGCACAGTCCGTCGGACGGACGGATTTTCCGAAAGGAAGCGCGTCGACGCTGATTTCCGGGATCAAAGAGAAGCTGATGACGCTGCCGGACGATGTGACGGTCTATCCGGGACACAATGAGGTCACGACAGTCGGCACCGAGCGGATGTACAACCCGTTTTTATAGAAAGATGTTTTCATTATGATACAGGTCAGATTAAATAAACCGGGATATGAGTACGATATTCATTCTCTGATCCGGGCGTTTTATCCGGGGGAGGAAGTGCGGGTGAAGGCGGATGCCTCTGCGGATACAAAAGAGCCGGCTGCACCGGACATGCGGATCGATTACCTGGAAAAAAGCATCCGGATCGCATGGGATATGCCATCGGCTTTAAAAGAGTTTCCGGCAGAGTTTTCCGACCGCGTGGAGACGAAAAACCGCCTGAAGCGGAACCTCTACGAGCTGCTTTCCGCGCATACGGGACGGACACTGCCGTGGGGGACGCTCACGGGGATCCGGCCGGTGAAGCTTCCGATGAAGATGCTGGAGGAGGGGAGATGCCGGGATGAGATCGCGGCTTTTATGCAAAGGACGTATCTTACCTCCCCGGAGAAGACAGAGCTGTCGATCGATATCGCGGAACGCGAGCTCGCATTGCTTAAGAAGATCGATTACGTGAACGGATACAGCCTGTATGTCGGGATTCCGTTCTGTCCGACGACCTGTCTGTACTGTTCCTTTACCTCCTTTCCGCTGTCACTGTGGAGGGAGCGTGTGGATGCGTATCTGGAGGCGCTGGAGCGTGAGCTTGACTTTGTGGCCGGGCGGTTTGCCGCGAAGCATCTGAATGCGGTTTATATCGGCGGCGGTACACCGACGACTTTGGAACCCGACCAGCTGGAGAGACTGATCAGGGATATTAAAAGCAGATTTGATTTATCACACTGTCTGGAGTTTACGGTCGAGGCCGGAAGGCCGGACAGCATCACCCGGGAGAAGCTTGCCGTGCTGCGGGAGCAGGGAATCTCCCGGATCTCCATCAATCCGCAGACGATGAAGCAGGAGACGCTGAGGCTGATCGGGCGGCAGCACACCGTAGAACAGACCGTGGAGAGCTTTTGGACGGCGCGCCGTCTCGGCTTTGACAATATCAATATGGATCTGATCATGGGTCTTCCCGGGGAATCGGTTGAGGATGTGAGACAGACGCTCGCGCAGATCAAAGCGCTGGCGCCGGACAATCTTACGGTGCATTCACTGGCGTTAAAGCGGGCGGCGAAGCTGAACATGCAGTGGGAGAATTACAAGGATTTTCAGATGGTTAACACACAGGAGCACATGGATCTCGCGGCGGTCTGTGCGCGGGAGACGGGGCTTTTCCCCTATTATCTTTACCGTCAGAAGAGTATGGCGGGGAATCTGGAGAACGTGGGATATGCCGCGCCGGGGAAGGCCGGGGTCTACAATGTGCTGATTATGGAGGAGAAACAGACGATCATGGCGGTCGGCGCCGGAGCGGCGACGAAGCTGGTGCTGCCGCCCGATGCGAGGAAGGCGCTGGAAGCGCAGGCAAAGCGGCAGGCTGAGCTGTCGTCTGAAAAGGGGTGTGATCCGGCATCCGCATCTGCGCCGGCCCGCTATATTTTCCGCGCGGAGAATGTGAAGGACGTGGCGCTTTATATCAAAAAAGTCGACGAGATGGTGGAGCGCAAGAAGAAGCTTTTTGAAAACGGATGATCAGCGCCGCATTTAAGGCGGCCGGGCGTTTCATGACAGCGGGGGGTTCGTCTGCCCCGTCAGGTGCGCGAGGAACCGTTTCATGCTCTGCGTGAAAAATTTGCTTTTGTGAAAGACCAGGTAGTAGTTCCGGCTTAAGGATACGCCGGAGATGGTGAGGGGAACAAGGCTTCCTGATGCAAAGCAGGGGGACAGGATCGTGCGGGGGAGCAGCAGCAGGCCGTGTCCGCAGCGGGCAAATTCAATGAGAACCTGCGTGCTGGTGCTCTCGGCCGCGATCGTGGCACTGATGTTGTACGCGCGGAGCAGCTGGTCGATGATCGTGCGGGATCCGCTTCCCATTTCCCGCAGCAGCAGCGGAATGTGTGCGAGATCGGCCGGTTTCAGGACAATCGGGGAAGAAGGAGAAAGACGATTGTCGTTTTGTTCGCAAAAATCAGTTCGTTCGCGGAGAAACTTACAGTCCGGACTGCACGCGGCCACCATTTCCTCGGACAGGAGAAAATGCTGATGAAAGCAGGAGGAGGCCGACAGATCGTCCGCGATGGCAAAATCGAGCTGGTTGCGCAGCAGAAGATCCCCGACATGGCCCGAATTCTGTATCGTGGTGCAGACCGGGATGTCCGGGTATGCGTTCCGGAAGTCCGTGATGACGTCTGCGAGGTGGCTTTCGCCGAAGGAGACATTGCTGCCGATGCGGATCTGTGTGGCGGAGGCGATGTCGGAAAGGTATTCTTTTGCCTCGTCAAGCTGTGCGAGAACAGAGTCTGCATGCTGCAGCAGATACTGCCCCGGTTCCGTGAGATAGAGCCGCCGGTTCATCCGTTCAAACAGCTTTGTCTGATAGTAGGTCTCCAGTTCCCGGATGGCGCTGCTGACAGCGGGCTGGGACATATTCAGACGCTCCGCGGCTTTTGTGATACTGTTTAGATGACAGACTTCGGAAAAAATGGTGAGATGCCGGATGGTCACAGCAGGCTCCTTTCTGTATGACGTAAAACAGAATACATAACTAAAATATTATGTATTCTATATTAACATAAGTATTGAAGAATGAAAAGCACTCATTTATGCTGAAAAAAGCGGTTATACTGCGCGGCAATGCATCAATGAACCGGGAGGGGCTTATGTCATTCTTCTTTTTTATCATATGTTTTTTTGCATCCATCGTGGGAGCGATCTGCGGAATCGGCGGCGGTGTGATCATCAAACCGGTACTTGACGCCACAGGGGTTCTGGATGTCTCTGTGGTCAGTTTTTTGTCCGGCTGCACGGTGTTGTCCATGACGGCGTATTCCGTGGCCAAAAGCAGGTTCGGCGGGGAGTCGGAGCTTGATCTGCATATCTCCTTTCCGCTGGCGGCGGGCGCTGCTGGCGGCGGACTGCTGGGCAAATGGCTGTTTTCCCTGGTAAAGAGCATGAGCGGGGATCCGGACCGGGTCGGAGCCGTGCAGGCGGGCTGTCTTCTGGCAGTGACCGCGGGAACGCTGGTCTATACCCTGCTGAAGCATAACATAAAGACGCATCAGGTCAGAAACCGCCTGGTCTGCATTCTGATCGGCCTGATCCTAGGGGTGATGTCATCCTTTCTGGGAATCGGCGGGGGCCCGGTGAATCTGGTCCTGTTATTTTATTTTTTCTCGATGAGCACAAAGACGGCGGCGGAAAATTCACTCTATATTATCCTGTTTTCGCAGATTACCGGACTGCTCCAGAGCATTGTGACACAGACGGTCCCCGTCTTTGCGGTGGGAACGCTGCTTGTGATGGTGGCCGGCGGGATCGGCGGCGGGATCTGCGGACGCGCGGTCACGAAGAAGATGAAGGACGAGACCGTGGACCGTCT
Organism: uncultured Roseburia sp.; assembly: GCA_910587865.1. Taxonomy (GTDB): domain Bacteria; phylum Bacillota; class Clostridia; order Lachnospirales; family Lachnospiraceae; genus Roseburia. The sequence goes on from CAJUNX010000020.1 coordinate 68,475, forward strand.
GTTTATCGGACTGATGATCTTAATGATCGCAATCAATGCGTACAATATCGTGAAATTTCTGTAGCCGGCGCGCGGCGTTTCTGTTATGGACAGCCGGGGAAGGGGTATGCTGCAACAGGCGCATCTCATAGAAGGGAGCCGCATGATATGAACAGCAAGAAGATTACTTAATACCACGCTTGACGGTACCCGCCGAAGAAGAACATTCAATAGGAATATGGGGACAGCAGCATCTGGACTATCTGAAACAGTGCCGCAAATTCCTGAAAAACGTTGCAATTCGGATTGCGGCTGACGCAAGCCGATGCTCGCTGTCCCTGTGGACATCCCGAAAAAGTCATTTTGGTAAATACATCACTGACCTGAAATTACTCTGTCTAAATTGCATCAGTCTTTTTCATATCCATTTCTTCGATAAAGTACTAAAAATA
>CAJUNX010000021.1:0-43722 GCA_910587865.1 uncultured Roseburia sp.
CAGTGAGCATTTTAAGAATGGTAGATTTGCCTGCTCCATTCGGTCCCAGCAATCCATAAACGGAATTTCTCTGAATGTTCAGAGATACGTTGTTTACTGCTGTCTGCCCTTTGAAATCCTTACAGAGGTTTGTTGTTTTCAAAATCATATCCATAATCATTATGTCCTTTCATTTAATTCTATCAATAGCATAAAGGATATTTTTGGATATTTCATAAAGAAAAGGAGAAGTACAGTTAGATTTTAATTATAGTATCAGCAGGAGAAGCCATATCAGGGTCATGATTTCTCTTGTTTTGTCTGGATCGAAAATAATGTTGGACACGCAATATGGTGTCAGGCCATGGGGTGAGAGCCGCAGTCTGGCACTTTTTTGTTACAAAAAGCTGGCACGCGAAGGGTGGCAGCCCTTGTTCGCATCCCCGATGTCGGGCGTATCGGTGGCAGACGAATGAATTAAGCGGATAATTAAGTGAAAAATACTTAATTATCTGCTGCAATTCAGCTGGAAAACGATTAAGATAGAATCATCGGAAGGGTCGGACTGTCAGGCGCCCGGAAGGGCCGGGGATCCGGCAAGGTGATGAAACAGATCTCAAAAAATAAGGAGGGTATTTGATGAAGACAGTAAAAATTGGTTTTGCGCCCACGAGAAGAAGCATTTTCAGTGCACCGGATGCGATTAAGTACGCAAATCTCACGAGAGACCGCTTAAAGGAGCTGGGCGTGGAGTTCGTGGATATCACGGACATCAACGAGGAAGGGCTTTTCTATGACGAGGCGGACCGGGAGAAAATCGAGGCAAAATTTCGGGCCGAGGGCGTGAAGGGTATCTTTTTCCCGCACGGCAATTTCGGTACGGAGTATGTCTGCGCGAGACTGGCGCGCGACATGAATCTGCCGGTGCTGCTGTGGGGCCCGCGGGACGAGCGTCCGGAGGAGAACGGCGTGCGTCTGCGCGACAGCCAGTGCGGCCTGTTTGCGACGGGCAAGGTGTTGCGGAGATTCCGTGTCCCGTTTACCTACATGACGAACTGCCGTCTGACGGATCCGGAGTTCGAGCGTGGGATCCGCGACTTCCTTGCAGTCTGCAATGTGGTGGACGTGTTCCGGCATACCAGGATTTTACAGATCGCGCCGAGACCCTTTGATTTCTGGTCGACGATGTGCAATGAGGGCGAGCTGTTAGAGCGGTTCAACATCCAGCTGTCCCCGATCCCGATGCCGGAGCTGACAGAGGAGATAAAGCGCGTGAAAGAAGAGGGCGTCGAGGTGGAGAAGGTGGTCTCCTACTGCAACACGAATATGTGTGTAAAGATCAAACCGGAGGAACTGACAAATGTCGCGGCTCTTAAGGCTGCGATGAAGAACCTGGCGGCAAAATACGGGTGCAACGCGATTGCGATCCAGTGCTGGAATGCGCTGCAGGGCGAGATCGGGATCATGCCGTGCGCGGCGAACTCCCTGTTAAATGAAGAGGGCATCCCGGTGGTCTGCGAGACCGATATCCACGGGGCGATCACGGCGCTGATGGTGGAGGCGGCCGGCATGGATACCGCGAGAAGCTTTTTTGCGGACTGGACCGTGCGCCATCCGGACAATGAGAACGGAGAACTTTTACAGCACTGCGGACCGTGGCCGATCTCGGTGGCGCAGGAGAAACCGACCATCGGATACCCGCTGGCATTTGACCATCCGGGCGCGGTCGAGGCCCAGGCGAAGTTCGGAGAGATGACGCTGGCCCGTTTTGACGGCGACAACGGGGAATATTCCCTGCTGCTCGGCAATGCGAAGGGCGTGGAAGGCCCGTACACCAAGGGCACCTATGTGTGGGTGGAGGTCGCGAATTTAAAGCGTCTTGAGGCGAAGATTGTGGAAGGCCCGTACATTCACCACTGTGTCGGGATTCACAAGGACGTCGTTCCGGTGCTCTACGAAGCATGTAAATACATCGGGATTGCGCCGGATCTCTATGACCCGATTGAGGAAGACGTAAAAGCATATCTGCGCGGCGAATGAAGCGCGGGAAGAAGTTCTAAATCGACGTTACACCAGTGGGTGTAACGCCGAAGAACTTCTAAAATCCCGCGCTGGAAATGCCGCAGGCATTTCCGCATGAAAAAGAACGCAAAAGCGGCGTTCTTCCGTGTAAACAGACAATACAATTTGGAAATGGAGGTTATGATGAACGAGATTCAGGAGTTAAAGGTCCTCGCGTATGATCTTCGGAAGAAAGTGGTGGAGATGATCGTGGAGGGAGGGGGCGGCCATATCGGCGGCGATATGAGCGTGATGGATATTCTGGTATCCCTCTATTTTAAGGTGATGAACATCAGCCCGGAGAATCAGGACGATCCAAACCGGGACCGCTTTGTGATGAGCAAGGGGCATTCGGTGGAGGCTTATTATGCGGTGCTGGCACAGAAGGGATTTTTCCCGATGGAGGAAGTGATTTCCCAGTTCTCGAAGTTCGGGACGAAGTATATCGGCCATCCGAACAACAAGCTGCCGGGAATCGAGATGAATTCCGGATCCTTAGGACACGGGCTTCCGGTCTGCGTCGGCATGGCCCTTGCAGGGAGAATGGATAAGAGAGATTACCGCGTCTACACCGTGATGGGCGACGGTGAGCTGGCGGAGGGATCTGTCTGGGAGGGCGCGATGGCGGCCGGCCATTACAGGCTTGACAACCTCTGCGCGATCGTGGACCGCAACCGCCTGCAGATCTCCGGGAGCACGGAGGATGTGATGCACCACGACAGCCAGGAAGAGCGCTGGTATTCCTTTGGCTGGAACGTGCTTTCCGTCAACGGCAACGATATCGGGGAGCTCTGCGACGCCTTTGAGCTGGCGAAGGGCTGCAAGGGCAGACCGACGGTGATCATCGCGAATACGACGAAGGGCTGCGGCTCCGCGGTGATGGAGAATAAGGCGGCATGGCATCACAAGGTCCCGACGCCGGAAGAGGCAGGGCAGATCATGAGGGATCTGGATGCGAGAAAGGAGGCGCTGTCATGAATAAGATTCCGAACAGACAGGCGATTTGTGACGTGCTGCTGAAAAAAGCGGCGGAGGATAAGGACATCGTGGTGCTGTGCAGCGACTCCAGGGGAAGCGCTTCGCTGGCGCCGTTTGCGGAGGCATATCCGGATCAGTTCGTGGAGGTCGGCATCGCGGAGCAGAATCTGGTGAGCATTTCGGCAGGGCTGGCAAAATGCGGCAAGAAGCCGTTTGCGGCGTCCCCGGCCTGCTTTTTATCCACGAGAAGCTACGAGCAGGCGAAGGTGGACTGCGCCTATTCCAATACGAACGTGACACTTGTAGGAATCAGCGGCGGGATCAGCTACGGATCCCTTGGCATGAGCCATCATTCCGCACAGGATATCGCGGCGATGTCGGCGATTCCGAATATGCGCGTCTATATCCCGAGCGACCGTTTCCAGACGGCAAAGCTGATCGAGGCGCTGCTTTTGGACGAAAAGCCCGCGTATCTGCGTGTGGGCAGGAATGCGGTGGAGGATATCTACAGCGAGGAGAATACGCCGTTTGAGATGGATAGGGCGACCGTGCTCGCGGAGGGGACGGATGTTCTTTTTGTCGCCTGCGGCGAGATGGTAAAGCCCGCGCTTGACGCGGTGGCGATCTTAAAGGAACAGGGCATTGCTGCGGGACTTCTCGATATGTACTGCGTGAAGCCGCTTGACCGAGAAACCTTAATCCGCGAAGCACAGAAGGCAAAGGTAGTGATATCGGTGGAAGAGCATGCGCCCTTCGGAGGCTTAGGCTCCATGGTCAGCCAGGCAGTGGGAAGCACCTGCCCGCGCAAGGTGATCAATCTGGCGCTGCCGGATGAACCGGTGATCTCCGGTACCTCAAAGGAGGTATTTGACCATTACGGGCTGAACGCGGAGGGAATCGCGAAGCGGGCAGCGGAGGAGCTGAAGTAAGAATAGCGGAGACAGTTGCGTGCGGCGATGCCGAAGTCTGGCGGAGCAATCCGGTCGGGACAGCGGCAATCGCTGCACGCATGTAATAGATGCGGATGGAGACGGGTATGGAAAAATATATCATCAGTGTGGATCAGAGCACACAGGGGACAAAAGCGCTGCTCTTTGACGCGGAGGGAAAGCTTTTGATACGGACCGACCTGCCGCACCGGCAGATCGTAAACGACAGGGGCTGGGTGTCCCATGATCTGAACGAGATTTATCACAATACGGTGGAAGTCGTGCGGATACTGGTGGAAAAATCCGGGATCTCTGCGGACGCGGTGGAGGCGATCGGTATCAGCAACCAGCGTGAGACGACGGCGCTCTGGGACCGCATGACCGGCGAGCCGCTTGAGGAGGCCATCGTCTGGCAGTGCGGCCGCGCGAGCAGCGTCACGGCGGAGATCGAAAAACAGGGGCACAAAGATCTGATCCGTGAAACGACCGGGATTCCGCTCTCCGCGTATTTCCCGGCGGCGAAGATGGCATGGCTGCTTGGAAATGACGGCTGCTCACAGGGGGCGTCCGCCGCGGCAGATCCTGCCGCCGGAGGAGATTCTGCGAAAACGCGGGCCGGGGAACAGGCGGGTCGGAAAACCCGTCTTGCACGCGCGAAGGACGGGGAACTCTGCCTCGGCACGATCGACAGCTGGCTTGTGTATAAGCTGACGGAAGAGCATGCGTTTAAAACGGATTACTCAAACGCATCGCGGACCCAGCTGTTAAATTTAAAGACGCTGGCCTGGGATGAGACGATCTGTGAGATCTTCGGGATTCCGGTCTGCTCGCTGGCGAAAATCTGCGATTCCGATGACGTATACGGATATACGACGTTTGAAGGATTGTTTGAAAAACCGGTGCCGATCCGGGGCGTGCTGGGGGATTCCCACGCGGCGCTGTTCGGGCAGGGCTGCTATACGCCGGGGATGATCAAGGCGACCTACGGCACGGGTTCTTCTCTGATGATGAACATCGGGGAAACGCCGGTGTATTCCGAACACGGCGTGGTGACCTCTCTGGCCTGGGGGATGCACGGAAAGGTGAACTATGTGCTGGAGGGCAATCTCAATTACACCGGGGCGGTGATCACCTGGTTAAAAGACGATGTGAAGCTGATCGGTTCGGCAGGTGAGACGGAAGAACTGGCGCGTTCGGCCAATCCGAAGGATGCGACTTACCTGGTGCCGGCGTTTACCGGGCTCGGCGCGCCGTACTGGGACGAATATGCGAAGGCGTCCCTGAGCGGGATGTCGAGAACCACCGGGAAGGCGGAGATCGCGAAGGCGGCGCTGGAATGCATCGCCTATCAGATCACGGATCTCGTGCGCGCGATGGAGCAGGATACCGGGATGGACATTGCGGAGCTGCGGGTGGACGGCGGTCCCACGAGGAACGGCTATCTGATGCAGTTCCAGAGCGATATCGCGGGAACCCGGGTGAACATCCCGGATGCGGAGGAGCTTTCCGGCATCGGGGCGGCCTATATGGCGGGTGTGTCCGCGGGGCTGTACCGTCAGGAGGAGCTGGCGGAGAATATGGAGCGTACCGTCTATGCGCCGAAGATGGAAGCGGCGCTGCGGGAGGAAAAATATGCGGGCTGGAAGAAAGCGGTGTCCGGCGTGCTCACAAAGTAGAAGCGCATCCTGACGGACAGTCGGCTGCGCAGAAGCATACCGGCACAGATCAGAACCGGCTGGAAGAACAGGTTAAATATGAGATCCAGATCCGGGGGCAGTGTGTTTACTGCCCCCGGAAAATATCAGGAGGAAAGAATATGGAACAGTTTCGCATGTGTGAACTGGAGTTTAAAGGAGAGACGCTGACAAAGGACTGGGCGCGGATCGATCTGACCGCGGAATTTTCCTGCGGGGATAAGACGCAGAAGGTGACGGGTTTTTATGCGGGGGACGGCGTCTATAAGGTGCGTTTCCTGCCGGAGGAATCCGGAACATGGAGCTATCGGGTCACGGGCTGCGTCACGGCGGAGGGTATGGTGCGCGTGGAGCCTGCGAAAGAGGGAAGCCGCGGACTGGTGCGTGCAGAGGAGTGTCATTTCCGCAGCCAGAACGGGCAGCTTTTTTATCCGTTCGGAACCACGGTCTACGCCCTGATGCACCAGGACGACGAGCTGGTGAAAACGACATTTGAGAGTCTGCGGGAGGCGCCGTTTAATAAGGTGCGGTTCTGCGTGTTTCCGAAATCTTACGACTACAACCATAATGAACCGCCGGTCTTTGCCTTTGAGAAGAAGGAGGACGGCAGCTGGGATGTGAACCGCCCCTGCATCGCCTTCTGGGACCGGCTGGACGCCGTGTTCAAAGGGCTTGAGGCAATGGATATTCAGGGTGACCTGATCCTGTTTCACTCCTATGACCGCTGGGGCTTTGCGAAAATGTCGCAGGAGGAGAACCTGATCTATCTCGACTACCTGCTGCGCCGTGTTTCTGCATGGCCGAATCTCTGGTGGAGCCTTGCCAACGAGTACGATCTGATGATGCGGGATATCAGCCTTGCGGACTGGGAGGAGATCGAGTGCTTTGTGGCAGATCACGACCCGTATCATCATCTGCTCTCGAACCACAACTGTTTTGCCGTGTGGGATTATTCCCGCCCGAATGTGACACATGTCAGCATTCAGACGAAAATGCTCACCCGGATCTCCGAGTGGCGGAAGAAATACAAAAAGCCGGTGATCGTCGACGAGTGCTGTTATGAGGGGACCGTACAGCGCTTCTGGGGAAGCATTTCCGGAAGAGAGATGACGAACCGGTTTTGGCGTGTGGTCACGACGGGAGGCTACTGTACGCACGGAGAGACCTTCATGGACTGGGAGAACGAGGTGCTCTGGTGGGCGCGCGGCGGGAAGCTGAAGGGGGAGAGCCCGAAGAGGATCGCATTCCTTAAGGATATCGTGGAATCCCTGCCGGGGCCCATCGAGCCGGTGGATCCGATGCTGTCCGGGGTGTTAAACGCCACGCCGGAGGAGCGCGAGGAGATGAAGAAGCATGCGCCGGAGAAGTTTAAAGGTTTCCTTGACGCAATCGGACGACTGGGGGATGAGCTGCCGATGTTTGCCTCCGTGGAATTTGAGTACCGCGGGCGCTGCGGCGAGGATGCGTATCTGACCTTCTATGACCTGCGCACCTGTGAGTTCGACGAGCTGGAGCTCCCGGAGGATAAGACGTACCGGATCGAGCTGATCGATACCTGGGAGATGACGAGGGAGACACTTATAGAAAAAACGTCCGGAAAGACGGAGATCCGTCTGCCGGCGAAGGAGGGAATGGCGGTTCTGGCGACGAGGATCGACCAGGAACGAAATTAAGACCGGTATCGGGCAAAAGGCGCATGTGACGGCAAATTGCGGATCATGCGTCTTTTTGCATTTCACATCAGAACAGGGGAAAAACGGGCCGCAAAACAGTCCGGGAGCTTCGCAAAGATACCGGATGACACGGGAGCTGCGTTGCGGTATACTGTTACTGGTCCTGTGACGCCCTGAAGAATTTAAGGCTGTGTAGAAAGTATTCCCCCGTATGATGTGGTGACTGAAACCGGGCTGGTAAATCGATTCCCGATCTGCTTCGAGCAGTCCTGGAAGGTGATGAAAGAGCTCCTGCTGATGCACGGATATGACGAGGGAAAAACGGGATCCCCCAGGATGATTATCAGGCTGGCGTACAGTGCGGGCATGATTGAGGATGAAAAGGGCTGGATCGAGCTGCTGGATAAAGGAAATGAGGTGGCGCACTCCGATAACGAGGGGGTGGCGGCTTCGATTATCGGGCATACAAAGAACACCTATCTGGCCCTGATTGAAACACTGCAAAGGGAGCTGGAGAAAAACTGGCTGTAGCCCGGAGCGGATATAAGGAGCGATCGTATGGAGCAGCATATCAGGGATATCCTTGAACGACAGGAAGCGGAGGACAAAAGGCAGCTGGAGGGGAATGGCATCGATCTGATTCGGAGGGAATTCAGGGATGCGGACGCAATCCTTTCCATGATCAGCTGCAAAAGAAATCTGAAATGGGCAGAGGCGCCTCTCGTCTGGAACAGAGCCGTTGTCAGGAGCGCGTCAGAATTTGGCATACGCAGGCATACGGCGTCCATGATTCCGTATTGTCACAGCCACGATTTTTTCGAAATGATTTATGTGTATGAAGGAAGCTGCAGGCAGTATATCAATGAGGAGAAGAATGAGGTCGTGCTGCAGAAGGGGGAAGCCTGTCTGATTACCCCCGGCACGGCTCATGCTATTTTATCCAGCGGCCGCGATAATATGATCCTGAAAATGGTGATACCTGCGGACATGTTCCGGGCGTTCTGGAGGGATACCTTTGAGAAAAGGGATGAGCTTGTGCTCAGAATGGAACGGCCAGACGAATTCTGCCTGTTTCCGCTATCGCACGGCCGGGACGGATCGATCAGATGGCTGTTCACAAAGCTGCTGGAGGAATGTTATTCCAGAGATCACTATCGGCAGGCGTCGATGAAAGGCTATTTATCCCTGCTGTTTGTAACGCTTCTTCGCAGTCAGGCAGATTCACCGGAACCTGGTTTATGCTGCCGGGTATCAGAACAGATCAGCAATCGTCTGCAGCAGGCACAGCTGAAGGACATTGCAGGACAGATGGGCTACAGCGCCAGGCATCTAGAACGTCTTTTGCGGGAGGAAGCCGGCTGTGCGTTTTCCGGTCTCCTGCAAAGGCTTCGGATGGAAAAAGCGGCGCAGCTGCTCACAGAAACGGATGATACCATAGAGCTGATTACAGAAAAGACGGGATATCAGACAGAGGCAGGATTTTATAAAGGATTTCGCGCTTTTTTTGGAATGACGCCTAACCAGTATCGGATATCACACAGGAGCCGCTGAAGCAGAACGGTGTCCCGCCTGTTGTCGCATCAGGACAGGTTTCTGTCCGCCGGGGAAATGAAAGCCTGTCCGTATTCGTGTTATCATGAGAGTCAGATCCCTGTGACAAAGAGGTGACAAAATGCGGGATATTGAAAGGCCTGGAGAAGCTCCTGTCGGGTGTGTTTTATTGTCGAACTGCATACATTCCAGTGCCGCGCTCCTGGTATATCGTATGTATTGACGTTGGCATGATAAAATCGAGGTGAGCAGGCAATCACCTCAATGGGATTTGCGAGGGATATTGCGGTCATTTGCTGCCGCTGACATCGTGACCTTTTTATTCACCGCTGTTTTTCTCATTATCAATTCGAAAAGAAAGAAGGATGCATGCAGATGAAAAGCAAAACAAAATGGAGCGTGACACCCGACGTGGTGAACGCCATGGTAAACAGACATTTTCCGGATGAGGATATTACTTCTGTCAGCGAGCTGACGGAGGGAATGTTCAATTCGGCCTATGTGATCCGGGGAACCGGAATCCTCAACGACGGGATTGTCCTGAAAATCGGCCCGGCTTCTGGCACGGAGCTTCTGACATACGAGCAGGGGATTCTGCGCACGGAGGTGGAGGTTTATAAACTGTTAGAAGACAAGCCGATCAAAACGCCAAAAATCCTTGCCAGTGATGACTCTCATGAGGATATTCCCTGTGATTACTTTTTCATGGAGTATGCAGAGGGTGTTATCTGGAAAAACTGTGCGGACAGAATTACTCCCGAAAACCGCAGACAGCTTATGTATGAGCTGGGAAAAAGCAATGCGGCGGTACACAGCGTGAAGGGCGGCTGGTTCGGCTATATAAAGGAGGATCAGAGGTTCCGGTTCGACACGTGGGGCGCCGCCTTTTCTTCGATGATGTCGGACATCTTAGAGGACGGAAAAAGGCGGAAGGATGAGCTTCCCTTTGATGAGATAAGGGATGCGGTAAAAAAATATGAGGACTGCCTAAACGAGATCCGGACGCCGCGGCTGGTCGATTTTGACATGTGGGCGGGAAATGTTTTTGTCGACGAAGCGACCTTCTCGCATATTACCGGCATCATTGATTTTGAGCGCAGCTTCTTTGGCGATCCGGCTGCCGATCTGGTCTCTGCCATGATGCTGTTTGACGATGTGGAACAGGAGCCTGATTTTCAAAAGGGATACAGCGAAATCAGCGGGAGCCCGTTTGTGATCACGGATCATGACAGAATCCGGATGATGCTGTACCGGTTATATATGTCTGTGATCCTTTTTGTCGAGTCGTACCGGTATGACGAACAGTATGCGGCAATGGTAAAGCGTCACGTGATAAAGGGCATTCGTCAGCTGCTCGGACAGCTGGGGTGAAGCGGACGGCGGATGCCTGCCGAGCCTTCCTGACGGATGAGATGACGCCGCAGGCGTCTCCCGCAGTGGAGGATCTTGTCAGCCAGTCGCTGGCATATACGAAGGAGAGGCCCCTCTGTGTGATTGCAATCGGGGCGATCATCAATATCGCCTCCGCGATGCCGGCAGATCCGGATATCGTTAACTGCATTGTGCAGATCTGGCCGGGCGGTAGCGCCGTACACTGGCCGGATACAAAGGAATTCAATCCGGGACAGGACGTTGCGGCGGCAGGGATTGTCTTCGGATGCGGCGTGCCGCTGGTACAGCGGCCGTGCATGGGAGTGGTGTCCGCCTTTACGACGAGGGATCCGGAGCCGGAATACCATTTAAAGGGAAGAATCTTTGGACGAAGCAGATCTGGGATGTATCCGATCCGCTATGTCTGTCATATCCATCGTGACAGGGTGTTTGAGGATCTGTTCCGGAAGCTGCCGGTGTAAGCGCCGGATTTTAAGGAAACGTTACGAAAAGAATAGAGCTGTCGTTTGGCGGTTATGCGCGGCGGTGCGGCAGAAAAAACAGGGCATACGGATCTTCCGTATGCCCTGTTTCCCGCAATCTGAAATTAATTTCTGCAAATTAGCTAAAATTTAGTTTACAAACGGATAAAAGAAACTTATACTATCCACAGCAAAGAAATCAGATCATGAAATGAACCAAAAAAGGAGAGCCAGCAATGGAGTACAGGGAGATTTACAATCAGTGGTGCACAGACCCGTATTTTGATGCGGAGACCAAAGCGGAGCTTGCACAGATCCGTGGGGATGAGGAGGAGATCGAGGATCGTTTTTACCGGCAGCTGGAGTTCGGGACCGGGGGCCTGCGCGGGGTGATCGGCGCGGGGACGAACCGCATGAACATCTACACCGTGCGCCAGGCGACCCAGGGGCTGGCCAATTATATCATATCCCGGGGCGGGCAGGAGAAGGGGGTTGCCATCGCGTATGATTCCCGGATCATGTCGCCGGAATTTGCGAGAGAGGCGGCGCTGTGCTTAAATGCGAACGGGATCCGGACGTATCTGTTTGAGAGCCTGCGGCCGACGCCGGAGCTTTCCTTTGCGGTGAGAAAGCTTGCCTGCATCGCGGGGATCGTGATTACCGCCAGCCACAATCCCCGGGAGTATAACGGCTATAAGGTATACTGGGAGGACGGTGCGCAGATCACGCCGCCCCATGATAAGAATATCCTGGCAGAGGTGGCGAAGGTGACCTCCTTTTCCCAGGTAAAGACCATGGAGGAGACGGCAGCGAAGGATGCCGGGCTCTTTTGGATCATCGGCGGGGAGGTGGACGACGCTTATATGGAAGAGTTAAAGAAGCAGTCCATCCACCCGGAGGTGATCCGCGAGATGGCAAAGGACATCCGCATCGTCTACACGCCGCTGCACGGAACCGGAAACCTGCCGGTGCGCAGGGTGTTAAAGGAGCTGGGGTTCGGGCAGGTTCATGTGGTAAAGGAACAGGAGCTGCCGGACGGCACATTTCCGACGGTGGCCTACCCGAACCCAGAGTCGCCGAAGGCATTTGAGCTTGCATTAAATCTTGCAAAAAAAATTGACGCTGACATTGTTCTTGCGACGGATCCGGACGCAGACCGCCTCGGTGTCTACTGTAAGGACACGAAAAGCGGGGAATACGTCAGCTTTACAGGCAATATGTCGGGTATGCTGATCGCCGACTATATCCTGCGGGAGCGCACAGTGGCCGGGACGATGCCGGAGAATCCGGCGCTGGTGGAGACCATCGTCACCACGGATATGGCGAAGGCGGTCGCGGCGGCCTACGGGGTGAAGCTCATCGAGGTTCTGACCGGCTTTAAGTACATCGGGGAACAGATGAAGCTCTTCGAGGAGCAGCAGACGTATCACTATGTCTTCGGCCTTGAGGAGAGCTACGGCTGCCTGGCCGGAACCTATGCCAGGGACAAGGATGCCTGCGTGGCGGTGATGATGCTCTGCGAGGTGGCCTCCTGGTATAAGAAGCAGGGCAAGACCCTCTGGGATGCCATGACGGAGCTGTATGAGAAGTACGGCTATTATAAGGAAGGGCTTGAGACGAAGACCTTAAAGGGGATTGACGGCGCGGCGCAGATTCAGGAGCTGATGCGGGAGGCGCGGGAGAATCCGCCGAAGAGGCTCGGAGATTTCGAGGTGCTTGCGGTGCGGGATTATAGGGAAGACACGAGACGGGATCTGCGGACGGGGGAAGTGACGGAGACGGGGCTGCCCTCCTCGAACGTGCTCTACTATGAGCTCTCGGACAACGCCTGGTGCTGTATCCGGCCCTCCGGCACGGAGCCGAAGATCAAGTATTACTTCGGGGTAAAAGGAAACTCGCTTTCCGATGCGGAGGAAAAACTGGAAGGATTAAAACGCGCGCTGCTGGAAGCGTAAAGGCCGGATGATGCAGGACATGTGGCACAAAAGGGAGACAGAAGGGAGAGGATTGCAGTTCATGAAGATCACATATCAGGAAGAGAAACGAATTTTTAAGCTGGACACGGCAAACACCAGCTATATCATAGGGATTACGGATGACGAAGGATTTATCGGTCATGTCTATTACGGGGGATACATCAGCGACGGGGATGTGGCATATCTGCTGCGTACCGGGGAGCGGCCCCTGGTGCCGTCGGTGAACAACCGGGAACGGGGAGCGTTCTACGATACCTTTTCGTGGGAATATCCGGGAAACGGCCTGGGGGATTACCGGGAGAGCGCGGTGGCGATTCTGGATCAGAACGGAAATACGGCGGTGCAGCCCCTTTATACCGGATACCGGATCTGTGACGGCAAGCCGGAGATTCCGGGACTTCCGGCCACCTTCGGGACGAGGGAGGAGTGTCAGACCTTAGAGATCACGGCGGAGGATGCGGTGACGGGACTGGCGTTTTCCCTGTACTATACCGTGTTCGCGGATGTGGATGTCATCACCAGGAGCGTACGGATCCGAAACACCGGGAAGGCGCCGGTGTACCTGACGAAGGTGATGTCCGCGGCCCTTGACATGGATGCGGAGGAGGATCAGATGCTCACCCTCTGCGGTTCCTGGGCCAGGGAGCGGGTAGTGGAACGCCGCCCCATCGGCCACGGCAGGCAGAGCGTCGGTTCCACCAGAGGGGAATCCTCCCACCAGGAGCACCCGTTTCTGGCGCTGGTAAATAAGCATACGACGGAGGATGCCGGGAGCGTATACGGCTTTCATTTCATCTATTCCGGCAATTTCCTGGCACAGGTGGAGAAAAATCAATATGACAGTCTGCGTGTCGTGATAGGCATACATCCGCAGGATTTTAAGTGGAAGTTAAATCCTGATGAAACTTTCTGCACTCCGGAGGCGGTGCTGACCTACTCGGGAAACGGGTTTGGAACCATGACCAGGAACCTCCACGACCTTTACCGGAGGCATCTGATCCGAAGCCCCTACCGGAATAAAAAGCGCCCGGTTCTGATCAATAACTGGGAGGCGACCTATTTTGATTTTGACACGGAAAAGCTGCTTGCCATCGCCCGGGAGGCGAAGCGCTGCGGCATCGAGATGCTGGTGATGGACGACGGATGGTTCGGCCGCAGAAATAATGACGACTGCAGCCTGGGGGACTGGACGGTCAACGAGGAAAAGCTTCCGGGAGGGTTAAAGCATCTGGTGGATGAGGTGAACCGCATCGGGTTAAAATTCGGCATCTGGTTTGAGCCGGAGATGATCTCGCCGGATTCCGAACTGTACCGCGCGCACCCGGACTGGGCCATCGCCCTGCCGGAGAGGGAGCCGGTGCGCAGCCGGAACCAGTACGTGCTGGATCTCTCCCGGCCGCAGGTGGTGGATTATGTCTACGAGGCGGTGGCATCCGTGCTGCGGAGCGCGAATATCGAATACGTCAAGTGGGACATGAACCGTCCGCTCACGGATCTGGGGAGCGCGTATCTGGGAGCGGAGCACCAGGGGGAGCTTCTGCATCGGTATGTGCTGGCGGTTTACGAGCTGCAGGAGAGGCTGACCCGCGAGTTCCCGGACCTTCTGCTGGAAAACTGCTCCGGCGGCGGGGCGCGTTTTGATCCGGGGATGCTTTATTACAGCCCGCAGATCTGGTGTTCGGACGATACGGACGCGGTGGAGCGCCTGCGGATCCAGGAGGGGACGGCGATGATTTACCCGCTCTCCGCCATGGGAGCCCATGTGTCGGACTGCCCGAACCACATCACAGGGCGCGTGACGCCCTGTGCCACCCGGGGAAATGTCGCCCTTGCCGGCACCTTTGGCTATGAGCTGGACATCACAAAGATTTCGGAGGAGGAGCGCGCTCAGATTCCGGAGCAGGTGGCGCTGTACCACAAACATCATGATCTGATCCGGGAGGGCGATTATTACCGCATTGCCTCTTATTCCGTGAATCATGAGTACGACTGCTGGGGCGTCGTGGCGAAAGACCGGTCGGAGGCGCTCTATACCTACGTGCAGGTGACGGCCCGCCCGAACGTGCACAGCAGAAAGATCCGTCTTGCGGGGCTCGCGCCGGAAAAGCGTTATCTGGTGGAGGAGAGCGGTATCACGGCATATGGCGATACCCTGATGAGGGCCGGGATCCTCATGCCGGAGCTTCGGGGGGATTACACATCTGCGCTGATTCATCTGAATGAGGTGTCAGATTGAAAATTAAAATTTTCAATCACGAGATTTGTGTCTGCGCGCTGCTTGCCACAAACTCGATATGCGCAAAAGCAGCGCAGAAATGGTGTGAAAATGGCAAAAGCAGTAAAGCTCGCGGACATCGCCGGACGGCTCGGGGTCAGCAATGTGACGGTGTCAAAGGCGTTCTCCGGCCAGAAGGGCGTCAGCGAGGAGATGCGGGAAAAAATCATCCGGCTGGCGGATGAACTGGGCTACCGGCAGCCCTCGGCCCGGCGCAGGGAAGCCGCCGGCGGGAGCTGCAGCATCGGCGTGCTGATCTCCGAGCGCTATCTGGACAAATACGATTCCTTCTACCGTCTGATCTGCCAGCAGGTGGCTACGGAGGCGGTGCGGCAGGAGTGTTTTACGATGATGGAGCCAATGGAGCATGAGGCGGAGGATCAGCCCGCTCTGCCACGGCTGGTGCAGGAGCAGCGGGTGGACGGTCTTTTGGTGATCGGCCGGCTGGCAGAGGGATATCGATCTCTTCGCTGGCGGGATATGGTCACTTCCTCTATCCGGGACTCTGCGACGTGCCCCTCACGACCTGCGAGGTGGACACAAAGGAGATGGCGTGCCGGGGCGTGCGCATGCTCACAGGGAAGATCGCCGGAAAGGATTACCGCCGGGGCATCAGCATCGTGGAGGGACATATGGTGATAAAGGACAGCGTGAGGCGGATTGCGGAGGGCCTATGATTTTTTGTGATAGAGAAGCCGGTATTCGCTGGGAGTCATATGCTCCGCTCGCTTAAATATCTGGGTAAAATGTGAAAAATTGGAATACCCCACTTCCGTGGCAATCATATTGACAGGAAGATTGCTTGTTGTCAGAAGATCCTTCGCCAGCGCAATTTTGCAGTCGACGATGTAGTCCTTGATGTTCATGCCCGTCTCTTTTTTAAACAGTTTGGTGAAGTATTCCGGATTCAGGTGGACATAATCCGCCACTTCCTTTACGAAGATCAGACGCCGGATGTTATCGCTGATGTACGCCTTTGCCTTATTCACGTAGTTTGTTTCCGGGGATGCGTCCGCGTTCTGGGAAGCGGCATTCAGGAGAAACGCGACATTTCGTTTTACCTCTTCCACTGTGGAAAAATTGGCCATGCAGTCACGGCAGGTAAACTCGTCAATGAAAATGGAGTGAATGTCGATTCCGTTTTCATAAAAATATTTAAAAAACAACTGTACCCAACTGCTCATTGGTGGCATTGATTGTGTCATTAAATTATGCCGTTCTCTTTTTAAAAATATTTCTTGATATACAAATAGAATTATGGTAGGTTATTAAAAAAATTTAGGAGAACATGGAAATGCGGAACTTACATTTTACAATGAATCATATGTATATGTATTACAGACGTACTTAGAAGTAATTGTGTTTCGATTAGATGCACAGTTACTCAGGTAGGTCTGGTATGTCTGTGCATATAAATCGGTAGGTGTAAGTTGTAATTATGATAGAATGCTTGTAATAGCCGATGGTTTTATAAATGCACTGGACATATTGTATGTTTGGTGTATTTTTTTGTTTGGAAAAGAGGTTTTATGAAATTATCAAATGGAATAAAAAAGCGATGATAAGCAGCATTATCGGCTGGTGAAATTCAAAACTATTTGTTAGGAGGAATGGTGATAATGACAATTAGGACAATGAATATCGAAGATTTTGAAAAAATATATGATTTGTGGATACATACAGAAGGCATGGGATTGAATACAACGGATGATTCAAAGGAAGGAATTGCCAAATATTTGTTGCGAAACCCTAAGACATCCTTTATTGCTGAGGACAACGGACAAATCATAGGCGTTATTATGAGTGGACATGACGGACGCAGAGGCTTTATTCATCACACTACTGTCAAAAAAGAATACAGAGGGCAGGGAATAGGAAAAAAGCTGGTTGAATCTGCGATGAAAGCTTTGGAAGCCGAGGGCATACATAAAGTGGCATTGGTGGCATTTGAGAAAAATGTATCAGGCAATGCTTTTTGGGAAAAGGTCGGATTTACTGTAAGGGATGACTTGGTTTATAGAAATAAAAATATACATCAACTTAAAAGGGTTGATTTAATTTAATACGGAGGCTGTATATGGAAATAACATTACTAAGGGCAAATCTTGAAAACTCAAAAGAACTACATGCTATGCAGGTTGAAGCTTTCAAAGAATTATTGGAAAAATATCAGGATTTTGATACCAGTCCTGCCAATGAAAACATGGAAAAAGTAGAAGCACGCTTGAAACAAGACTTTTCATTTTACTATTTTATCTGTATCGGACAGAAGAAAGTAGGTGCTATCCGTATTATTGACAAAAAGGAAAATGAAAAAAACAAAAGAATTTCCCCAATATTTATATTGCCGGAATTTCAAGGGAAAGGCATTGCACAGAAAGCAATCCGGCTGTGTGAAGAAATTCATGGAAACGAAAATTGGGAGCTGGACACAATTTTGCAGGAGTCTAAAAACTGTCATTTGTATGAAAAAATGGGGTATCGCCAGACGGGAAAAACAAAAGACATTAACGAAAGACTCACATTAACATTTTATGAAAAGAAAGGGGCAGACATAACATGAATGTAATCATACTTGGTTCCGGAGGCTGTGTCAGCACGCCAGGCTGCCTTCACTGGTGCCGGAAACCATGCGTCCCTTTCTGTGTTCAGAAGAAAGTATGGAAAACCTCTTGACCATAAGATGTTGATATGATATCATAATGATATCAAAAAACATACATATGCAGCAGAGTCCGGACAGGAGACGACACTGCGGAGAGGAGAGCTTTTATTATGGAAGAAAAGATTTTAAATCAGAAGAAAAACGGGATGGCTATGCTGCTGCTTTTGCTCGTGATCTACGCTGCTGCTGTCGCATGTCTTGGAATCGGGATCGGCGGGACGGAGAACGGCGGGGGAGCGCTGTATGTGGCGCTTTGTGTCGTGGGCGGCGTGTGGATGGCGCTGGGCTGGATCCTTTTCTGCGGGCTTAAGGTGTTAAAACCGCAGGAGGCGCTGGTGCTCACGCTGTTCGGGAATTATGTGGGGACGCTGCGGGAAGCCGGTTTTTACTACGTGAATCCGTTCAGCTCCGCGGTCAATCCGGCGGCGAAGACCAGGTTAAATCAGAGCGGCGACGTGGGGGATGCTTCAGCCGCCGCGGCGCAGGCGGCAAACACGGCGGAGGCTGTCGGGAAGCGGATCTCCCTTAAGGTGATGACCTTAAGCAACAGCAGGCAGAAGATCAATGACTGCCTGGGGAATCCGGTCGAGATCGGCATCGCCGTGATGTGGCGCGTCGTCGATACGGCGAAGGCAGTGTTTAACGTGGACAATTATAAGGAATATCTGTCCTTACAGTGTGACAGCGCGCTGCGCGAGATTGTGCGCATCTATCCTTATGATGTTGCGCCGGGAGTGGACACCACCGGGGACGGCGTCGCGGACGAGGGGAGCCTGCGGGGATCGAGCGAGCTGGTGGCCGGGCGGATCCGGGATGAGATCAGTCAGAAGGTGACGGAGGCCGGCCTTGAGATCATAGAGGCCAGGATCACATACCTCGCGTATGCGCCGGAGATCGCGGCGGTGATGCTCCAGCGGCAGCAGGCGTCGGCGATCGTGGACGCCAGAAAAATGATCGTGGACGGAGCGGTCGGCATGGTGGAGATGGCGCTGGAACGTCTGAATGAAAATCACACCGTGGAGCTTGACGAGGAGCGGAAGGCCGCGATGGTCTCCAACCTGCTTGTCGTGCTGTGCGGCAACCGGGATGCCCAGCCGGTTGTAAATTCCGGAAGCCTGTACTGATATGGCGGAAAATGCCAAAAAGCAGATTCCCCTGCGTCTTTCCGCGAAGCTGTACAACGAGATTGCAGCCTGGGCAGAGGATGATTTCCGTTCGGTGAACGGGCAGATCGAATACCTGCTCACCGAATGTGTGCGTCAGCGGAAAAAGAACGGAAA
This sequence comes from uncultured Roseburia sp., assembly GCA_910587865.1. Taxonomy (GTDB): domain Bacteria; phylum Bacillota; class Clostridia; order Lachnospirales; family Lachnospiraceae; genus Roseburia. The sequence continues at coordinate 18,915 of CAJUNX010000021.1, forward strand.
GTATGTGCCGGAGGATCTGGATCCGCCGTTTGAGATTGAGATCAGGTGAGGCGGAGCAGGAGGATGAGAGCAGGAAAAAAGGAGTTGCCGATCAGCCGCCGTTATTGTATAATTTCATCGTGGAATAACAAAGAGACAAAACGTTTTCGTTTTGAGAGAAGAGGCTGCCGTTGGATGACACCAGAACACGAATCATTTCCGCGACAATGAAGGCGGTGCGCCAGTATGGACTGGAAGGGATGCGCATTCAGAATGTCAGCGATCTGGCAGGGATTTCTCCGGGGGCAATCTACCGCTATTTTGACGGCAAGGATCAGCTGATCCGGGAATGCTTTACCTGTGTGGACAGACAGGCGGCGGCGATTTTCGATCAGCTGGAGTTTCAGCCGTCGGTCATGTTCACCGATCCCATCGGAGCGGTAAAGCAGCTGTGGCTGCCCTATTTCCGCTTCTGGGTGGCGCATCCGGATGAAACGGTCTTTTATCACCGGTTTCGGGACAGCGCTTTTTTTCCGGAATATGACTGGAATCGGAAGGTTACGTATTTTGATACCTTCACCGGAATTGTCCGCCTGTTTCGGGATACGTTTCCCGGATTAAAGCGCATGAATCAGGAGCTTTTATGGCTGCATGTGCTTACGTCCACCGTGATGTATGCCAAATATGTGGTGGAGGGAATTCTTGCCGATGACCAGGAGACCGAGGATGCGGTATTTCAGCTGCTGATGACCGGCCTGAGCGGTTATCTGAAGCCGGAGAACCCTGTATAAAATGAATAAAAGCTGCTGCCGGATGTGCTGTGAGAGATCCGGCAGTGGTTTTTTGCCTGTTTGTAAATAAATGTTTACTTACGGCAGCCGAAAGCTTGAATCAATGACAGTTCAGGAGGAAGGATTACATGGGTCTGTTTGAGTTGTTTGGAAAGAAAGGGAAAGAGCAGAGGACAAAGACGGACAAAACGGGGGGCGGCGCAGCCGGTCCCGGGATTTATGAGGGGATGCGGGTGGAGGTGACGATGGAAGACGACACCTTTTTGTTTGCCGCACGGCTCATAAACGTGCAGGGGGATACGGCGGAACTGCACCAGGAATCCGAAAGCGGAATATTGCGGGAGAGCGGGCCCGCAGCGGTCAGGATCCGCGGATACAGCGACAGTGAAAAGAAAGCGGTCTATATGGAAGGCGTCATTGCACCCGGGCCGGGCGAACGGTGGCAGGTCAGTGAGCTTACGGTTTCCGGATGCAGGAATGACAGGGCGTATTTCAGGCTGGCTACGGATCTTCCTGCTGTTGTCGTAACATCCGGCAGAGCCTCGTCTGGCGAGGAACCGTGCAGCGTGCAGAATATCAGCCTGGGAGGGGCATGTATTGCTTCGGAGCACCGCTATGAGAGAGACGAGCTGATCCTGCTGCGGGTGAGACTCTCCGCGGAGGATCCCGTGTCCGCGATTTTCTGTCAGGTGCTGCGTGTCACCGAAAAAGAAGCCGGCGGATATGAATACGGCTGCCGGTTCCGGGAGGTGACCCAGGAAGACCAGAACAGAATCACGCAGAAGATTCTTGCGGTTCAGCGAAAAAACAGGGAATCGGGCGGAGTCTGAGAAAAAAATTGAAAAAACACTTGCAAAATGTGCCGGAATCGTAGAAGATAGTAAAAGCCCGGGGAGACATGCGGGACGCACAGGAGGAGTGGATTTTGGATCAGACAAAGAGAGAAATCCTGTTTCTGGATCCGGTCTGCACCCACAACATCTGGGGAGGGAGCAGGCTGCGGGAAGAATTCGGTTATCCGGAAGCGGGCAGCGATATCGGAGAGTGCTGGGGGATCTCGGCGCATCCGAACGGCGACGGCACGGTAAAATACGGTGCGCTGGCCGGGAAAAAACTATCAGAAGTCTGGAGGGAGCACAGGGAGCTGTTCGGTGATTTTCCCTCTGAGCGGATGCCGATCATGGCCAAGCTGATCGATGCGAGGGAGGATCTGAGTATCCAGGTACATCCGGACGATGTATATGCGGCGGAGCACGAGAACGGAGCGTTCGGCAAACGGGAGAGCTGGTATGTGATCGATGCCCCCGATGGCGCGACACTTGTAGCCGGTCACAACGCAACGACCAGAGAAGATCTTTCCGCCATGATTCACGAGGGCAGATGGGCGGAGCTGATCCGTGAGATACCGGTGAAAAAGGGAGATTTTATCCAGATCGATCCGGGGACGGTACACGCGATCAAAGCGGGAATTCTGCTGATGGAGATGCAGCAGAGCAGCGACATCACCTACCGGGTGTACGATTATGACAGATGCGCGGGCGGGAAGCGCAGAGAGCTTCACGTGGAAAAGAGCATTGATGTCATCACCGTTCCGGCGAAGCCCGTGGAGGACAGTGTGTTTTCCGCACTCGGCCTGCCGGCAAACCGGTTAAACGAGCTGTACCGCTGTGAAGATTACACGGTATTCCGGATCGAGGCGGACGGGGAGATGTGCTTTGAGCAGGTGTATCCGTTTCTGTTTTTTTCGGTCACGGAGGGCGAGGGGACGGTGAACGGCCTGCCAGTGAAGAAGGGGGATCACATGATCCTGCCCTGCGGGTACGGCAGTGTATGCGTGCGAGGAAGGCTTGAAGTGATTGCGGCAACGGTGGGGCGGCCGTCGTGAGATGACTGCGGCCTGGAGGAACACCCGGCCAAAAGCGTCCGCGTGCCTGGAGGGGCATCCGTTCCAAAGTGGCTGCGGGCACGGAAGAACCCCCGGCCAAAAGCGGCTGCAGGCCTGGAGGAACACCCGTTCCAAAACGGCTTCGGCGACAAAAAAAGAGACTGTCAGAACAGTCTCTTTTTTGTGGATTTCAATGAATCCGGCAGGTTATGCCTGTCTGATCTTTTTTTGTTCCAGGCCGATCCACTCGCGCACATCCGGTACTTTTGAGAGCACCGGGAGCAGCAGAACGCTCAAGAGAATCCCGACGACACCCTGTGCGATGTTAAACGGGATGCCGGCGGCGGAGGAGGCGATCCCGGCGGCGATGGAAGCCCGGTTTACCGCGCCTGTGCCAAGGGCGGCGAGAGCGGTCTCGTAGAGAAAATATCCGGTGACCATGACGGCCTCGCCGAGGATGCCTCCGATGATGATGGCCGCACAGTGCGCCGCATGAGAGCGGGAGAGGCGCTTCGTCCGGTGAAAGAAAAATCCCGCGATGCCGGCCGTCAGTGCTTTGATCAGAAATGTGGCCGGCGCCCATGAGGCATAGCCGGAAAAGAGATCGGAAAACATCGAGCCGATGCCGGCGGCAATCGCTCCGCCGACGGGGCCTAAGATCACGCCGCTAAGCAGCACAAAGCAGTCGCCGGGATGGATGTATCCAAACGTTGGGGTGGGGATCCGGATGATCATGGTTGCAATGCAGGTCATAGCGGCAAGCAGTGCGGCTGTGACGATTTTTCTGAGTGTCTGATGCGTCATAGGAAGACTCCTTTCCTTAAAAATATTTGGTTCTGATTTAGCATAGCACAAGTTGGAGTGATGGAAATATCCAGTTTTGATAAAAATGACCATGCCAGTATGATGACAGAAAAAGCGAAAAAAGAGAGGTTGACTTTTGAAACCGGGCATGATATAGTGAGGAAACGACAGAAGGTCGAATCAGGATGAGAGAGGTGAAAGAATGAGAATGTAATCGGCTTTTGAGAACATGAGACGTTATCGGATGCAGGATGGTCCCGTGGGGGAGCGCCTGTTTTTTGTCATGTTGCCAAAGGTAGATTATGATTCTCATAACCTCTCTTTTTTGTATGGAAAAAACGGTGCGGGATGCGCGCCGTTTTGCGCGGGAGAGCGCGGCGAGCGGGAGTATTTATGCGGAATCTGACCGGATGCGGCAGCATGCATATGGAAGGGGGAATTCCTATGTCACAGATTCTGGTAAATGATCTGACATTTTATTATGACGGAAGTGCCGATGATGTATTCCGGCACGCATCTTTTGCGGTTGACACCGACTGGAAACTGGGATTTATCGGGAGAAACGGAAAAGGAAAGACGACGTTTTTAAAGCTGCTGCTCGGGGCGTACGAGTATCAGGGCACGATCACGTCGCCGGTTATATTTGACTATTTTCCGTATGAGGCGCCGCCGGAAGCGGCCGGGAGAGAAGAACCGGGCGAAGCCGGTGCAGAGGCTTCGCGCACAGCCGGTGCGGAAACGTTTGGAGGCACAGAGACATCATGCGAAGCCGGTGCAGGGACATCCGAAGACGCAGAGGCTTCATGCGAAGCCGGGAGGGGACTCTCTGGCGGCGGGCAGTCTGCGGGTCCCTGCGCTGCGGAGCTGATGGAGGACTGGAAGGCGGGCTGCGAGAGCTGGCGCGTGATCCGTGAGCTGGAGAGGCTTGGAATGGATGCCGGGGTGCTCTACCGCCCGTTTCACACGCTAAGCCACGGGGAGCGGACCAGAGTGATGCTGGCCGTGCTCTTTTCGGGAGAAAACGAATTTCTGCTGATCGACGAGCCGACAAATCATCTTGACAGTGCGTCCAGAGAGAGCGTGCGCGCCTATCTGTCCCGGAAAAAGGGCTTTATTCTCGTCTCGCATGACAGGGAGCTGCTGGATGCCTGTGTGGATCACGTGCTGGTGCTGAACCGGCATTCGCTTGAGGTGCAGAAAGGCAATTTTTCCAGCTGGTGGGAAAATAAAAGCAGGAAAGATCTGTTCTCACGTGCGGAGAATGAAAAGCACAAAAAAGAGATCGGCAGGCTGAGACAAATGTCGCAGAACACCAGGCGGTGGGCGGATAAGAGCGAGAACTCAAAGATCGGATTTGATCCCGTAAAAGATCCCGAACACGGGCTAAAGCGCGCCTATATCGGTGCAAAGACAAAGAAGATGCTAAGCCGCGTCAGGCAGATGGAAAAGAGGATCGACCGGGAGATCGAAGAGAAGGAAGGGCTTCTTCTGGACCTCGAGGAGCCGGTGGATTTGAAGCTTACGCCGCTGCGGCATCACAGGGACGTCCTGATTGAGGCGCGGGATTACTCGCTGCGCTATGCGGATGCGGACCACGCGCTGTTTGAGCATCTGGGATTTGAGCTGCGCGGCGGGGACCGGCTGTTTCTCACAGGGAAAAACGGCTGCGGGAAGTCCAGCCTGATCCGGGCGCTGCCCGGGAGTGCAAAGCCGGAGGGGATCTTTGCGGAGTGCGGCACTCTGACGGCGGCAGCAGGACTTGTCATATCGTATATCAGCCAGGACACATCGTTTCTCCGGGGAACGCCCGATGCGTTCTGCCGGCAGCGGGATTTGGACAAAAGTCTGTTTTTTGCGGTACTGAACCAGCTGGATGTGGGCAGGGAACAGTTTGCAAAGCCGATGGAGGATTTTTCCGAGGGACAGAAAAAGAAGGTGCTGATTGCGGCATCGCTTGTCACGCCGGCCCATCTGTATGTCTGGGATGAGCCGCTGAATTATGTGGATGTGTTTTCACGCATGCAGATCGAAAAGCTGATCTTAACGTTTCAGCCGACGATGCTTGTCGTGGAGCATGATGCGTGCTTTGTGGAGCGGATTGCGACAAAAACGGTGGATCTGGGCGGTGGATTCGATTGAAAAAGACACCGGATATGATATAATGTCCGTAAAGCAGGGGCAGCCCCCGGACGCTGGATACGCCGGATTCCGGGGGCGTCGGGAAACAGATCACAGATGGTACAGGTAGAGACTATGGCGAATCACAGTATGGAACATGAAAACTATCCCGCGGCGGATGATAAGAGCCGTATCCGGGAGCTGGAGAGGGAAAATGCACTTCTTGAGGAGCATCTGAAGGAGGCGGAGAAGGCGAACTGGTCAAAAAGCCGTTTCCTCTCGAGCATGTCCCACGATATCCGCACGCCGATGAACGCGATTCTCGGGATGACTTCTATCGGACTGGCGCACATCGATGAAAAGGCAAGGGTACAGGACTGCTTAAATAAGATCAGGACGGCATCAGAGCATCTGATGAGCCTGGTCAATGATGTGCTGGATATGTCGCGGATTGACAGCGGGCGCATGAGCCTGAACGAGGAGGATTTTTCCCTCCCGGATCTGATTCATGACATATCGGTGATCGTCCGTGCGCAGGCAGGACAAAAGAGGCAGACATTAACGATCGGGATCGGACAGATTTATGAGGAATATCTGTCCGGCGATCCGCTCCATCTGCGCCAGATTCTCGTCAATATCATCGGAAACGCGGTGAAATATACGCAGGAAGAAGGGGAGATTCAGGTACGGTTTTACCAGCGTCTGGAGGAGCCGCGGTCAGAAACCGTACAGAGTGAAAAGGAGTCAGTGCCAGAAGCTGTGCAGAGCGGGAAAGAGTCAGCGGCGGAAATCGTGCCGGGAGAGCCGGGCGGCGGAAGCGGCCGGCTTATGCTGTGCTTTGAGTGCAGGGATAACGGCATCGGCATGAGCGCGGATTTCCTGGAGCGGATTTTTGAGCCGTTTGAGCGCGTGCACAATGAGTTCACAAAAAAGATTGAGGGAACGGGGCTGGGCATGTCCATCGTAAAGAATCTGGTGGACCGCATGGACGGACAGATCCGGGTGGAGAGCGAGGAGGGCGCCGGCAGCTGTTTTTTTGTGGAGATTCCGCTCCCGGCCGTTCCTCAGAGCCACCGCGATCTGAAGCTGCCGAAGGGACAGAAGGTGCTGATCGCGGAAGCGTTAACGGAGCGGGCGGATCAGATTGCGGGGTATCTGCGCGAGGCGGGACTTGAGCCGGTGACTGTGGCTTACGGACTTAAGGCGGTTACCATGCTCACGGAGGCGCAGTATGAAAAAAATATGCCGTGCGCGCTGCTGCTCGGACAAAAGCTGGCGGATATCCCGGCGCTTGAGGTGGCGGCTCATGTCAGACAGCTGGCGGGAAAGGAATTCCCGATTCTTTTGGTATCGGAGGAAGACTGGGCACAGACGGAGTACCGGGCGACGCGCGCAGGCGTCAATGCGTTTGTGCCGTGTCCGCTGTTTAAGAGCAGGCTGCTGAAAGCGCTCTTAGAGCTTGTGAGCAGCAAAACGGCGGAGGAAGCCGGAGCGGGCGGCGGGGTTGATTTTGCCAGCCGCCGTGTGCTGCTGGTGGAGGATATCGCGCTGAACCAGGAGATTGCCGTGGAGCTTCTCTCCATGATCGGAGTGCAGGTGGAGGCGGCGGACGACGGCGCGCGTGCCGTGGAGATGTTTGCGGCCTCGCCCGAGCATTATTACGACGTGATTTTTATGGATATCCACATGCCGGTGATGGACGGCTATGAGGCGTCGAGGCGCATCCGCCGGATGGACCGGCAGGACGCCGCACGTGTCTGGATTGTCGCCATGACGGCGGATGCTTTTGTGGAGGATGTCAGACTGGCCAGGGAAGCCGGGATGAACGAACATATCTCAAAGCCCGTGGATCCGAAACGCCTGCAGGAAGTCCTGTTTCGACAGTTCAGTCAGGAGTAGAAGCGTATGCAGCCATATCAGGAAGAATATATCGCGAATTTAAAAGAAATCGGGGCTCTCTCGGCGCTGAAAAAACCGGACGGGATTTCATTTGATGCATACCGGGAGAAGGTGCGCGGCGACAGAAAGCAGGTGGAACAGAAGATAAGGCGCAATATGGAGCTGCTGCGGAGCGGTCTGTTTCCCGCGCTCGACCATCTGCTGGAATCCGACGAAGCCGGGAGGGAGGAGTTGTTTTGTTTTGCCGGCAGGCTGCTGAATCCGAAAGAGGAGTGGGACGCCGGTCTGTTCTGCCGGATCCACCAGGCCCTGCTGAATACGGCCAGGTTAAAAAATGACAGGGACGGGAAGATCCGGGAGCTCTACTGGCTCGGAATCGGACGCAATGCGCTGTGCAATAAGCTGGTGGGGCTTGAGCTTTCCGTGACGGGGGAATATGTCTCACAGATGCGTCTTTGTTTTACGGAGGCTGCGGCATATCTGAAATACTATGACGAGATCCCGGACGAGGAGACGAAGGGATATATCCTGCGCTCGCGGGCGAATATCGCGCTTGGCCAGTTTCAGTCGGTCAGCGAGAGAGTGCGCCTGTTAAAGCAGACGCTGCAGATCTTTGAGGATCCGGATTATCAGGACAAAGCGCCGGGGCTTCCATGGGGCCGCTATGTCGCGATGACCCATCAGCTGATGGCCGCGAGCATCTCTTACAGCAGGGAAAACAGCATGACGGCGCAGGATATCACGGACATTATGGAGTCGGTGTATCTGGTGCATGAAAGGCGGATGAGAGAGGCGAAGGAGAAACACGAACGGCCGCCGGTGCGGACCGCATTTCATATCGGCGCGATTGAGTATTACTGCGGGCTCGGTTCCTTTGAGGAGCTGCTCACAAAGACGGAAAAGCTGATGGATGAAGGGGAGCTGTCCGATTATTCTGTGGATAATATGTACGCGGTGATCTCACTGCCCGCGTTTTATCTGCAGTTTCTGCAGCAGTATCCCGAATTTATTAAGGGGCGCACGGAATATATCGAGAGTCTCTATCAGAGGATTTTGCAGTATGTGGAGACATTTCCGGACAGCGCGGAAAATGCGACGCTGTTTTTGTATCTGCGCCAGGTATCGCATACATTTGTAGAAACGGAGAACAGTATTTCTTACGGGGAATTTCTTCAGAAGCTTCTGATACGGTTTGCGCCGGATATTTTTATCCATTCTTATGTCGTGGGAAAGGCGGCCAGCGTATTCTGCGGGATCATCCTCTCGGAGGAGCCCGGTTTTTTTGACGATATCCCGGAGATCGCGGCAGTCGCCGATCCGGATAAAAAGCGGTGCGCGGTGACGGATTATGCAATGAAATGCGGCGCTTTTCACGACGTGGGGAAGATTAATATTATGGATCTGTACTCCGGGCTGGCGCGGCAGTGGTTTGAGGAGGAATACGAGATTGCGCATCTGCACGCGATGATCGGATGGAACTGTCTGAATGAGCGGGCATCCACAAAGCGCTATGCTCAGATCGCGCACGGCCATCACAGCTGGTACGACGGTTCCGGACACGGTTATCCGGCATCCTACCGGCGTCTGGAGTGCGACTGCCGGCAGATGGTGGATGTAATCGGGCTGATGGACTGGATGGAGAATGTGACCGGCCTGGTGCGGTTTTACACGGGAAACGAAAAGACCTTTGAGGAGGCGGCGGATACGGCTGTCACGCTGGAAGGCCGGCGGTTTTCGCCGCTTCTGACGGCGCGGCTGCGCGATCCGGCAATCCGGAAACAGCTCTGCGGGGCGTTTGAGGAAGGGCGCAGGGAAGCGTATCAGAGACTTTATCAGGCAGGCGGAGGAGAGCATGGGAAAAGCGGTTCGTAGAACATTATATCTGCTGGCAGCGCTCACACTGGCGGGCGTGGCGGCGGTGTGCGCACTCACCTGTTCCGACCGTTACGGATCCGGGGATGCGGGCCGGACGGAGCAGACAGGGGATGCCGCAGCGCCCGTCCGCCCGGGTGAGGGCGCGGGGGAGACTGCAGAAGAGGAATCAGAAAATGATCCGTCCGTCCGCCCGGGCGGGATTGCGGGAGAGACCGCGGAAGAGGAATCAGAAGGCGATCCGTCCGGCCGGCCGGGTGATGTCCCGGGGGAGACTGCAGCAGAGGAATCAGAAGGCGACCCGTCCGTCCGGCCGGAGGAGGAAGACGTGCCCGGGGAGGACACCACGATCCTGATTGCCGGCGACGTGCTGTTCGGCAATCTGTTTCAGATGAATTATGACAAAAACGGGATTACGGGCGTAGTTGGTGATGCTCTGCTTGCCGAACTGCAGGAAGCGGATATTCTGCTGATCAACAACGAGTTTGCGTTCAGCGACCGCGGAACGCCGATGGAGGGAAAAGAGTTTACATTCCGCTGCAGCCCGTCTTATACCGCGGCGCTGGATGAGATGGGAGTGGATGTCGTGTCCCTCGCGAACAATCATTCGCTCGATTACGGGAGGGAGGCGCTTTCCGATACCTTTGCGGCGCTCGATGAGGCGGGAATCCGCTATGCGGGCGCGGGGGAGAGCGAAGCGCGTGCCGGGGAGGTGCAGATCTTTGAGAAAAACGGAAAGCGGTTCGGGATTCTTGCCGTTTCGCGTGTGGTGCCGGTGGTGAGCTGGAAGGTGGAGAACCAGACACCCGGCATTTTTTCCTGTTACGACGACACCAGACTTCTCTCGCTTGTGGAGGAGGCGAAGGAACGCTGTGATTTTCTCGTGGTTTATCCGCACTGGGGCGTGGAGTATGAGGCGTACCCGGAGGAGTATCAGACAGCGATCGCAAAGCGCACGCTTGCCGCCGGAGCCGATGTGGTGGCGGGCTGCCACACGCACTGTCTGCAGGGCGTGGAGTGGCTGGAGGAAAAACCCGTGTTTTACAGTCTGGGTAATTTTGTGTTCGGAAAGGAGATCGATCAGTCCGCGATCTTAAAAATCACGGTGGCGGCGGACAATGAGGTGCATTACGAGCTGCTGCCGGTCTGTGCAGAAAACGGTGTGACCGGCCTGGCAGAGGAGGATCGCGCCGCACAGATCCTGCGGTATCTGGACAGTATCTCGCCGGGGGCGAAGATCGGGGAGGACGGGACGGTCACAAAGTAAGCAGTATCCCGCCGGGACGAAGATCGGGGAGCCGGGACAGTCACAAAGCAAGCAGTATCCCGCCTGGGGCGAAGATCGAAGAGGACGGGACGGTCACAGAGTAAGCAGTATCCCGCCGGGACAAAGATCGGGGAGCCGGGACGGTCACAGAGTAACCCCGGGGGAATCCATGTCGGAAACCGGAATATTTTCACAAAATTATGAGTGACTTCAATTATAATATGTTGTATAATAGAAATAGTGCATTTTTTTACAGGATGGAGGGTACATATGGAACTACTGAAGAATTTTTTTAAACCGGTGGACATGACGGAAGGGGCGCCGTGGAAGAAAATCGTACTGTTTACCCTTCCGATGCTGGTCGGCAATATCGCGCAGCAGCTCTATAACACGGTTGACAGTGTGGTCGTGGGCAATTATGTCGGGGACAATGCGCTCGCGGCAGTGGGAAGCGCCGGGCCGATTTTAAATCTGCTCATCGTTCTTTTTGTGGGGATCAGCGTGGGGGCCGGAATCATGGTATCCCAGTATTTCGGCGCGCGCAACAGAGAAGAGCTCTCAAAGACGATCGGGAACTGTATCACGCTCACAGGGATTGCGACGCTGTTTGTGATGGTGGCGGCATCGCTGGTGGCGCGGCCGCTTTTGGAGATTCTCAATACGCCGGAGTCGATTATCGACTGGTGTCATTCGTATCTGCTGATCATGTTTATCGGCTGCGTGGGACTGGCATTTTACAACATACTAAGCGGCGTGCTGCGCGGGCTCGGAGACTCTATGTCTGCGCTTTTGTATCTGCTTGTATCAACAATATTAAATATTATACTGGATGTCGTTTTCGTGGCGGTTCTTGGTATGGGAGTTTCCGGCGTGGCGCTTGCGACGGTGATCGCGCAGGCGGTCTCCGCGCTGCTTTGTCTGATCCGTCTGATGCGGATGCAGTCGATCTTTGATTTAAAGCCGCAGTATCTTCGTCTGGAGAAGAAGAACTCGATGAATATCATCCGGCTGGGACTGCCGTCGGGCATCACGCAGGCCATTTTTTCCATGGCGATGATCGTGGTTCAGTCGCTGACCAACAGCTTCGGCGAAATGTTTATCGCGGCGAACGTCATCGTCATGCGTGTGGACGGGTTTGCCATGATGCCGAATTTTTCTTTTGGAACAGCGCTCACGACGTATGCGGGGCAGAATGTCGGTGCCAGGAACATGGAGCGCGTCGGTTCCGGGGCGAAGCAGGGAACGCTGATCGCGGCGGGAACGTCCGCGGTGCTGACATCCGTGATCCTTTTGTTCGGAAAAGCGCTGATGGGTATTTTTACAAAGACGCCGGAGCTTGTGGAGCTAAGCCGTGATCTGATGGGCATCCTTGCGGTGGGATATATTGCCATGGCGGTGACGCAGAGCCTGTCGGGCATCATGCGCGGCGCCGGAGACACGATGACGCCGATGTGGATTTCCATCGCTACGACGATTCTGATTCGCGTACCGATCGCGTACGGGATTGCGTATGCGACAAGATCGGCGGAGCTTCCAAACGGGCGGCAGGAATGTATTTATATTTCCCTGCTGATTTCCTGGATGTTCGGGGCGCTGATCACATTTATCTTCTATAAGAGGGGAAAATGGAAGGAAAAGGCGGTCTGAGGCGAATTGACATTTTTGCATTTTGTGTTAGAATTAAAAATTAAGAACCGGCGCTGATATCATGTGCCGGGATCAATTTATCGAGGTATCAGAGGTATGAAGCAGCAAAGACATAAACGGGAAGAGTCTTTTTCGATATTGCTGATTTCCAACGTCGGGCAGAGCAGCCGGCAGTTTCATGTGTCGCGTCTGCTGGTCCGCGTGGCCGTCTCCATGCTTCTTGTGATTGTCGCGGCGCTGATATGGCTGGCCTGTCTGGCCATAACGGCCGGACAGCGGACACAGGAGCTTAAGGAGCAGCTCTCAGAGCAGGAGCAAACGGCCGGACAGCTTGAGGAAGAGATTGAGACGCTAAAGAGTGAGAAGCTCTCGCTTGCTTCAGAGAATGAGGAGCTGAACCGGCAGCTTGCCGCGAAGGATTCCGCGGAAGAAAACGAAACGGCAGAGACGCTGGAGACAGAGGAGACGGATCGGGAGGCTGATCCTGCGTTTCCGAGCAGATATCCCTGCTCCGGATCCGGGATTATGACCGCGACTTACTCCGGGGAGCAGCCCTACATATCCATTCAGATCCGGGCGGACGGGAATATCATCGCCGCGGGTGACGGCACTGTCTCTGAGATCGGCTCGGACGACACGTATCCGCTGATTGTCGAGGTGGATCACGGCAATGGTTATAAAACCCGCTATATGTGCCGGAGCGAGGCGGAGATCAAGACCGGTGAAGGCGATCCCGTGAGGATCGGGGAGATACTGCTCACGACAAAATCGAATGATACACAGCTCGATTATCAGGTGATCTGTGAGGGGGAGACAATCGATCCGCTCACGGTCATTGATGCGAAGGGATAAGGAGGACAAAGATCATGCTTGGGAAAGCAAAAGGATCCGCATATGCGGAGGAGCCGCGTACCACAGTCGGAACGCTCATCGGAGAGGGCGCGGTGTTTAACGGGAACCTGACCGCGCCGGAGACCGTGCGGGTAGACGGCATCATCAACGGCGACTGCACCTGTGAGAAGAAGCTGATCCTCGGTGTGGAGGGACAGATCAAAGGAAATATCAGGGCGCAGAGCGCACTGATCTCAGGTAAGGTGGACGGCGATATCACGGTGGACGGCAAGATGGAGCTTCTCTCCACCGGCAGGGTTGTCGGGGATGTGACGGCGCGGTCGCTGGTGATTGACGAGGATGCGTTCTTTGACGGAAGGTGTACGATGACGCCCGGGAATACGAATCATGCGGCGGCAGCAGGCGGGGGAAAGACTGCCGCTGACGCAAAGAAACCGGATGAGAGCAGGAATCATTCCGAACCGGATAAGGCGGAATCCGGAAAGGGGAACGGGAAATAGCAGCGCGCAGGAGGGGAGTCTATGAAGTGTCCGTTTTGCAGCAGTGAGAATACGCGGGTGATTGACTCAAGACCCGCAGACGACAACAGCTCGATCCGCCGCCGCAGGATGTGCGACGACTGCGGAAAGCGTTTTACAACCTATGAGAAGGTGGAGACGATACCGCTGATTGTCATCAAAAAAGATAACACGAGAGAACAGTATGACCGCTCTAAGATCGAGGGCGGTGTGCTTCGCGCGTGCCATAAAAGGCCGATTTCGGTCAATGAGATCAATCAGCTGGTGGACGACGTGGAGACGGAGATCTTTAACCGGGAGGAAAAGGAGATTCCGAGCTCGATGATCGGCGAGATCGTCATGGATCATCTGAAAGATCTGGAGGCGGTTGCCTATGTGAGATTTGCTTCGGTGTACCGCGAATTTAAGGATGTCAATACATTTATGAGCGAGTTGAAAAAGCTGCTGGATAAGTAGGAGGTATCATATGAGAATACTGCCGGAGGAGACCTGCTGCGTGGTGGTGGATATCCAGGAGAAGTTTATGCCGGTGATTGCGGAGGCAGAGGAGATGGTATCCTGCTGCGAGAGACTTCTGCGGGGGCTTGGGATCCTTGAGATCCCCGTGATGGTGACCGCGCAGTATGCGAAAGGGCTGGGACTGAATCTTTCGGAGATCCGGGCAGCGGCCGGGACGGAGGAGTTCTGCGATAAAAAGAGCTTTTCTGTTTACGGCGATGCGGTCGCGCGGGAGAAGCTGGCTTCCTTTGGCAGGAAAAATGTGATTCTCTGCGGAATAGAGGCGCATATCTGCGTACTGCAGTCGGTGATTGATTTAAAAGCGGCCGGATATCAGCCGGTGCTGGTCTGGGACTGTGTCAGCTCGCGCAGGCTTCGCGACAGGGAAATCGCGCTTTTGCGGGCACAGGCGGAGGGAGCTGTCATTACAGGCAGTGAGTCGCTTTTGTTTGAGCTGACGGGAAGTGCAGAGCATCCGTGCTTTCGGCAGATTTCCGCGCTTGTAAAATGAGCGGATGCCCGGTGCAGAGGCCATGTGAGCCGTGTCTGTGTGAAAAACAGGATTTCGGGATTGGAAAACACGGGAAATCCGAAGGCATTTCCGAGTCAGATTCGTCAGACTCCGGCATCTTGAATTGAAGGAATATGTGGTTTTATGTTTCAGAGACTATATCCGTGGGATTATGTGGATTCCGCCTATGAGATTGATTTTGAACGACTCAGAGGAGAGGGATACCGCGGGATCATTTTTGATATCGATAATACGTTAGTGCCGCACGGCGCCCCGGCGGATGCGCGGGCATGTGCATTTTTTTCCGGGTTAAAGGAGCTGGGATATCGCTGTATGGCGCTCTCGAACAACAGGGAGCCGCGTGTGAAGCCGTTCTGCGATACCGTCGGCATTCCTTACATCTGTAAGGCGGACAAACCCAAACCGGGGAATTACAGGCGGGCGATGGAGCGGATGAAAACCGGCACATCGGATACGCTGTTTGTAGGGGATCAGATTTTTACGGATATCTGCGGGGCGAATCTCGCGGGGATCCGGACGATTCTGGTGAAACCGATCCATCCGAAGGAAGAGATACAGATTGTGTTAAAGCGGTATCTCGAGAAGCCGGTACTGTTTTGTTACCGGCGGTTTCGGAGAAACGAAGAGCGAAAAATGAAAATGCGGAAGACGGCGCAGAAGTGAGGTCAGTATGAAGATAGCAATCGGAAATGATCATGCAGCAGGGGCGTTAAAGGCTGTTATTGTGGATTATTTAAAGGAGCTTGGCCACGAGGTCACGGATCTCGGTGCGAATGACGGTGAGATGTGCGACTATCCGGAATACGGTGAGCGTGTGGGCCGCGCGGTAGTATCCGGCGAGGCAGACTGCGGGGTGTTAATCTGCGGAACCGGGGTCGGGATCTCGATTGCGGCGAACAAGGTTCCGGGCGTTCGGGCGGCAGTCTGTTCCGAGACGGCGACGGCGCGGCTGGTGAAGCAGCATAATAATGCGAATATCATTGCATTCGGAGCGCGGATCGTGGGGACGGAGCTTGCGAAGGATATTGTAAAGGCGTATCTGGATGCAGAATTTCTGGGCGGAAGGCATCAGGTGCGGATCGATAAGATCCGTGAGATCGAGGCGCGCGGATGATTCGTCCGTTTCACAGAGGATGGCTGAACTTTTGGCAAAAAAAGGTTGAAATGTGTATGTATATAGTATAAAATAGAACAGCCACAGGTGTATGTTTAAGGAGGAAATTTACATGATTTCAGCAGGCGATTTCAGAAATGGCATTACCATTGAACTGGAAGGAAATATTTATCAGATTATCGAGTTTCAGCATGTTAAGCCGGGAAAAGGCGCAGCATTTGTCAGAACGAAGCTGAAGAATATCAAGAGCGGCGGTGTGGTTGAGAAGACCTTCCGGCCGACGGAGAAGTGCCCGCAGGCGAGGATTGACCGCAAGGATTACCAGTATCTTTATGCAGACGGGGATCTGTTTTATTTTATGGATGTCGAGACGTATGATCAGATCGCACTGTCGGCGGATGATATCGGCGACGCGTTAAAGTTTGTCAAAGAGAATGAGATGGTGAAGATGTGTTCCCATAACGGCAGTGTGTTCGCAGTAGAGCCGCCGTTGTTTGTGGAACTGCAGATCACGGATACGGAGCCGGGCTTTAAGGGCGATACGGCGACAGGCGCGACAAAGCCGGCAGTCGTAGAGACGGGCGCGACCGTCTATGTTCCTTTGTTTGTGGAGCAGGGAGATGTCATCAAGATCGATACGCGCACCGGGGAATATCTTTCAAGAGTATAAGAAAAAGGGCATGTCTGCACCTGCGGGCATGTCCGTTTTCGCTTTATGGAATATGATGATGCCAGGGTCAGAAGGTCATGTGTTTTACGCCTGCGTGAAACACGGAGAAATCCGAAGACATCATGGGGGGAAATCCTTTTGACTGCCATCATATGATAACAATATAACAGGAGGAGTACAATGAGAGTAATCAAAGCAGCAAATTATGAGGAGGTCAGCAGGCGGGCGGCCATGCTGATCGCGGCGCAGGTACTGATCAAACCGAATGCGGTGTTAGGGCTTGCCACGGGGTCTTCCCCGATCGGGACGTATCAGAATCTGGTCGCATGGCACAGGGCCGGAGATCTGGATTTTTCCGGGGTCACTTCGGTCAATCTTGACGAGTATGTCGGACTTGACGGGACAAACGATCAGAGCTACCGCTATTTTATGAATGAGCATCTGTTTTCCCATATTAATATTCCGATGGAGCGCACGCATGTGCCGAACGGCCTGGCGGCGGATATCGCAGCGGAGGGTGCGGCGTATGACGCGATGATCGCGGCACTCGGCGGGATCGATCTGCAGCTGCTCGGAATCGGAAATAACGGTCATGTCGGATTCAATGAGCCGGCGGATGTCTTTACGGAGGAGACGCATCTGGTGGATCTGAAGGAGGATACGATTGAGGCGAATGCGCGCTTTTTTGCATCCCGTGATGAGGTGCCGAAGCGGGCGCTGACGATGGGACTCGGCGGGATCATGCGTGCGAAAAAGATCCTTCTGATCGCGAACGGCGAGGCAAAGGCAAGAATCATCGACAAGGCGGTGAACGGTCCTGTGACGCCGCAGATTCCGGCATCGATCCTGCAGCTGCACCCGGACTGTACCATCATCTATTCGGAATGCTGATTATGCCCCGGGCGGATGTCCGGGGTTATATTTTTCTCAAAAGAACTATAATTGTAAGAAATGCGGTGGCTATATGGCTGAGCAGGATTCCCCAGAGATAACCTTTGATTCCGTAAGCAGGGATGGCAAAGAGGACAAACAGAATCCGGATTCCGCAGGCCGCCAGGTTGAAACAGAACGTGAGCCCCGGGTATCCGAGTCCGTGGAGAACGCTGCTTAAGGTGGAGCTTAAGTACAGAAACGGACAGATCCAGCCGAGTGTGACGATAAAGGTTCCGGCGAGTGCGTTGCCAAACAGCAGATTTCCCAGGTATTTTCCGGTGAATAAGAATCCTGCGGTACATAAGAACCCGAGAAAGAGGCAGGCGCGGATTGTTTTTGTGACGGTGCGGCGGATCAGGCGGTCATCCCCGGCGGCTTTTGCTTCGGAGATGGTGGGCAGAAGCAGAACGGATACCGAGTTTGTGACAACGGAGGGAAACATGATGATCGACATGGCCATGCCGGTCAGGATCCCGTAGACGCCGAGCGCCTCCGCGCTGGTATATCCGAAAAGCTTAAGACGGTTCGGAATCATGACCGTCTCGTAGCCTGAAAACAGGTTTAACACTACACGGTTTGCGGTGAGCGGGACAGCCATGACAGCCAGACCATGCAGACAGGCCGGGATAGAAGGAACGCGTTTTGTCCCGCGCGGGATTTTTGCAAAACTGACGGATACAAGCGTACTTGCGACTTCGCCAAGTACAATGCCCCACATCGTGACGGACAGCGGAACGGGTGTCTGTTCCCGCATGTGAATACAGTAAAGCAGATAAACGCTGCCGACGCGGACAAGCTGTTCGGTCAGCTGACACAGAGCCGGGACACCGGTTTTTTTTGTGCCGTAATAATATCCGTTGATACAGGCGTGAATGCATGCCGGTACAAAGGACAGGGAGAGGACGGAAAGCAGCGGCGCACACCGGATATCGCCAAGCCAGGCGGAGGCGATAAAATCCGCGTATTTCCAGATGATAAATCCCGTGAGGGCGGAGAGAAGGAGGGAGACAATGAGCCCGCAGTAAAAATAACGCCTCGCACCCTCCGGATTTTTTTTCCCGATTTCCGTGGATACAAAGCGGGAGATCGCGGTCTGAATCCCTGCAGCCGTGACGGCAAATCCGAGCGCCATCACGGGGGAGAGAAGCTGATAGATACCCAGGCCCTCTGCACCAATCGTGCGCGAGAGGAATATTCTATAGAAGAAGCCGATCAGTCGGGTGAGTACGCCGGCAAAGGTCAGCAGCAGGGTACCGGTGATAAAGGAGTTTTTTATGGTTTTGGTCAAATGAAATCTCCAGACATTTTTTTAAAATATATGTGCAAAGCGAGGGGAAAATGAGTAGTCTGATTCAGAAAGAAATCTATTTGGATAACGCGGCGACGACTCAGATGGCGGCGCCCGTGGAGGAGGCAATGAGACCCTTCCTCAGAGAAAAGTTTGGAAATGCGTCCACCATGTACGGATACGGGGAGACGGCAAGGGAAGCGATGGAGGCGGCGCGGGTGCAGATTGCGCGCTCATTAGAGGCATCGCCGTCCGAGATTTTTTTTACCTCCGGGGGATCGGAGTCGGACAACTGGGCCATCAAGGGGATCGCCGGTGCAAAAAAGGCGGAAGGATGCCATCTTATCACGACAAAGATAGAACACCATGCGGTGTTAAATTCGTGCGCCTATCTGGAAAAGCTTGGCTATCAGGTGACGTACCTGGATGTCGACGCATACGGTCAGGTCTCCCCGGAGGCTGTCGCGGCTGCCATCCGTCCGGATACCACGCTGATTTCCGTCATGTTCGGTAACAACGAGATCGGGACGATCGAGCCTGTCATGCAGATCGGAAAAATCGCCCGGGAGCATAAGGTATTGTTTCACACGGATGCGGTGCAGGCGTATGCGCAGCTTCCGATTTCCGTGCGGCAGTATCCCGTCGATCTTCTGAGTGCCAGCGCACACAAATTTCACGGTCCGAAAGGCGTGGGATTCCTCTATGTGAGAGAAGGGACTTTGCTGCCTTCTTTTATTCATGGAGGCGGACAGGAGCGCGGAAAGCGTGCAGGTACGGAAAATATCGCAGGGATTGTCGGGATGGGAAAAGCGGCGGAACTGGCGTTTTCGGATCTGCGGCAGCGCATACGGCGTGAGACGATGCTGCGCAATTATATGATGGAAAAGATCACCCACGAGATCCCGGGCTCGCGGATCAACGGCCACCGCACCAAGCGTCTTCCGGGAAATGTGAATGTGAGTTTTAAGAACGTCGACGGGGCATCGCTTTTAATCCTTCTGGAGGAGGACGGGATCTGCGCGTCCGGCGGATCCGCGTGTAACACGGGGGAAAGCCGTGTGTCGTATGTGATTGAGGCGATCGGTGCGCAGGAGGAATACGCCGCCGGGACGATCCGCATGACGCTGTGCGGACAGACGACGCGGCAGGATGTGGATCTGACGGTGGAGTCGCTGAAACAAAATGTAAAACGTCTGCGCGTGTAGAGAGTCGGATGTACAGGAGCCGGTGAGGAGGAAGACGGAACGCCAGCGCGTGCAGAGAGTCGGATGTGCAGGAGCCGGTGAGACGAAGTGATTACGCATATAGAGTTGCCGGTCAGGTTGAATTTTAAGGGGATCCGGTATACAATGGTGGGAGAACGAAAGAAGGAGAGATCGGGATGGAGACTGCTGTCAGTAAAAACAGGTATCTGAAACAGTTAAAGGACGGCTGGGTGAAGGATGAGCCGTATGTATTTGTCAGTTATGCGAGCCGGGACTGGGAGAAGGTATATCCGACCGTGCTGGCTCTGCGGGCGCTGGGAATCAATGTGTACATTGACGTGGAATTTATGGAGAACCAGTCTTCCAGCTGGCTGGATAATTTTCAGGATCAGATGATCTGGAATATGGACTGCGTGGGGATTGTGACATTTTTAAGTATCAGCTATCTGAGAAGCTATGCGTGTCTTATGGAGCAGCTGGCAAACCGCACCAGTATCATGAGAGAGAGGAGGGGCGGGCCGCTTCCCGTATTTTATATGGCGCTCGAGCCGGAGATGGAGACCGTTCAGCGGATGCAGCAGTATATTTACAGTAAGGAAGTGGCCAAAGAGGGACGAGCGCGGGTGAAAATGCAGCCGCCGGAGGCGGCGCTGTTCCAGGAATTCATATTAAAATGCGGTTACAGCCAGTACCCGGATGCGGTAAGAAATATGCTCGGTGAGATCCGGGATCAGCATGCCGTGGTCACCAAAGCGTACTGGCTGATCTTCGAGGATCTGCAGTATCTGATCCGTCCGTTTTGCAGCCCCGGAGAATGCGCAGAGCAGCTGGCAGGCAATTTTACCAATCATAAAAATGCGTCGATCCTGATGATGCCGTCTGAGGAATTAAAGCAGGAGACGCTGCGGAGGCTTTCCGGGGAGGATGAGCCGGCAGCGATGCCGGGAGCGCCCGGTCAGAGCCAGCCGGCAGTGGAAGCGGGGCCGGAAAGCGGTACGGGAGCGCCCGGTCAGGGCCAGCCGGCAGTAGAAGCGGAGCCGGGAAGCGGTACGGGAGCGCCCGGTCAGGGCCAGCCGGCAGTAGAAGCGGAGCCGGCCGGCAGACCCTTCCCCTCCTGGATGGAGGAACTGTGCGAGCGTGCCCTGAACTGGGATCTGGAGGCGGCCTGCCAGCCGGGGATGTGGTTTGACGGAAAAGCCCTGGGACAGGAGACCGGTCCGGTGGTCCGGGCCTTTCTCACGGCGGCGGAGCAGGGATACGCGGCGGCCCAGAATGTGACCGGCCACCTCTGCCGGTGCGGCCTGGTGGACGGACAGGGAGAAGAACAGGCGGTGGAGTGGTATCGGAAAGCGGCGGTTCAGGGGTATGCGGATGCGCAGGACAACCTGGGAACCTGCTACACGGACGGGCTTGGAGTGGAGACGGATGTCCCAGAGGGCGTCCGGTGGTACCAGAGGGCGGCGGAGCAGGGATACGCCCCTGCACAGAATAATCTCGGCTACTGCTATCTCGAGGAGGAACTGGATGAGATGACGACCCGGGCCGGGGTGGAATGGTTAAGAAACATGGCTGCCCGGGGAGACATCACGGCGAAGCGCGAGCTCGCGAGCATGTGGAAGGACGAGGGGACGGGAGCAGAAGAGACGGTGGAGGGGGAGATCCGGCGTCTGGAGATGGCGGCAGCCCGGGGGAATGCAGCGGCACAGAACAGCCTGGGGGTATACTATGGGTACGGCATGGACGCGCTGAGTGCGGAAGGGGTGAACTGGCTGAAAAAAGCGGCGGCCCAGGGATACGCCCTGGCGCAGAGAAATCTCAGCTACTGTTATGAAAACGGAGTCGGCGTGGAGCAGGATTATGGTGAGGCCCTGAAAACTTCCGGTGAGGCCGACGCGGGAGAGTCAGTCGGGACAAAGCTGGAATCCTATGACATGGAGAAGAAGGCGTCCGGTGAGGCCGATGCGGGAGAGTCAGTCGGGACAAAGCTGGAATCCTATGACATGGAGAAGAAGGCGTCCGGTGAGGCCGACGCGGGAGAGTCAGAGGTACGGCTGCCGGACTGGATGGAGGAGCTGTGTGAGCGGGCGCTGGACTGGGATATAGAAGAGGATGGCTATACGCCGGGGATGTGGTTCGACGGGAAAGCGCCTGGGCGTGAGATCAAAGCTGTAGTCGATGCCTTTTATGCCGCGGCGAAGCAGGGATGTGCGGCAGCTCAGAATGTGACCGGCCACTGCTGCATGTGCGGCCTGATAGAAGGACAGGGTAAGAAACAGGCGGTGGAGTGGTATCGAAAAGCGGCGGAGCAGAAGTATGCGCCCGCCCAAAAGAATCTCGGTGATTATTATGGTGGTGTGTGCGATGAAGATGAGGAGGAAACGATACGGATTGGCGCGAAATGGCTTAGGAGGATGGCGAACGAAGGAGAGAAAGAGGCGAAGTCCCGCCTGTGCTCGAACTGGGAACGCAGCGGGATTGGAAAAAATGAGACTGTCGAAGAGGAGCTGGAATATCTGAACCATGCCGCGGCGCAGGGAAATGCCGCGGCAGAGGATGTGCTGAACGATTATTATATAGCCGGAATGTTGAAGGCGTGTCCCTGGGAAATGATGGAGTGGAATAAAAAAGCGGCGGAGCAGGGGTATGCGCCCGCCTGGCAGACGCTTGGATATTGCTATGAGCACGGAGTCGGCGTGGAGCAGGATGCCAGAAAAGCGGCTGAGTCGTATGAAAAAGCCGATGCCTTAAGACGTGCGGCGATACGGGAATAGCGGGGGAGCCGGATGGGAAATCAGATCGTAGAGAATAAAAAAGGAGTCATCCGCATCTCGGTTCGGAATCTTGTGGAATTTATTCTGCGGGAAGGCGATATCGACAATCGGCGAGGCAGAATCTCTTCCACGGATGCGATGCAGGAGGGCAGCCGGATCCACCGGAAGATTCAGAAGAGTATGGGGCCGGAGTATCATGCGGAGGTTCCGCTCAGGATCACGATCGAGGAAGAGGACTACCAGCTTGTGATTGAGGGACGGGCGGACGGGATTCTTATTGAGCCGCGTGAGGATGATCAGGGGACGG
Organism: uncultured Roseburia sp.; assembly: GCA_910587865.1. Lineage (GTDB taxonomy): Bacteria > Bacillota > Clostridia > Lachnospirales > Lachnospiraceae > Roseburia. The sequence goes on from CAJUNX010000021.1 coordinate 41,865, forward strand.
GAAAAAGAACTACGTTTGCGGACAATTATAACCGGATTGCAGTCGGGGACGGAATGCGGGTTATGATCGATGAGATCAAGGGCATGTATATGAAAACGGAGCTGCTGCAGGAGCCGATAGGAGTACATCGGGCACAGGCGATGTGTTATGCTTATATCTACGCGCTGCAGCATGATCTGGAGGAGATTGATGTACAGATGACCTACTGCAATCTGGATTCGATGGAGATGAAATATTTCAGAGAGCATTTCACCTTTGAGGCACTTGAAAAGTGGTTTGCGAAACTGATCGCGGAATATAAAAAGTGGGCGGATTTTCAGTTCGCATGGCGGATGCTGCGGCAGGAATCGATTCGGAAACTGGAATTTCCGTTTGCGTACCGCAGGGGACAGCATGATCTGGCCGCAGGGGTTTACCGCACGATCGCGCGGCGGAAAAATCTGTTCATTCAGGCGCCTACAGGAGTAGGGAAAACGATTTCCACCATTTTTCCTGCAGTGAAGGCGACAGGGGAAGAGCTTGGGGATAAGATCTTTTACCTGACCGCGAAGACGATTACGGGAACGGTCGCGCGTGAGGCGTTTGAACTGCTCCGTGGAAAAGGATATCAGGCGAAGGTGCTGCAGATCACGGCAAAAGAGAAGCTCTGCATGTGTGAGGAGATGGACTGCAATCCGGTACACTGCCCTTACGCGAAGGGACATTACGACCGGGTAAACGACGCGGTGTTTTCCCTGCTGCAGAAGGAGGATGTGTTCACCAGGGAGGTCATTTCAGAACAGGCGAGGGAGTATCAGGTCTGTCCGTTTGAGCTGTGTCTGGATGTCGCGACCTGGGTCGATGACATCATCTGTGATTATAATTATGTGTTTGATCCGAATGCGTATCTGAAACGTTTTTTTGCGGAAGGCGTCAGGGGGGATTATATTTTCCTGGTGGACGAGGCGCATAATCTCGTGGAACGCAGCCGGGAGATGTACAGCGCCGTGATCTGTAAGGAGGATTTTCTGGCGGTAAAGAGACGGATAAAGCAGTACGATGCGAAGCTGGCAAAGGATTTTGACCGGTGTAATAAGATTCTGCTGGAGTACAAAAGGGAGTGCGAGCGCTATGTGGTCTATGATGACATCGGATCGCTGATTTTGCCGCTGACCCGTCTGTTTGAGAATCTGGATGAATTTCTGCAGAAGAAGACGGAGTTTCCGGAGCGCAGGGAGGTCAGTGAATTTTTCTTACAGCTGCGTGATTTCCGGAATACGTATGAGCTGGTGGACGATCACTATGTGATTTACACGGAGCACGGGGAGGACGGAAAATTCCGGATGAAACTCTTTTGTGTGGATCCGTCCCGCAATCTGCAGGAGCGCCTCGATAAAGGGAAGGCCACGATCTTTTTTTCGGCAACGCTGCTGCCGGTCGGATATTATAAGAGCCTGCTCTCGACGAAAACAGATAATTATGCGATCTATGCCGAGACGGCCTTTACAAAGGAACAGAGTCGGCTGTTCATCGGCGGCGATGTGAGCAGCCGGTATACGAGAAGAACCCCGGAGGAATTTGCGCGGATCGCGCGGTATGTGCTTTTGACGGCACAGGCGAAGAAGGGAAATTATATGGTATTTTTTCCCTCTTATAAAATGCTGCAGCAGGTGTATGAGGTTTTTTGTGAGATGAACCGGGGCGAAGAAGGGGAGCCCGCGGCATCTGCAGGGATGCGGGATCAGTCAGAGGAAGACATTTCGGCATCTGCCGGGAGAGACAACCAGTCAGAGGAAGACACGGCAGCATCTGTCAGAAGCGATAATCAGTCAGAGGAAGACATTTCGGCATCTGCCGGGAGAGACAACCAGTCAGAGGA
>CAJUNX010000021.1:43822-67285 GCA_910587865.1 uncultured Roseburia sp.
AGATACGGCAGCATCTGTCTGTGAAACAGTGAGCAGAAAGGCCGGCATTGCAGAGCGGACGGAGCGGTCTTTGGACAAAAGATCAGAAGTGTCCAAAGAAAAAGAGAGTCGGACCGGGGCGGGGGAGGATGCCCAAACATGCAGTCAGGGACTCGTCGAATGCATGGTGCAGCAGTCGGGAATGACGGAGGCAGAGAGAGAAGAGTTTCTCATGGCATTTTCCGAGGAGGAGTCATCGAAGCGGGATCGTTCGTTTGTGGCGTTCTGTGTGCTTGGCGGGATTTTTGGCGAGGGGATTGATTTAAAGCATGAGCAGCTGATCGGTGCTGTCATCGTGGGAACCGGCCTGCCGCAGGTCGGCAATGAGCGGGAGATTCTGATGAAGTATTATGACAGGAGGTCAGGGGAGGGATTTGACTACGCCTATCGTTATCCGGGGATGAATAAGGTCCTGCAGGCTGCGGGGCGTGTCATCCGCACCGTTGAGGATACGGGTGTGATCCTTCTTTTGGACGAGCGGTTTCTGCAGAGGGACTATCAGCGGCTGTTTCCGCGCGAGTGGGAGAGAAGACTGGCGGTCAGGATCGGGACGGCAGAGGAGAAAATTAAGGCGTTTTGGGAGGAACATTAGTCTGCCAATCCCGGCGTGGCCGGGAAGGACAGGAAAGGTATTTAAATGGAAGAAAAAGCAGTTAAGAAAGCGGCCAGAAGAGCTCCAGATATTCCGCTGCTTTTTCCGTGGAGAGATCAAATTTGTCAGCGAGCCGTTCAGCGGCCTCAGAGCGCGGAAAAGAAAGCTCCTGACAGAAACTGATGAATGCCCGGATGCCCTGCTCAATGCCGAATCTGGTACCCTGTTCAATGCCGATACGCCGCTCTTCATCCCGGATTATTTTTTCATGTTCCCATGATTTCATATAGTTGATCCCCGCCTCTCTGCTCTGTTTGACGGTGCTGACGAGCCGGTCGAGCTCGTCGATGGTCTGATTGGTGACATTGTCCGTCGTGGAATGCTCTATATATTTTAACATATCGCAAAGCTCCTGACCAGGGTTTCCCTCGGTTCCTTTCGTGTAAAAGAAAATTTTGGTGGTGCCGTCCTCATAGGGAATGCGGTCGTCCTCCAGGCAGCGGTTTTTGACAGTGTAGACCATGCGTTTTTTGCCGAAGGGGTCGTAGGGGAGGATGATAAAGATAGTCACATTCTGAAGAGACTGATAATCGGTGCTCACGGAGAGAATACGTGTGTCGATCAGTGCGTGGTAATAGCGCATCCGTCTGGGGAGAGAGGATCTCTCATATGTGCGGTCGGGTTCGATATCATAGAGGTCGGGCCGGATGGTGACGTCGTACATTTCCTGTCCGGGGACAGGTTCGTCGGGAACGGCCTCGATGTAAGCGTCGAGCCGGATGCCGCGTGCGGCGGTGTCGATGCCCGGGATGGTTTTCTGGGAAATGATTCTGACATTCCGGACGGGTTTGCCGAGAAATGTCCCGAGGAGAAGCCGCGCAAATTTCTCCCCGGTCTCCTGAGAAGCCAGCATTTCCTGAAAGAGAAAGTCGTCGATCAGGTTGAGCTCCTGAAGCGCCCGGGGAGGTTTGCCGGAAGAAACGGGACATGGCGCTGACTGTCCGGATGATACGTCTGCTGTAGTTTTTCTTTGGTCTGCCATAGGCAATAGTCCTTTCTGTGTGAAAATCGTGGGATAAATGGATAAAAAACGGCGATATGCCGCCTGGGCGGGAGGTTCTGACCCGCATTAGATCCCGGCGTGGCCGGGAAGAAAAAAGTGTAGAAAAATGTAGTTCTATTATAGCGATAAAAATAAAGATTTGCAAGATTTTTGTGAAAAAATGGCTGATTATCGCAAAAAGCCCTGATTTACGGGCATACAGGCAGGATTTCAAGCTGAATTTACTGCCAATTTACTACTTTTGAGGGAAAGAGCCCTGATATGCCGCCCCAAAACCCTGTCGTATGGAAACACCATGATTACAGAAAGCAGCAGAGAGAACTGGAAGACCGCACGTCGGATCTGTATGCGGACGATGTGGTGAAGCTGAAACGGTAAATCCGGAAAAACAAAACACAAGAGGAAGCCCGACGAAAGGGCAAAGCCACAGAAAGAGCAGCGGGAAACCGCTGCTCTTTCCATGTAAAGATAAAAGATAAATCGCTATGAGACCGTTCCGGACACCTTCCCATGTCTGACGGCGCAGAAAAGCGTCTCACACCGTCGGCAGCAGCGCTAAGAATTCTTCCGTGGACTGCGCTACCGGCAGTGTCGGATTGATGGATGCGACCATCTGTCTGCCGGGCAGTTTTTCGACGGTTTTTACGACATAGAGCTCATCCTGCCGGGCATTAAGACAGTAGTCGGGCACAAAAGCGATGCCGAGGCCGATGCGGGCGAGATCGATCAGCAGATCGTTGCTGCTGAGTTCGACCTGCGGGATCAGCTCTAAGTGGTGCTGTAAGAACTGGCTGTGTAAAAACTGGCTGGTGGTGCAGTTTTTATCCAGCATCAGGATCGGGTAATTTTTCAGCTCCGCAAAGGAGACCTCACGTCCGCGCAGGTCAAAACAGGCCGGACTGGCGGCAAACACGTCGGTGAAGCAGGAGACCGTTTTCTGGATATAGGAGTGATTCAGGTTGGAATTCGGAAAATTTGTCACGGCGAGGTCGATTTTTCCCTGCTCTAAGAGCGCCACGCAGGAGAGCGAGGTCGCGTTTGTCACCCGGATCGGCACGTCCGGAAAACGGCGGTGGAACTGCTGCAGGTAGGGGACGAGAAAATAGCGGCAGATCGTGTCGCTTGCGCCGATGTGGAGCTGGCCGGCCGCAAGGCCGGTGGTGTCTAACAGCTGGTTTTCCCCGCGGCGGATTAAGCTCATGGCAGGCTCGATGTGCTTGAGCAGCACCTGACCGGCCGGAGTGAGCGTGACCCGCTTGGTGCTGCGGACGAACAGAGGCTGTCCGAGCTTTTTTTCTAAAGTTTTGATCGACTGACTGACCGCTGACTGTGAGATATAGAGCTGGCGGCTGGCCTCCGAGAAGCTTAAGGTCGCGGCGACGTGATAAAATACTTTGTACAGTTCGTAATTGATATCCATCCGGTGTACCTCCTGTCGGTTTTGCGGGATGTATGCTGCTGCGCGAAGCGAGCCGGGCAGTCCCTGATATCTTTCCGGTATCGTAACATGTCCTGCCGTGATCCGCAAGCAGATTTATTAGTATTAATAATAAAATGAATTAACTATATTAATTGTACTAATTGAACAAAACATGATACACTGATGGTAACTTCAAAAAAATTTTACGCAGGTCTGTGTCCGCAGGACTTTCAGAGACCTGAAATCCATGCAGCGTGATGTGAGAAAACAGCGCAGAAATGAGGGAGATTATGAGCAACGTCCGAAGAGTGTATGTAGAAAAAAAACCGGCTTTTGCCACAAAGGCGAAGGAGCTTCTCGCCGAGGCGGGCAGCTATCTCGGGATCGGAGGAGTCACGGGAGTCCGTGTGCTGACCCGCTATGATATTGAGAATATTTCGGAGGAGACCTATCAGAAGGCTCTGATTACCGTCTTTTCCGAGCCTCCGGTGGATGAGGTCTATGAGGAGAGCTTTGACGAGAAGGGGGCGGCTGTCTTTTCCGTGGAGTTTCTGCCGGGACAGTTCGATCAGCGCGCGGATTCCGCGGAGCAGTGCGTGAAGCTGTTAAACGGGGAGGAGGAGCCGGTGATCCGCACGGCGGTGACCTATGTGATTGAGGGTGATGTCAGCGAAGCGGAGCTTGCCGCGATCAAAGAGCACTGCATCAACCCCGTGGATTCGCGCGAGACGGGCCTTGAGAAGCCGGATACTTTGGTGCAGCAGTTTGAGGAGCCGGCGGATGTGATGATTTTTGACGGCTTTAGCACCATGCCGGAGGGGGAGCTTCGGAAGCTTTACGATTCGCTTGGACTTGCGATGACCTTTGCGGATTTTCTGCACATTCAGAACTATTTTAAGGGGGAGGAGAAGCGCGATCCGTCCATGACGGAGATCCGGGTGCTCGACACCTACTGGTCCGATCACTGCCGCCACACGACGTTTTCCACGGAGTTAAAGGAGGTCGCGTTTGACGACGGCTATTACCGCGCGCCGATCGAGGAGACGTATCAGGATTATCTGGCGACCCACCGGAATCTCTATGAGGGGCGTTCGGACAAGTTTGTCTGCCTGATGGATCTCGCGCTGGCCGCGATGAAGCGTCTGAAAAAAGAGGGAAAGCTTCTGGATCAGGAGGAGTCGGACGAGATCAACGCCTGCTCGATTGTGGTCCCGATCGAAGTGGACGGTGTGAACGAGGAGTGGCTCATTAATTTTAAAAACGAGACGCACAACCACCCGACTGAGATCGAGCCGTTCGGCGGTGCGGCGACCTGCCTGGGCGGTGCGATCCGCGATCCGCTCTCGGGGCGTACCTATGTCTATCAGGCGATGCGCGTGACCGGCGCGGCGGATCCGACGGTTTCCGTAAAGGACACGATTCCCGGCAAGCTGCCGCAGAAGAAGCTGGTGCGGGAGGCGGCGCACGGCTACAGCTCCTACGGCAATCAGATCGGGCTTGCGACCGGCTATGTGAAGGAGGTCTACCACCCCGATTATGTGGCGAAGCGCATGGAGATCGGCGCGGTATTAGGCGCGGCTCCCAGGCGCGCGGTGCAGCGTCTGACCTCGGATCCGGGCGACATCATCATCCTGCTCGGCGGGCGCACCGGGCGCGACGGCATCGGCGGCGCGACGGGTTCCTCGAAGGCGCACAATACCGAGTCCACCGCGGTCTGCGGCGCGGAGGTGCAGAAGGGCAATCCGCCCACGGAGCGCAAGCTGCAGCGCCTGTTCCGGCGGGAGGAGGTCGCGCATATCATCAAAAAATGCAACGATTTCGGTGCGGGCGGCGTGTCGGTGGCGATCGGTGAGCTGGCGGACGGGCTGCGCGTGAATCTCGATAAGGTGCCGAAGAAATACGCCGGCCTCGACGGGACGGAGCTGGCGATCTCCGAGTCCCAGGAGCGGATGGCAGTCGTCGTGGCGCCGGAGGATGTGAAGACCTTCCTCGCCTATGCCAAAGAAGAAAACTTAGAGGCCGTCGAGGTGGCCGTGGTGACGGAGGAGCCGAGGCTGGTGCTTACGTGGAGAGGAAAGGAGATCGTGAACCTTTCCCGTGCGTTCCTGGATACAAACGGCGCGCATCAGGAGACAAACGTCGCCGTTGATATGCCGGATCCCGATGAGAATTATCTGAAACGGATTCCGCTTCCGGCAGTGGCTTCCGCTGTGGGGGCCGGGGACATCCGCGCCGCATGGCTCGCAGAGCTCTCTGACTTAAACGTCTGCTCGCAGAAGGGGCTTGTGGAGATGTTTGACGGCTCGATCGGCGCGGGCAGTGTATTTATGCCGTACGGCGGAAGATATCAGCTGACGGAGACGCAGGCCATGGTGGCGAAGGTTCCGGTGCTGACGGGCAGTTCAGAGGCTGTGACGATGATGGCGTACGGCTTTGATCCGTACCTGTCCTCCTGGAGCCCGTATCACGGGGCGGTGTACGCAGTTCTGGAATCATTATCCCGGATCGTGGCGGCCGGGGGTGATTATAGCAAAGTGCGCTTTACCTTCCAGGAGTATTTCCGCAGGATGAGCGCGGAGCCGAAGCGCTGGAGCCAGCCGTTTGCGGCGCTGCTCGGCGCATACCGCGCGCAGATCGGATTCGGACTTCCGTCGATCGGCGGAAAGGATTCGATGTCCGGTACCTTTAACGAGATCGACGTTCCACCGACACTTGTCTCGTTTGCCGTGGATGTGGCAAAGGAGGGCGACATCATCACGCCGGAGTTCAAGGCGCCCGGTGATCCGCTGATGCTCTTTACTATTCAGAAGGACGCCTATGACCTGCCGGAGTATGAGCAGGTGATGCGGCTGTACGGCGTGATCCGCGAGCTGATTCAGAAAAAGGTGATCGTTTCGGCGTATGCGCTTGACGGAAAGGGACTTGCGGCAGCAGTCGCAAAGATGGCCTTTGGAAATAAGCTCGGCGCGACGATCGCGGCGGATGCGGATACAGATGTCCTCTTTGCGCCGGGGTTCGGAAGTATCGTGGCGGAGATCGCGGCCGGAAAGGAAGCCGCGGTGACGGAGGCGCTTGCTGCGGCAGGGCTTGCCGGCTGTGAGAGAACGGTCGGATCCGTCAATGATGAGGCGGCGCTGATCTATGGGGCGACGGAGGCCGCGGGCAGCGTGCAGACGGACAACGGCGGAACGAAAGAGGTGCGCATTCCGCTCGACGAGGCGATCGCGGCATGGACCGGTACGTTAGAGAAGGTGTTCCCGACGCGCACAAACGAGAACCGTAAGGAGCTTTCCACCGGAATTTATGAGACAAAAGACATCTGCGTATGCAGGCATAAAGTTGCGAGGCCGACCGTGTTTATCCCGGTCTTTCCGGGCACGAACTGCGAGTACGACAGTGCCCGTGCATTTGAGCGCGCCGGCGCGGATGTCATCGTAAAGGTATTTCAGAATCTGGACGCGGCGGATATCCGCGATTCGGTGGATGCGTTTACAAAAGCGATCGGACAGGCGCAGATCATCATGTTCCCGGGCGGCTTTTCCGCGGGCGACGAGCCGGAGGGTTCGGCAAAATTCTTCGCGACCGCCTTCCGCAATGAGAAGCTCACGGAGGCCGTGATGAAGCTGTTAAATGAGCGGGACGGCCTGGCGCTCGGCATCTGCAACGGTTTCCAGGCGTTAATCAAGCTGGGACTGGTGCCGTACGGGCAGATCCGCCCGCAGAATACGGATTCGCCGACCCTGACCTACAACACGCTCGGCCGCCACATCAGTAAGATGGTGTACACAAAGGTCGTGACGAACAAGTCGCCGTGGCTTTCAGGCGCGACGCCGGGAGCGGTCTACTGCAATCCGGCATCCCACGGCGAGGGACGCTTCGTCGCGCCGAAGGAGTGGCTGGATAGACTGTTCGCAAACGGCCAGGTGGCGACGCAGTACGTGAACGAGGCCGGCGTGCCGACGATGGACGAGGAGTGGAATATCAACGGCTCCTACATGGCCATCGAGGGGATCACGAGCCCGGACGGCAGGGTGCTCGGCAAGATGGCACACTCGGAGCGCCGGGACAGAAGCGTGGCGATGAATATTTACGGAGATCAGGATCTGGGCCTGTTTGAGGCTGGCGTGGCGTATTTCCGTTAGGAGAGAGTCCGGGACATATCCGGCAATCGGCAGTGGCGAAGCGACGGTGACAGAGGAACTTCCTGGTGATTTTAATGCTCTGATGGAAGAGGACGAATAAAAGAAATGAGGTTTTTATGAGTGAAAAGAACGAAAGAGGAGCACTCACGCCTGAGAATTACTGGGACGTGATCACGGAGCATCAGGGCGAGACCTTTTATACAAAGTCAGGTCTTCCGTTCACCTACCAGGTGCTGGGAAAAGAGCTGTTTGCCGACCGCAGGGAACGCTCGATCAATCAGCAGACGTTTGAGAAAGCGCTGATGCGCATGATTGAGCGTCCGGACGAGGTCAAGGGGCCGAAGGCGTTAAAGCTGTTCGGCGCGCCGTATATCTGGGCGGTGTTAACGCAGCTCGGGGTGTAAACGGAAGCGTGAAAAAGCTTTACTCTTTCCGTCAGGTATCATATAATGAAGACGACAAAGGGGGTGAAGCCATGAATGGTGCTGAGATAATGAAAAATGCCATGGACGAATTCAAAGAAATTCAGGAGTATATGGCATCTGCACGGGAGGAAAACGCCACAAAAACATATGCCCTGCTAAAAGATAAGTACCTTCTTTTAAAGGCGCTGCTGACGAGTCTGGGCGTGAACCTCACCGATATTGACAAGATAAAAGAATGATACCGCACGAAAACAAAAGGTCAGACGGCACAGAGTTCCCGGCATTCAGCCCGGGACCTGTGCCGTTTTTTTATCATATAGGAAAGTCCTTCGGATTTCCTATATGATAAAAAGCCCTCCGGGCAGGATGCACTGCGGCGGATAGGAAGTATGTCGCTGAAGCGACCCGCCGCAGGCGGAGGAATCCTGCAAAGCAGGATTCTATTTAAAAAATCCTGTGACATTTCAGACATTCCTCACGTCTAATGAGTGTAAAACAAATCGGCCGATCCGTTTTTATGATATCAGACAAATGTTGAGAGGAGCAGTGATGACAAAGGAAAGCTTTACAAGAGAGGTTCTGGCGGCGGAAAAGAGCCTCTACTATGTGGCAAAGTCCATCCTGCCGGATGACGAGGACTGTGCGGATGCCATACAGAACGCGATTCTGTCTGCGTACAGCAGGCTGGATACGCTGAAGCAGGAGTGTTATTTTAAGACCTGGCTGACCAGGATTCTGATCAATGAGAGCTATACGCTGCTGCGAAAACGGCGTGATGTGATCTCCTATGAGGATTATCTGGAGAACGTTCCGTCAGAGGAGACAGATCAGTATCCGGAGCTGTGGCAGGAAATCGCGGAGCTTCCCGGGAAATACCGCGTTCCGGTGGTGCTGCACTATGTGGAGGGCTATTCCACAAAAGAGATCGCGGGTATGTTAAAGACAACGGAGGGAAGCGTCCGCACGAGATTATACCGCGGCAGAAACCGGCTGCGGGAGCGTTTGAAAGGGGTGGCGGGATATGAAGCATATTAGAGATCAGAAGCAGGATCTGCCAAAGGTGCCGGAGTGCGTGCACACTGCGATCCTTACGACATTAAACAGGCTGGAGGAAAATGAGGATATGGCGAAAAAAATACGAAAGTCACGTTTTTCAGGGAAAAAATTTGTGGCGCTGGCGGCAGCGATGGCAGCGGTGTTCGGGATGACGGTGATCGCGGCTGCAGCGGAATTCTGGTGGAATCAGAAGGCAGCGGAGGAGTTCGGCAATCCGACGCCGGAACGGCAGCAGCAGATGGTCGAGGCCGGCGTGGCGGAGGAGCAGACGGTTTCCTCGACAGACGCCGGGATTACGGTCACGGCAGTGCAGACGTTAAGGGACGCCAACCGGATCTACATGCTGTTTGAGCTCACGGCGGAGGAAGCCGTGATCGACGGCAACAGCGGTTTTTCCGACTGGAAGATGATCACGGACGAGGGAAAAAATCTGTGGGATTATGAGCGCAGCATGACGGGCAGCGGCGGTGTGACCGACGCTCAGAGCGGGACGCTCCTGACACAGGGCTTTTATTTCTGGGATTTTCTGATGGAGGAGGACCCGGAAGGCTGGAACGGGGATACGCTGACCGTACAGCTTACGGATTTTGAATACTACACCTATGAGAACGGGCCGGAGGGTACTCCGCATAAGATTGAGGGGGAATGGGAATTCACGCTGCATCTGACCGATACGACGGAGCTGGCGCGCACGTTTACGCCGGAGAAGACGGTTATGGCGGCAGGCGTGCCGGTGCGGCTGAATTCCGTGACGGTGACGCCGCTGACGGTGACGCTTCACTATTGTCTCGACGATGTGGAAGCGGCAGGAGAGGCGTCTGGCGGCGAAGACTATGGGCTGATCGAGCTTTTTGCGACAGGCTTTGTGGACGGGGACGGCAACCGCGTTGAAAGAATGGGGGGCTCCTCCGGGGCACGCACGGAGGACGAGGATATCATCACCTGCGGGCTTCCGTCGCCGATGGACGTCGATACCGTGCAGGCAATCCTTCTCGGAGGAGGAGATACGATCGAACTGCGGTAGCAGGAGAAAGACAGGCCGTGTTTTCAGGCGGGAGCGGCAAAGGTCAGTGAAAGCGCGACAGAGTAGGATTTGCAGGATTTTTCATAGAAAAAGACAGGAACTTAAATGTCGGATATGGTATAATAAACACAAGGATTAGTATGCGGTGAGAGGAGGGGGAAAAACCGACATGCAGATCTATGATTCCTGTAAATCCGCAATTGAGTCCTGTCTGGAGACGAAGACCTTTGCGGTTGCGCGTCTGTATAATGACGAGAAGACGATGAGCATTCATATTCATGACTGTTATGAGATTTATTTTTCCATTTCGGGTGGGAAACAGTTTTTGATTGACAATCGCGTTTACGAATTTATGCCGGGGGATATGTTCTTTATCAATCAGTACGAGAGCCATTATCTCACGCAGATTGATCAGATGACCCATGAGCGGATCGTGCTGTCCATCCACCCGGAGTATTTAAAACGGCTCTCCACGGAACAGACGGACCTGTGTTTCTGTTTTACCTGCCGTGATACTGCATTCGGACACCGGATTACGCTCTCCGAGGAAGAGAAAAAACGGTTTATGTACTTTGTGCACAAGCTCTCGGAGCAGCCGGAGTATGGGCAGGATGTTTTGGAGCAGGCTGTGTTTGCGGAGCTGATGACCTGTCTGAACGGCATTTTTTTATCCCGGTGCGCGCAGAAAGCAGATGCGGTGCAGACGGATTCCCAGAGAACCGGGAAGCACGACGCGCGGATTGATGAGATTCTCTCCTACATCAACCAGAATCTGGCGGAGGATCTGAATATTCCGGGGCTGGCAGCGCATTTTTATCTGAGCGGCTCCTACCTGTGTAAAATATTTAAGGATGAGACGGGCACCACGATCAACCGTTATATTACGGCAAAGAGAATCGCGCGGGCGAAAGCGCTTCTCGCCGACGGATATTCGGTCACCGAGACCGGAAATCTCTGCGGATTCGGGGATTACAGCAATTTTTTAAAAGCATTTACCAAAACGGTCGGCGTTCCGCCGAAGAAATATGCGACATATGTGCAGTGACAGGCAGCAGATCCGGACGGGGTCTGCTGTTTTTCTGTGCACAGTCCGCGCAGAGGCGAAATGCGCAGAGAAAAGAAGATAGTATTTGCAAGGTTTTTGTGACAATCTGACAAGAAAAATAAGAATTTACATGCTATACTGTGCATGATGGATAAATGGCGACGGAGGAAGCGGCGGCATATGGCGGGAGAAAGGCCGGTCTGGACGAAATCTTTTCCACCTGTGACGTTGTCAGTCTGCATATGTCGCTGACGCAAAAGACGGAGGGAAGCATCGGCAGGGATCTGCTCATGAAATTAAAACCGGACGCGCTGTTCGTCAATACCGCCCGCGGGAAGCTGGTGGATGAGAAAGCGCTGGCGGAGCTTCTTGGGCAGGGACGTTTTTACGCGGCGCTGGACGTATATGAGAATGAGCCGCTGGACGCGGACAGCCCGCTTCGAGCGTGCGAACATGCGCTGCTGATGCCGCACATGGCCGGGCCGACGGTCGATATGCGCGAGGTGGTCGCGCGGGAGCTGACCGCGGATATTAAGAGACTGACCAAGGGAGAGGCGCTGCGGTACGAGATCACGGCGGAACAGGCAGGCCGGATGTCGCGCGGGTGACGGTCCGATGAAGCAGGGATGCGGTTTCCTGGAAAAAATAGGATTTGCAACATTTCTGTGAGAAAAAGACAGGAAACGGATTATTTTTCGTGATACACTTAACACAACGGGCCGGATGTCATGCATGCGGTACCAGTGTACGGTACCGTTCATATTTCGTCAAATGACCTGCCTGAATCTGGCTGAAAATGAATGGTACCGTACACCAGGGACAGTTCAAACCCGGCACATGGAAACAGTTGGAGCCGGGTTTTGAAACGGCAGAATGCACAGGCGGACCGCACCATCCAGAATGGTGTGAAATCCGTCAGACTGCAGAAACCGAAGTGACGTAACATCCGGCGGACCGTAATATCCGGAATGTGTGTGACGTAATATCCGGATCAGAAGAAAGGAGAAGAGGATGGGGGAAACAACAAACAGATGCTCAAATCAGGAATGGCTGGACGAGGTGTATGAGAAGATTTTGGTGAAGATGAAGGCCGAGTGCGCGAGAGTCGGCACGATGATTCCGTACAGTCCGAAGGAGGGGCGCTACCACGACTTGGACGGGATGGGAGGCATCCACAACTGGACGAACGGCTTCTGGCCGGGCATGCTCTGGCAGATGTACGAGGCGACCGGGGACGAGGCATACCGCACCGCCGCGGAAGGCGTGGAGGAGCGGATGGATGAGATTTTTACGGATTTAAAGGGCGTGGATCACGACGCCGGCTTTCTGTTTCTGCTCTCCGCGGTGGCGGACTACCGGAAGACCGGGAGTGAAGCGTCTTTGAGCCGCGGATTATTTGCGGCCAATCTTCTGGCGGGACGCTTTAATCCGATCGGAAACTTTATCCGTGCATGGGGCGACGGAATGACATCGTTCTTCGGGGACGGCGACGTGAGCGGCTGGATGATTGTAGACTGTATGATGAATATTCCGCTGCTCTACTGGGCGAGTGAGGTGACGAAAGATCCGCGGTTTGCGCATATCGCGAAAAAGCACGCGAAGACCGCGCAGCAGTATGTGGTGCGAGGGGACGGCAGCTGCAATCATATCGTGGGGATTAACTCGCAGACAGGGGAGTTTGCGGACAATCCGGGCGGACAGGGCTTTGAAAAAGGATCCTCGTGGAGCCGCGGACAGTCCTGGGCCGTGTACGGGTTTGCGTTAAGCTACCGCCACACGGGCGACGAGTCGTTTTTAAATACGGCGAAGCAGTGCGCTCATTACTGCATCTCCAATATGGCAGTGAATGACTGGCTGCCGCTGGTGGATTACCGTGCGCCGGAGGAACCGCTCAAGTATGATTCCACGGCCGGCATGATCACCGCTGCGGGGCTGTTAGAGATCGCGGAGCATGTGGGCGAATATGAGAAACACCTCTATACGGAGGCAGCGTTCCGTATTTTGAGAGCCTGCGACGAGAAATTCGCGAACTGGGATCCAGAGGAGGATTCCATCATCGACGGAGGGACCTATTTCTATCACGATCCGTCCGGGGAAAACACTGAGGTGCCGATCATCTACGCGGATTATTATCTGATCGAGTCGGTTCTCCGGTTAAAAGGGAAATCGCTGTTTACGTGGTAAAGATGTGCCGCGCCGCCGGACTTAAGGCAGGCGGACAGGCAGGCAGCGGGGAGCGTCGCTGCGGAAAGGAGAGAAGGTATCATGGTAAATTTTAGCCTGCAGGGAAAAGTCGCGCTGGTGACCGGCGCGTCCTACGGAATCGGATTTGCGATCGCGAGCGCCTATGCGGAGGCAGGCGCGACAATTGTCTTTAACGACATTAAGCAGGAGCTTGTGGAGAAGGGGCTTGCGGCATACAGAGAGGCCGGTATTGAGGCGCACGGCTATGTCTGTGACGTGACGGATGAGAAGCAGGTGGCCGCATTTGTAAAACAGGTGACACAGGAGGTTGGCCACATCAATATCCTTGTCAACAATGCGGGGATCATCAAACGTATCCCGATGTGCGAGATGACGGCAGCGGAATTCCGCCAGGTGATCGACATTGACTTAAACGGGCCGTTTATCATGGCAAAGTCCGTGATCCCGGATATGATCGAACAGGGCGGCGGCAAAATCATCAACGTGTGTTCGATGATGAGCGAGCTTGGGCGCGAGACCGTCTCCGCTTATGCGGCGGCGAAGGGCGGACTTAAGATGCTGACCAAAAATATTGCGAGCGAATACGGTGAGTACAATATCCAGTGCAACGGCATCGGACCCGGTTATATCGCGACGCCGCAGACCGCACCGCTGCGCGAGCGCCAGGCGGACGGCAGCCGCCATCCGTTTGACCAGTTTATCATCGCAAAGACGCCGGCCGCGCGCTGGGGAGAGGCATCGGATCTCGCAGGTCCGGCTGTGTTCCTCGCATCCGAGGCATCGGATTTCGTCAACGGGCATATCCTGTACGTGGACGGCGGGATCCTGGCATATATCGGAAAGCAGCCATAGAGCGAAAAACGCCCGGTGTCTGAGCAGCCGCGTACCGGTACGCGGCTGCTCATTTGCCAGAGACGCTGAACCGTATGAGCGGGGAGGCCGGCAGACCGGAGTGCGAATGCGGGGCGGGAGTGTGAAAGTCCGAGGGACGAAGGAATCCCGGGGGGCTTATCAGTGAAAAATAAGGAGATTATCATGAGAATAGCATTGATCAATGAAAACAGCCAGGCGGCAAAAAATCCGCTGATTTTGGAGTCATTAAAAAAAGTTGTGGAGCCGATGGGGCATGTGGTGGACAATTACGGCATGTACACGGCAGAGGATGCGGCGCAGCTGACTTACGTGCAGGCGGGGATTCTGGGCGCGATCCTTCTTAACAGCGGAGCTGCGGATTATGTGATCACCGGCTGCGGCACGGGGGAGGGCGCGATGCTCGCGATGAACAGCTTCCCGGGCGTGATCTGCGGCCATGTGGAGGATCCGGTGGACGCCTACACATTTGCGCACGTCAATGACGGAAACGCGGTTGCGCTGCCGTTCGCAAAGGGCTTCGGCTGGGGCGGCGAGCTGAATCTGGAATATATCTTTGAAAAACTGTTTGGTTTCGGCCACGGCCAGGGCTATCCGAAGGAGCGCGTGGAGCCGGAGCAGAGAAATAAAAAGATTCTGGACGGCGTGAGGGAAAAGACGCTCCGCCCGCTTCTGGAGTGTTTAAGGGACATCGATCCGATACTTGTAAAAGGCGCGGTTGCCGGGGAGAAGTTCGGCGAACTGTTTTTTGCGAACTGTAAGGATCAGGCAATTGCGGATTATGTCAGAGGACTGCGGTAGGAAACAGTGTCTGTCCGCCAAAGCGGGGATGCACAGAAGCCGCTGCCGGAGAAGACGGTATCTGACGGCGCAGCGGGTGCACGGCTCTGGCGGGAATACGACAGGATGATGGAAGGAGAAGGCGTGATGGCTGATTTAAAGATATGTGTGCAAAACGGGCAGGGAGAGGAAAAGTGTCTGGCCTGCGGCAAAGACCGGATTCATCTGGTCTTCAGAGGTGAGTATGAGCCGGGGGACCGGATCGTATTTGAGACGGACGAGACGGATGCCTATTATGTGATCCGCGCAGACAGCTGCATGGATGAAGCTTATGTCTGGCTGACGGAGCCGCAGGTGATCTTTGAGATTCCGTTTGAGATGCAGAGAATCTCAAAGAATGCGGGCTGCTTTGCCGGTGAGACCCATTACCTCACGATGCGAAAAGCGCAGCCGAAGGAGAATCAGAACTACCGCAATCTCGCAAAAAATGTGATCGACCGGCACGACGCTTCCGGCTGCTATCCCCATGTTTCCGCGAATGCCGAGACGAGGGGAGAGGCGCTGTTTGCCGTGCAGAATGTGATCGACGGCGTGACGGCGAACGAATGCCACTGGCCCTGGCCGTATCAGTCCTGGGGGATCAACCGCAGGGAGGATGCCATGCTGACGTTAGAGTTCGGCAGGCCGGTGGATATCGACCGGATCTGTCTGGTAACCAGGGCGGATTTTCCGCATGACAGCTGGTGGACAGAGGCGACCGTGACCTTTTCGGACGGCAGCACGGAGGTGCTTTCGATGGAAAAAAGCGCACGGCCGCATGAATTTGCAGTGGAGAGAACGGGCATCACCTGGCTGACGCTCGGGAAACTGATCAAGGCGGATGATCCGTCGCCCTTCCCGGCGCTGACACAGATCGAGGTCTACGGAAAAAATACCATATAGAAACTCGCAGAGCAGACGATCAGGATTTCTTTTTCTCCGGGCAGTTTCCCGGACCCTGCGGGCAGGACCGCCCGTTTTACGATATAACTTGAGGGCGTCGTGCCGTTTGCCGCGCAGGCGGCCGGGAAGCTGATCGTGTGCCCGGGCCTTCGACATTTTTTTCTGTAAACCAGGCGAAAAGAGATCTTCCGTCTGTTCCGCGAATTCCGGGACGGCGGATATGTGAAACAGTCAGAGGAGGGGCAGTGAGAGAAAATCAGCAAAATTTTTCTGAATATTGAGCGGATGTTACAGGTTTTCAGGCAAAGGGGCCATGCCGTCGGCGCACAGCGACATCAATCAGTGTGCCCCGGTATGGCTGACGTAAAAATATGATCCTGTGTCATATGAAAAGTCTGTTCCTGACAGTTTTTACAGACGGATAAATTCCGGCTTCCGTTTCCGAAACACCGTATAATAAGAAAAGCCGCAGCTCTTTAGGATTTCCGTCACCCGCTCAAACGCAAATGCGACATGTGCGGTATCGTGTGCGTCGGAGCCGATGGTGATGATCTCGCCGCCGAGCGCGCGGTAGCGCGTGATGATGTCCTCTGTGGGATTGGGATGTAAAAGACCGTAGGAAAATCCTCCGGTGTTGATCTCAATCCCTTTTCCGCGCCCGATCAGAGCGGTGAGAATCGGGTCGATCAGATCCTGATATTTTCGAAAACTGTAGTTTTTATCCTGATTCGGGCCGTAGCGGACCACGTAGTCGATGTGGCCGTAGACGTCAAACCCGTCAAATGCCCTGATATTTTCCAAAATCGATGAAAAATATTCCCGGTAGCATTCCTCCTCCGTCCGCCCTTCATAGAACGCCAGATAATACGGATCCGCACCGTGCACGACATGTGAGGAACCGATGACAAAATCAAACGGATAGCGCGCCAGCAGCGCCGTATGTTCCGCGGCCAGGTGCGGCTGCAGGCCGAGCTCGATGCCGAAGCGGACTGGCAGCCGGTCGGAATATGCGTCCCGCAGCCGTTCCAATGAGGCCCGGTATGCCGGAAGATCCAGAAGAAACAGTTCCGGCTCGCCCGGGTAATCGAGATCGAGATGTTCGGTAAAGCAGATGCCGGGCAGCTGTTTCTGGATCGCCGCTTCGATCATATCGGCCGGCGCGGCTTTGCCGTCGCCGGAAAACGTCGTGTGCATATGCGTATCCCAAAGCATAAGAGCTCCTTTCTTCCGGCCTTTCGTGCCATGCCGGTTCGTCCGATCATGCCGTGCTGTTTCCGGCAGTCTGAGCCTGCCCGCGTCGGAAACCGCGGGAGGAATGCCGGACCGGTCGTGCCGGCTGTCAGGCGGTGCGTTTGTCTGCTGTGACCAGTGTACAACAGGTTTCCGGGTTTCGTCAAACACTGTCCGGATTTTTCCGCGCCGGAGTCCGGAACACCGTCAGATTGCACAAAAAAACACCTCTTTCTGGAAAAACGACGAAAAGGATCCCATTTAGTGAAAAATTTAACAAAGCCAGACAAAGTATGGAAAAGGGCTTGAACTTTCACCAAAAATTGGTTAGAATAGAAAAAGCACGGAGTCCGGGCAGTCACACGCCGGTTTCCGGGTATCTGTGCCCGGGGCAGACAAGCCCGGCGATCACATTTTATCAATTCTAGGAGGAATTAAAAATGGCAGTAAGAGTAGCGATTAATGGTTTTGGCCGTATCGGCCGTCTTGCGTTCAGACAGATGTTTGGAGCAGAAGGCTACGAAGTAGTGGCAATCAATGATCTGACAAGCCCGAAGATGCTTGCTCACTTATTGAAGTATGATTCATCCCAGGGTAAGTACGAACTGGCTGACAAGGTAACGGCCGGCGAGGACTCCATCACGGTTGACGGCAAAGAGATCAAGATCTACGCATTCCCGGATGCAAACAACTGCCCGTGGGGAGAGCTGAAGGTTGACGTTGTGTTAGAGTGCTCCGGTTTCTACACCAGCAAGGCTAAGGCTGAGGCTCACATCAATGCAGGAGCAAGAAAAGTTGTTATCTCCGCTCCGGCAGGCAACGATCTTCCTACAATCGTATACAACACGAACCACGAGACCTTAAAGGCAGAGGATACCATCATCTCCGCAGCTTCCTGTACGACGAACTGCCTTGCACCGATGGCTGACGCTCTGAACAAGTACGCACCGATCCAGTCCGGTATCATGGTGACCATCCACGCTTACACCGGCGATCAGATGACCCTTGACGGACCGCAGAGAAAGGGCGACTTAAGAAGAAGCCGCGCAGCTGCAGTCAATATCGTTCCGAACAGCACGGGCGCTGCAAAGGCAATCGGCCTTGTTATTCCGGAGTTAAACGGCAAGCTGATCGGTTCCGCACAGCGTGTTCCGACCCCGACCGGTTCCACCACGATCTTAACGGCTGTTGTGAAGAAGGCGGACGTGACGGTTGACGGCATCAATGCAGCGATGAAGGCAGCGGCGAACGAGTCCTTCGGTTACAACGAGGATGAGATCGTTTCCTCCGATATCGTAGGAATGAGATTCGGTTCCTTATTCGATGCGACACAGACCATGGTCAGCAAAATTTCCGATGATCTGTATGAGGTACAGGTTATTTCCTGGTATGACAACGAGAATTCCTACACCTCTCAGATGGTTCGCACCATCAAGTACTTCAGCGAGCTTGCATAAGACGCGGAAGAGTGAAGTAAGACTCAGGAAAGGGTCCGGTCTGTATGGACCGGATCCTTTTTTCATGATTCGTTTTTGAAAGGAAAACAGGGAGGAAAATCCTGCACAGCCTGCTGGGCATTGCTCCATGCAGGGGCAGATCCTCAGCAGATGCTGAGGTGCATTTTCCTTCGGAAAACAAGGAGGAAATACCCATGGCTTTAAATAAGAAATCCGTAGATGATATCCAGGTAAAAGGAAAGAGAGTCCTGGTGAGATGTGACTTTAACGTGCCGTTAAAAGAGGGTGCGATCACGGACGAGACGCGTATCAAAGCAGCGCTTCCGACGATCCAGAAGCTGATCGACGAGGGCGGAAAAGTGATTCTCTGCTCCCATCTCGGCAAGGTAAAGAACGGCCCGAACGAGGGAGAGTCCTTAGCGCCGGTGGCAAAGAGCCTCTCTGAGAAGCTCGGAAAGGAAGTCGTATTTGTATCCGATTACAATGTGACGGGCGAGGCGGCTACCGCGGCGGTGAATGCGATGAACGAGGGCGACGTGGTACTGCTTCAGAACACCCGTTTCCGCGGCAGTGAAGAGACCAAAAACGGTGAGGAGTTCAGCAAAGAGCTGGCTGACCTTGCAGATGTCTATGTATGCGATGCATTCGGTTCGTCCCACCGCGCACATGCTTCCGTGGCCGGCGTCACGAAGTTTATCACGGAGAAGGGCGGCGAGAACGCGGTTGGTTATCTGATGCAGAAGGAAATCGATTTCCTGGGCAATGCAGTGGAGAATCCGGTACGCCCGTTCGTGGCGATTCTTGGCGGCGCAAAGGTTGCCGACAAGTTAAACGTCATCTCGAACCTGCTTGAGAAGTGCGATACCTTAATCATCGGCGGTGGTATGGCCTATACCTTCTTAAAGGCAAAGGGCTATGAGATCGGAAAATCTCTCGTGGACGACACGAAGCTGGACTACTGCAAAGAGATGCTGGAGAAGGCGGAGAAGCTTGGCAAGAAGCTGCTGCTTCCGGTTGACTCTGTGACGATTGCAGACTTCCCGAACCCGATCGACGCTCCGGTTGAGGTGCAGAATTGTGATGTTGCCGATATGCCGGCGGACCGTGAGGGCTGCGATATCGGACCGAAGACCGCCCAGATGTACGCGGATGCCGTGAAGAGCGCGAAGACCGTTGTCTGGAACGGACCGATGGGCGTCTTTGAGAATCCGACGCTTGCAGCAGGTACGATCGCAGTGGCAAAGGCTCTGGCAGAGACCGATGCGACGACGATCATCGGCGGCGGCGATTCCGCGGCAGCCGTAAACCAGCTTGGATTCGGTGACAAGATGAGCCATATCTCCACCGGCGGCGGAGCTTCCTTAGAGTTCTTAGAGGGCAGGGAGCTTCCGGGCGTTGTGGCGGCTGACGACAAATAAGAAGTACGGTAAACGGACAGCGCGCACCCGCGGACTGTTCCAGTGTAAAAACAAAAAACAACGGACAGCGCGCACCCGCGGACTGTCTTATGTAAAAAGAGAACGCAGACCTGTGCGATCTGCCCGGGTCTGCGGGCGATAAAGTCTGTGTGCAAATGGAGGAAATCATGGCAAGAAAGAAAATTGTGGCGGGCAACTGGAAGATGAACATGACACCGAGCCAGGCAGTTGCGCTTGCAGAGGAGTTAAAACCGCTTGTGGCGAGCGATGACGTGGACGTTGTCTACTGTGTGCCGGCGATCGACATCGTACCGGTGATCGAGGCAGTAAAGGGTACAAACGTAGCTGTAGGAGCCGAGAATATGTACTATGAGGAGAAGGGCGCTTACACGGGCGAGATTTCTCCGGAGATGTTAGTGGATGCAGGCGTGAAGTATGTCATTATCGGACATTCCGAGAGACGCGATTACTTCAAAGAGTGCGACTGCATGCTCAACAAGAAAGTAAAGAAAGCGTTTGAGCACAACCTGATCCCGATTCTCTGCTGCGGCGAGTCCTTAGAGCAGAGAGAGATGGGCGTGACGCTCGACTGGATCCGTCTGCAGATCAAGTCTGATTTACAGGATGTGACCGCAGAGCAGGTGGCGTCGATGGTTATCGCTTATGAGCCGATCTGGGCGATCGGAACGGGCCGCACCGCGACGACGGAGCAGGCGCAGGAAGTCTGCAGGGCGATCCGTGACTGCATCGCGGAGATTTATGATACCGACACGGCGGAGAAGGTCCGCATTCAGTACGGCGGTTCCGTGAACGCGGGCAACGCGGCGGAGCTGTTCGCACAGCCGGATATCGACGGCGGTTTGGTCGGCGGCGCTTCACTGAAGGCTGAGTTCGGAAAGATCGTGAACTATAAATAAATCTAAACCTGCACAATAAAAGGCACCAGATACAGGAAATAAAACGTCTGTATCTGGTGTTTTTTGGTGGCCTTTAACCGTATATTTCGTAAGCGTCAAATCAGATAGTGGATATCAAAAGAATAACACCTGAAATGTAAAATCACATTAGGTGAAATTATGAAGATTGAGAGAGGAACGACGATTTGATTTTCACGATATAGGGCTCGCCATCAAACGGGCGCGGGAGGCCAGCGGGATGACGCAGGAGCAACCGGCCTATATTGCTGACCCTCCGCATATCATCATGTATAAGGAGAATGACGGCCAGCACTGAAGCCGGCGCATGTGAATCCCCGCTATGTGAAGAAATCGAAAGAGCTGGATGACAGCAACCGCAATAAGAATGACTGCAAAGACCCAAATGGCGTTACAGTGACCTTCCGGAAAAGGGCACGTACCTGGTCGCGGTGCTGCCGGACAACATCAAATCCCCCATGCTGACCGCGGAATGGGAATCCATGCTGAAACAGGTGGAGCATAAAATATTTGCAAAACTGCATTACAGAGAATATAATAAGAGGCAGACTGTGCTTTTGTGGATTTTGTAATCTATGCGGATTTCGTGCCTGGAAGAAAAGAGGCTATCGGCTGGAAACTGGTGCCATAGTATGCAGAAAAGCTGCCAGTGGCAGGTTTTCTGTAATGCATAGGATTTGGGCATATGTTTTGATAAAGCTGTGCGGGGTGCAGGCAGGATAAGGGGCTGCATGGCGGCTCCTGTAAAAAGAGGTGTTATGATGGATGACAGAGAAAAGGATGAAAGGAAGATCTGCTGCGCCCTGTGCAGTGAATCAGGCAAATCCCCGGAATACGGGCCTAAGATACATAGATTCCGAAATGGCAGGGGTGATGCAGAGGTTGATTCCTACAAAGTGTTTCCGGGAATTGAGCTGAATATTTACTCTGTGCATATGGACAGCTTTTTCTTCGGGGCAGAGGAAGAGGGAAACTTTATGGAAATACACCACTGCCGTGAAGGGCGCATGGAGCAGGTGCTGGAGGACGGGAGCGCCTATATTATGCCGGGTGACCTGTCCGTTACGGTAAAAAGACAGCGTTCCGGCGAATACAGTTTCCCCCTCTGCCATTACCACGGCATTTCCATATGCATTGATACCGATGCCGCGCCGGAGTGCCTTTCCTGTTTCCTGGAGGATGTGAATGTCCGTCCCAGGGAGCTGGCAGGGCGGCTGTGCGCAGACAAAAACTGTTTTATGATCCGTTCCCAGGCATATATCGAGCATATCTTTTCTGAGCTGTATTCGGTGCCGGAAGAATGCAGAAAAGGGTATTTCAAAATAAAGGTTCTAGAGCTGCTTTTTGTGCTTGGGAGCGTCAGCCCGGAAAAGAACAGCGCACCCGCTCTTTCGCTGTCAAAACTGCAGGTGGACCTTGCCAAAGAAGCCGCCGCATGGCTTGCAAAGAATTTAGACAGGCAGGTATCCGTGTCTGAGCTTTCCGGCAGGTTCCATGTATCGCAGACCCATCTTCAGAACGCATTCAAAGGCGTGTATGGCGTTCCCGTGAGTTCCTATACCCGGATTTTGAAAATGCAGTCTGCCGCCCTGCGGCTGATCCATACGGATGCCGCCATATTGGAGATCGCCTCCGAATTTGGGTACAGCAATGCGGGGAAATTTGCTGCTGCATTCCAGAAGATCATGGGGGAGACTCCGGGCGAATACCGGAAAATGCACGGCAGTATGGTATGGCAGTGACAGCCGCTTCATAACGGTGCGCTCTAAAGAGTGCTGTTTTGGAGTATTTTTCTGTTTTGATGGAGCGGAAAGGGAAGAAAAAGGATGCTATCATTTTACTGTGCCTTGCAAGAGGCTCTTATTTTTGACAATGGGTTAGTTGGTACTAACTAAAAGGAGATGAAGCGGATGAGTGTGGTGATTGTCGGAGGGAATGAATGTATGGTCCGCCAGTATAAAGAGCTGTGCAGGAAATACAAATGTAAGGCGAAAATATATCCCAAAATGGCAGGGAACCTGAAAAATATCGGGCTGCCGGATCTGCTTGTGCTGTTTACAGGCACGGTTTCCCATAAAATGGTACGCAGCGCATTGGAGCAGACGAAAGGAAAGCCGGTAAGGACGGTCCGTTCCCATACAAGCTCTATAAATGCGCTCCGGGGAATTCTGGAAGGCCATATGACGGAAAGCGGGGATGGTATGTATGTCTGAGGAAATATTCGTCCACTACTGTTCACCGACACTGGCGGGGATAAAAACGGCAAATTTGTTTTCCTGCCGCTTTGCAGACGAAAAGGAAATGAGGGACAGCATCCGCAGGCTGAACGTGGTCCTTGTGAAAAAGGGGATCAGGGTTCTTCCCCTCCGGTACCGCGACGGGTGTGCGCTTATTTATGCATACCGTAATGGGGTATTCTTCATAGGGTGCTTCAAAATATTCGTCTGTTGTGCCTAATGGGTAAAACTTTTCTTCTGTGAGGTATTCAAGGGATATTTCCTTTTGCCGCCGCCTGCTCCTGTCACGCCATGCGTTGATAGCCGCAAAGCGTATGACGGTCTTGCAATAGTCGTTGAAAGTATACATGATGTGTTCTCTGTATGCTTCTGTGCAAAGGACTGATGAACGGAAAGGAGAGCCTATGAACAATGACACCAGTCTGAATATATCCGGCAAGCCCTAACCAAGTCAAAAGAGAGGGCAGAGGACAGGGCTGTGCGGATCACGCTGCGTAACCGCTCCTTGTCGGTTTCAAATTTCGTAACTTTGGGCGGCTCACCTGCGGCGGCAAGGGAAGCGTTCTCTTTATCCAGTGCGGCT
>CAJUNX010000022.1:0-11141 GCA_910587865.1 uncultured Roseburia sp.
GCGGCTGCCCGGACGTCTCATTCCATGCGCGGCTGCCCGGACGACACGCTCCGCTTCATTCCACAGACTGCATCCGGCGCGACGCGGACGCCTTCACTCCACGCGGCTGCCCGGACGTCTCATTCCATGCGCGGCCCGTCCTTAAATCTCATGAATGAACAGTCCGCTCCGCAGTTTTGGTTCAAACCAGGTCGACTTCGGCGGCATCAGACGCCCCGCGTCCGCCACTGCAAACAGCTCCGCAATCGACGGCGGATAAAGCGCAAACGCCACCGCGCAGTCCTCGCTGCAGCGCCGCACCAGCTCCTCCATCCCCCGAATCCCTCCGACAAAGTCGATCCGGCCGTCCGTCTTCGGATCCCCGATCCCGAGCACCGGGCGCAGCAGTTTTTCCTGAAGGATCGAGACGTCCAAATCCCGCACCGGATCGGACGGATCCCTGTCCTCCTCCTTAATCCGGCAGGACAGCCAGTGTCCGTCGATATACATGGTAAAGGTTCCCCTCTCCTTCGGGCAGGCGTCCTTCGTATCCCGGATCACGGACAGCTCAAAACGTTTGGTCATCTCCCGGTAAAACCCCTGAAACGAGTATCCGTTCAGATCACGGATCACGCGGTGATATCCCATAATCATCAGCTCGTCATCCGCAAACAGCACGGAGAGAAAATAATTAAACGCTTCCTCCCCGGTATAATCCGGGTGCTCCTTCCGCCGTTTTAAGCCCACCTTCACGGCAGAGGCCGCCCGGTGATGTCCGTCCGCGATATAAATGCTGTCGATCCCGGCAAATGCGTCCGCAATCTTTTTTGTGGCCGCATCGTCCCGGATCACAAACACGCGGTGGCGGATTCCGTCTCCCGACACAAAATCATACTCCGCCTCCCGTTTCTTCTCCTCCGCAATCACCTCACGGATCACGTCGTTCGCGCGGTAAGCCAGAAAAATCGGGCCGGTCTGCGCGCTGCAGACATCCACATGGCGAATGCGGTCCTCTTCCTTCTCCTGCCTCGTCTGCTCATGCTTTTTAATGACATTTGTCATGTAATCATCTATGGACGCACAGGCCACGATCCCGGTCTGCACTCTTTCGTTCATCGTCAGCTCATATAGATAATAGCACTGCCTGTCCTCCCGGATCAGCGTGCCGTCCTCAACGAGCTTCCAAAGCGTATCGTGCGCCCGCTGATAGACCCTGTCCTCATACATTCCGACAGAGAGAGGAAACTGCGTTTCCGCCCGGTCTACCTTAAGAAACGACTCCGGGTTTCTCTCCACTTCCTTTTCCGCTTCTTTTCTAGTATACACATCATAAGGAAGGGCAGCGACTGCCGCTGCCTTCTCCCTCGATGGTCGGATTCCCCTGAAAGGTCTGATTTCTGCCATCCTACTTCACCTTACGGACTCTGAGCACGCCGTCCACCGCACGAAGCTTCTCTAATACCTCTTCGGAAACACACGCATCCACATCAAACAGCGCATAGGCGAAATCTCCTTTTGACTTGTTCGCCATCCCGTCGATATTGATCCCCGCATCCCCGAGGATGGTGGTAAAACGGCTTAACATCCCCTTCGCATTTTTGTGCAGGATACCGAGCCTTCCCTCCGTCATGCATCCGGCCATATTGCAGTCCGGGAAATTCACGGAATGCATGATATTGCCGTTTTCCAGGTAATCGCGGATCTCGCGGACCGCCATGATGGCGCAGTTGTCCTCCGACTCCGCCGTCGACGCGCCTAAGTGCGGCGTCACGATACAGCCCTTTGCGCCGACCGTCGTCGGATTCGGAAAATCGGAGACATAGCGCTTTATCCTGCCGGCGGAGAGCGCATCCACCATCGCCTCCTCGTCCACGAGAAGATCCCGCGAGAAATTCAGGACGATCGCCTCCGGCTTCATCAGCGCGATCGCCTCCGCACTGATCATCTTTTTCGTGGCCGGAAGCAGCGGCACATGGATCGTAATATAATCGCATTCCCGGTAAATTTCATCCACATTGCTGATGTGTTTTACGCTTCTCGAGAGATTCCAGGCCGCGGTGACCGAAATGTACGGATCGTAGCCGTATACCTCCATGCCGAGATGCGTCGCCGCGTTCGCCACGAGCACGCCGATCGCGCCGAGCCCGATGACGCCGAGCTTTTTTCCCGAGATCTCGGTACCTGCAAAGTTTTTCTTCTGCTTTTCGGCTGTTTTTGCGATATTCTCATCATTCTGATTTTCCAGGCACCAGTCGATCCCGCCCACGATATCGCGGGAGGCGTAAAACATACCCGCAAATACAAGCTCCTTGACGCCGTTTGCATTTGCCCCCGGCGTGTTGAACACCACGATCCCTTTTTTCGCGCACTCTTCCAGCGGGATATTGTTGACGCCCGCCCCGGCTCTTGCCACGGCGGCCACCGAATCCGGCAGTGCGAGGTCATGCATCGACGCGCTGCGCACCAGCACGGCCTCCGCATCTTTTAATTCCGCGGTCTTCTGATAATCTTCCGAAAACAGATCGAGTCCCACCGCTGCAATCGGATTTAAGCAATGATATTTATACATGTTCCACCTCGAATTTCCTCATAAATTCCACCAGCTTTTCCACGCCTTCCTTCGGCATCGCGTTGTAAATCGACGCACGCATGCCGCCGACGCTGCGATGGCCCTTTAAGTTTACAAAACCCGCCGCTGCCGCCTCTTTTACAAAGGCTGCATCCAGCTCGTCATTTCCCGTCACAAACGGGACGTTCATCAGCGAACGGTCCTTTTTCTCCACCGTGCCGGAAAAGAGCCTGCTCTCATCCAGGAAATCGTAAAGAAGCTTTGCCTTTTCCTCGTTGCGCTCCTTCATCACGGAAAGTCCGCCCATTTTCCGGATCCATTTGAACACTTTCCCGCAGATGTAAATCCCGTAGCAGGGCGGCGTGTTGTAGAGCGAATCGCTGTCTGCGTGCGTCTTGTATTTTAACATGGTCGGCGTCCCGGGAAGCGTATCCTCCGTGATCAGATCCTCGCGGATGATCACGATCACCACGCCGGCCGGCCCGATATTTTTCTGCACGCCGCCGTAGATCACACCGTACTTTGTCACATCCACCGGCTCCGACAAAAAGCAGGAGGAGACGTCCGCCACGAGCGTGTGTCCCTTGGTATCGGGAAGCTCTTTGTATTTTGTCCCGTAGATCGTATTGTTCTCGCAGATATACACATAGTCGAGATCCTCCGGAATGTCGAGATCCGAACAGTCCGGGATATAGGAAAAGGTCTTATCCTCGGAGGACGCCAGCTTTACGGCCTCCCCATAGATTCCCGCTTCCTGATATGCCTTCTTCGCCCACTGGCCGGTCACGATGTAACCCGCTTTTTTCTTCTTCATCAGGTTCATCGGGATCATCGCAAACTGCTGGGACGCGCCGCCCTGTAAAAACAGCACCTTATAATTGTCCGGGATCTGCATCAGATCGCGCAGATCAGCTTCCGCTTCCTTAATGATCGTATCGTACACCTTTGAGCGGTGGCTCATCTCCATCACGGACATCCCGCTGCCCCGGTAATCGAGCATCTCCTCCGCCGCCTCTTTTAACACTTCTTCCGGCAGAACTGCGGGTCCCGCCGAAAAATTATATACTCTGCTCATATCTCTTTCCTTTCCTCCCTGTCTGACCGCAGTGGTCATCTCTTCCGCTCCGCTCCCGTAAAGCAGCAAAGCCTGTTACCTCCAAAAGCTCCGGGAAATCGTCAGTTCTTCCGCTCCGCTCCCGTAAAACGGCAAAGCCTGTTATCTTCCAAAAGCTCCGGAAAATCGTCAGCCCTTCCGCTCCTCTCCCGTAAAGCAGCTGCCGATATCCGCTCCGGGCGCAACCATCGGCCACACCTTATCGTCGCTGTCGATCACACAGTCGATCACGACCGGGCCGTCCTCTGCAAACGCCGCAGTGAGCGCTGCTTCAAATTCCTCCCGGCCTGCGGCGCGATATCCGCGTGCCCCCATCGCCTCCGCCAGCTTCACGTAATCCATGCCGTCGTCAAGCACGGTTGCGGAATAGCGCTGCTCATAAAACAGATCCTGCCACTGGCGCACCATGCCGAGCACATGATTATTGACAATGATCTCGACAATCGGCAGCTTCTGACGCACCGCGGTCGCGATCTCGTTCATATTCATGCGGAAACAGCCGTCACCGGCAATGTTGATGACACGGCGGCCCGGATTGGCCATCTGCGCGCCGATCGCAGCCCCGAGGCCGTAGCCCATGGTCCCGAGTCCGCCCGAGGTGATGAAGGTGCGCGGATGTTTATAACGGTAGTACTGTGCCGCCCACATCTGGTGCTGCCCCACCTCCGTCACGATGATCGCATCCCCTTTTGTCGCGCGGTAGACCGCCTCCACGAGGAACGGGCCCGTCAGGCCGGTTTCCGGATAAGTCAGCGGGTACTGCTCCTTCATCGACGCGATTTTTTCCATCCAGGCTCCGTGGTTCTGCTGCATGAGCCGTTCATTGACCCGCAGGAGAATCTCTTTTAAATCGCCGATCACGCATGCGTCCACGCGGATATTTTTGTTGATTTCCGCCGCGTCCACGTCAAACTGGAGAATCTTCGCCTGCTTCGCAAAGGTATTCGCATTTCCGATGACACGGTCCGAAAAACGCACGCCGACCGCGATCAGAAGATCGCAGCCGCTGACCCCGAGATTGGAGGTCTTTGTGCCGTGCATCCCGAGCATCCCGGTGTACTGCTCCTTCGTGCCGTCAAACGCTCCCTTGCCCATTAAGGTATCACAGACCGGCGCGTCCGCCTTTTGCACAAATTCGGCGAGTTCTTCTTTTGCTCCGGAGATGACCGCCCCGCCGCCCACAAAGATATAAGGGCGCTTTGCCGCTTCGATCATGGAAAGCGCGGTATCGATGTCCTTTGTCCGGATCGTCTCCGTCACCCGCGGCACTGCGGCAGCCTCTTTCGCAGTATATTCCGTTTTTACCGCCGTGATGTCTTTTGGGATATCCACCAGCACCGGTCCCGGTCTGCCGGAGGCCGCAATCGTAAACGCCCTGCGAATGGTGTCCGCGAGCTTCGTGACATCCTTTACAATAAAATTATGCTTGGTGATCGGCGTCGTGATACCCGCGATATCGATCTCCTGAAAACTGTCTTTTCCGAGCAGCGGCACGGTCACGTTGCAGGTGATGGCCACCACCGGAACCGAATCCATGTACGCCGTCGCGATCCCCGTCACCAGGTTTGTCGCCCCGGGCCCCGAAGTCGCAAAACAGACCCCGACTTTTCCGGTGCTGCGCGCATATCCGTCCGCCGCGTGGGACGCGCCCTGCTCGTGGGAGGTTAAGACATGTCGGATCTCCCCTCTGTGTTTATATAATTCATCGTATACATTCAGGATCGCTCCGCCCGGATAGCCGAATACGGTATCCACTCCCTGCTCTTTTAAGCATTCGATGACGATCTGCGCACCTGTTAACTGCATGCTCGTTGTCTCCTTTCTATGTGCATCCTCCATGGGTCAGACGGCCGCCTTACTGCTCTTCGTTTCCCCGGGTTTCCGGCCCGGCTTTCACTTCGATGACACGGCCAAAGGCTGTTCCCCGGGCTTCCGGCCCGGCCTTCACTTCGATGACACGGTCAAAGGCTGTTCCCCGGACATCCGGCCCGGCTTTCACTTTGATGACACGGCCAAAGGCTGTTCCCCGGGCTTCCGGCCCGGCTTTCACTTCGATGACACGGTCAAAGGCTGTTCCTTGGACATCCGGCCCGGCCTTCACTTCGATGACACGGCCAAAGGCTGTTCCCCGGACATCCGGCCCGGCCTTCACTTCGATGACATGGCCGGTCAGAAAGCCGCACGGCTGGATCCCGGGACACGGCTCAGACGGCCGGCCGCCGCGCTTTTTCTCCGCTTTTCCGGGCATTCGGACCGGCCGCGCTCTATTCTTCTCCCGGCAGCTGTAAGATCGCACCGCGGTTTCCGGAGGTCACAAGCGATGCGTATCTCTTTAAATATCCGCTCGTCACCTTCGGCTCCCTCGGCTGCCATTTTTCACGTCTGGCCGCAAGCTCCTCGTCGGAAACCGCAAGCTCAAGCGAAAGCTCCGGGATATTGATGCGGATGAGATCGCCTTCTTCCACCAGCGCAATCGGTCCTCCTACCGCCGCCTCCGGCGACACATGACCGATGGACGCACCACGGCTTGCGCCAGAAAAACGTCCGTCCGTGATCAGCGCCACGGAGGCGCCTAATCCCATACCCGCGATCGCGGAGGTCGGGTTTAACATCTCGCGCATACCCGGGCCGCCCTTCGGACCCTCGTAGCGGATCACCACCACGTCGCCGGCGACAATCTTACCGCCCTTGATCGCGTCGATCGCGTCCTCCTCACAGTCAAACACCCGGGCCGGGCCCTCGTGCACCATCATCTCGTCGCAGACCGCAGAGCGCTTCACCACGCTTCCGTCCGGAGCGAGATTGCCTTTTAACACGGCAAGGCCGCCGGTCTTACTGTAGGGATTCTCTACCGGCCGGATGACCTCCGGGTTTTTATTGACCGCATTTTTAATATTTTCTCCGATCGTCTTTCCGGTCACGGTCATGCAGTCCGTGTGAAGCAGGCCGATATCCGCGAGCTGCTTCATCACCGCGTACACGCCGCCCGCCTCGTTTAAGTCTTCCATATAAGTCGGGCCAGCCGGCGCGAGATGGCACAGATTCGGCGTCTTTTCGCTGATGGGGTTTGCGAATGCGATGTCGAAATCAAAACCGATCTCATGCGCGATGGCAGGCAGGTGCAGCATGCTGTTCGTCGAGCAGCCGAGCGCCATATCCACGGTGAGCGCGTTTAAAATCGCATCCTTCGTCATGATATCGCGCGGGCGGATATCCTTCCGGTACATCTCCATCACGGCCATACCAGCATGTTTCGCGAGACGGATCCGTTCGGAATATACCGCCGGAATCGTCCCGTTTCCGCGAAGCCCCATACCCAGCGCCTCGGTCAGGCAGTTCATGGAATTTGCGGTATACATGCCGGAGCATGATCCGCAGGTCGGGCAGGTCTTCTCCTCGTATTCCCGCACATCCTCCCCTGTCATGGTGCCGGCCGCATAAGCTCCGACCGCCTCAAACATCGAGGATAAGCTGCGCTTCTGTCCTTTGACACGCCCTGCAAGCATCGGACCGCCGGAGACAAAGACCGTCGGTACGTTGATTCTGGCTGCCGCCATCAGAAGACCCGGCACGTTTTTGTCGCAGTTCGGCACCATCACCAGTGCGTCGAACTGGTGTGCGAGCGCCATACACTCGGTGGAGTCCGCGATCAGGTCGCGGGTCACGAGCGAATATTTCATCCCGATATGCCCCATCGCGATCCCGTCGCAGACCGCGATCGCCGGAAATACCACCGGCACGCCGCCGGCCTCCGCCACGCCGAGCTTTACGGCCTCCACGATTTTATCCAGGTTCATATGGCCCGGCACAATCTCATTATAAGAGCTGACAATGCCGACCATCGGCTTATCCATCTCCTCCGCCGTAAAGCCGAGCGCGTGAAACAGACTTCTGTGCGGCGCCTGCTGCATCCCTTTTTTTACGTTATCACTCTTCATGCTGTCCTCTTTTCCGCCGTGCGGCCTCTTATCTTCGCACAGCCGTTTGCTTATTTTCACAGTCCCGATGCCGGTCTGCTTTTCCTCTTCCCGGCCCCTCTGTTATTCTCACATCTTCCTGCAGACGATGCCGGTCTGCTTTTTCTCTTCCCGGCCCCTCTGTTATTCTCACATCTTCCCGCAGACGATACCGGTCTGCTTTTTTCTCTTCACGGCCTGCCGCTATTCTCACATGTTCCCGCAGTCCCGATACCGGTCTGCTTTTTTCTCTTCACGGCCTGCCGTTATTCTCACATGTTCCCGCAGTCCCGATGCGGCCTGCTTTTTCTCTTCACGGCCTGCCGTTATTCTTACATATTCCCGCAGTCCCGATGCCGGTCTGCTTTTTTCTCTTCACGGCCTGCCGTTATTCTGTCAGACTCCGATATGGCCGCAGATCAGATCGCCCATCTGCGCGGTGCCCACCTGCGTCACCTCAGCCTGCCCGCTTTCTCCCATGGCATTCTCCTGCGGCATGATGTCGATCGTGCGAAAGCCTTCCTTTAACACCTGCTTTACCGCAGCCTCTACCGCATCCGCCTCCGCGTCAAGATCAAGGCTGTAGCGCAGCAGCATCGCGGCGCTTAAGACCGTCGCAATCGGATTGGCAATACCCTTTCCGGCGATGTCCGGCGCAGAGCCGCCGCTCGGCTCATAGAGGCCGAACTTCGTGTCATTTAAGCTGGCGCTCGCGAGCATCCCGATCGAGCCGGTCACCATGCTCGCCTCGTCCGAGAGGATATCTCCGAACATATTTTCCGTCAGAATCACGTCAAACTGCTTCGGATCCTTCACCAGCTGCATCGCGCAATTGTCCACGAGCATGTGCTCGTACGCCACGTCCGGATAATCCGCCGCGACCTCCTCCACAATCTTTCTCCAAAGCCTCGAGGAGTCGAGCACATTTGCCTTATCCACGCTCGTCACCTTCTTCCGGCGCTTCCTGGCAATGTCAAACCCGCGCTTTGCGATCCGGCGGATCTCAGTCTCGCTGTATGTAAGCGTATCGGTCGCCGTCAGAACGCCGTTCTGATTCTCCGTCTTTCTCTCCCCGAAATAAAGGCCGCCGGTCAGCTCCCGCATGATCATCATGTCAAAGCCGTCCCCGATGATCTCGTCCCGCAGCGGACACGCCGCGCGCAGCTCATCATAAAGATACGCCGGCCTTAAATTCGCAAACAGATTCAGCTCCTTGCGAAGCCGAAGCAGCCCCGCCTCCGGGCGTCTGTCCGGCGGAAGCTGATACCAGGGCGAGGTGGCCGTATTGCCGCCGATCGATCCCATCAGCACCGCATCGGACGCCTTTGCCGCAGCGATGGCGTCGTCTGTCAGCGGCACGCCTGTCGCGTCAATCGAGCAGCCTCCCATCTGTATCTCCTCATAGCAGAATGTATGGCCGTATACCGATCCGACCCGGTCAAGTACCTTTCTGGCCTCCGCTACGATCTCCGGCCCGATCCCGTCGCCGGCAATCACTCCGATCTTATATTCCATCCCACAATCCTCCTTATTCACTCAGCCCGCTTTGGGGCTTTATCACAGCAGATAGATAGCTTTTATCATAATGGATCTTAAGAAACATTGCAACTATTCTCTATATTTTTCTTTTTCATAACGAATATAATCTGTATTTATACAATGCGCCGATAGTATTTGTTTTTGATATAAAGAAAAGACTATAAACCCACCGGTCCATAGCCCTTTTCTGTCAGTCTGCCCTATTCTGCTGCCTCGTCCGGCTTCTCGACCGCGGAGATTGCGCTCTTCTGCATCGGAATACGGCAGTTTTTATTGCTCCCGAATTCCACAATCACGGTATCGTCTGCAATATCGATCACAGCGCCGTAAAATCCGCTTGTGGTAAGCACGGTATCTCCCACCGCAAGCTCGGAGAGCATCGCGGTCTTCTTCTTCGTCTCCTTCTGCTGCGGACGGATCATGAAAAAATATAAAAACACAAACATGACCACCAGCCAGATCAGCATACTGCCACCTGCCGCTGCCGCAGAACCGCCTGCTGCATCTGCCAAAATTGAAAACATATGATTTCCTCCTGTTACTGCCTTCCTGTTGCCTGATCATGGAGACTGCCACCCTGCATCACACCGGCCTCTCCAAAACACTAAAGAGTATTGTACACAATCCTGCGCGGTTCGGCAAGTCTTTTTTTCCTTTTTGCGCTTCTTCGTCATTTCACGGCGCCCTGGCTCATACCGTAAAGCTTTTCTTCCTTATAGGAAACGAATCTTCCCGCGTCGAGCGCATCCCGGATTTCCGCCATCATCGTGTTGTAAAAATACAGGTTGTGCAATACGCACAGGCGCATCCCGAGCATTTCTTTTGCTTTGAGCAAATGACGGATGTAGGCTCTCGTGTATCTGCGGCAGGCCGGACACTGACAGCCCTCCTCGATCGGACGCTGATCCTTTTCATATTTCTGATTGAACAGATTCAGCTTCCCCTGATTTGTGTACACATGCCCGTGCCGCCCGTTTCTCGACGGATACACGCAGTCAAAAAAGTCCACGCCGCGCTCCACGCCCTCTAAGATATTGGCCGGCGTTCCGACCCCCATCAGATAGGTCGGCTTCTCCGCGGGCAGGTGCGGCACCGTCTCATCCAAAATGTGATACATCTCCTCGTGCGTCTCGCCGACCGCAAGGCCGCCGATCGCATATCCGTCAAGGTCAAGCTCCGAGATCCGCTTTGCATGGTCGATCCGGATATCCGCAAAAATCGCGCCCTGGTTAATCCCGAACAGCATCTGGCGCGGATTGACGGTTCCCTCCAGTCCGTTCAGACGCGCTCTCTCCTTTTTGCAGCGCTCTAACCACCTGGTCGTCCGCGCCACGGAGTCCTCCACGTAGCTTCTGTCCGCCAGCGCCGGCGCGCACTCGTCAAACGCCATCGCGATCGTAGAGCCGAGATTCGACTGGATCTGCATGCTCTCCTCCGGTCCCATAAAAATCTTTGCCCCGTCGATGTGGGAGTGAAAATAGACCCCCTCCTCCTTAATCCTGCGCAGTCCCGCCAGCGAAAACACCTGAAATCCGCCGGAATCCGTCAGAATCGGGCGATTCCACGACATAAACCGGTGCAGTCCCCCAAGTTCCCGGATCAGACGGTCCCCTGTCCTCACATGCAGATGGTAGGTATTCGAGAGCTGTACCTGACAGCCGATCTCCTCCAGATCCTCCGTCGACACTGCCCCTTTGATCGCCGCAACCGTGCCCACATTCATAAATACCGGGGTCTTTATATCGCCGTGCACCGTGTGAAACACACCGCGCTTCGCGCGCCCTTCCCGCCTGATTAACTCGTACATTCTTTTTCTGCCCCTCTCTTTCTTAATCTCTTCCGGACTGGCCCGGCCGGTCTCTGCCTTTTCCGTGCTCTCTGTCCCGGCCGGTCTCTGCCTGTTCCGGTCTCTCTGTCCCGGCCGGTCTCTGCCTGTTCCGGTCTCTCTGTCCCGGCCGGTCTCTGCCTGTTCCGGTCTCTCTGT
>CAJUNX010000022.1:11241-17085 GCA_910587865.1 uncultured Roseburia sp.
CTCTCTGTTTTGGCCGGCTCCCGCGTACTTTGTTTCAGCCGGCCTTTTCTTTCTGGCTCTTCACTGGCATTTCCGGCCGGTCTCTGCCTTTTTCGTGCTCTCTGTTTTGGCCGGCTCCCGCGTACTTTGTTTCAGCCGGCCTTTTCTTTCTGGCTCCTCACTGGCATTTCCGGCCGGCTGACGCGCCGCCTGTCAGTTCCTCCAACACGTCAAAATATTCCTCAAAGGTCTTCCCGCAGCAGGCCGGATTTTCAATCCACACACCATCTGTCCGAAGTCCCGTCAGCGCAAACGCCATCGCCACGCGGTGATCCTCATATGTCTTCACCGTCCCACCGTGCGGCTCTTTCGGCAGAATCCTCACCGCATCCTCTTCCTCCTCACACCGGATCCCCAGCGCTCCAAGCGCCTCCGTGATCGCGCGGATCCGGTCTGATTCCTGCAGGCGGATGTGCCCGATATGGCGGATCTGCACCGGCGCATCCGCAAACGGCGCGATCGCCGCCAGAGTCAGCGCCTGGTCGGAAAAATCATTCATATCGACCGTGATCCCGTGAAGCTTCCCGTCCCGCGGCCCCGTCACACAGATGCCGTCCGCCGTCTCCTCCACGGTACAGCCCATCCGCGCCAGCACCTCAAGAAACTTCAGATCGCCCTGCGTATTGTCCCTGTGCACATGGTTCACCACGGCGCGACCGCCCGTGACCGCAGCCGCCGCATAAAAATAACAGGCCGCCGACATGTCCGGTTCCACCGTACACCGCTCTCTGCGATAGGACACGCCGGGCGCAACCGTATAATTTCGTCCGTCGAATTCCGCCGTCACACCGAACTCCTCCATCATGGTTCTCGTAATACGAATGTAGGAACCGTCCGTCTTCTCGCTGGTGATACGAACGAAAAGCCCCTGCCGGATCATCGGCGCGACTAAAAGCATGGCGCTTAAAAACTGGGTGCTTTTGCTGATGTCAAGTGCGAGCTCAGCCGGCAGCGCCGGGCCCGCTTCTTCCCCTGCCGTCCCAGGAGTTCCCTTCGCCGGGCCCGCTTCTTCCTCCCCGCGATACCCGCGGCCGCAGATTTTCACCGGCAGAAATCCCTCCTTCTCCAGGTATGTGATCCGCGCTCCCACCGACATCAGTCCTTCAAACAATGGAAGCATCGGGCGGCGCTTCATCTGCTCCGAGGCCAGAATCGTGTAGCAGCCGTCCGATACGCCCAGCATCGCGGTCAGAAAACGCGCCGCCGTGCCCGCACTTCCCACATCTATCTGAGCCTCTTTTCTGGGGATCTTTCCGCCGCAGCCGGTCACGGTCACATGTTTTCTCTCCTCATCCACACGCAGCGCAAACCCGAGCGCGTCAAGCGATCCGAGGAAATGCCTCGAATCGTCGGAAAACAGCACGCCCTCCACCTCCACTGTCCCCTCCGAGAGCGCCGCCAGAAGCAGCGCCCGGTTCGTCATACTCTTTGACCCCGGCACCGTCACCTTCCAGTCGACGGGCTGATTTACTGTTTTTACGAGATAGCGATTCTCCATGCATCCATCCTCCGCTTCGCGCCGTTTTCGGCAATTACGCATATTTTACCATATTACGGTTGCCAGGCAAAGTCAAATCTTTTATAATAGGATGCCGGGACGGATCCGTTCGCTCCCGACATCCTGTAATACCGTAAAAAAACGGCGGACCGGCCAACGGCGCTCCGCCATGACAGAAAGGTATGGTGAATACAATGGCAGGTTCTAAAACCGGTACGATCTTTCAGGTGACCACCTGGGGAGAATCCCACGGAACGGGGCTTGGCGTCACGGTCGACGGCTGTCCGGCCGGACTTTCGCTTGACGCTTCCGACATCCAGCTCTATTTAGACCGCAGAAAACCCGGACAGTCCCGGTATGCGACGCCGCGAAAAGAGGACGATGCCGCGGAGCTGCTCTCCGGTGTTTTTGAAGGGAAGACCACGGGCACGCCGATCTCCGTTGCCGTTTACAATAAAAATCAGCAGTCAAAGGACTACAGTGAGATTGCCTCTTACTACCGTCCCGGACATGCCGATTTTACATTTGACGAAAAATACGGTTTCCGCGATTACCGGGGCGGCGGCCGCTCGTCGGGCCGCGAGACCGTCGGCCGGGTCGCCGCAGGCGCGATCGCCGCAAAGCTTCTGACACAGCTTGGCGTCACCTTTACGACCTTCACCCGTTCCATCGGCCCCGTCCGGGTCAGTGACGACCGCTTCTGCGCGGAAGAGATCGCAAAAAACCCGCTGTGCATGCCGGACGCAGAGGCCGCAGAAGCGGCCGCCGCATATCTTGACGCGTGCATGGCGGACCAGGACTCTTCCGGCGGTGTTGTGGAGTGTATCATTCACGGCGTGCCCTCCGGTATCGGCGATCCCGTTTTTGACAAGCTTGACGCCGCTCTCGCAAAAGCGGTCATGTCCATCGGCGCGGTAAAAGGCTTTGAGATCGGAGACGGTTTTGCGGCCGCAAAAGCTACCGGAAAGGGCAATAACGACCCGTTCTGCCGGACAAAAGACGGCAAACCCGCAAAGATGTCCAACCACGCGGGCGGCATCTTAGGCGGCATCAGCGACGGCAGCGACATTATCCTCCGGGCCGCCGTAAAACCGACGCCCTCGATCTCGGCCGCGCAGCAGACCGTCCGCCGGGACGGGGAAGAAATCGAAATCAGTATCCGCGGACGCCACGATCCGGTGATCGTGCCGCGCGCCGTCGTCGTCGTCGAGGCCATGGCCGCCATCACCGTCGCGGACGCGATGCTGGTCAATATGAGCGCAAGGCTCGATGCGGTAAAGCGGTTTTACGGTTCAGATCCCCTGTCCGGCGGCCGGATCTGACGGGTGCAGCCGTTCTGCCATCGCCACAATCTCCTCCGGGAAATCCATGTGCGCCAGCAGACGGATCGCGTTCTGACCGCCCTCCGTCCCGGGATAGATCCGGTAGTCAAACACGATGTCCTCCCCCGTGATGCTGCTCTGAAAGCAGTAATTCTCGTAGATTCCGTCCAGCGTCTGCGCAAGCTCCAGGTCATGTGTCGCCACCAGCACAAGCCCGGGCCGGCCCAGCAGATACCGGCAGACCGCCTCGGAGGCCGCCAGACGCTCCTTCGTGTTTGTCCCCCGCAGAATCTCGTCGATCACGCAGAGCACCGGCCGGCCTCTGCGCACCGCATCGATAATGCGTTTTAAATAGCGGACCTCTCTGATATAGTAGCTCTCCCCGCCCAGCAGGTCATCCCGGACCGCCATGGATGTCATCACCCAAAGATGCGGCATCGAAAATGTTTCCGCCGCCGCCGTGTGGATCGACTGCGCCAGGATCGCATTTACCGCGACCGCCTTTAGAAACGTGGATTTTCCGGAGGCATTTGCACCGGTGATCATCACGTTTCCCCGCGGCGCAAAATCATTGTGCACCGGATCAGACAGCAGCGGGTGATAAAGCCCGCGCGCCAGAAATCTTTCCCCGCCGTCAGACGCCGGCAGGCAAAAGTCCGGCAGACTTTTTCGAAAAGAAGCCACCGCTATCTGCATATCGATCTCCCCGCAGGCTTCATATAACAAAAACAGTTCGCTTTCTTTTCCCTCCAGAATCCGCGCGATCCGCGCAAATGCCGTGATGTCCCACAATGTGATCCCGATCAGATAATCCCGCAGCAGATCAAACGCATCCCCGGTCAGCGCCCCCGCTTTTTTTCTCTGAAAACTTCCGATATAGCGCATCAGCTTCCGCAGGTCGGCCGCCGCCCGGCTCTGTCTCTCTGTCACAAAAAGCTCCCGAAGTTCCCGATCCTCTTCCAGCATCGAATGAAAACGCAGCATCTGCTTTACGCTTCCGAGCGCATAGAGATATATCTCATATTTTGCCTTACTATAAATGTAGATCATGAAATTCACCAAAGCGGCTGCGATCAGCACCACAAGCGCGAGCGGGTGCCTTGTCAGCATCCCAAGAAGAAAGCTTCCGATCAGAACCGCCTGCAGCGTACGGTACAGCCACAGATGCTCCACACGCAGGATATCGGCGTTTTTTAAAAATACAGGCAGATAATAATCTTCCCGTGTCTTTCCGATCTGCGATAACGCCTCCTGCAGCCGCTCCCTCCCATTTTCATTTTCGGTGAGATACCGCAGCCGCTGCTCGAAGCGATCCCACTCTGCCGCGCCCGCCGGCGAAGGTGAGCCGCCGGCTTTGGTTCTGTCCGATTCTTCCTCACCCGTGGGCTTTGATTCACTCCCCAGGCCGCACCCGCCGGCGGCTTTGGTCCTGTCCGATTCTTCCTCACCCGTGGGCTTTGATTCACTCCCCAGGCCGCACCCGCCGGCGGCTCCTGACATGTCCGATTCTTCCTCGCCGGCGGCCTCCTGCCCCGCAGTCTGATGCAGCCGCCGGTAGAGCACCTGCTCTCCGATATAACTCTCCGTTCGGTTGATCCGCAAAAACACCTCGTCCATCTCCAGGTCGTTCCAGGTCACCTCATCCACGTTTCCCTCTGACAGCGTCTCCTTCGTCTCCTCATAGTAGACCGCAATTTCCTCCAGAAGCTCCCTGCTTCTCTCATACTGGCGTGTGCAGGAGGGATCGCTCCCGAACTCCCTTCTGCGCCGTTCTCCCCGTTCCCTGCGCCACGTTCCCGCCATCGCCCGGTTCCACAGCGCATACACGAGCATAAAAATAATCCCTGCCGCGATTACAGCAAATCCTCCCATCGTTCCTCTCCTCTCTTCAGACACTGCCGCCGCTCATGTGCAGCTTTTTATGCCGGATCACCAAAAACGCCAGCGCCACCAGAATAGCATAAAAACAGATACAGCCGATCAGAAACAGATCCTGCGACATCTGATATCCCCGCAGCCAGAGCACCGTGAACACCTGCAGGGAGAAGGAATAACCGATCCCGCCGACCGTAACCGCAGCGTTTATCTCATCCAGAAAGCAGCGCAGCGCCCCCACGATCCACCGGTAGAGCACATTCCGCATCCCGTAAAGCACCAGCATGGACAAAAGAAGATATCCAAAAAAGTAAATCCTGTTTTTATAATCTGTCGGCATGCCGCCGTACCAGCTGACCGGAATCTCTTCCGGCAGCATCGGAAACACACAGACCGTACAGATCACCTGCAGCAGAAAGAATCCCCACACCACCAGCTTATCCCAGAAATACCACAGCTCGCCGAGTGTATCGCGCAGCGACCGCTCGGGCCCGTTGGACGGGATCTCCGGTAGTGAGAGTTCCTCAAACGATGTCTCCGGCTGTGCGAGCAGACGGTTTAGCAGAAGCTCCGCATCCTTTGTCTTCTGCTGTTCGGCGAGAAGCACCGCCTTTTGTCTGCGCAGGATTTCATGGATTCCCATTTTTCCGAAAATCAGGCTGCGAATGTCCGCAATCGGAATTCCGATTTCTCTTAAAAATATAATTTTGCTTAAACTTTTTACATCCTCCTCCGAGTAATCGCGGTAATCATTCAGCGGATTTCGTTTGGGAAAGATGAGTCCCTCTTTTTCATAAAACCGGACGTTTGCCCGCGTGATTTTAAGCCGCTGTTCCACTTCTTTGATTGTCATACTGCTCCTCCTTTTGGTTCCGCGGCGCTTTTTTTCTGTCTCAGACAGGCTCTGCATATGCCAGATCCTGCTTTTGTCCGCGGTTTTACCCTGTTTATAAGGTATGAAGAGACTCTACAGTCAAGTGTTTTTCTAAAAAACTAAAAAAAAGGCCAAAACCGGTCGCATCCGACTGATTCTGGCCTGCTGCTTTTTCTTTTATGATCCGCTCAGATGCTCCGCTTGTGCTGGTGCGTAAACAGATGCTCCTGACCATA